>NC_021313.1:1953156-2604208 GCF_000403645.1 Salinarchaeum sp. Harcht-Bsk1
GAACTCCGGCGGGTTGTGCGAGGCCGTCACGAGGACGGCTGGAATCCCCTCGCGCTCGGCGTGGGCCTGCGCAGCGGGCGTGGGCACGACGCCCAGCCGCTCGACCTCGGTGCCGACGCTCGCCAGTCCCGCCGCGACCGCGTCCGCGAGCATCTGCCCGGAGAGCCGGGTGTCCCGAGCGATCGCGACCCGATCGGCAGCCCAGACCGTGCCCGCGGCCTGGGCGACCTGCGTGGCGAACGCCGGGGTCATCCCCTGGTTCACCACGCCGCGAACGCCGCTCGACCCGAAGACGTCCATGTGGGGAGCGTTCGACTCTGGGGGCAAAGCGGTTGCGACGGCGGACGAGGGATCCGCACACCAAGCGTGGGAACTTACGTAGCGAATCCAGCCGGTCCTTCCGAGAGGCGAAACGGCAATCAGACTCGGTGATCTCCCGGCTCTTCCTCGTACGTATCGCGGACGAAGAGCCGTTCAATTCCGACCATGACGAGTACTGCGACGAGGGCCGTTGCCAGCAGTGGCGGTAGCGGTTGCTGATAGGATCCGATCTGCCCATCCTCCTCGAGCGAGGAAACGACACCGATCAGTGCCATGAAGTTGTGGAAAGCCAGTGCCCCGTAGAACGAGCGACCGACGAAGTAAATGAGGCCCGTTCCTACGCCAACGACCGTCAGGAGGACGACCATTTCGACTGTGTTGAACGGGGGGCTATGGGCGAAGTGGTACACGCCGAACAGAACACTGGAGACGACCAGCGCACTTCCGGTGGCGAGATACCGGTTCAGGCCCCGGTGGCGCAAGAGTGCTTCTAGGCTTCCCCCGACGACGACCCAGCAGATGACGATCTCGGCGATGGAAACGGGGAGTACCTGCGCGAACACGTTCGCCACGACGACGGGATCGGTCGTAGGGGGCTGTTGCAGAGCGAAGAGAGCGAAACCGAGACCGCCGCCGATCAGCACGGCGACGACTGTGCGGCCGATCGATCGAAATCCAAGCCGTGAGCGGGAGACGAAGCCAGACGCGGCGAATTCCCGAACGAGTAGCATCGCCAACAGCGTCCCGACGAGCAGGTTCGCGACGCCCGTGTATACCACGCGGTCTAGCACGACATCTGGACGTTGCAGTGTGCGAATACGACCTTCGAGTAGCCACGTGAGCGCTGTCCACGTGGCGTACGTGCCGACCGCTACGAGCGTCTTCCAGAGCGGTGAGAGACCTCGGATCACGGGAAAGCGTAATGTGTCTCTCGTTGACTGAATGATCGATCCCATACGGTACAGATGGTCCGCCGGAACGATAACGATTCACAGTGGTCTCCTCCGCTGGAACTGGGCCGTCGAGGTACGTGGTGGAGAGTATCCCGATTCATTGCTGCATCCAACTGATGTCCGCAGAACGACCATCGAAACCGATCACATCGTGAATCGTGTCGACGAAATCGAGCTACTGTCTGCGTGGAGACGCCTCGCTGTCGCTCGCCGGGCTAACGGGCACGATGGGACTGAGCGAATCCGCAGGATTCGCGAAGTTTGGAGCGGCTCCGCCGCTCCGGGATTCGAACCGGAGGAAGACGTTCCTGCTCGGCCCCCGGACTGCGCGGGCTGCGACTTCCAGGGTTCGAAACCCCACGTCGACGTGATTCGCTCGTCGCGTCCGCTCCTCGCAGAATCACGGGCACGATGGGATTCGAACCCACGACCGTCCGGTTAGAAGCCGGACGCTCTGTCCAACTGAGCTACGTGCCCTGTCCCCGCGTTGGCCGACCCGCTCAAAATGTGTTCCGCTCGAACGTGGCGATATTGAGTGCCGGTGGTTCGAAGAACACAGCACCGCAGACCGCCACGGAAGCCCCCTCCCGCTCGACTCGGGCGCCTCGCTGCGCTCCTTGGCGGGCGGCGGAGCCGCCCGCCTGCGGTGCTTGCGTCGTCGTCCTTCGTCAAGCGGTCGGCCCCCTTCCGGAGCCCCACCCGTGGGCTCTGGTTCCGTCTCTGCGCGGTGGATCGTCCAACGGCTGTATCGCGTGGGACGGTCCCCTGCATCTGCAGGCGGAACCACCGCCGTGTTTCGCGATCCCGAAATCAGCTACGGGTGGGACTGGAAGGGGCCGACCGCTCGTCGCAGGTAAGGATGCAAGCACCGAAGTGAGCGAGCGATAGCTCGCGAACGAGGAGCACAGCGAGTTAGCTGCGACGAGCGGGAGGGGGCTTCCAAGCGGTTCGTCACGAGCGATCTAGCGGTCGCTGTGGTATGACCTGCAGAAACGCCCGAAGAATCAGCACCGAAATTCTACCGCTCGTCGATCGGGACCCACTCGGCTTCCTCCGGCCCGGTGTACCGTCCACGCGGCCGGATCAGCCGATTGTCCTCCTGATACTCCAAGACGTGCCCGACCCACCCGCCGACCCGACTCATCGCGAAGATGGGCGTGTACATGTCGACGGGGATGCCGAGCTGGTAGTAGACGGTCCCGGAGTAGAAGTCGACGTTGGGCGCGATGCCCTTCTCGACGAGGCCCTGCTCCTCGGTGAGGTACTCCTCGATCGTCGTGGTGTAGTCGTACCACTTCTCGTCGCCGTTGGCCTCCGAGAGCTCCTTGCAGCGGGCCTGCAGGATCTTCGCGCGGGGGTCCTTGACGTTGTAGACGCGGTGGCCGAAGCCGGGGATGCGCCGGCCCTCGTCGGTGGCGTTCTTGACCCAGTCCAGGGGATCCCGATCGCTCTCGTCGACCTCGATGAGCATCTCCATGACGTCCTGGTTGGCGCCGCCGTGGAGCGGGCCGGAGAGCGCGCCGATACCGGCGGTGACCGAGGAGTAGACGTCGGCCATCGTCGAGGCGACGACCATCGACGTGAACGTCGAGGCGTTGAGGCCGTGGTCGGCGTGGAGGATGAGCGCCTGGTCGATCGTCTCGGCGGCGATGTCGTCGGGCTCCTCGCCGGTGAGCATGTAGAGGAAGTTCTCGGCGAGGTCGAGGTCGGGGTGGGGATCGACGGGCGCCTCGTCCATCCGGTAGCGCTCGAAAGCCGCGAGGATCGTCGGGATCTTGGCGGTGATGCGGCGGCCCTTGCGGAGCGTGGCGTCGAGATCCTCCGGGTCGGCATCGGGTTCGGGCTCGTCGGCGGAGAGGGCCGAGACCGCGGTCCGGAGCGCGGCCATGGGCTCCTCGCCGCTGGCCGCGAGCCGCCGAACGGTTTCGAGGACGTCGGCGGAGAGTTCCCGCTCCTCGGCGATGGAGTCGGCGAACGCCTCGAGCTCCTCGGCGGTCGGCAGTTCGTCGTGCCAGAGCAGGTAGAGCACTTCTTCGTAGGTGGCCTCCCGGGCGAGCGTCTCGATGTCGTAGCCGCGATAGATCAGGCGGCCGGCGTCACCGTCGATCGAGCTGAGCCCGGACTCGGCGACGAGCACCCCTTCGAGTCCCTTCTGCACGTCCTCTAGCATGGCCGGAAGCTACCCGACGGTTCCTGAAAAGGGTTGCCAATCCGGGTATGAAGTGCACGTTCGTCGCCGGCGATCCGGCCGAGATTCGCACGAATGGTCACTCGTCCGCGAGTCCGTCTCCGGGTTCACCCGGCGAGGCGGCAGCTTCCCGTTGCCTCGCCGAGGTCCAGAGACCCAGGCCAGCGATCGCCCAGCCGAGCCCCACCGGCACGACCGTTACCGCGAGCCCGAGCGCCGCGGGGGCGTCGAACTGCGCCAGCCAGTCCCACCCGCCGAGCGAGACGAGCCACGCGGTGCCGACGGCGCCGATGAGTCCACCCACCTGCAACGATCGGATCCGCCACCGAGGCAGGCGCCCCGACAGCTCCGCCGTCGCCGCGAAGGGAATCACCGCCACCGCCGCCAGTAGTGCCCCGATCAGGAAGGGCGTCGCAACGTCCTCGCTCCCGGCGACCCGCACCGGCGCGGCGTCACCGGTCGCGTTCGCGGCGGCGATCAGGAGTCCAATCAGTGCGATCCAGTACGCCGCGCGTTCGATTCGCCGGATCCGCTCGCTCACGGTCGCTACGGCCTGTTTGACGGCGGAGTGGAGTCCGATGGTCCCGACGAGCAGGGCGAGGGCCGCGAGGCTCGTCACGTTTCGCCAGAGCGTCGCGTCGATCGACCCGGCGTCCGCACCTGCGGCGAGGAGCGGCGTGCTGGCCCAGCCGAGGCCGCCGAGCATCGCCGCCATCCCGCCCCGGCGCAGCCACGCCGGTCGATCGAGCACCGGTTCGAGGAACGTCTTGATGCTCAGCGCCGCGGTCACCAGCCCGGCCGTCGTCGCGGCGAGCACGAACGCGAGCCCGAGGTAGAACCCTTCTGCCCCCTGGATCGATCTGTCGAACGCGGGGAGCCGAGGGAGATAGAGGAAGGCGGCGAGCCCGATTCCGACGGCGAGTCCCACGCGGAGGTGTCGGGTGACGTGGAGGGCGGCGAGCAGGGAGTCGTGGGGTTCTGCTGCGTCGGGCTGACCCCGGTCGGCCCGCACCCCATCGTCGGCCCGCCCCTCGCCGTCGGCTTGGTCCCCGCCGTCGGCCGGGCCCTCGTGCTCGACCTGTCCCCCGCTGTCGGCCGATTCGCCACGCTCGGCCTCGTCCCGACGCTCACTCGGCTGGGCGTCCGTGGCGTCGGTCTCGCTGCCGTTTCCGCTCACTACCAGGGGGTTCTGCCGGCACACCCAAAGCGGCGTCGGATCGCGTCGCCCGAGGCGGCACCGTGCTCCGCCCTGCACGCCGGCTTTCCGGGGGGCTCCCCAGCCGATCAGCCGTCGATCATCTCTGCCCCTTCCTCGGGTTCGAGGGTGCCGTCGGCGACGGCGTTGCAGATGTCGAGCGTCGCGACGGAGGGCTCGTCGTCGGTCGTGGGCCCGCTCGCGGCGAGTTCTTCGAGGGTCTCGCCGGATTCGATGGCGAACTCCTTCTTGACGCGGCGGTTCGCGCTCGCGGTCGAGTGCAGTTCGTCGGGGTGGAAAAAGTACCAGTCCTCGCGGTCGAATCGCGCGGCGACCCGGGGGCGCGCGCCGAAGTTCTGCGCGAAGTAGATCAGCGCCTCGACCTCCTCTGCGGTGAGGTAGATCGGATCGCCCGCGCTCGATTTCGCCTCGATCGCGTAGAACGCCTCGCCGTCGCCGGCGAGCACGTCCGGCAGCTCCCGCTCCGTCGCGGAGCCGGAGGCCGGCGCTCGCATGACGGCGAACCCCGTGGCGTCGAGCTCGTTGACGAGCTCGCGCTCCCGGCGGTCGCCTTTCGCGTTGGACATACCGGCAGGTCGCCGTCGGACGGCAATAAACTCGTGGGCAGCGGGGTGAAAGTGGTCGCGGGAACCGACCGGTCGGCCCTGAGCGGTGCAGCAACGAGCGGGGTCGGCTCCGAGCTATCCGATGTAGCCTTCCTCGCGCAGGGTCTCCGCCTGGGACTTCTCGTAGCGCCAGGAGATGTCCCCTTTCTCGTCCTGCCAGTCCCACGGTTCCACCAGCACGACGTCGTCCTCCCGGATCCAGATCCGCTTTTGCATCTTGCCGGGGATCCGCGCCGTCCGTTCGACGCCGTCCGCACACCGCACCCGGACGCGGTTCGCTCCAAGCATCTCGAGGACCTCCGCGAACACCTCGTCGTCGTCGGGCATCCGGATGTCCTCGACGCTGGCGGGGCCGTCCTCGTCGCTCATGGCTACCGCTTCGCAGGGCGGCGATTTAACTCTTCATTCTACGACCGGCACGCGAGCGACGGATTTCCGGGGTGTCGGCCCCAGCAGTCGCCCCATCGAAGCCGAGGCTCGGACGGAATC
Organism: Salinarchaeum sp. Harcht-Bsk1; assembly: GCF_000403645.1. NCBI lineage: Archaea > Methanobacteriati > Methanobacteriota > Halobacteria > Halobacteriales > Natronoarchaeaceae > Salinarchaeum > Salinarchaeum sp. Harcht-Bsk1. The sequence continues at coordinate 1,958,929 of NC_021313.1, forward strand.
TCGGACCGGCGGAACCGATCACCGCACTTTTGCGGGGTCCCCCCGTACCACGCGCCAGTGAGCGACCCGATCCCGACCGGCTGCGAGCCCCTCGACGAGCTGCTGGGCGGTGGCTTCGAGCGAGGCACGGTCACCCAGCTCTACGGCCCGCCAGCGGCCGGGAAGACGAACGTCGTGCTCTCGGCGGCTGCCGCGGTCGCGGCCGACGGTGGCACGACGGTCATCGTCGACACCGAGGGCGTCTCCATCGATCGCTTCGAGCAGGTCGTGGGCGCTCGAGCGCGTCCGGAGACCGCTCCCGACGGACCGGCGGTCGACGACGCGGTTGCAGCCGCCGATGCAGGAGCCGGCGAGGACCTACAGACGCTCGCCGAGCGGATCGTCGTCCAGGACGCGCTGGACTTCGCCGAACAGCGCGAGGCCGTCAAGGACGCCGAGGCGTTCGCCGAACAGGCCGATCTCATCGCACTCGACAGCGCGACGGGGTTCTATCGGCTCCAGCGCGACAAGGACCAGGAGGGCGGCGAGGCGCTACGCGCCGTCGCCGACCAGATCACCCACCTTCTCTCGCTGGCGCGCCGAGAGGACCTCGCGGTCGTCATCACCAACCAGGTCTACACCGACCCCGAGGAGGACCGAATCCACGCCCTCGGCGGCCACACCCTGGATCACTGGACCGGGACGATTCTCCGCATCGACCGATTCCGCGGCGGCAACCGCCGGGCGACCCTCGAAAAACACCGCGCCAAACCCGCCGGCGAGACCGCGCAGTTCCGCATCACCGACGAGGGACTGGCCGGCACCGAGCAGGACCGGCTCTGAGAGCGGGCCATCGCTCCGTCTGCAATCGCCGCTGCCCGTTCCGTCGTCGCAGCGCAGCCCAGACGGAACCCTTAGGCGCGGGCCTTCCCGATGCACTCTCGTGCAAGCGTCCACGCCCGTGCGGGAGTGCTTCGAGTTGCAGGCAGTCGACGGTGCGGGACGCATCGGGGAGCTGACGATCCCGCGTGCGGACGTCACCGTCGAGACGCCCGCGCTCCTGCCCGTCATCAATCCCAACATCGACACGGTCGCGCCGGCCGACCTGGAGTCCGAGTTCGGCGCGGAGATCCTCATCACGAACGCCTACATCATCCACGGCAACGAGGGGCTCCGCGAGCAGGCCCTCCAGGAGGGCCTCCACGAACTGCTCGATTTCTCCGGCGCGATTATGACCGACTCGGGTGCCTTCCAGCTCTCCGAGTACGGCGAGATCGACGTCACGACCGAGGAGATCCTCCAGTTCCAGCGCGAGATCGGGTCGGACGTCGGGACGCCCGTCGACCTCCCGACGCCGCCCGACGTCGCTCGCGAGGAGGCCGAACGGCAACTCGAGACCACGCTCGACCGGCTCCAGATCGCCGACGACGCAGCCACCGGCGAGATGCTCGTGACGGCGCCGGTCCAGGGCTCGACCTATCCCGACCTCCGCGAGCGCGCCGCTCGCAAGGCCTACGCCACCGGCCTCGACGTGTTTCCCGTCGGCGCGGTCGTCCCGCTGCTCGGCGACTACCGCTTCGCGGACGTCGTCGACGTCGTCGCCGCGGCGAAGCGCGGGCTCGGCGAGGACGCCCCGGTCCACCTCTTCGGCGCCGGCCACCCGATGATGTTCGCGCTCGCGGCAGCGGCCGGCTGCGATCTCTTCGACTCCGCGGCCTACGCCCTCTACGCTCGCGACGACCGCTACATGACCGTTCGCGGCACCGAGTACCTCGACGACCTCGAGTACCTCCCCTGTGACTGCGCGGTCTGCACCGAGTACGACGCCGACGGGCTCCGCGACCTTCCCGGCGGCGAGCGCGAACGGAGGCTCGCGGAGCACAACCTCTCCGTGAGCTTCGCGGAGATCCGGCGGGTTCGCCAGGCCATCCGCCGGGGCAACCTCCTCGAACTCGTCGAGACCCGCGCTCGCAGCCACCCTGCACTCCTCGCGGGCTACCGCGCGCTCCTCGAGCACGCCGAGTGGCTCGCGGCGTCCGACCCGATCGTCAAGGACACGTTCTTCTACACCTCCACGGAGAGCGCCGACCGGCCGGAGGTTCAGCGCTACCACGACCGCTTGGAACGGCTGGACCTGGCTGGCGTCGATACGCTCCTCGTCACGGAGGCCGACCCTGGCGGCGGCTACGACGAATCCTGGGACCTCCGCCCGCCCTTCGGCCCCGTGCCGCCCGCGCTCTCCCGGGTGTACCCGCTCACCGCCGAAACGCCGGAGCGCCCCGACCGCCGGGCCCGTGAGCGGGCCGTCGACGCGATCGCTCGGCTCCACGCCTGCACGAGCGACGTCGAGATCACCGTGGGCCACCGGGGCTGGCCCGACGACGTGATCGCCGACCTGCCGCCGTCGGTCGAGGCGGTCGACGTGACTGCCGGAGACCAGGGGACTGGCCGCTCGGAACGCCAGGATTGAGCACTCGCACACCAGCTACCGACTGCGTTCGACACCGCCCGTCAGAACAGGTCCGCGTCGTCGCCGTCCTCGTCGTCGACCTCGCCACGGGCCGCGACGGTCGTCGAATCGCTGGTCGTGTTCTCGAGACGCTGCTCGATCAGGGCCTCGAAGTCGTCGGTCTCGTCGTACTGCGTGCGGAGGTCGACCGCGGCGCGGCCCTCCTCCGTGATCTCGTAGAGCCCCGATTGCTTGGCGGGCCCCACTTTCCGGGCGAGCCCGTAGTCGGCCAGCACGGGCAAGCGGTTGTTGACGTTCTTGCGGCTCTTTCCAGTCACCTTCGCGAGGTTCGTCGCGACGTTTCGGCCGTAGGTGTGCAGAGCTTCGAGAATCAGGAAATCGGTTGGCTGGCGGAGTCGCATTTGCGGACTGTGACCGGCTATGGTTGATCTCCTTATAATTCTTGGGGGATCACGATAATTGTATCCTGGAGAGGAGCCATTTTCTCACAACACCCCGCCAATCGCCGCCACGCCAGCACACTTTAGTCGCTGGCTACGTAGTTATTCTTCACTACCAGCCATGGCTGACTCCCATTCTCCCGGGACGCTCATCACGCAGTCCTTCGGGGTCGACCATGGCCTGGACGTCGTCGATCCGATCGAGCGGCTGCGACGGACGATCCGGACCGACGGCCCGGTCTCGCCGACGGACGTCTCGCCAGATCGGTTCCCGATGCCGGTCGAGTCCGCTGTCGAGATCGAGACATCGAGGGTCGTGCTTCCAGTAGAATCGCAACTTTGCATCCGCGATGTCGAAGGCCGGATGTTGGAAGAGGTCCAACTCGAAACAAAACGGTCACTTCCCGAGAGCACTTACTTCATTGAACCTGGTGGGATTATTAAAATATATCTCAAAGTAACCAGTCCGCTTGAGATCCGTCAAGACGGGTCCGCAACTGAGGTTCAGTTCGACGGTGAGATCGCAGTCTCCATTGGGAGTTGTTCCACGCACGATAGGCCTGCTACCACGATCACGGTAACGGAAGAACCATCGGACCTATTGCCAGCCATAACCGCATTTGGCTCTGCACTGAAGACAAAGTCTCCTGAGAGGGCCTTCCCGACCCATCGCGGACATCCACCGAAACTGAAACTCGGTGACAGTTTGGATGTGCCCAGCGGTTTGGAACCGCCGTCAGATCGGATCGAGGTACAGGTTCCTCCACGATTTGCCGACATTTTCGCTGTTGCCCCACTGGCGTACTATCTGGGTGCTCCAGTCAAGGACGGTCCTCCGAGAATCGTCGGGGACTCCTGGACTCATTCGCTCGAATCCCATGGTAGCTTAGAGCATGGCGTCGAACGAACGCTCAAGAAACTGTTCTTGCTTGACTGCGTTACTCGCACGGAAGGGATCTATCAGATCGATTTGTTTGAACGCAAACAGCTCGAAGAACATCTCGATCTCGACTTTCCTTCGCTCTACGGTGAGCGGCACGACCGGCGGGTCGAAGCCTACCTGAGCGTCCCGTTCGATTCAATCGAGGATGTCGTGCCGGACTGGAAACATGCTGCACACGTGGCCCCCCGTCCAAAGAGTGCGGAAGCACTACCCTATCTCGTTGATGACCTCGCTCTGGTACGCACTGCAGAAGCGGAACCAGTCTCATCCGATGCGATTCAAACCGGGGCAACGCAGGGCCTCGTGCGTGGAGTCGATGCGAAGGTATTCGAGCAACGGCCTGAATGTCTCCAGAACCTCTCGGCCCCAGGTATCGTCCGGGGAGATGTTACTGCCGAAGCCGACTATGTCCATCCAACAGATCCCGCCCAAACGATTGAAGAAACCTGGGTCGGTGATGGGACACCAATCGGTGCATCGAAAGCCATCCCAGAAGCATTCGAAAATCGGACTGGCAGATCCTTGTCAACCGGGTCGATCGATATTTCGGTCGTCTGCAATGCTGAAGAGATGGCTGAAGAGGGGGACCTCGTGGACGATGCCTACGGGTCTCGTGCCGAAGCCGAACTTCCCTTCGATATTACGATTCGCTCAGACACGACTTCCGAAGAACTGACCGATATTTTGGCAGAGGAACGGGATTTTCTCCACTACATCGGGCATATCGACGACGATGGATTTCGTTGCACAGATGGCCGTCTTGACGCGAGTCAGATCGAAGACGTAGGAGTTGACGCATTTTTCCTGAACGCTTGCCAGTCCTACGAGCAGGGAACCGCTCTCGTCGAAGCTGGAGCAATTGGAGGAATTGTCACGGTTAGGAACGTGGCCAATCTCGGAGCAGTGAAAATCGGTCGAGCGGTAGCACAGTTGCTGAATTCTGGCTTTCCGCTCCGTCCAGCGCTGGACATTGCTCGCGACGAGAGTATCATCGGATGCCACTACATCGTCGTCGGTGACGGCGGGCTCTCAATCGTGCAGCCGATGAGTGGCACTCCGTATCTCGGAGACATCGAGCAAACGGGGGAGAAATACAAACTATCGTTGGACCTGTTTGGCGCGTCTCCTGGAATGGGTGGGGTGTTCTCTCCTCACCTCGCTGGCGTCTCTGAGTACTACCTGGCATCAGGCTCGATTACTGAATTGGTCGTCACTGGGGATGAACTGGATTCTTTCTTACACAACGAGAACTTCCCAGTCCGTAGGAACAGCTGGCTCGAGTGGAGTAACGAACTTTCTGCTGAGCATCTTTAGACGATCGTAGTTCCATTCGCACCGTCTGCCGCGACACTCCCGACTTGCGAGAGCGCCAGCAGCAGCGTGAACAGCACGCCGATCTTTCGGGGGTTGTTCGCCAGGTACTGCATCATTCGACCATTGCTATCGGACATGGCAATTGGATACAGTGCCGGTGCCAAATTAAAATTATCTAATACTTTCCGACGAAAGACAGGTGGATGCCATGCAAATACGCGTACATAATGGGTGCTTACAGGGCTCTACCCGCTCTAAACCGCGGTTTTGCGATCGAACGCCGATCGAAGCTCGGTGGTCACCGACTACGGTAGCCAAATGCCATCTCTCGTGCGCGCTCACGAACGAGGCAGGACCTTCGGCTGCCCGAACACCCAAGCGAGTTCGGGGGCGTTCTCCGTCATGGACCACCAGACCGACCGCGTCCAGGAGCTGGTCGACCAGCTCACGCGCGAGGAGAAGCTCTCGCTCGTGCACGGCCACGTCGACCCGACGCGTAGCGCAACGGGCTATCTCCCCGGCGTCGAGCGCCTCGACGTCCCGGAGTTCCGACTCGTCGACGGCCCGCTCGGCGTCCGGGTTCCGGGCGAGTCGTCGACGGCGTTCCCCGCGCCGCTTGCCGTCGCTGCGACGTTCGATCCGGACCTCGCTCGCCAGAAGGGTGCTGCCATCGGTCGCGAGACCCGTGCGCTGGGGCAGGACTCGTTGCTCGCCCCCGGCCTGAACCTGATCCGGATGCCCCACTGCGGCCGAAACTTCGAGTACTACAGCGAGGACCCGGTCGTGACCAGCGCGTTCGCCGCCGCGTCGGTCGAGGGCGTCCAGTCCCAGGACGTGATCGCGACGCCGAAGCACTACGTCGCGAACAACCAGGAGACCGACCGCGCCGTCGTCAGCGCCGACGTCTCCGAGCGCGCGCTTCGTGAACTCTACCTGCCGGGCTTCGAAGCGGCCGTCGAGTCCGGCGCGGGTTCGGTGATGACCTCCTACAACCGCGTGAACGGCACGCACATGTCCGAGAACGAGCGGCTCGTCACGGACGTCCTCAAGGAGGAGTTCGGCTTCGACGGTTACACCGTCTCGGACTGGTACGGGACGGAGAGCACGGTGGCCGCCGCCAACGCGGGGCTCGACCTCGAGATGCCAGGGATCCCGATGGAGGCGATGATGGGGCCCGCGATGGAAGACGACGGGGCCGATGCGGAGGACGAGGCCGCCGAGGGCGACGAAGCCAGCCCGGACGCCGGTGACGCACCCGAGGAGATCGACCTCGGCGAGTTCGAGGACGGCATGCCCGACCCCGAGAACCACGGCCAGTTTGCCGAGCCGCTCGGCGAGGCAATCGACGCTGGCGAGGTGCCCGAGTCGCGCCTCGACGACATGGTCGCTCGAGTCCTCGGGCAGATGGCTGCCTGTGGCGCGCTCGACGGCGAGCAGACCGACGGCGCGATCGACACTGACGAGCACCGCGAGCTCGCAAGCGAGATCGCCAGCCGCGGACAGGTCCTGCTGGAGAACGACGGCGTCCTGCCGTTCGCGGACGACGTCGACGTCGCGCTCGTGGGGCCGAACCTCGACGAACCGACGCTGGGTGGCGGTGGCTCCTCGGAGACGACGCCGATCGAGGCAACGACGACCGTCGAGGGCGTGGAGGCCCGGGCGTCCGAGGGCGGTGGCGACGTCACCGTCGCCCGCGGCGTGGCGCCCATCGAGGACCTCTCCTTCTTCGACCTCGGCGAGGACGACGAGGAGGCCGAGTTCGACGGCTCGATCGACGACGCGGTCGCCGCAGCCGAGGACGCGGACGTCGCACTCGTCGTCGTCCGCGACCAGGCAACCGAGGCGCTCGACCGTCCGGACCTCCGGCTGCCCGGCGACCAGGACGACCTCGTGGAGGCCGTGGCTGCCGCCAACGAGAACACGGTCGTCGCCGTCCGCTCTAGCGGCCCGGTCGAACTGCCGTGGCGCGAGGACGTCGCCGCGATCCTCACCTCCTGGTACCCCGGCCAGGCCGACGGCGAGTCGCTCGCCACCGTCTGCTGGGGCGACGTCGACGCGTCGGGTCGACTCCCGGTCACGTTCGCACCCGAGTCGGAGTACCCCGCCCGAGCGCCCGAGCAGTACCCCGGCGTCGACGGTCACGCCAGCTACGACGAGGGCGTCTTCGTCGGCTACCGGCACTTCGACGCCGGTCGCGGCACCGCGACGTATCCGTTCGGGCACGGCCACTCCTACGCGGCCTTCGAGTACCGCGACGCGACGGCCGTCGACGAGTCGACCGTGGAGGTGACGGTCGCGAACGTCGCCGAGCGCGACGGCCGCGAAGTGGTGCAGGCGTACGTCCGACCGCCGGAGGCCGACGTCGAGCGGCCCGAACGCGAACTCGGCGGGTTCACAGCCGTGGACGTGCCGGCAGGCGAGGAGCGGACCGTCACGATCGACCTCGACGACCTGGCGTTCGCCCACTACGACGAAGTCGGCGGCTGGGCGACGCCCGCGGGCGAGTACGCCGTCGAGATCGGGCGCTCTGCCCAGGATCTCCGGCTGTCGACCACGGTCGAGCGGTAGGCGGAGCGGCGCGCCCGCCACCTCGTTTCACGAGGCGTGTGAACATTTATCACAAACGGGCGCGTAGTATACTGTTGGACCAGCCCATGAGCATCAAGGACACCGTCCAGAGCCTGCTCGGCGGATCGAACGACCTCGAGGACGAGGTCGAGGCGGCCCCAGAGGAGTCGCCGTCACACGTCTGCCAGAGCTGCGGGGAGGAGTACTTCTCCGACCCCGAGATGGAGATCGACACGTGCCGGAGCTGTGGCGGGATCAAGGTCGAGCGAGTATAGGGCAACGGAGCGAACACGGAGCGGCAGCGGCGCGGATTTTTTCGGGGTCGGCGGGCGCCAGCGACTGTGCCGACGCTGCCGGCGCTCCGGCGTCACCCAGACCGACACGCCTATTCGCCGAGCGGTGCCCAGATCGGGTATGACGGAGTACTTCGAGATCCACGAGCGGGACGGGGCGGCCCGGCTCGGCGAGCTTCGCCTGGCCGACCCCCTGCGGACACCGGCGCTCGTGGACGACGTGCTCGAAGACGCGGGCAGCCTGTGGAGCGCGGATCGCGCGCTCCCGACCGGTGAGGAGGCCAACGGGCCCGCGGGCACGGACGACGCGCTCACGATCCTGCCCCACCGGGGGCTCCCCGCGGGCACGGACCCCGAGGTCCAGTCCTCGTTCGCCCCCGAGTACCCCCAGGTGGACTTCCCCAGCGCCGCGGTGGTCCACCAGGATACTGCCGCTGATCTCGGGCAGGACGCCTACGTGCTCTCGAGTGCGCAGGGCGTCGTCGGCCACGCCGCCGCGTTCGCAGAAGCGCTCGTCGAGACCCGGGAGGCGATCCAACCCGATTCGGCGCTCTACCTCCCCGGGGTCGCCACGCCGGGCAACGTCGCGACGCTCGTCTACGCCGGCGTCGATCTCCTCGACACCGACCGGGCGGTGATCCGCGGTACGCAGGGCCGGTATCTCACGACCGACGGCGAGACGTGGCTCGAGGATTTCGACGACGCAGACGAACTGCCCTGCCCCTGCCCCGCCTGCCAGCAGCCCGCGGGCACGTTCGACCGCGAGGACTGCGTCGAGCACAACGTCGCCGCGTTGCGCGCCGAGGTCGCCCGCGTCCGCGCGAAGATCCGGAACGGCTCGCTCCGGGACTACGTCGAGGGCCAGGCTCGCCACGAGCAGTGGCACACCGCCACCTTCCGGCGGCTCGACCAGCAGTGGGCCTACCTCGAGGAACGGACGCCCCTCGTGCGGCGGGGCGAGATCACCGCGGCCTCCGAGGACACGCTCCGCCGGGTCGAGATCCAGCGCTACGCGGATCGAGTCACGTCGCGCTATCGCCCCAGATTCGACGACTACCCGCTCGTGCTAGTCCCCTGCTCGGCCTCGAAGCCCTACAGCGACTCCCAGAGCCACCGCCAGTTCCACGACGCGATCGACTACCGGGGGCACGTCGTCTCGATCACGAGTCCGATCGGCGTGGTCCCCGCCGAACTCGAACTCACCTACCCCGCCCAGCACTACGACTCGGTCGTGACCGGCGAGTGGTCGGCGACGGAGGTCGAGTTCGTCGCGACCGTCCTCGCAGCCTACCTCGAGCGCGCGGACTACCCCCGGATCGTCGCACACGTGCCGGAGGACTACCGACCGATCATGGAGCGGGCGATCGCTGAGCTTGGCGATGGCGCGGACTCGCTCTCCGTCGAGTACACCGTCGCCGACCACCCGACGACGGAGGAATCGCTGGGGAATCTCGACGCTGCCCTCGACGGCGAACTCCGCTACAGCAAGGGGCAGCGCTACCGCTCGATCGTCCGCGGGATTGCGGACTACATGCTCGGCGACGGCGCTGGCGACGACGTGTTCGACGACGTGGTCGTCCACGGTCGCTATCCGAAACTCCAGGTCGACCGTGCGGACGCCAGCGAGCGCTCCGACGAGGGCCAACTCGCCGCCGTCGTCCCGCAGTACGGCACCCTCGCATTCACGCTGGAGGGTGCTCGCGCGTGGACCAACTCCGGGGCACCGGTGAAGCGCGTCGAAATCGACGAGTTCGTCCCGCACGGCAGCGCGCTCGCGCCGGGGGTCGTCGACGCTGACGACGAGATCCGTCCCGGCGACGAGGTGATCGTCGAGGGGCCACTGGCGTTCGGCGTCGGGCGCGCTGCGATGTCCGGCCCGGAGATGGCAGCGAGTACGCGCGGGGTGGCGGTCGACGTGCGACACGTCGAGGAGCGCTGAGTCTGCGCCCGTCGGTCTTCAGCCCTCTTCGTCACGAGTCGCGTCGCTTCGAGGCTCTGCGTCCTGACGCTCCTCACTTCGCGACGCTTCAGTTCGCGACGCTTCACTTCGCGCCTCTTCGCTCGGAGGCTCGTCTCCACGGGCCGCCTCGTCTCGGGTCCCTTGCCCCCGAATCGCTTCGTCTCGGCTATCTTCTGCGCGAGTTTCTTCCGAGCGGACCGCTACACTTCCGGGTTCTTCCTCCTCGGTCGCTCCCTCCCGGGTCGATCCCTCTCCAGGGGCTTCCTCGCTACGACCGCCCGGGAATCGATCCCACCCCGAGAGGTGGCCGAGGCAGTAGAAGAACGCGACCCAGCCGATGAACAACCCGGTGACGACCATGGCGAAGTCCGCGAACGTCGTGCCGACGACCAGGTCGTAGCCGATCCCGAACGTGAGCAGCGTGAGCGACGCGCCGAGCAACAGCAGGCACCGTGGAGCGCTCTCTGGAGGGTCCATGCCCCCTTCTACCACGGCCTCACCCAAGAAACTCCGCCGTGACACCGCCGAATGCAAGTGCGCTGGCCTCCGAACCACCCGCATGTCCGAGACTGCAGTCTGGTTCGACCTCGACGGCACTTTGCTCCAGCACGAGCGAACGTTCGACGCGTTCGTGCGGGACGCCCTCGTCGCGAGCGGGGTGGTGAACCCGCCCGAGCAGGCCCACGACGTCTTCGCCGAGCGGATCTTCGGCGCGCTGGAACGCTGCGAGGACGATCCGATCGAGCGCGCTTTCGAGGCCGTCGACGCACAGCTCGGGATCGACGTCGACACCGCGGCGGCAGCCGACGCCTATCGCGAAATCGAAGTCGACGGGACGACGCTCGCCGACGGTGCACGCGAGACGATCGACGCGGCCGCCGAGCGCGCGGCGGCCGTCGGCGTCCTCTCCAACGGCGAGGGCGACCTCCAGCGCGCGAAACTCGACGCCCACGACCTCGCGGACGCCTTCGACGCTGTCGTCATCTCCAACGAGGTCGGCGCGCGCAAGCCCGACCCGGAAATCTTCGCCACGGCTGCCGATCGCCTCAGCGCGAACGGCGTCGACGCCGCCGAGCACGTGTTCGTCGCCGACGAGTACGAGACGGACATCGGCCCCGCCGAGCAGGCAGGGTGGTCCGCCATTCACGTTCGGAACGACGAGGGACCCTCCGGGAGCGTGAACCGGGTGGGATCGTTGGGAACCCTGTTGCTGTAGCGACGAATCCGCTGTCGAGCAATTACGGCTGCATCGGACGTTTCAACTGCTACTCGACGAGTCGCTGGAGGGTCACGCCGTCGAGTTCGAACAGCTTCTGTGCGACCGCGGTCTCTGCGGTCCTGTACCGCGTGCCGCTGCCGGCTTCGATGGGTTGGGCGACGCCGAACTCGACGAGTTCGTCGACGTGGTTGTAAACGCTCTTGCGTGAAATCCCGGCGTTCTCAGCGAGTTCCGAGATCGTGAACTCGCGGGAACGCTTCCCGGCGAACACGGAGAGGAGCTTCACGCGGGCGGAATCCCCGAGGAGTTCCACGATTGGGGTGCCGTCTGCGTAGGCTTCCTCGTCGGGTGCCTGGGTTGTGGCCATGGCCAACCGTCGAACTCCATGCAACAAAAGTGTGTGGTAGGATACCGTCAGTGTGAATTATTTTTCGCGAAGGTTCATCCGTGATACCGCGGCGAAGCGTCCCGTGGACGACCAGGCAATCAAGAACGAGATCGTCTACGCGATGGTACGCAAGCGTATCACCGGCGGAAACAAGAAGCAAGTCACGACCATCGTGGGGATGCCCTTGCCCTCGCATCTCGAGGGTCGGGGCAAGGCGCTGATCGACGATCTCGTACAGGACGGCGTCGTCGAACGGTATGGTGGTGGTCACCGGGCGAACGTTCGGCTCTCGAGTCTCGACGCTGGCGTCGCGTATCTGCGAGCCAACGACGGCGAGGTTCCCTTCGGGTTCGAGTGAGACCAATCGAGACGGGGCGGACGTTCGCCCACTTTCCGTTGTCCTCGCCGCCGCTGACTACCGGATTCGCCACCCGGCGAACGCTGACTCGCGAGCGAGTAACCACCGTGTTTTTCCGGGGGTCCGTCCATAGCTCTCCCATGCGCAACGCGAAGATCGTCTGTACGCTGGGGCCCGCCTCCGGCTCCCGCGAAACCATCCGGGAGCTGGCTCAGGCCGGGATGTCCGTCGCCCGGCTCAACGCCAGCCACGGGGACCGCGCGGACCGCCGCGCCATGATCGAGCGCGTCCGGTCGGTCGACCGGGAGCTCGATCGCCCCGTCGCGGTCATGCTCGACCTCCAGGGTCCGGAGATCCGGACCGCGCCACTCGAGGAACCGATCGAGCTCGAGACTGGCTCGATGGTCCAGTTCGTAGAGGGGGAGACCGCGACCCCCGAGACCGTCGGCCTCTCGATCCCGATCGACGGCGTCGAGGCCGACGACCGGATGCTGCTCGACGACGGCCGCATCGAGGCAGTCGTCTCCGAGGTCGACGAGGACGGCGTCCTCGCCCGGATCGTCAGCGGCGGCGAACTCGGCGGCCGCAAGGGCGTCAACCTCCCCGGCGTCGACCTCGACCTCGACGTCGTCACCGCCAAGGACCGCGCCGACCTGGAACTGGCCGCCGACCCCGGCGTCGACTTCGTCGCCGCGAGCTTCGTCCGCGACCGCGACGACGTCCTGGCCGTCAACGAAGCCGCCGAGGACGCAGGCGCCGACGTCCCGATCGTCGCCAAGATCGAGCGGGCCGGCGCCGTCGACAACCTCGGTGGGATCGTCGATGCCGCCTACGGCGTGATGGTCGCCCGCGGGGACCTCGGCGTCGAGTTGCCGATGGAGGACGTCCCGATCATCCAAAAGCGGATCATCCGGGAGGCGAGGAACGCGGGCGTCCCCGTCATCACCGCGACGGAGATGCTGGACTCGATGATTCACGAGCGCCGCCCGACCCGCGCGGAGGCCTCCGACGTCGCGAACGCCGTCCTCGACGGCACCGACGCGGTGATGCTCTCCGGCGAGACTGCCGTCGGCGAGCACCCTGTCCAGGTCGTCGAGGCGATGGACCGGATCGTCAGCCAGGCCGAGCGGAGCGGGGAGTACGCGGAGCTACGCGAGCAGCGCGTGCCCTCCGCCGGCGAGAGCCGGACCGGCGCGATCGCCCGCTCGGCGCGCTTCCTCGCCCGCGACCTCGGCGCCTCGGCGGTCGTCGCCGCCTCCGAGTCCGGCTACACCGCGCTCAAGACGGCGAAGTTCCGGCCACCGGTGCCGGTCGTCGCGGCGACGCCGAACGAGGCGGTTCGCCGCCAACTCGCTCTCTCCGCTGGCGTCATCCCGATGTCTCGCTCCTTCGTCGACGGTGGCGCGGACAAGGTCGTCGAGACGGCCGTCGGCGCAGCCCTCGACGCGTCGGTCGCCGAGAGTGGTGACACGGTCGTCGTGCTCTCCGGGATGATGACCGAACTGGAGGGCGCCCAGACGACGAACATGCTCAAGGTGCACGTCGCTGCCGAGACGGTCGCGACGGGCCGATCCGTCGTCGACGGCCGGGTCTCCGGGCCGGTCGCCACCGCACCGGACGGCGACCTCGGCGCCGTGGCCGAGGGCTCCGTGCTCGTCCTCGACTCGGAGTTCGAAGCGGAGTTTTCGGGCGACCCCGCGCGCCTCGCCGGCATCGTCGACGCGCGAAAGGGGATGACGGGCTACCCGGCGATGGTCGCTCGCGAACTCGAGATCCCCATGATCAGCGGCGCGCCGATGGCCGAGTCGGTGGCGCCAGGCGACGAGGTGACGCTCGACGCCGAGCGCGGCGTCGTGTACGCGGGTGCCATCGACCCAGGGGCCGACCGCGAGGGCCGGTCGCTGGACTCGGCCGAGCGCGTCTAACGCGGAAGATCGGCGCGGGACGGCGCCTTTTTGCATCGCGAGCGCCGACGGGGAGACATGACCGACGAGTCCGACCACAGCCGGTCCGATCGCAGCCGGTCTGACGACGACTCGGTGGACGAGTCGACCGGCACGGCCGACGACGCCTGGTCGGACGGCTGGGAATCGGCCGCCGATCGCGCGGCCGAGGAGGATGCTCCGTCCGAGGGTGCCGGGGCGAATGCCGGCAGGACTGCGACCGGCTCCGAGGACGCCAGCGACGAGGAGGAGTACGAGCCGTCCATCGCCGGGGTCTTCGGCGCTCGCCCGGAGGACGCGCCCCCACGACCGGAGATCGTCCCCGAGACCCCGTCTCTCGAGAACGCACTCTTCCTGCTGCTCGGCGTGCTCTTCGGCCTGTTCGTGATCTACCGTGCGGCCACCGTGTTCGCGGGCTGATCCGCGAGCCATCCTCACCGCACGCCAACTGACGTTCACACGGGCGCCGTCGTCGCCGTGGCTCGATTTCGACCCGAAAAGCGGCGGAAGGATTAATCGGCCGGGGCGGGAAGGCTTTGTATGGCAGTGTTCGGATTCGAGTTGCCGCTGCTCCTGGTGTTGATCGGGCTCGGCCTGATGATCGCCGAAGCGCTGGCACCGGGAGCGAACTTCATCGTGCTCGGGGTCGCCTTGCTGTTTGCCGGGATGCTCGGCCTCGTCGTCGCGCCGCTGGCGTCGCCGATCGCGCTGGCGGGGCTCACCCTGCTGTTCGGCGCCCTCGCGCTCTTCCTCTACCGGGAGTACGACATCTACGGCGGCACTGCCGAGCAGACGAGCGACTCCGACTCGCTCCGGGGCGCCACCGGCCGCGTCGTCGATCGCGTCACCGAGACCGACGGCCGGGTCAAACTCGACGGCGGCGGCTTCAATCCCTTCTACCAGGCGCGGACCGTGGATCGCGAAATCGCGGAGGGCGAGGAGATCATCGTCGTCGATCCCGGCGGCGGTAACGTCGTGACCGTCACGGCGCTGGAGGGCCTCGAAGACGACGAGATCGACCGCGAACTCGCCCGGGAGTCCGAGGGCGGCGAACCCGTCGGCGAACGCGAGTCCCAGACCGGCGCCTGATTCGATCCTCGGACGGTTCGGTCCCCGTTCGTTCGGACGACTCCTCGTCCGTTGGGTAATTCTCCCGCCCAGTCGGAGACTTTCACGGCCGATCGAAGACTTCGACAGCCGTTCGGCGATGTCGCCGTCCGATTGTACGCCCCCTGCCGAACGTGGCTCACCGCCAGTCCGCGTTACGCAGCCAGAGGAGATACCCGAGGAGGGCTAGCTTCGGAGCGGTCGCGAGCATCGTGCCGAGCACCACGAGCGGAACGATCGCAACTCCCTGGGTCAGCAGCGTCCCGCGGAGTCCCCAGCGCTGGCGGTGCCAGAGGCCGTACGCGAGATAGCACTCCGAAACGCCGATCCCGAGCAGAAGTGCGCCGGGGATCGGACTCGTACCGATCACACCCAGCCCGACCGCGGTATCGAGGACAGCACCGAGCAGGAGCACCACGCTAGCGGCTTTCACGGCGCGAAACGAGGGCTCAGCCCCGTCGATTGCCACGGAGCGGGAGGCCCTCCTCGCGTCTTCGGGCGGCGACGACGCGCCTGTCATCATTCCATACGAACGCCAGACTGTTGACAAAATTGTTTCGATGACGAATGAAATGGCGGGACTGTACGACCCCGAATCGGTCGGCCGATCGGCTGGCAGCGATCGAGCAGCCAGAAGCACCATCTCGGTAGGTGGCGTCCGGCGAGTGGCGCCACGCAGTCTACACCGCCCGGCGTGGCGGCCGTCGACGGCGCAAGGAGCACGCGCCCGCCGATCGGGCGGCAGCAAGGATTTTTCACTCGGCTCGGCCAACAACGAACTATGGTGGACGCAGTCCTGCTGCAAGAAGCCGTGCAGGGGGCGACGATCATCGGGGCCGTCCTGTTGATCCTCGCCGTCGTCACGGTCGCGAGCGCGATCGAGATCGTCAACGCCTACGAGAAGCGCGCGCTGACCGTCTTCGGGGAGTACCGGAAGCTCCTCGAGCCGGGGATCAACTTCGTGCCGCCGTTCGTCTCGAAGACCTACACCTTCGACATGCGAACGCAGACCCTCGACGTCCCCCGCCAGGAGGCGATCACGCGGGACAACTCGCCGGTCACCGCCGACGCCGTCGTCTACATCAAGGTGATGAACGCCAAGAAGGCGTTCCTCGAGGTCGACGACTACAAGCGGGCCGTCTCCAACCTCGCCCAGACGACGCTGCGCGCCGTGCTCGGCGACATGGAACTCGACGACACGCTCAACAAGCGCCAGGAGATCAACGCGAAGATCCGCCGCGAACTCGACGAGCCCACCGACGAGTGGGGCATCCGCGTCGAGTCGGTCGAGGTCCGCGAGGTCAACCCCTCCAAGGACGTCCAGCAGGCGATGGAGGAACAGACCTCCGCGGAGCGCCGTCGCCGCGCCATGATCCTCGAAGCGCAGGGTGAACGTCGCAGTGCGATCGAGAAGGCCGAGGGTGACAAGCAGTCCAACATCATTCGCGCCCAGGGTGAGAAGCAGTCCCAGATCCTCGAGGCGCAGGGTGACGCGATCTCGACGGTCCTGCGTGCCCGTTCCGCCGAGTCGATGGGCGAGCGCGCAGTCATCGAGAAGGGGATGGAGACCCTGGAGTCGATCGGCCAGGGCGAATCGACGACGTTCGTCCTGCCCCAGGAGCTGTCCTCGCTGATCGGCCGCTACGGCAAGCACCTCACCGGCTCCGACGTCAAGCAGGACGGCGAGATGCTCGACTCGCTGGAGTTCGACGCCGAGACCCGGGAACTCCTCGGCCTCGACGACATCGAGAAGATCATCTCCAACATCGACGAGGAGGCCGACATGCAAGGGGCGATCGAGGAGATCGAGGAGCAAGCAGAGGCCGTCAAGGAAGGCCAGACCGCCACCGACATCAAGGATCCCGACGAGGTCGTCGACGAGACCGCCGACGATTTCGAGTTCGAGGAGAAGTCCTGATTCTCGGTCGCCTCACGGCGGTCGTCGACCCCGCAGGGGACGATTCGCTCGCTATTCGTCCGTGCCCCCCGCGAGCGGCAGCCGGAGTGAGACCACGCTTCCCTCGGTGTCCCTGTCGTCGTAGGCCAGTTGCCCGCCGACGTCGTCGACGATCCAGCGCGTCAGCAGGAGACCCATCCCGCTCCCGTGACGGAGCTGTGTCTGCTCGTCGCGCACCTCGGCGTCGACCATCGCCCACTCGTCGTCGGCGATCCCGTTCCCGTCGTCGACGATCTCGACGACGGCGTCCGCTCCTTCTCGCGTCGCCGTGACGGTCACTGCCGGGGCCTCGCTGGCGTTGTGTTCGACGCCGTTCTCGACGAGTTGCTCGACGGCCACCTCGACTCGCGGGTCGACGGGGAGCGGGCCCGACGCGTCGACCCGAACCTCGATCGTGGCTGCTGGGAACTGCGACCGCTGCCGCTTTGCGACCGACTCGATCGACGATCGGAGTTCGGCCGGCTCCGAGCCGCGGTGGGGGTCGAGGATCGAGTCCATCATCACCTTCGCCTTCTCGCTGGTCGTGAGGAGGTTCGTCGCGGCGTCGGTGAGGCGATCGAGGTGGTCGAGCGTCGCCTCGTCGTCGATCTCTTCCGCGACGAGGTCCGCGTAGCCACGGACCGTATTGAGGTCGTTGCGGATATTGTGCCGGAGGAGCCGGTGTAGCACGTGGAGGAGCCGCTCCCGTTCCTTGATTTCCGAAATGTCTCGCCCCTCGGGGACGAGCAGCGTCACCTCGCCGTCGCGGTCGGTGATCGGTCGGATCGAGAAGTCGATCACGGCGACGCGGTCGTGACCGACCACCCGTAACTCGTCGCGAAAGATCTCTCCGTCAATCGCGCGTTGAAATCCCCGTTTCACCGCTTCTTCGTCGGCCTCGCCGGTGAACTCGAGAGCGTCCCACAGTGGGGTGCCGATGGCATCGTCCCGCGAGGCACCCGCGAAGGCCAGCCCGGCCTGATTGACCTCGACGATGTTGCCGTCGGTGTCGACCAGCCCGGTGAACTGGTAGGTGTTGTTGAACACCGCCTCGAACCGACGCTCCCGCTGCAGCCGATCGGACACGTCGCGACCGATGCCGACGAGTTCTGCGTGAGCGTCGGCGTCCGTCTCTCTGGGAGCACCCGTCAACTCGTAGGGTATCTCCTCCCCCGACTTCGTGCGGAGTGCGGCCCGGACCGTCGTGGCCTCACCTCGTTCGAGCACCCGCTGCACGTGTTCGCGGACGCGATCCCGGTCCGCTTCCGCGACGAAATCGAGTGGCGACATCCCCGCGATCTCTGCGTCGATGTAGCCGGTCACCTCCTCGAAGCGATCGTTCCACCGAGTGAACGATCCAGTTTCGTCGAACGCGTACAGGGGGTCCGGAATCGCCTCGAGGATGCTCTCCGTGAACGCCTGTTCGCTCCGCAGGGACTGTTCGCGCTCCAGTCGCTCGGTGACGTCCTGAATCGCGCCTCTGAGGCGAACGACCTCGCCGTCCTCGACCTGCGGGACGCCGCGGGTCTTGACCCAGCGCTGCTCGCCGTGCGTGGTGCGTATCCGTAGTTCGTGATCGAAGGGTTCGCCCTCGGCCAGTGCCCGATCGACCGCGTTCCGTATCACGGGGCGGTCCTCGGGGTGGTAGAACTCGATGGCCTCGTCCACCGACGGCGACGCCTGGAGCGGCAGGCCGTGGATCCGCTTGGCCTGGTCGGTCCATCGGAGCGTTTCGCTCGTCGAATCGAGTTCCCAGCCGCCGACGTTCGCCAGCTGCTGGGTGTGCGCGAAGAGGTCGTTCTGGCGGTGCAGGCGCTCCTGGTAGGCCTTGCGCTGGGAGACGTCGACGATGATGCCCTCGAGCGCGGTCGTCCCGCCGTTCTCGACGACGGGAACGCCGCGTTCGAACACGTGTTTCGTCTCGCCCGTCCGCGTCTCGATTCGGTAGTTGGCCGTAAACTGGCGCCGCTCCTCGACTGCACGCTGCACGGTGCGCTCGAGGTCGTCGTGGTCCGCTGCGAGGACGAGACTCCCGTAGCTGACGTCGTTCGCTTCGAATTCGGCCGAGTCGTAGCCGGTAAGTGACTCGACTTGCCCGCGCAGGAACGTCATCTTCCACGGTGCCTCCGGCTCACAGCGGTAGGCGATCCCCGGCAGGTTGTCGACGAACCGGTCGAGCACCTCGCTCGCGTCCTCCGGCGCGCTGGGGTCGAACACGTTCGGTATGCGTCACGCACCTTCTCTGCTCACGGTGTTAAGCGCAGCGGCCACAGCCCCACCCGTCCGGCTTCGGGCCGGCGGAAGCAAACTGGCCTGGAGTCGGTCGTACCTGGGAACCGCGCCTCCGCCGACGCAACCCTTTTTACCACGCGCCTCGGGTCATAAGCAACGGACGTAACCGTCCGCTCACCCTACTCCACACATGACCGACCGGGGCGTCGACGAGGACAAGCGGGCCACGCTACGGCGGTTCGCAGCCCTCGGTGCGACGATCCCGGCGGGTCTCGCCGCCTCCGGGTCGGCCGCCGCCGAGGGGAGCGACGCTCGCGAGGCCCTCGTCGGCTACCTCTCGGCGACCCCCGGCGCGCACTTCTCGAAAGTCCGCGACGATCTCCGCCTGGGCACCGGCGAGACCCAGCACCACCTCCGCCAGCTGATCGACGACGGTGCGATCGTCCGCGAGGACGACGGCGACTACGCTCGGTACTACCCCGCAGCGACGTTCTCGGCCCCCGAGCGTACGGCGCTCGCCGCGCTCCGGAAGGAGACGCCGCGAGCGATGGTCCTCGCCTTGCTCCGTGAACCGGGACAGTCCGGGGCGAGCCTCGCGGAGTCCGTCGGCGTCTCGCGACCGACGATCAGCAGACAGGCCGCCAGTCTCGAGGCCGACGGACTCCTGGAACGCGACGACGGCTACCGGCTCCAGCAGCCCGAGACCGTCCTCGCGCTCGTCGTGCGCTACGCCGACTCATTCGACGCCGACGCCGTCGCGCTCGCTGGCGAGGCCGACGGCCTGATCGCGTTCGACCCCTGAAGCGGGCAGCAGCCGTCTTCCTACTCCACCGAACACCCGCGGAGCGACGGCTCGGCGACTCGACTCGCCGTGGAGGTCTCGCCGTCGGTCGCCGATCGCACGCCGTATCGTCGCGACGGCAGCCGGCACTGGTCGCTCGGTGCGACAGTCGCTATAGCAGCAGGACTGGAACCCGGGGTCGTCGTCGGAGCCTCCGGCCTGCGACGCGAGGTGGCTGCGACGACGCGTGTCGACCTCGTCAGAGCGCTCGCGAAGCGCGGCGATCTGGCGGCGGAGCGGGCGTTCGTCGGTGGAGTCGAGGGCTATGAGGTCCTCGCGGATCCCCGCGAGTCGCTCGCGGACACGGGACAGCGGGTGTCGCCGCGACGCCGCCGTCTCGGGTCGTAGTGGGCTCCCGCAGTGGGTCCGGTTCGGACGTGCTCCACTCGTTTCTATACGCGCTAGCCCGTTGAATATATAATTGATATATCGTGTGGGGTCGGCTCCGTAGCTCTCCGCACGACTCACTTCTTGCGTTGTGGTCGAACGACCGGCCTCGAAATATAGCAGTCATCGCAGGGAGCACCGAGACGAAGTTCCGGAGCCATTCGAGATTCGAAACTACCGACCGGACGAAAACCCCCGGCAACGGCACCGACTCGAACGCCGATCGCCGGGGAACGAAACCGCGACAGCGACGTGAAACTCCGACGGAAAGGGGTCGGCGCGGATGGGCCCCTTACACGGTCACTTTCCACGTTGTCGACGAGGAGTACCCCCATCGCTCGACGTCGACGTCGAGGTCGCCGTCCGCGATCGCTGTCATGTTCGTGCCGACCTCCTTCGCGCTCATCCCGAGCTCCTCAGCGATCAGCCGCGACTTGAAGTACGTCTTCATCGGCGCCTTCTCGCGGAGGTAGCCGAGGATCTGGTGTTGTTTGTCGGAGAGACTTGCAGTCGACGCCGCGGCAGTGGCGCTCATACTCCACTGGAGGGCTGTGTCCCCCTTCATGCGTTTGGTACGGTCGTGTAACGCCGCGCTTGCTTGCGATTTTCTGCAAGAAGTGGTTCGTCCTCGTTCCGTCGGTAGGCTCCGCGCGGTTCGATCGACCGTCGTTGGTACGGTCGGGTACGCTTCGATTGAGCGGTCGGGCGGTCCCGGAACGCGACCACTCCCTCGAACGTAGCGGCCACCGTTCACTCCGGCCTCTGGGGACGCGCGAGCTATACACCGCTGGCGAGGGGCGCAGCGCCTCGGGAGCTGTTTTTCATGAACGTTTTTGCAGCGCGCTGGAGCGCGCTGCAAAAAGGTTCATTGGTACATCCTGAGCGGCTTTGCCTCCGAACTCGCCTCCTGCTGGGCCTCCTGGAGCTTCTTCGCGAGTTCCTCGCGGCGCTCCTGGACGTCTTCGGCCTGCTCGACGAGGGCCTCGGTGTCGACCTCGACGTCCGTGAGCGGGGCGATGCCCTCCCGGATGAGGACGCGCGCCGCTTCGGGGTCGGGGAACTGGGGATTCGACTCGACGACCAGTCCGTAGCCCGGGACGTCGCGTTCGGAGGCGGCGGCTACCAGCGCGCCGGTGGGCCCGGAGATCGCACCGTGTTCGTCGGGCGTCCCGATCTCGAGGTCGTCGAGGCGGTCGCCCGCCCCGCCCGTCGCGACGCCGAACAGCCCGGGTGGCGTCGAGCGATCCTCGCTGGCGTAGCCGCTGCAGTAGATCGGCGTGACGTCATCGGTCTCGAGCCAGCCGGTGACGCAGTCGGCGAAGGTGGGCGCTGCCTGCGGCGAGACGGGGACGTCGCTCTGGAGTGCGACGAGGTTCGACGCCTCGTCGGCGTAGAGCCTGACCGGCGGTCTGACGTCACGCTCGCCAGCGGCGTAGACGCCGAGTTTGGGGAGTCCCTCGCAGGTGATGCTCGCATAGCGGGTCATTCCCAGGGTCTCCACGAGGTGGTCGGTCGCGATCTTGCCGACGAGGCCGACGCCCGGCAGCCCCTCGACCAGCGTCGGCGCGTCGAGTTCCAGGTCGGCCTGAACCGTGATGCCTGCCATAGCGGCGTTTGGAGGGGAACCCGCTTAATGGTGCGCCACGGTGGGGCTCGCCCCGTCCGATCCCGACGCGTCCCCGCCTGGATCGCGACCGACCTCGCTCCCATCGCAACGCCGCCGCCCCTATCGGCCCCCGAACCGACACCCACAAGCCCGGCCCACTCCCGAGGTCGAACCGAATGCACGAGGTCCTCGAGCGCTACGAACCGATCGTCGACGAGTTCGACGCCTTCGCGGCGGCGATCGAGCGACCGCTCGGGAAGACCGTCCGGGTGAACACCATCAAGGCTGACGTCGATCGGGTCCGGGAGGCGTTCGACGAGGCCGGCATCGACGCCGAACCGACCGACTGGAACCCGGAACTCCTCGCCGTGGACACGGACGGCCCTGGCGCGACCTGGCCCGCTTTCCACGGCTGGATCCACACGCAGGAGGCGGTCTCCACGCTGCCGCCGATCGCGCTCGATCCCGACCCGTCCGATACGGTCTGGGACGCTTGCGCGGCGCCGGGCAGCAAGACGACGCAGCTCGCGGCGACGATGGACGATCGCGGCCGGATCGTCGCGAACGACCGGAACATGGGTCGGCTGTCGGCGCTCCGGTTCAACGCCGAGCGCCTCGGCGTGACGAACGCCGTCGTCACGAACCGCGACGCCCGGAATTACTCGCTCGACCCGCTCGAGGTCGACGCCTTCGACGCGGCGCTCGTCGACGCGCCCTGCTCCGGCGAGGGCACGCTCCGGAAGAATCCCGCGGCGCTCGAGACCTGGAGCGAGGGCTTTCTCACCGACGTGTCGGGCGTCCAGACCGACATCTTGCGCCGTGCGATCCAGGCGACCAGGCCCGGCGGCCGGGTCGTCTACTCGACGTGCACTTACGCACCCGAGGAGAACGAGGCGGTCCTCGACGCGGTTCTGGAACAGGAGGCGTGTCGCATCGTCGAGCAGGAACTGCCCCTCGAATCCCGACCCGGCGTCACGGAGTGGCAGGGAGACTCGTTCGATCCGAGCGTCGAGCGCGCCGCTCGCGTGTATCCGCACCTGAACGACACCGGCGGGTTCTTCCTCGCGACGCTGGAGGTGGGCCGATGAGCGACGACGAGACCTACCTCGGGCTCGGTGAGGGCGAGGCAGCTCCAGACGAGCACGACACCACATCCGACGCGAGCGACAGAACCGAAACCGACCTCGATGAGAACGTCAGCCACCGCTTCGATCGCCTCGCGCCGACGGACGCCGAACGAACCGTCGCCGGGCGGCCCTCCCGCGAGGCCGTTCTGCAGTGGTGGGACGACCGATTCGGGATCCCGCCGGCGACCTTCGCCGAGCACACGCTCTGGGAGAAGGGCAACGGGAAGCTGTGGGTGCTGGCCGGCGACGCGGCAGATCCCAGCGACGTCGAGGCCGTCGGAATGACGTTCCTGCGGACGCGCCAGGAGCACTGGAAGCCCACGACCGACGCCGTCCAGCGGTTCGGCGACGCGGCCACGCAGAACGTCATCGAACTGAAAAGAGAGGAGGCCCGGCGCTTCGCCGCCGGCGAGGACCAGTCGATCGATCGCTGGGACGGCGACTGGGGATACCTGATCGCCGCCCACGAACTTGCCGGCGACCGCGCGATCCTCGGCGTCGGGCTGTACGTCCACGGCGAACTGCGCTCGATGGTGCCCAAAGGCCGTCGGCGGGACCTGTGAGGGAAGGGCGACGCGTCCCGGTGGTCGTTTCAGACGCTCGCGTTCCGATCCTGACCGATCGCGCTTCGATTTCGGTTGCTCCCACTCCGATTTCCTTCACTCGCGATCCAGGGCGCCCGCGCTCCGACAGGATCAGTCCGCGAGGTCCTCGTCGGCGTGGCGAACGAGGTGGACGTCGTACTGTGGATCGTCGGAGACCGGTGAACCGACGCTCGCGACGGGGGTAACGACGGAGCCGGCGTTCGCGGTGCCGATGAAGAGTACCGACGCCTCGAGATCCCCGGCGACCTGGCGGATTCGCCGGACGACGTCCGTCGTCATCGACGCGCGATAGTCCGTCTCCTCGGTGGTCTCGACCCGGACCTCGGCGTCCGGTGCGATCTCGCGGGCGGCCGCACGCAGCCCCCGTTCGATCCGGTCGGCGTCGTAGGGTTCGCCCGGATCGATCCACCCCTTCTCGCGAGCGTAGTCCGTGCTGGGCGGAACGACGACCAGCGCGACGACGCGCTCGTCCATGACGCGGCCGAACTCGCCGGCCCGGCGGAGCGCGGTTCTGGACAGCGGCGAGTCGTCGAAGGGGACCAGATAGCTCATATCGGGACAGTGGCGGCTGGGCGTTTAGTCGTTGGGTCGGGAGAACGCTACGCGCCGCTCGCGGTGGTCGGCGTCGGGACGGGTCTATCGCCACTTCGCGCGTCAGTCGTCGCTGAAGGGCATCGCCGCCGGCGTTCCGGAGCGCTTCGACCGGCCAGCTGGATCGTCTTGGCCGATGGTGACGTCGGCATCGGGGTCCGAGCTCTCGGCTTCCCCCGCTGTGGCGTGTGCGGGCGTCGCGTGGCCGGCCGTCCCTTCCGAACCCGTGGCGTCGCTGGCCGCATCGTCCGAGACCGTGCTGTCACTGGCAGTACCGTCTTCAGGCGCACCGTCACTGGTCGTGACCTCCGTAGCTTTCGCGTCCTCGAGGTCGTGGTAGGCCTTCCGGAGCGTCACCGGCGAGACGCCGGCGGCGTCGGCCGCGTCGCACTGGGTCAGCCCGTGGCCGCAGTCTTGTGCAGCCGTGTAGAGACAGCCAGCCGCGAACCCGCTGGGGTCGCGACCGCCGGCGATCGCCGCCTCGCGACCGAGCGCGGCGAGTTCGAGTGCGCGCCGCTCGATGGCGTCCGGCAGGTCGAGCGCCGAGGCGAACCGGGGGACGTACTCCGCCGGGTCGATCGGACCGGTCGGCAGGCCGAGTTCGCGGTTCAGCGCGTCGTAGGCGGCCCGGAGTTCGCTCTCGTCCGCGCGAGCGTCCGCGACGACCTCGTCGATCGTCCGCGAGATCGAACGGGTCCGGCAGACGGCGTAGACGGTCGCGGCGGCGAACCCCTCGAGCGAGCGCCCCTGAAGGAGTTCGGCGGACTGTGCGGAGTCGAAGAGTGCGCATGCCTGCTCGCAGACGTCCTGGGGTAACTCGAGGCGGTCGACGAGTCGCCTGATCTCCGTGTAGGAGTACACCTTGTTGCGGTCCTGCTTCGTCGCGATCTGTGCGCGGCTGTGTTCGCGGCGCATCCGCACGAGCCGTCGGCGCTTGCGGCCGGTGAGCCGGACCGAGCCGCTGCCATCGCCGTGGCCGATTTCGGTGCTCAGTCCGCGGTCGTGTCGGCTCCTCGTCAGCGGCGCGCCGGTGCGTTCGCGGTTCGTCTCCTCGCCCTGGAAGGAGCGCCACTCGGGGCCGCGGTCGAGGCGGTCGGCGTCGACGACCAGGCCGCAGTCGGTGCAGATCGTCTCGTCACCCTCCCGGGCGAGCGCGCCTGTGCATTCGGGGCATCCGTCGTCCGTCGTCATCACGAGTGGAGCTACGCAGGGAAGGGTTATTTAAATCGTGCTGTCAGCGCAACGAACCCGCAGGAAGCGGGGTGGCGAACGTACCGGTTACCGGTACGTTCTCGTGGGCGCAGGGAGGACTCGTCGGCCGCCGCCGACGAAGGACCGTAACTACGAACGAAAATTTTAACAAGTGATAGTCGGAACTATCTGCCGATGGGGCTCTCGGATATCGCTGCGGACCTCGAGGTCACGGCCGAGCAGCGCGACCGGGGCGTCGCGACGGTCGACGAGACCGACGGCGACCTCGCGGAGCGCCTCGTGCCCGTGGCGGAGGACCTCCCCTGCTCGGCGGCGGCCGCGGCCGACCTCGTCGACGCCTACGCCGACGGCGCGAGCGTCGGCGGCGCGGGGAAGGCAGCCGGCCTCCCGCCGATCACCGCCGCGAAGGTCCTCCACCTCGTTGGCGTCGACGGCGTCTGCCCGCTCGCGCCGGTGGCCCGCGAGATCGTCACCGACTGGATCGCTGGCGACCTCCCTCGGACCGAGGCCCGAGAACTCGCTGGCGCGTCCGAGACCGAGTTCCTGCTGACGACCTTCCTCGAGACCCACGAGCCGATCCCGGCTGCCCGCGAGGCGGTCGAACCCGTGCTCGGCCCCGGCGACGCGCCGCTGTCGACCGACGACGCGCTCGCGGAGACGATGGCCGACGCCGGGGAGTTCCTCTGAGCGATCCGTTCGCCGTCGACGAGTGGTCCTCGTTTATCGGTCGACCGGCCGTGCGGTCCGCTGATCAGTTCGTTCGTTGCCGACAAGCGCGTCGATCGCTGCAGCGCCCCTGCTTCGTCGACTCCTACCCGAACCGACCGGCGATGAGCCCCTCCTCTGGAAACTCGAGCGCCAGTTCGACGTCGAATAGCGCCTCGGCAGCTTCAGCGACGGCCGGCGCGTAGGCGGGGTCCGGATCCGCCGCGCTCGGCACGGCAGCCTCCGGAACCTCGTGGGTCGGCAGCGCAGCGTCGGCGGCTTGCACCGGGTGCTCGCCGTCGGCACGGTTCGCGATCGCGAGTCCCGGCGCCGCGCCGACGTCCTCGAGGCGCTCGCGGAGCCGCTGGAGCGCGTCGACGCCCCGCTGGCTGGCCGGCGTCACGGCGGCTACCCGATCGGCGGTGGTGACTGCGCTGACCGCGGGGTTCGTCGCGACCGGCGGCGCGTCCACGAGGACGTAGTCGAACTGCGCCGCCGCGTCGTCGAGGACCGTCTCGAACGTCTGCGCTGCCCTCGGCGTCTTGGCACGGGCGAGGCGCTCGAAGGGTGCCCGCGAGGGAGCGACGGCAACGCGGCCCCCGGCGTCGCGAAGGGGGTCGAGATCGAGATCCACGCTCGCGTCGCCGAGGGACCCGTCTTCGACGAGTACGTTCGTCAGGTCCGCCTCGATCCGGCCCGGGACGTGTGCCGCGAGGCCCTGCGTCGCGAAGTCGACGTCGAGCACGCCGACCGCGTGGCCGGCCCGACCGAGCGTCGCCGCGAGTTCGAGGCTGGTCCGCGTCGCGCCGGCGCCGCCGGTGGCTTTGACCACGGCGGCAGTCGTTGGTTGCATTACTGCGTTCGTCGATCCTATTCGGTAAAAAAGCTGCGCACCGGTTCGCGTGACCGGAAGTACCCGACGTCGGGATCGGTCCGTGCTACTGCGCGTCCCGAATCGCATCGCCGACGGACGCGATCTCCTCGTCGTCGAGGTCCGGTCGGCTGCCGAACAGGGCGTGGATCGGGCCGTGGCCGTCGCTCTCGAAGCGCGGAACGACGTGGCAGTGCACGTGGGGCACCTCCTGGCCCGCGGCTTCGCCGTTGTTGAACGCGACCGTCGAGCCGTCGGCGTCCACCGCCGACTCGATCGCCGGCGCGAGGTCGCTCGCCACGCGCCCGATCGCCGCGCCCAGGTCGCCAGGCAGGTCGGAGACCGTCTCGTGGTGGGCCTTCGGGATCACGAGCGTGTGCCCGCGGGCCAGTGGATTCGCGTCGAGGAAGGCCAGCACGTCCTCGTCCTCGTAGACGATCTCGCCGGGAATCTCGCCGTCGACGATCGCACAGAAGATACAGTCGTCGCTCATGCTCGAAGGGACGGCAGGCGACCCCTTGAAGGTTGGCGGGGCGGGGCGTAGCCGTCTCGAAACGACGGCACTCCGCAAGCGCGTCCAGGCTAGCGGTACGCGAGCGTGACGAGGACGGCGACTGCTGCGAACCCCGCGCCGACCAGGAACAGCGGGCTTCCCAGCGCGGCGTCGAATTCGCCGTCTCCGAAGAACACGGCGACGACGGCAGCCGCGACGCCGAGGCCGAAAATCGCTGCTGCGACTGGCGATTCGCGAGCCTCCGAGAGCGTGATGCGCATAGCCGTTCCTCTGCGGGCGTGCCTGAAAAGGATCGGGCCAGCGTTGCAGACGCGGCGAATGCGTCGGCCGCGTCAGTAGGAGCGGAGCCGCGAGATGCGCTCCTCCGTCGGCGGGTGCGTCGAGAGGAGCCGCTCCGCGCCGCCGAAGATGCAGAGGGCGGCGACGGAGTCGTCGACCTCGTTGCCGCTCGCCTGGGCGCCGCGGGAGATCTTCTCGAGGGCCCTGGCGAGCGGGTCGCCGGTCCCGATGACCTGGGCGGCGTCGGCGTCGGCGATGTACTCCCGGTACCGCGAGATCGCCATCACGAAGACCATCACGAACATCTGGGCGACGATGCCGGCGAGGTAGCCCAGGAAGTAGTTCGCGAGCGAGCGCTCGCCGGTGAAGAGCACGATCCAGTGGACGGCGATGCCGACCATCATCGCGATCGACTGGCCGATCGTCATCGTCAGCACGTCGCGGTTCTCGATGTGGGCGAGCTCGTGGGCGAGGACGCCCTCGAGTTCGTCGTGGTCGAGGATCGACATGAGTTCCTCCGAGACGACCACGACCCCGGCGCCGCGGCGGCCCGTCGCGAAGGCGTTGGGCACGCCCATGCTGGCCACCATGAGCCGCGGCTTCTCGATGCCCATCTCCTCCGAGAACCGCTCGACGCTCCGGTGGACCTGGGCGTACTGGCCGTCCTCCGGCATGTCTTTGGCGCCGGTCGTCCAGAGCGCCATCTTCTTGCCGAGCACGTACTGGATGCCGACGAGGCCGAACGATCCGATCAGTACGATCGCGAGTGGGATGTTGAACGCCGCGTAGGCGACCGTCGCGATCGCCAGGTAGAACGCGAACAGGATGGTCCCCACGAGAGCCATCCTGACTTGGAGCCCCCTGTGATTCATCGATCGATAATAGCCAGCGAGCACCCTTAAGGACAGGGGTCAGGAACCGCCGTGGGATTTTTCGTGTCCGCTCGCCCACGCCGGCCGATCCCCCGAGGGCGCTCAGAACAGCTCCCGAAGCGACGGTCCGTCAGCGAGGCCCGAGGGGCCGACCGCGCGCCACCACAGTCCAAGCGCCACTGCACCGCCCACGAACGTGACGGCCGCGGCGGACGATCCGACGATCGCCAGTGGGGCGGTCGAGACGAGGCCGATCGCGCCGATCGCGAAAGCCAGGAGGTGCGCGAGTCCCCGGTGAACTCGGCGGTGGATCTCGGCTTCGATCTCGTCGTCGGTGCTGTACTCCGATTCGACCGTCTCGCGGAGCGACTGCACGTCCGAGGTCGTCTCGTTGAGTCGTTCGCGGTGGTCCTCGCGAAGCGACTCCAGCGCCGACGTCGTCGCCGCGTCGGCAGCGAGGTCGTCGTGGCGATCGGTCAGCAGGTCGATCCGCTCGTCGAGGCTGGACTCCCGATCGTCGAGGTCGGATCGAAGGCCGTCGAGTTCCTCGGTGGTGGCCGCGTCGGCCTCCAGTTCCTCGACCGTCTCCTCCAGTTCGTCGAGTGCGGCCTCGGTGGCAGCCGTCTCCCGGAGCGTCTCGAGGTCGTCGGCCAGGTCGTCGAGTCGCTCGGCGGTCGCTGCGCGCGCTTCGAGCGACGCCAGATCGTCCGCGACGGACTCGATCTCCGAGCGGATCGCCTCGCGATCGGCTTCGGACGTCGCCTCGAGGTCGGCCAGTTCGTCGTCCGTGGCCTCGAGCGCGTCGGCGAGCGACTCGTGGTCCTCGCGAAGGGCAGCGACTGTCTCGGCGTCGGCCGCAGTTTCGCCGAGGGACTCGACGCGCGACCGGAGCTCCCGGAGTTCGGCGTCGCCGGCCTTCGCCCCGTCGAGGTCGGTGATAGCACGCTTGAGCGTCTGGACGTCGCTGGCGTCGGCTTTCAATCCGTAGAGCCCCTCCACGCTCTCCTCGAGGGCCTCGACGTCGTCGGCGATCCGCTCGGCGCGACGGCGCTGGCGTTCCCTGACGTGCTCGACGAAGGCGTTGGTGGAGTCCGACAGTCGCACCTCGAGCGCGTCGGCGAGTGCCGCGCGGTGGCTGTCGTCGACCGACTCGTCGTGGAGTTCCCCCACGAGCCGGTGGACGAGCGACTCCGTCGCGTCGTCGCTCGCGTCCTCGGCCGACGTACCGGCAGGCGCATCTACTGGGTCTTCCTTCGCTTCCCCGTCGCTTGCACCCGCGTCGACGTCGGCGAAGACGTCGTCGGCGAGCGCGCCTCCCGAGCCCCCCTCGTCCGCCGACTGCTCGTCCATCGAACCCTCGTCGAGGGCGGTCTCGCCCGGTACCACGGCGTCGCTCCCGGATTCCGCCGTGCCCTCTGTCGATGGACCTGTCGCCGACGAGGCCGAGTCCGATCCGGTCTCCTCGCCGCCACTACCGTCGTCGGTCGCCGTCTCGCCCGGCAGGCGGGCCGCAGCCTCGGGCTCGTCGTCGGCCATCGGGTCCGGTAGCTCGTCGAGGTCCAGCTCCAGCGACGCGTCGTCCTCGTTCTCGCTCGCTGCATCGACTGCCTGCCCGTCGCTGTCCGCCCCTGTTGCACTGCCGTCGCCGCCCGCATCGGCAGCGTCCTCGTCGCGTTCCTCCCCGGTTGCGTTCTCGTCGACCGGCTCTGGTGTAGCCGCGGGGTCTGGCGTCGCTTCGCCGTCCGTCGCGGCGGGTGCGGCCTCCACCACCGGCGGTTCCAGGTCGGCGCCGATATCCCCGTCAACGCCCCAGGCGGTGGACGCAATCTCGCCGGGCTCGATCTCCCGTTCGAAGACGAGTCCGTCGGCGTCGCGCTCCCAGTCCTCGCCGCAGTTGCCGGGGAAGCCGAGGTCCTCGAAGGCCATCGAGTCGGGAATCGGCTGGCGAACGCGGACGCGGACCGGCGCCGGGTGATCCGTCTCGATCGCGTACTCCAGCGCGTCGCGGTCCTCGTCGATCCGCCGCGGCCTGACGCGGACGGTGGCCGCCTCCGTCTCGTACACCGCACCATCGCCGGTGCGGTCCGATGCGTGAGCGCGTGTCATGGGATGGACAGACCGACCGGCGCCACAAGAAATTTTCGCACGATTTACCACGTATTATTTTCACAGCGAGACCGCGAATCGTTTCGGATACAAATGGGTACGTGGGTGGCTCGCATACGGAATCCACGGTGCAGGAGCCGAATAGCCGGTGGTTCCAATCGCTCGGCGGTTCGATGGCGCAAGCTTCAAGCCGTCGCCCCACGCCCACCTGGATATGCACCCGCTCGCCTCCGTCGCCGGTTCCTTCTCCGCGAGCGGCGCAGTCCGTAAACGCCGCCCCTGACGCGCTCGCGGCGAGTCTGGCGGCCTCGTCCCGGGCGATTTCGACCGTTCGACAGCCCAGGCTCACGGCCAGACGCGTGGACTTACGTCCCTACGGACGCGACCTCACACCAATGACAGCAGACACACCGAACGACGGATCGAACGACCCGTCGACGGGCGAGCCGTTCCGCGGCGTCTACCCCGCGATGCTCACGCCCTTCGACGACACCGGCAGTATCGACTACGAACAGCTACGGGCGGAGGCCCGCCGGCTCGAAGCCGCGGGCGTCGACGGGCTCGTTCCCGTCGGCTCGACCGGCGAGAGCGCGACGCTCTCCCACCAGGAGCACGTCGACGTCGTCGAGGCGGTCGTCGACGCCGTCGACGAGGTTCCAGTCGTCGCCGGCACCGGTTCGAACAACACTCGCGAAGCGCTCGAACTCTCCCACGCCGCGAAGGACGTCGGCGCCGACGCACTCCTGCTCATCTCGCCGTACTACAACAAGCCCGAGCAGCGCGGGCTGGAGGCCCATTTCCGGGAGATCGCAGACACCGTCGACCTGCCCCAGATCGTCTACAACGTCCCGAGCCGCACGGGCCGCAACGTCGAGCCTGACACCGTCGTCGCGCTCGCCGACCACCCGAACGTCGCCGGCTACAAGGCCGCCAGCGGCGACCTCGGGCAGGTCACCGAGGTCGTCGAGCGGACGCGGGAGTACGACTTCTCCGTGCTCTCCGGCGACGACGCCCTGACCCTTCCGATGCTCTCCGTGGGCGCGACCGGTACGATCTCCGTCGCCGCGAACGTCGAGCCCGAGCGCACCGTCGCGATGGTCCACAGCGCGCTGGAGGGGGACTACGCCGCTGCACGCACGCTCCACCACGAACTCGGCCCGCTCTTCCGCGAGCTCTTCGTCGAGACCAACCCGATCCCGGTGAAGGAGGCCGCCGCGATGCGAGGCTACTGCGGCCCGACGATCCGGCCGCCGCTCTCGCGGCTCGCCGAGGAGCACCGCGAACCGCTGCAGGACCTGCTCGACGAACTGGAAGCGACCCGCGAGGAAGCGCTGGCGGGGGTCGCGGCGGCTCCAGCGATCTCGGCGGGGGAGCATGACTGAGCCGACCCGCGTCGCGATTCCCGGCGCAACCGGCCGGATGGGCGAGGAACTCCTCGCCGAGGCGGCCGGACGCGACGACGTCGAGGTCGTCCTCGCGACGACCCGTTCGCCCGAGGCGGGCCCGATCGCGGGCGTCGAACTCGCCGGCGCCGACGGCCTCCCCGCGCTCCTCACCGAGCGCGACGTCGACGTGCTCGTCGACTTCACCGTCCCAGAGCCATGCATCGAGGCCGTCGAGGCGGCCGCCGACGCGGACGTCGACGTCGTCGTCGGCACCACGGGTTTCGACAGCACCGAGACCGCCGCGCTCCGGGAGGCCAGCGAGCGGACGGCGCTGCTCAAGGCCGCGAACTTCGCTCGCGGCGTCCAGGCGCTGCTCCAGGTCGTCGGCGAGGCCGCCAGCGCGATGGAGGGCTACGACGCCGAGTTGATCGAGACCCACCACAACGGCAAGCGGGACGCACCGAGTGGCACCGCGAAAGCGATCCTGCACGAACTCGAGGGCGCTCGCGAGGCCGGCGACCGGGACGGTGGCGATCGCGACGGTGCGACCGACGGCGATCGCGTCCACGGTCGGGAGGGCCACGCCCCGCGCCGGGACGGCGAAGTCGGCGTCCACGCCGTCCGCGCTGGCGACATCACGGGCATCCACGAGGTGCTACTCGCCGGCAACCACGAGGAGCTTCGATTGACCCACCGCGCGGAGGATCGCGGCGTCTTCGCCGCGGGCGCCCTCGACGCCGCCGTCTGGCTCGACGGCCAGCCGCCGGGCTGGTACGACTTCGGGGACGTGCTCGGCGGGGACTGATCGGGGAGGTTTTACTCCGGGGCCGAGTCCGCTCGCGCATGAGCCTGCAATCCGACGTCGAGGCCCTCTGGGCCCGCTACCAGGACGGCGCGGTCGACGCCGCCAGCGCGAGCGCGGACGACCTCGCCGTCCTCGAGGCGTTCCTCGAATCGCTCGAAGCCGGCGAGCTACGCGCCGCCGAACCGGTCGAACCTGCCGACCCCGACGCCGTGGGCGGCGACGGCGAGCCGGAAGTCGCCTCCGCCACCGCCGAGTGGGAGGCCGTCGAGTGGGTCAAGCAGGGCGTCCTCCTGAACTTCGGCCTCCGGGAAAACGTCGCCCACGAGTACGGCGACGTCACCTACACCGACGTCCTGCCGCTCCGCCGCACCGACGACCTTGCCGAGCGCGGCTCCCGGAACACGCCCGACGGCACCGTGCTGCGTCGGGGCTGCTACCTCGGCTCCGACTGCATCATGATGAGCCCGAGTTTCGTCAACATCGGCGCCTACGTCGGCGACGGCACCCTCATCGACTCGTGTGACACGGTCGGCTCCGCTGCACAGATCGGTGCGAACGTCAAGCTTGGCGCGAACACGCTGATCGGTGGCGTCCTCGAACCCGTCGAGGACGCGCCGGTCGTGATCGAGGACGGCGTCTCGCTTGGCGCTGGGTGTCGCGTGACGTCGGGCTTCGTCGTCGGCCACGATTCCATCGTCGGCGAGAACACCCTGCTCACGCCGCGCATCCCCGTCTACGACCTCGTCGACGGGGAGGTCCACTACGGCAAACTCCCACCGGAACGCCGCGCCTTCCAGCGCTTCGTCGAGTCCTCCGTCAGCGACGAGGAGCTGATCCCCGGCAGCGCGTACAAGCCCGCCGTCGTCGCCACGCACGTCGAGGAGGAGACCCTCGAAGCCACGGAGCGGGAGGACGTCCTCCGGGAATGACGACCACTGCGACGACCACCGCCGGGTGGGAATTCGGAAGGGGCCGACCGGTCGCGGGATGTAACGACGCACGCACCGCAGTGGACGAGCGCGAGCGAGTGAACGAGGAGCGCAGCGAGTTAGATTCCGCGAGCGGGAGGGGGCTTCCGGAGGAGTTTGCGGTCGCTGTACCGAATGAAAACCACTCACGCGACACCGAAACCACTGAATCCGGGGAGCCACTCCCCACGTGCCAATGACCGATTCCTCGCCCCCGATCCGCCGGCTGGCGGACTGGGACCACGACGAACTCGCTGGCCTCGCCGACGAGTACGGCACGCCGCTGTACGTCACGGATCTGGATCGGGTCGCCGCGAACTACGACCGGATCGACGACGCCTTCGAGGGAATCGAGTGCATGTACGCGGCGAAGGCCAACACCGGCCAGGCCGTCATGCGCCGGCTCCTCGAGGAAGGTGCGAATATCGAGTGCGCCGCCGCGGGCGAACTCCACCGCGCGGTCGAGGCCGGCGCGGAGCCGAACACCCTCCAGTACACCGCGACCAACCCGCCTGCGAAGGACCTCGACTGGGTCGTCGACTTCTGGGAGACCGACGCGCCGGAACTCACCGTCACGATCGGTGCGACCGACACGCTCGACCGCCTCGAAGCACGGGGCTACGACGGTCGAATCGCGATCCGCGTCAACCCCGGTATCGGCGCGGGTCACCACGAGAAGGTCGCGACCGGGAAGGACGCGAAGTTCGGGATTCCACACGGCGACGTCCCCGAGGCCGCGGCCGACGCAGCGGAGCGCTTCGACCTCGTCGGCCTGCACGCCCACGTCGGCAGCGGGATGCTCACCGAGGAGGACCTCCACGCGCACCGTCGCGCGCTGGAGCGCGTCGCCGACGCGGCCACAGTGGTCGAGTCCGAACAGGGTTCCGGCACCCTCGACTTCGTCGACGTCGGCGGCGGCTTCGGCGTGCCATACCGCGAGGACGAGGAGCCACTGGACCTCGACGCCGTCGCGGCGACGATCACGGAGACCTTCGCGGACGTCGACGCCCGGCTGAAGGTCGAGCCGGGTCGCTACGTCGTCGCGGACGCAAGCCTCGTCCTGACGGCGGTCAACACGATCAAGGAGGCGCCGGAAGCGACCGTCGTCGGCGTCGACGCCAGCCTCGCGACGATGATCCGCCCGGCGATGTTCGACTCCTACCACCCGATCCGGAACGTGTCGGCACCCCAGCGTGCCGCAATTCCCGCTTCGGTTGGAGGGCCGCTCTGCACCAGCGCGGACGTGTTCTGCACGGGCCGACCGATCGCCGAACCCCGCCGGGGCGACCTGCTCGCGATCGGCAACACCGGCGCGTACGGCATCGAACTCGCCAACCAGTTCCACTCCCAGCCCAAACCGGCCGAGGTCGGGCTAGAGGGTGGCGAGGCGTCCGTGCTCCGCGGGCGCGAGGACTACGACGACCTGCTGCATCACGAGCGGCTGCGGTAAGGATCCCCGGCGAGCGGCACATTCCGTGACCGCTCCAGCACAACACGTTTCGCCGTCGCGTACCTGGCTCGAATCAATGGACGAGGCGAGCTACGTCGTCGAGCGGCTATCCGGAGAGGAGCGCGGAATCCGGGTCACCTGTTCGGCTCACGACGAGTCCGAGGAGTTCCAGCCCGGCCAGAACCGGGTAGCGTTCTACTGCTCCGGGTGTGGCCTCGAAATTGAGGCCGCGATCCACGCCGACGACTGGCGCGACATGGGCGAGATGTGTTAGACGTAGGAGTACCGAACGGACCGCTACAGCAGCCGCTTCCAGTCCCGCCCATCTGTGGTTTGCCGAATCGCACGAAACCCCGGTGGATCGCGTCATCGCGCGTCGAGCGGAGGCCGCGTCCTCACTGGAGCGCGCCGGCGAGTTCGCTGAAACGTTCGGTGGGGACGCTCTCCGGCGCGACCGACGCGACGGCCCGTCCCTCGTTTCGCGCTCGGTCGACGGCCTCGTGCTCGGGGACGACGGTGACGGGCGCGCCGAGCGTGCGCTGGACCCGATCGACCGGCGGGTCACGGGCGCGGTTGAGCACCACGCGCTCGATTCCGGCGTCGAGGACGCGGGCGAGCGCCCTGGTCCGGAGTGCGTCGGGAACGGCGACGCCGTCGGGCGTCGTCACGAGCAGACAGCGACCGGCCGCGCAGAGCGGGAGTCCCGCGTCCGCGGCCATGCCCGCGGGGCAGTCGACGACCACCGCGCCGTAGTGTGACTCCACGCGACGGAGGGCGTCCACGAGCGCCGTCGGATCGGCTGCCCGGGCGCCGGCGAGCGTTCGGCCGCAGGGGAGGACGTCGACGCTGGCGCCACCCCGCTCTCGGACCGCTTCGAGCGGATCCGCGCGGCCGGCGAGCACGTCGTGGAGGTCCGGACCGGGGCCGTACGGGAGGTCCGCCATCCCGAGGTCCGCGTCGACGACGACCCCGTCGAGTTCGGCGCCGACGTTCAGCGCGACGGTGGACTTGCCGACGCCTCCTTTGCCACCGACGACCGCGAGGATCACGGCCCTGCCTCCGGTCCGGTGCCCCCAGTCGCCCCGGCGGTGGCGCCGGGGGACGCGGTCGGATCGACGGCGTCACGTGGCGGCGACGGATCGCCGAGCACGCGCAGGACGTCCTCGGCCGTCGGATCGTCGCCCGGCCCACTGCCGGCGTCTGGATCCGCGGGTTCGACGGACTCGATCTCCACTGGCGGCTCCACCGGCGGCTCGGGGCTCGCAAAGCCGATGCTCCCGACCTGGCCGGTCGGCACGACGACCTCCGCAGCGTCGCCGTCCCATGGCGCTGCCGGCACGCCCTGAACGCGGGGCGGCCACGTCGGGCCGTCGATTCGGGATCTGAGGCGGATTCGGTGGACGTCGACCCCCGGGGACTCGACGCGGTTGTCGAGACGCACGGCGACGAGCGTGACGCCGCCCGGCCGAGCCGTCGTACACTCGAGTTCGACCATGGGCTGCTTCGCCGCCGAATCGCACTTGAAGCTGTGTCCGTCGACCTCGCGGCTCCGTGGTGTGCGACTTCCAGCCTCAGGGCGCGCGATTCAAGAGCCTCCACGACGGAGACCGGTGTATGGAACCCGCGGTGCTGCGCGACGACATGGTCGACAGCCTGGAACACGAGTCCAAGGGTGTCGTCCGCAGCGATCGAGTCGGTCTCGCGATGCGCGAGGTCCCCCGTCACGAGTTCGTCGACGACGAGCAGGGCGCGTACGCGGACGCGGCCCAGCGGAGCCACGGGACCAGAGTGCTCGCGCCGAGCACGGTCGCGCGGCTGATCGAAGCCCTCGCCCCCGAACCTGGCGACGAGGTCCTCGTCGTCGGCGCCGGCGTCGGCTACACGGCTGCGGTCCTCGCCGAAGTCGTCGGCGCGCGCCACGTCCACGCCATCGACATCACCCGCCAGCTGGTGTTCGAGGCCCGCAGCAACCTCGCCACGGCCGGCTACTCCGAGGTCCTCGTCGACTGCCGCGACGGGGCGGAAGGGCTGGCGGAGTACGCGCCGTTCGATCGCATCCTCGTCGAGGCGGCGGCCGTCGAGCCGCCGCGCGCGCTGGTTCGCCAGCTCGCAGACGACGGCCAGCTCGTCATGCCGCTCGGCGCCGGTCAGCAGTCGCTGACGATCGTCCACGCCGACGGCGAGCGAGAGCCACTCGGTGGCGTCGCGTTCGCCCCGCTGCTCGTCGAAGGCGAGCAGGCCGGCGCCGTCGAGCGGAACCGGACTGCGCGGGAGGAACGCGAGCGCGCGGATCGCCAGGCCCAGCGCCGCGCCGGCTGGGAGCACGACTGGATCGACTGGGACTGATCGTTCCGCGCCCGCATTATCGGCATCCAGGGAACCAGCTACCCGTCGAGCACCAGGATCTCGGTGTTCGGTCGCTCGTCCTGGAAGTTCCCGTCGGTCGGCGGCTGGACGTCGATCGAGAGCGTCCCCTGGTCCTGATTGTCGGAGAGCGTCGGCTCGACGTCGTCGAACGTGACGTCGCCGCCGTTCCCCGATTCGGCGTGTCTCGCACCGCCTTCCAGCTGTGCGGACTCGCCCTGCAGGACGACCGTGGCACCGGAGACCGCGTCGCCGTCGTCGTCGACGACCGTGATCGTCACGTCGCGCTTGGCGTCGCTCGAGAGGTCGAACGTATCGGGTGCCGGCTCCGCGTCGAGTTCCGTCTTCCCGATCCCGTTCACGTCGTCGATCATCGTCATCATGACCGACAGCGCAGCCACGCCGACGAGCAACGCGATGACGAGCCTGATCGGGAGCCCCTCGATCGCGCGTTCGTCCTCGAGGATCGCGGTCGGCGAGCGAATCTCGATGCCGCTGTCTCGCGTCCGTGCGCCTGCATCGTCGTCTGGTGTCGACATGGGCACCGGTCGCCGCGGCTTCCTACCTAAAGGCGTGGAGCGAGCGGGTGCGCTGGATGCCGATCCCAGCGAACTCGCTCGCGTCGGATTTGCCTCGCCCGGAGTCGCTCGCGCCGGATCGAATCGGTTTTCCCGGGCGCCCGCATCGCCGCGGGTAATGAGCCGCGAGACGCCCGCACCGACGATCGGTCAGGTCGCCCTGATCGCGCTGTTCGTCACGTCGCTCGTGACCGCACAGCTCACGGCGACCAAACTGCTGGCCTTCGATCTGCCGGTCTCCTTACCGATCGTCGGCGCTGCGATCGTGCTGCCCGGTGCCGCGCTCGCGTACGCGGTCACCTTCCTGGCGACGGACTGCTACACCGAACTGTACGGCCGTCGCCCGGCGCAGGTGCTCGTCAACGTCGGCTTTGGGATGAACTTCGTCCTGCTCGCGCTGGTCTGGTCGACGATCCTCGCGCCGTGGGCGGGCTACGGCGTTCCCGCCGAGCAGTTCGAGACCGTCCTCGGTGCGGGGACGAACATCGTGATCGCCAGCCTCGCCGCCTACGTCGTCAGCCAGAACTACGACGTCCTCGCCTTCCACTGGATCCGCGACCGGACCGACGGCGAGTACCTCTGGGCGCGCAACATCGGGTCGACGGCCTCCAGCCAGGCGATCGACACCGTGATCTTCGTCGTGCTCGCGTTCGGGATCCTGCCCCGACTCATCGACGTCGGGCAGGTCACGTCGTGGGACCTCGTCTTCGAACTCATCGTCGGTCAGTACCTCCTGAAGCTCCTGATCGCGTTGCTGGACACGCCGGTCGTCTATGGCGTCGTCGGCGCGATCCGTCGCCAAGAGGCGAGCGAGCAGGACGCCACGGACGCGCTGGCCTGGCGGTCCTGAGTCGGGCTGGATCGCGGGGACGCTCGCCGCTGTCGAACGGGCCGCTGCCGAACGGACTGCTCCCGAACGGGCCGTTGTCGAACAGAGGCTCGTCACTTCCGAGTGGACGATCGTCGACACAATTGCCCAGGAATCCGCACGAACGTTCCGCCGGTTTCCCAAGACTTGATTGAGTCCTCGGGCGAGTCTACGGATATGTCGAAGCAATCCGAATCGGAGAACGTCCTCGAATCCCTTGCGAGCCTTCCATCGTTCCACCACCCGACGGCGTCGCCAGACGGCGAGAGGGTGGCGGTCTACTACGACGACACCGGGCGCAACGAGCTCCACCTGATCGACGTCGGCAGCGGCGAGCGGACCGTCGTGACCGACGGCGAGGTTCCCCGGAACGCCCGGTGGCCGATGGAGTGGGGCCCCGACGGCGAGACGATCTACTACCACCAGGACGAGGGCGGGAACGAACAGAACGACGTCTGGCGGATCGATCGAGATGGCAAGAAGGCCGAGCCCGTCGTCGAACTCGACAGTCAGGTCTCCCTGGAGGCCGTCGCCGACGACGGCACGGTCTACGTCGGCTCGACGGCCGGCGGCCAGATGAACCTCTACCGACAGCTGCCCGCCGCCCGGGACGACGGCGAGCGCGAGATCGAGCAGCTCACCGAGTACGAGCGCGCCGTCTGGGGCGGCGAAGTCTCACCCGACGGCGACCGGATCGCCTACGCGACCAACGAGTCCGACGTGTACGACAACCTCGACGTCTACGTCGCGAACCCCGACGGCTCCGAGCCCCGGAACCTCGAGATCGGCGAGGTCGGCTCCGAGTCCGCTCCCACGGAGTGGGACGAGGCCGGCGAGCAGCTGCTCCTCTCCGACAACGTCGCGGACATGAGCCGCGCCGGCGTCTACGACTTCGACGCCGAGGAAGTCACCTGGTACGGGGACGCCGAGTACGAGGAGGTGCCTGTCGGTTTCACCGACGACGAGTCGGGGATCCTCGTCGTGCGGACCCGCCGCGCCGCGAAGGTCCCGGTCGTCTACGATCTGGAGTCTGGCGAGGGCCGCGAACTCGACGTGCCCGAGGGCGTGACCGTTCCGGCGGGCGGCGGCGCGGGCGCCTCTGCGGGTTCCCCACTGCTCTCCGAGGATCGACTATTGCTCACGCACACCACCCCTGCGCGCCGCCCCGAACTGCTCGCCTACGACCTCGACGCCGACGAGACCGAGGTGCTCCTCGAAGCGGCGTACGGTCCGTTCGATCCCGAGGACTTCGCCGACGCGGAGTACTTCCGATTCGAGTCCGACGGGATCCCCGAGACCAGCCAGGCCGCCGTCGAGCACGACCCCTACGACGAACTCGAGATCGAGGCGCTGTTCTACGACTCCGGCGAGCGTCCCTCTCCGCTCATCGTCAACCCCCACGGCGGCCCGCGCCACGCCGACTCCCGGAGCTTCGACCTCTACACGCAGTTCCTCGCCCAGCAGGGCTACAGCGTCCTCAAGATCAACTACCGCGGCTCGACCGGCCGCGGGAAGGCGTTCGTCGAGGAACTTTACGAGGACTGGGGCGGCGCAGAGCAGGGCGACGTGGCGACGGCTGCCGAGGTCGCGCTCGATCGCTACGACTTCCTCGACGACGACCGGGTCGTCGTCTTCGGCGGCTCCTACGGCGGCTACTCCGCCTACTGGCAACTCGTCCAGTACCCCGACCTCTACGACGCCGGCATCGCCTGGATCGGCCTCACCGACCTGAACGCGATGTTCGAGGAGACGATGCCCCACTTCCGCACCGAGTTGATGGAGAAGAACCTCGGCACGCCCGAGCAGAACCCCGACCTCTACCGCGAGCGCTCGCCCATCGAGTACGCCGACAACCTCGCCGCGCCGACCCTGATGGTCCACGGCGTGAACGACCGGCGGGTGCCAGTGTCGCAGGCGCGGCTGTTCCGTGACCGACTGGAGGAACTGGGCTACGAGGCGGACGAGGACTTCGAGTACGTCGAACTCGGCGAGGAGGGCCACGCGTCCTCGGACATCGACCAGAAGATCCGGCTGTTCGAGACGCTCGCCGACTTTCTGGAACGGCGGTCGTAGGGTCGTGCTACCTGGGTGTGGCAACGGGGCAACCCCCGCTGGCCAAATGATATCAAACTGAACGCCGTTTGGGGTAAATTTATTAGGAAGGCGGTAACCTACACGGATGATGCTTCAAGCACTCGGTACTACCATACTGCAGGAAGGCGCAATTGGTGGATTCCTGGTGGTATACCTCGCGTTCATCGCCATCGTCATCGGGGGAACGTGGAAAACGTTCACGAAGGCAGGTGAGCCAGGATGGGCGGCGATCATCCCCATCTACAACGTCTACGTCATGCTGAAAATCGGGGGGAACGAGTGGTGGTGGCTCCTGGTCATGTTGGTTCCGCTCGTCAACATCTACGCGGCTTACGTCATGTTCAAGGGCGTCGCAGAGGCCTTCGGGAACGGTCTTGGCTTCACGCTCGGGCTGTGGTTCCTGGGCTTCATCTTCTGGCCGTTGCTGGGCTTCGGCGACTACCAGTACCAGGGTACGCCTGCGTAATCGAGTAGCCGACAGCCCCACGCGGATTTCTGGACTGTTCATCCAGGTGGCCCGGTTGCGGTCGGGGCTCGCCCGTTATTCCAGCACGATGAGGACGTCGCCCATGTCGACGGAGTCGCCTTCGCCGACCCGCACCTCGCTCACCGTCCCGCCCTGATCGGCGACGACGTCGTTCTCCATCTTCATCGCCTCCAGCACGCAGACCACGTCGCCGGAGGCGACCTCGTCGCCCTCGGCGACGTTCACTTCGAGGATCGTCCCCTGCATCTCCGCGGCGATGGACTCGCCCTCGCCGACGGCGCCGCCTCCGCCGCTATCGCCGCCGACGTGGTCGGGACGCTGGGCACCGCCGGAGCCGGCGGAGTCGGCGGTGATCGGCGGCGCGCCCTTCTCCTCTAGGTCGACCTCGAAGCGCTTGCCGTTGACCTCGACGGTGAACTCACGGGTGACGGTCTCCTCGTCGTCGCCGGCGTCACCGGCCCCGTCCTCGGGCCCCCACTGGGCCTGTGCCTCCTCGATGCGGGCGTGGTCGAGTTCCTCGTCGAGGTACTTCGTGGTGTGTTTGCCGTCGATGAACGCCTCGTCGGCCATCATCAGGCGGTGGAAGGGAATGATGGTGGTGATGCCCTCGATCTCGTACTCGCGGAGCGCGCGGAGCGAGCGGGCGATACACTCGTCCCGGTCGGAGCCGTGGACGATCAGCTTCGCAATCATCGAGTCGTAGTCGCCGGGGAGGTCGTCGCCCTGCCGGAGCGCGTCGTCCATCCGGACGCCGATGCCGCCCGGCGGGTCGTAGGTCTCGAGGTGGCCGCCACCGACGGGCTGGAACTGGTTGGCGGCGTTCTCGGCGTTGATCCGGAACTCCATGGCGTGGCCCTCGAGTTCGACGTCGTCCTGCTCGAAGGTGATCTCCTGGCCGTCGGCGACCTTGAGCTGCCACTTCACGATGTCGATGTCGGTGAGCTCCTCCGTGACGGTGTGCTCGACCTGGATCCGCGTGTTGACCTCGAGGAAGTAGAAGTTCGTGTCGGGACCGAGCAGATCGTCGGGGTCGCGTTCGGTGTCCTCTTCGACGAGGAACTCGACCGTGCCGGCGTTGGTGTAGTCCGCGGCGTCGACGCCCCGTCGGGCCGACTCCCCGATCTTCTCCCGCAGTTCGTCCGAGAGCGCCGGGGACGGTCCCTCCTCGATGACCTTCTGGTGGCGACGCTGGAGCGAGCAGTCCCGCTCGCCGAGGTGGCGGACGTTGCCGTGCTCGTCGGCGAGGATCTGGACCTCGACGTGGCGGGGGTTCTCGAGGTAGCGTTCGAGGTAGACCGAGTCGTTGTCGAAGTACGCCTCGCCCTCGCGCTTGGCGGTCTTGAGCTGTTCCTCGGCTTCCTCCGCCGACTCGACGATCTGCATGCCCATCCCGCCGCCACCACCCTCGGCCTTGATCGCGATGGGGTAACCGTGCTCCTCGCCGAACGCCGTCACTTCCTCGACCTCGGTGACGGGGTCTTTCGTCCCCGGGACGATCGGCACGTCGGCGTCGGCCATGATCGTCCGCGCTTTCGTCTTCTCCCCGAGAGACTCCATCGAGTCGCCGCTGGGCCCGACCCAGGTGATCCCGTCGGTCTCCTCGACCTTCCTGGCGAACGCGGCGTTCTCCGCGAGGAAGCCGTAGCCGGGGTGGATGGCGTCGGCGTCGGCCTTTCGCGCCGCCTCGATCACCGCGTCGTGATCGAGGTAGGACTCGCTGGCCGTCGCCGGGCCGACGTTGTAGGCCTCGTCGGCGTACCGGACGTGACCGCCGTCCTTGTCGGCCTCGCTGTAGATCGCCACCGTAGAGACGTTGAGCTCCTCGCAGGCACGCATGACCCGAACCGCGATCTCGCCGCGGTTCGCGACCAGCACCTTCCGGAACATGGCTGCGGATTCAGGAGGCACTCACCTGATTCTATCGGTTGGGTTGGCCAACGCGTCGCGGGATTTCCCGGTGAAGAGTGCCCGATCGTTGGTTCCGTCGGCGGTGCGGGGACAGCAACGGGCGATCGGACATGGCGGTGGCTCGAGACGTGGCCAGGCGCCGGGGTGGAAGGGCGGCGTCACCTGTGTCGCTCCGCAGCGTCACCTGTGTCGCTCCACAGTGTCACTCGGCTAGATCCGCGGTGTTACTGTGGGGCTCCGCAGCCACCTCAACCCGTCTCGCTCTCGGCGTCGCCGTCGCGATCCGCCGTCCCGTCGCCGCCGTCCGGCGCAGCTTCGAGGTCCACGCCGGGGAAGTCGCCCCCGCCGAGGTACGCCGCGATCCGGACGCCGATCAGGCTCACGACGACGCCCGAGACCACGTAGAGCGCGAGGCGCTGGCCGGCCTCGAGGACGAACGGCTCGACGGTCAGGACGCCGAGTTCGAGCCGGGGGATCTCGAGTGGCCCCAGCGTCCCGGCCTCCTCGAGGAAGTACGCCGAGAACCCGCGGACGACCAGGGCGACGGCGAGCGCGACGAAGGGCAGATTGAGGTAGGACGTCCGGATCCCGTCGTCCCGGAGGACCTCGTCGAGCAGCCGGCCCGTGGAGGCGGTGAGCGCGGCCATCGCGAGCCACGGTACGGCGTCGTAGGCGAAGCGCATCACCGGCAAGAGAACGCCCTCGGTCTCGGGCTGGGCGGAGATGCCGAGCGCACCGGCGAACACGCCCACGAGGGTGAGCCCAGCAGCGACGACGTAGGTGACGACGGAGACCTGTCCGGAGTAGAGCGCGTTCTGGGCCTGCCGGGCCGCGCGCGCGAGGAGTTCGTCGACGCCGAGGCCCTTGTAGAGGAGGAAGAGGCCGATCACGGTCGCGATCGTCGCGGCCGCCACCGCGGGGCCGGCGAACACCGCCAGCGCCGGGAAGACGAGCAGCGCGGTCCCCAGCGGGACCAGCGTCGTCTGGCGTAGCTCTTCGTCGGCGAGGAACTGCTTCATCAGGTAGTAGGTCGATTCGAGGTCCCTGGCCTGCCGAACGACCACGCGATCGACGGAGTCGACGGGGACGCGGCTCTCGACGATCGGGACGAGGCGTTCGTCCTCGGCGCTGTCGGTGACGACGATCGCCGAGTCGGGATCGTACTCCGCGACGAGGTCGTCGAGCTGG
Source organism: Salinarchaeum sp. Harcht-Bsk1 (assembly GCF_000403645.1). Lineage (NCBI taxonomy): Archaea > Methanobacteriati > Methanobacteriota > Halobacteria > Halobacteriales > Natronoarchaeaceae > Salinarchaeum > Salinarchaeum sp. Harcht-Bsk1. The sequence goes on from NC_021313.1 coordinate 2,003,890, forward strand.
CCAGCGACGGTCCGGTCCGCAGTCACCATCGAATCGGGCGTTCCCGAGACGACGGCGACCACGGCGTTCTCGCCGTCGTCCCGCAGTTCGCGGGTGATCCGCAGTGCCTCCAGGATCGAGTTCACGCTCGCGTCCTCGGGGTCGGCGAGTCCGACGTCTGTCACCAGCGCCTGGACGGCCTCCCAGCCCGCGACGGGCGTCTGGATGCCGGTGGTGGCGCCGACGTCGTCCGTGCGATCGAGACAGACCACGAGGGTGGTCACGGTCGGATACACGTCGCACGTGCGGGATTAAAACTCTCGTGGTGCCAGGAACGACGGATCCGATTCCAAGGAGCCGGGAACCGTAGTACTGCGGTGGGGTGCCGACATTGCCCCCGGATCGTCGGCGGGTGTGACGCCGCCGGAGCTACGGTCGGGACGCCAGCGCGCGCTCGACGTTCGCCACTGCCTCTCGGAGGTCGGCCACCGCCTCCTCGGGATCGAGTTCGTACTCGACGATCAGCGGCACGTCCGGATCGGCGTGGGCGTCGAGCAGGTCGAGCACGGTCTCGAGTTCGAGTTCGCCGGCGCCCGGCACGTCCTCGATCGCGGCTTCGCTGGTGTCCTTCAGGTGCACGGTGACGATCCGGTCCCCGAGCGACTCGATCACGTCCGCGGGATCCACGTCCTCGACGAGGAAGTGGCCGGTGTCCACGCAGGCGCCCAGTCGGTCGTGCGGGTTCCGCTCCAGCACGTCCTGGACCTCCGCGAGCGAGGAGAAGACCTGCGAGGTGTCGTCGTGGTGGACCGAGGAGTAGTTGTGAATCGCGACGTCGACGTCGTAGGCCTCCGCCTGCTCGAGGAGTTCGGCCGTCACGTCGTCGCGCATCGGCGGGTAGTTCACCGTGACGTAGTCGGCCTCGAGGCGATCGGCGAACGCGACGTGGTCCTCGACGTCCTCGGGCTCCTCGACGTCGACGACGCCGTAGCCTCGAACGTCGACCATCGTCGCTTTCAGCGCCGCGACGCTCGCCGCCACGGTCGCGCCGTGGTCGTTCGGCGAGAGGTGGTCCCCCCAGAGCTCCAGTACGTCGACGTCGGCGTCGTCCAGTTCGTCGAGGACTGCCGAGAGCTTGCGGTCCCCGAACACGACGCTCTGGACCCCAATCGTACGCGAATCCATGCGTTCGGATCGCCGAGAAACTTAAAAAGGGTTCTGGCAGGGGCGAACGCGACGTGGTTTCGTTGGATGTGTTGATCGATCTGCTGTTCGATCGAGAACTGCAGCGAACCGCCGGGAAGCCCCCGGCCGCTGGACGACGTACGCTCGCTGCGCTCCTCGCCTCGCTTCGCTCGGCTGCGCTGCTTACTTCGCCTACTCGTCGAGCGGGAGGGGGCTTCCGGGCGGTTTGCATGCGTGCTTCCTCCGTTCTCGCCCAACACTACGTTCCACCACGCAGCGCACTTTTCCACGCCCGAACCCAAGTACCGGTTATGTGCGGTCGCTTCACGATCTTCGCGAACGCGGGCGAACTCGGCGAGCGCTTCTCGGTGGACGTCCCCGCGGAGTACGCGCCGCGGTACAACGTCGCGCCGAGCCAGTCCGTGCCCGTGATCGGCAACGACGCCCCCGAGCAGCTCCAGTTCCGCACCTGGGGCCTGCTGCCGAGCTGGGCCGACGACCCCAGCGAGCACGGGTACGTCAATGCTCGCGCCGAGACGGTCGAGGACAAACCCTCCTTCCGGACTGCGGTCCGACGTCGCCGCTGCCTCGTCCCCGCGGACGGCTTCTACGAGTGGACCGGCGACCGGGGCAGCCGCCAGCCCTACCGCATCGCGTTCGAGGACGACCGACTGTTCGCGATGGCCGGGATCTGGGAGCGCTGGGAGGGGCCGGTCCAGCAGACGGGGCTCGACGACTTCGCAGGTGGCGAAACCGCGGCCGACGCTGCCGACGAACCGCGGACGGAGGTCCGCGAGACGGTCGCGATCCTCACCACGGATTCCACCGGCCCGGTCGCCGACCTCCACGACCGGATGCCGGTAATCTTCCCACGAGACCGAGAACGGGAGTGGCTCGACGCTGACGACCCCGAGGAGCGGGCCGACCTCCTCCAGCCCTTCGCTGCACCCGACTTCCAGGCATACCGCGTCTCGAGGGCCGTCAACGATCCGAGCAACGACAGCCCGGACCTCCTCGAACCGGTGAGCGGGTGAATCGAGGATCGATCGCGACGTCGCTTCCCGGTAAAATGGCTTCTCGCCAGAGTGCCGGCGGCGACGGTCGCCCGCTGGACCATGTGGTATTTAAATCTGTTCCGCTGGCGGCGGGATTCGCAGTCGTGTGAGTCGTCCACAGTCGGTGTCGATCCGCCGCAGTGGGCTCCTATCGGGCGATTGGGGCCGTTCGAGCGTCGACTCGGCCAGGCCCGCGTGGTCACGGTTGTTCGTCACATTTTTATAGAAGCACTACCTCACTCTCGACCGTCTATGAGTCAGCGAATGCAACAGGGACAGCCGATGATCGTCATGTCGGAGGACTCCCAGCGCGTCAAGGACGAGGACGCGCAGGACTACAACATCGCCGCCGCGCAGGCCGTCGCGGAGGCCGTCCGCTCCACACTCGGCCCGAAGGGAATGGACAAGATGCTCGTCTCCTCGATGGGCGACGTCACCGTCACGAACGACGGCGTCACCATCCTCCAGGAGATGGACATCGACAACCCGACGGCGGAGATGATCGTCGAGGTCGCAGAGACCCAGGAGGACGAGGCCGGCGACGGCACGACGACCGCCGTCGCGATCGCGGGTGAACTCCTCAAGAACGCCGAGGACCTCCTCGAGCAGGACATCCACCCGACCGCGATCATCAAGGGCTTCCACCTCGCCAGCGAGCAGGCCCGCGCCGAGATCGACGACGTGGCCCTGGAAGTCGACCCCGGCGACGAGGACCTGCTGCGCTCCGTCGCCGAGACGTCGATGACCGGCAAGGGCGCGGAGCTCAACAAGGAGCACCTCGCCGACCTCATCGTCCGCGCGGTCCAGGCCGTCACGATCGAGGCCGACGACGGCTCGAACGTCGTCGACCTCGAGTTCCTCAAGACGGAGACCCAGACTGGCTCTGCCGCCGACGAGTCCGCACTCCTCGAGGGTGCCATCGTGGACAAGGACCCCGTCCACGACAACATGCCGACCGAGGTCGAGGACGCCAACATTCTCCTGCTGGACTCCCCGATCGAGGTCGAGGAGACCGACGTCGACACCTCCGTCAACGTCTCCGACCCCGACAAACTCCAGCAGTTCCTCGACCGCGAGGAGGAGCAGCTCAAGGAGATGGTCGACCAGATCGCCGACACTGGCGCGGACGTCGTGCTCTGCCAGAAGGGCATCGACGACCTCGCCCAGCACTACCTCGCGAAGGAGGGCATCCTCGCGGTCCGCCGCGTGAAGAAGTCGGACGTCGAGTTCCTGCGTGAGGTGCTCGGCGCCTCGATCGTCTCCGATCTCGACGACGCCACGGCCGACGCGCTCGGCCACGGCGACGTCGTCCGCGACAGCGAGGACGAGGCGTTCCACGTGACGGGCTCCGGCGAGTCCCACGGCGTCACCCTCCTCCTGCGTGGCTCCACCGATCACGTCGTCGACGAACTCGAGCGCGGCGTCTCCGACGCTCTCGAGGTCGTTGCCCAGACCGTCTCCGACGGCCGCGTGCTCGCCGGCGGCGGCGCGACCGAGGTCGAGGTCGCCCGACGCCTGCGCGACTACGCCGACTCCGTCTCCGGCCGCGAGCAGCTCGCCGTCGAGGCGTTCGCCGACGCGCTCGAACTCGTCCCCCGCGTGCTCGCGGAGAACTCCGGGCTCGACCCCATCGACACCCTCGTCGACCTCCGCGCGGCTCACGACGACGGTGACGTCCGCGCCGGCCTGAACGTCTTCTCCGGCGACGTCGTCGACACGTTCGACGCCGGCGTCGCGGAGCCGGCCCACGCCAAGCAGCAGGCCGTCTCCGCTGCCACCGAGTCCGCGAACCTCGTGCTGAAGATCGACGACATCATCTCCGCCGGCGACCTCTCCACCGAAGGCGAAGAGGACGAGGGCGCTGGCGGTCCCGGCGGCGGCATGGGCGGCATGGGCGGTATGGGTGGCATGGGCGGCGCGATGTAAGAGGACCTTTTTTCTCGTCGGGTTTCCTCGCTCGCTGACGCTCGCTGCGGGAACCACTCCTCGAAAAAATCTCCGCCAAAAAAGACCGGCGGCTCGCTCGCAGACCGCACTCGCTCGCCGCCGGCGAACCGCTCGCTCCCTATCGGTCGCTCGCGGACGTTTTTCTACCGCACGCCGTTTTCAGTTTCTCGCCGACCGATAGCCGTCCAAATCGTCTTTGCACTTGCCAGCGTACCACAAAGCATGCACTTCGTCGTCTGCGTCGACGGGTCCGAGCAGAGTGATCGCGCACTCGAACACGCTGCGGACCTGGTGGACGCCACGGACGGATCGCTGACGGTCGTCCACGTCGTCGAGCCGAAGGTGTACGAGCAGGCGGGCGAGGGGCCGATCTCGACCCGCTCGGAGGGCGAGAAGTCCCTCGTCCTCGAGGGGATCGAGGACGCCGAGAACCGCGGCGAGGAGGTCCTCGAGGAGGCCCGGGAGGCCGTTCCGTTCGAGGTCGAGGACGTGTTGCTGTACGGCGACGCCGACGACGCGATCGCCCAGTACGTCGAGACCCGCGAGGGGATCGACGGCGTCATCGTCGGCCACAGGATGGTGAGCGAACGGCGTCGCGAGATGCTTGGCAGCGTCGCCCGGGGGCTCATCGAACTCTCGCCGGTTCCGGTGACGGTCGTCAGGGAGTGAGGACCCACCGGGTCGGCGACGCCGCCCTGGTGTACCGAAGCGCTAAGACGCCGGACGATGTATTTTGTCGTATGCTACCGGGTGGCGCACCATCCGGCCGGGCAGCGTCGTCGCTCGGTGACGCAGAGTTTCTCGCCCGAACCGATCACCGTGTCGCGGTACTCGCGGCCCTCGCAGACGGGCCGAAGAGCAGGCGAGAGCTCGAGGCCCTCGCGGACGTTTCGCGCACGACGGTCGGACGGACGCTGACGGCGATGGCGCACCGTGAGTGGGTCGAGCGCGACGGCGATCGCTTCGAAGCGACGCCACTGGGCGAGTTCGTGGCCGACTCGATCGTGTCCCTGCTCGACGACCTCGAGACGACACGACGGCTTCGGGACGTCTGGGAACTGCTTCCGGTCGACGAGGAGGGATTCGACGTCGTGCTCTCCAACGGCGTCATCAACCTCTCCCCTGAGAAGGGGACCGTCTTCGCGGAAGCGAACCGCGTGCTCCGCTCCGGCGGCAGACTGGCGATCTCCGACATCATCAGCGAGACGACGATGCCGGACAGCATCAAGACGGACGCCGACCTCTGGGCGGCCTGCATCGGCGGCGCCATGCAGATCAACACGTACCGCGAGGCGATCGAAGCCGTGGGCCTCGACGTCGTGGAGGTTCGCGAGAACCCCCTGTACGAGTTCACGTCGGATCGGGCTCGTGGCGCCTGCGAGAAGTACGGCGTGAAGAGCGTCTCGCTCGGGGCGTTGCATCACTGAGCCGACCCACGGTACGACGTCGCCGGTCTCCAGGGACCGGACTGCGAGGACGCCGCCGACCGCTGGCGCGACGGCTCGGTGGCGTCGCCGCTCCTGCGCCCAGCAGGTATAACCGCCGGGTGAGCGACATCCGACTATGGCAGTCCAGCGGGTCGCCGTCACCGGAGGGAACGGGAACATCGGCGAGGCGATCCTCCGGGAGTTGGCCGACCACGGCTACGAGACCGTGAACCTCGCTCGCGGGAAGCGACGGGAGGCGGTCTCCGACGAGTACCAGTCGATCGATCTGCTCGACGCCGGCGCCGTCTACGGGTCGCTCGCTCGAACCGGCGTCGACGCAGCGATCCACATGGGGACGATCCCGAGTCCGTCGCGCAACCCCGGCCACGAGACCTACCGGTCGAACGTCCAGTCGGCCTACCACGTGCTGGAGGCCGCCGAGGCCCTGGGAATCGGCCGGGTCGTCGTTCCCTCCAGCGTGAACGTGATGGGCGCAGCCTTTCAGGACGCGAAGATCGAAGTCGAGTATCTCCCGGTCGACGAGGAACACCCGGTCACCCCGCGGGATCCCTACGCCGTCGCGAAGCACGCGATGGAGGTCACCGCCGACGGCGTCGCGCGCCGTCCCGACGGCCCGACGATCGCGTCGCTGCGCTACCCCTGGGTGGCAGACGGCGACGACCTTCGGTCCGCGTTCGAGGAGTGGTCGACCGATCTTGCCGCGATGCGCGGCGAGCGATCGCGCACGACTCGGGACGTCCTCTTCTCGTACCTCCACCTCAAGGACGCCGCGTCGGTCGCCCGACGGGCACTAGAGGCCGACATCGACGGCCACGAGCGGTTCTGGGCCGTCGCCAGCGACACCTGCGTCCGCACCGACAGCGAGCGACTCGTCGAAGAATTCTTCGACCACGCCGAGCGTCGGGAACCGATCACGGGCACCGACCCGCTCGTGACGACCGCGAAGGCCGAGCGGCTGCTCGACTGGGAGCCCGGCTGGTCCTGGCGAGCGGACTGAGTCCTGGAACGCCTCGCGACGGGTCGGCCCGCTCGCTCTCTGGACGGCTACCGGTAGAAGGCGAGCAGCCAGAGCAGCGTGACGAGGATCGCGAGGCCGAGCACGACGAGCGCGGTTTCCGTCGTCGGCAGGCTGGACTCGAGCGGCAGCGACTGTGTCATGACTGGACGTTTCCGCGGCCGGTGCCTAAGGATTCCGGACGGGCTTTGTGACGTGGGGTTCAAGCGGGCCCATGCGCCTCGGCCTCGTCGTGAATCCGGTCGCCGGCATGGGCGGTCGGGTCGGCCTGAAGGGCACCGACGGGAAGGTCGAGGCCGCCAGGGAACGCGGTGCGGAACCCCGCGCACCGGAACGCGCCGCCGAAGCGATGGCTGCGTTCGCCGAACGTGCCCCCGACGCCAGCGTCTTCGCCGGTCCAGGCGAGATGGGTGCCGCCGCTACGAAGGCGGCGGGATTCACCCCCGTCGTCGTCGGAGACGTCGATCCCGTGGCGACGGAAGCCCCTGCTTCGACGACCGCCGACGACACGCGGGCGGTGGTCACGGCACTCGTCGACCGCGGCGTCGACCTCGTGCTGTTCGTCGGCGGTGACGGGACGGCCGTCGACGTAGCAAAAGCGCTGGACGCCGCCGAGGCTGTCGCTGGCGATGCCGTCTCCGAACCCGACGAATCGACGCCGATGCTCGGCGTTCCGGCGGGCGTCAAGGTCTACTCCTCCGTCTTCGCGGTGACGCCACGGGAGGCAGGCCGGATCGCCGCGGAGTACGAGCACGTCGAGGACCGTGAGATCAACGACATCGACGAGGACGCGTACCGGGAGGGCGCTGTCGAGACGGAACTCCGCGCCGTCCGACCGGTCCCGGTCGCGGAGGGCGTCCAGGCGAGCAAACAGCTCGGCGGCGGCAGCGTCGAGGGGCTCGTCGAGGGGTTCCTCGCCGACCTCACCCCCGGAACGACCTACGTCTTCGGCCCGGGGAGCACGGTCGGCGCGATCGAGGACGCGCTCGGGATCGACGGCTCGCCGCTCGGCGTCGACGTCTGGCGAGCCCCCGAGCCGTTCGATCGGCCGCCGAGTGCCGACGCGCCGCCCGAGGGCGAACTGCTCGTTCGCGATGGGAGCGCGGACGAGATTCGCGCCGCGACGATCGGGGAGGCTGCCGACTCGCCAGACGACGAGGCCGCGGCTGACGACGGCACCGATGCGGCCGCGGCTGACGTCGTCGTGGTCGTCTCGCCGATCGGCGGCCAGGGGTTCCTCTTCGGCCGCGGCAACCAGCAGATCGCGCCGGACGTGATCCGGGCCGCCGACCTCGCCGTCGTCGGCTCCCGTCGCAAACTCGACGGCGTCGGGGTGCTCCGCGTCGACACAGACGATCCCGACCTCGACGAGTCGCTCCGCGGCTGGCGAAAGGTTCGCGTCGGACGCGTCGAACACCGCCTCGTCGCCGTCGAGTGACCGATCGGGTCGTCGCAGTCGAGTAACTGAGCAACTCATCGCGGAACGGAACCACCCGTCGCGGTCGCTGAACGGAACTACCCGTCGCCGTCGAGTGGTCGACCTGTTTGTCGCCGTCGACTCGGCGGCTGACGCGAGTTGCGTTTCGCGCCGATTGCTGTCCGATCCACCCCCGATGGTCCGCGCGAGCCGTGCGTCCGTTTGCCGAATCGGATCCTGCACTATCGTATTAACACTTCCGAGAGTAATAGCATACGTATAGTCAAGACTAAGGTCTCCTTGCACGTAATGGCCTCACATGGAAACGAGGAAAGTGCAGCGACTCGGGCCCTCCACCCTCGCGATGACGTTGCCGGCGGAGTGGGCCGGGGAGCACAACGTCGAGAAAGGGGACGAGGTCTCGCTCCGGACCAGCGGGAAGGGCACCCTCACCGTGTTGCCCGAGTCCGCGAGCGGCGAGGAATCCGAGGCGATCATCCACGCGGACGACCTCGGCGCGGACGCCGTCGAGCGCGCCATCGTCGCGCAGTACGTGCTCGGCCGCCGCGTGATTCGCGTCGAGCAGACCGAGGGCGCGCTGGATTCGGAGACGATCAACGCCGTGTACCGCGCGGAGACGCAACTGATGGGCCTGGGCGTGATCGAGGAGACGCCCGAATCGATCGCGATCCGGTGCTCGGTCGATCCGGAGGACTTCACGCTCGACAATCTGCTCGAACGCCTCGAATCGACCGGCTCGACGATGCGCGGCGAGGCCGTCAAGGCGCTGGCTCGCGGGAACCCCGACCTCGCCGAGCGCGCGCTCAACCGGGAGCGCCAGGCGAACAAGATCTTCGTGCTCCTCCTGCGATTGATCTTCACCGCCTACCAGAACCCCAACCTCGCCCGCGCGGTCGACCTCGACTCGGGCTTCCCGCTGATCGGCTACCGCTCGATCGCGAAGAACCTCGAACTGACGGCGGACAACGCCGAGGACATCGCCGAGATCGTCCTCGACGCCGAGGACAACCAGCTCGCCATCGACGACGCCGCGATGCGGCGCATCCGCGAGTTCACCGACCAGGTCGACGAGATCACCGAAATCGCCGTCCAGGCCGCCGTCGAGCGAGACTACAATCGCACGATAGAAGTTCGCGAGCGGTTCCAGGAACTCCGGGATCGCGAGAGCGAGATCCTCGACGACCTCCCGGAGATGGACAACGAGGACCTCTTGCAGGTGCGAGAGGTGCTCGTCAGCCTCGGTCAGACTGCGGAGTACGCCATGCGAAACGCCGAGATCGCTGCCAACCTCGCGCTCAACGAGGAGAGCGACCACACGACGATCCACTAAGAGGACCTTTTTTCTCGTCGGGTTTCCTCGGTCGCGCTCTGCGCGACTTGCGGGAACCCTCCTCGAAAAAAATCTGGACCAAAAAGGCCGCGCCTCACGCTGCTCGGCGCGGTGAACCGCTCGCGCCTCCGGCGCTCACGGACATTGCTTACTGCAGCCTCAATCCTCCCCACCCTTCTGCGCTGCTCGGGCTCGCTTCGCTCACCGCTGCGCTGCTCGGCCCTCGCACGCTAGCTGGCGACGGCCGCTCGCCCGCTTTGGGGCTCGCGGCCGAACGCCAGCGCGCGCCGACGTGGTCAACCCGGTTTTGCGACCTGTTACACCCTCACAGGCACGACTGGGTGGAGGTTTCCGAGGAAGCGAAACAGGTGAACTATCCGTTCCGGTTCACGCGACCTGTTCGGACTCTCGCAGCCGATCGGCGAGCCAGATCGCGGCTGGAACGTCCTCGCTCTCGACGAAGCGCACCAGTTCCTCGCCGTCGCGCTCGACGACGATCGTCGGGATGTACTCGATCCCGTAGTCCTCGACGCCGGGGCCGACCTTGCTGCCGTCCTCGGCCTTCTCGACGGGGTACTGCTCGATGGACGCCTCGGGAACGCCCGCGGCGTCGAGCGCGGCGGCGAAGTCCGGCAGTGCGGCGCGGCAGTCCTTGCACCAGTCGCCGCCCCAGACCTTCACCGTGATCTCGTCGGCGATCGCTTCGAACGTCTCCACCGTCGCCTCGTGGCTGTCGGGGTCCCACGTCGGCGTGGGCTGCATCGTGTCGAGACTCATTGGCGTTCGTTGGCATCTGCGCCGCTTAACCCTGTCTCAAGTGGTCGAACCTGCCGCTCGGCTGGTGGCCCGGCGGCGGTAACGAGGTCTTACTCCCCGGAGCCGCCATGACGCACGGTGAGCACCGGGACGTCGGAAGTCCGGACGACCTTCTCGGTCACGCTCCCGAGGAGGTAGCGCTGGAGGCCGGTCCGGCCGTGCGTGCCCATTACCGTCAGGTCGCAGTCGGCGTCGTCCGCGTACTCGACGATGACGGCGTGGGGTTCGCCGTGGCGCTGTTCGCAGGCCGTCTCGACGTCGAGCGCCTCGGTGCGCTCGCGGATTCGCTCGAACGTCTCTTCGCCGTGTTCCTCGAGCGCTTCCACGGCGGTCGCGTGGCCCGGCCCGCCCTCGGCGTAGGCGGCGGAGACGACGTGGAGGACGTGGAGTTCGGCGTCGTACTGGCGGGCGATGTCCAGGGCGTGATCGAGGGCGGCGTGAGCGCTCTCGCTGCCGTCCGTCGGGAGGAGGATCCGCTGGTACATGCCCCCCAATATGCAGGCCTGGGTCAAGAAGGTGGGTCCGGAGGGACAGGTGCGGGGCTCGAGTGCTGCACGTCTGCCGAACCCCCGACGCCTGCCAGCGCTGCCACTGTCGATACCCGTAAAGGCCCGTCCCTGTTACGGCGGAGTATGCACCGGAGCGTGCTGGAGACGCTGGGCTCGCCGCTCGTGCAGGTCGACGCTCCCGAGGGGGCGACCGTGGCCGCGAAGCTCGAGTCCGCGAACCCGGGCGGCTCCGCCAAGGACCGGCCCGCGCTCTGGATGATCCGCGCGGCCGAGCGCGCCGGCGAACTCGAGCCCGGCGACCGGATCGTCGAGCCGACCAGCGGCAACACCGGCATCGGCCTCTCGCTGGTCGCCGCCGCCCGCGGCTACGACATCTCGATCGTGATGCCGGCCTCCAAGTCCAAGGAACGCCGTCAGTTGATGCGGGCCTACGGCGCAGAGATCGAACTCGTCGACGGTGACATCTCGGCCGCTCGCGAGCGCGCCGAGGCGATCGCCGAGGAGGGCGCAGTCCTCCTCGAGCAGTTCCGCAATCCCGCGAACCCGCAGTCCCACTACGAGTCGACTGGCCCGGAGATCCTCGACCAGGTCGAGGGCCGCGAGATCGACGCCTTCGTCGCGGGCGTCGGCACCGGCGGCACGATCACCGGCGTCGGCCGGCGGCTCCGGGAGGCGTTCCCCGACGTCGAGATCGTCGCCGTCGAGCCCGCAGACAACGCCGTCCTCTCCGGCGACCCAGCCGGCGACGATGCCTTCCAGGGGATGGGTCCGGGCTTCGTCAGCGAGAACCTCGACGTGGACCTCCTCGACGACGTCGTCACCGTCGAACTGGAGGCTGCCGAGGCGGAGTGCCGCCGACTCGCCCGCGAGGAAGGCATTCTGGTGGGCCAGTCCTCGGGTGCGGCGAGCCTCGCGGCGCGACAGGTCGCCGAACGGATCGCGGAGCCGAGCCTCGAGTGCCCGCCAGCGGGAGCCCGATCGGCCGACCAGGCCGTAGGCGACGGCACGCGCTCCGATGGCGGCGCGTCGAATTCGAACGGCGCGAATGGTGCCACCGACGCGACGAATGCTCGCGATGCCAAGCGCGATCCCGACGCGGCGCACGAGACCGACGCGTACGACGACTGCCCGCTCGTCGTGACGATCTTCCCCGACAGCGGGGAGCGATACCTCTCGGCGGGCGTCTTCGAGTAGGTCGGACCACTCCTCGCTCCCGGTCTCAACCGAAGTACCGTGGGTCCGCGCCACTGTCCTCCTCGGCGTCGTCCTCGAACGAGACTTCGTAGAGCGGCGAGAGGTAGGTGACCCGGACCATCTGGGTGGAGAGCACGTCGACCGAGACGTTCTCGGCGCGGTCGGGGATCGAGAGCCGCTCGCCCGGCCGTCGGAGCTCGGAGACGAGCCGGTACTGCCGACCCCAGTTGCTTCCCCGGGGGCCGACTGGCGTCGTGGCCCCCGACCTGTCTCCCGTGTGCATACCATCTCTCACGGCGGACGCTATTTGAATCTTTAGGTGACAGTTACCACACGCCGTCCTCGGTAATCGGCGGCAATACAGCCGAACGTCTCGCGGCAGATACCGCTCCCTGCACCGTGTTTCTCGGCTTACTACGGATCGGGAGTTTGGAGAGGCAGATAGTGATTGAAATATGGTATATACGTGGTACGTACCGGGCTCGTACGTGGGTCGAAGCATCCGAACGACTGAACGAAGCGCTCGGAATGATGAACCGAAGCGCTCCGACCGACAGAACGAAAGTCCCGAACGGAGCGAACCGCTCGAACGGGGGAACGGAGCCGAACGGGGGAACGGAGCCGAACGAAACGCTCGAACGGCGGATTGCAACGGGTGGAGGGCCGAAGCGTCGCGTGGGCGATCAGACCGCCTGATCGCGCACGATTGGGAGGCGCCGACCCGGCCGGCGTCGTTCCGCACCGTGCCGACCGACTGCGGCGTGGAGGGACCGTGTGTCAGCGGGAAGCGACCGCCGCTACTGGAACGCGATCGTCCGGCGACGGCGCGACTCGGTTTTCGGGATCGTCACCGTGCAGACGCCGTCGTCGTGGGTCGCTTTCGCGCCCTCGACGTCGGCACCGGGCGGGATCTGCACGACCCGTTCGAGGTGGGTCGGCCGTTCCAGCAGGAGCGGCGAGCGTCCTTCCTCGGGCTCCTGCTCGCGGACGGCGGTGACGAGGAGGGTCTGCTCGTCGGCCCGTAGCTCGATCTCGTCCTCCTCGAAGCCGGGCGTATCTACGTGGATCAGGACCTCGTCGGCCGTCTCGTAGACGTCGATCGGCGGTACGACGACGGACGGCTGCCCGGCCGCTGTCGGCTCGTCGATGCCACTGGGCTGGCCCATGGGCGGTTGCGGACCGGCGCTTGCCGCCGCGGCCTGCCCCGCGAACTGCGCCTGTGCTGGCATCGCGCTGCCGGCTGATTGCTGGCCGAGGCGGCTCGCTGTCCGGAGCTGCCCGGTCGGCCACCAGGCATCGCGGGGCTGGCTCATGATTGCTGGGCCCACTGGCCGGTCTTGGGCTGTCCGAAACCGCCCGTACGCTCGGTGCCGGTCGTCGGTTGGAGCATCCCCGTGGCTTGCAGCCACGACGCGATCGGTGCCAGTTGCGCCTGCTGGAAGGCCTGCCCGAGTTCCGCGAACCGCTGGGCGACGTCGTTGGCCTGCTCGAGGAACGGCTGCATCGACTCCATGCCCGTGCCTCCGCCGGCCATCTGCTGGCCGCCGTACTGCTGCGCGGCGCCAGGCTGCTGGCTCTGCTGGGCGAAACCAGCCGTTCCCTGCTGTCCGATCTGGCTGGGCTGCGATCCCACCCCGGTCGGCTGTGCTCGCTGTCGCCCGTACCGCTGGGTCTGGAGCTGTCCCGACTGGCGTCCCATCTGCTGCTGGGACTCCTGGGGGTACTGGGACGGCTGCTGCCGTGGTTGCCCCTGCTGGAGCTGCTGATAGCCCTGCTGTGGCGACTGCGACGCGGGCTGCTGGCCGCTCTGCCCGATGCCCTGGTGCTGGCTACCCTGCTGGGGCGCCTGACCGCCCGTCACGTGCTGCGTTGAACTCTGCTGTCGTGGGTACTGCTGCTGGAACGGTTGCTGCTGGCCGAGCCCCTGCTGTGGCAGCTGTTGCTGTGGAGCCTGCTGGTGGAGGGCTCCCTGCGTGGAGGCTCCGTGCTGCTGAGGCACCTGCTGGGCCGACTGCTGCTGTGGAATCTGTTGCTGGGGGATCCCCTGTTGGGACGGCTGTTGTGGGAGCTGCCCCTGCGGCACGTGTTGGACCGGCTGCTGAGGTATTTGCTGTTGCGGAGATTGCTGCTGAGGAGTTTGCTGCTGGGGCATCTGCTGCTGTGACTGCTGCGGAGCCTGCTGCTGTGACGGCTGTTGCTGCGGGAACTGCTGGGCTTGCTGCTGGGGCTGCTGTGCGTACTGCTGTCGATACTGCTGGGACTGCTGCGTGGGTTGTTGCTGCATAGGGATGTACGAGGATACGCGATCCGTGGGGACGGTACCGCCTGTGCGACTGCCGGGCGTCGGCGGCGCTGCGCCGGTCGTCGCGGAGCGCTGTGGCTCCTGCCAGGGGTGCTGTTCCATCGGAAGTTCGCCGAGGAGCCTCCCTCGACGGGAGGAGGGACTATCGGGCACGGATTAAACCCGGTACACCGTTCGCCCGAGTTCGAATGGGTACGCAGGTGTTATGCCGACGACGGCGACGGAGTAGGACGCCACGATGTGGGGCAATGCGATCCTATGGGTCGAGGCCGCCGCGCAAGGTGATCGATACAGTGACAGTCTCTCACAGCCTACTCGGGTCACCTGTTACCGCTCGATGGATACAGCCACCGTTCGTCGTATCTGAACGGGACGGAGGGTCACCCCGTGTCGTTCGTAGCGTTGTCCATCATGTCGTTATCCACGGTGTCGTTGCCCATCGTCTCGTTGCCGATGGTGTCGTTTCCGATCGTGTCGTTGCCATCGACCGTGGTCTCGTTGCCCGGTTCAGTCGCGTTCTCCCCGGGCGCACTCGCGTTTCCCTCCGGTTCACTCACGTTACCGTCGGGCGCGGTTTCGTTCCCGGCGCCGTCGTCGGGTGGCCCCTCCGGCGGCCCGTCACCGTCGTCCGGTGGTCCGTCCGCTCCCCCGTCGTCTTGATCGTCCCCTCCATTGTCGTCGGCATCTTCCTCGTCCACGGGGCCATCGCCCTCGGGCGCTCCGCCGCCACGCCGTTCCGCCATCGGCGTCGTCCGGCGCAGTTGCCCTCTGATCTCGCCGCCGGGATGCTGCGTGGTGTGGACGTTGACGTAGTAGTTCGACGGCGTTTCGCCCACCGCCTGGGCGAGTTCGGGGTCGGCGACGAACCCGGACTCCACGATGGGCTCCTCCGGGAGTGCGTCCGCCAGTTCGCCGTCGCCGCTCCCGTCGAGTTCGTCGTTGAATACGACGAGCGGGGCGACGACGGGACCGGCGACGTCCGCCCCGCCTTCGTGAATGTGGGCCTGCGTGACGCCCTCCACGTCCTCGACCAGGAGTTCCCAGAAGAGGCCGACCGGCGTCGGGACGACGCGAGCGCAGCCGCTGGCCTCGGTGAAGACGCCCTGGTCCGCGGCGCTCAGTGCAGCGGTCGTCGCCCCCGGGTCCGACGGGTCGAAGTACTCGGGGGGCAGCGTCTTGCTCTCCGCGGGGAGGTCGCTCCACGCGACGCTGCCCTGGTCGGCGATCGTCTCCGGATCGAGGGCGGACTCTCGGAGCACCGTCGCGGCGAGTCCCTGCGGTGGGATCGGCGATTCTGGGCTGGGGATTGCTTCGCCCCACTCGGCTTCCGGTGGCGCCTCCGTCGCCGGGCCGCTCGCCTCGCCGACGACGATCCGGATCACCATGCCCGCGAACTCGTGTGGGAAACAGAAGAGGTCGTAGACGCCGGGCTCCTCGAAGGTGTACAGGAAGTACGAGTCGGTCCAGAGCACCGGCGAGGAGATCGGGCCGACGCCGTCGGGGACCCGCTGGGTGTAGCCCAGTTCGGGGTGATACGAGCTGATCGTGTGGTGTGGCGAGGCCAGCGAGAACTGGACGGTGTCGCCCGGGTCTACGGCCAGGCCGACAGGATCGAAGACGAACTCCGGGATCGGGACGCCCGGCTGTTCGCGTTCGATCGTGTCGAGTGCGACCTCGTGGTCGACCTCGACGGGCGGCTCGACGTCGGCGGAGGCTGCTGGGAACCCGAAGAGGGGATCGACCATCGTCGCGCCGTCCATCCCGTCGCCGTCCGTGCCGTTCCCGTTCGTCTCGTTGCCGTCGTCCTGTGCGGTCACGACCGTGCCGCCGAGCGCGCTGAGGCCGATCCCCGCCGCGAGCGCGCCGACGACGGAGCGCCGGTCGAGTTCTGGCATCGCCGGTCGATCGTCTGGTGGGTCCGACATAGCACGAAACACATCGGCCACCCGACGGATTGCTATTCGCGAAGTATCGACGCGTAACGCGGTGTTAGGTCCGTCCAAGCCGGTTTACTTCCGGAACTGCTCCAGCTCGCCGATGGTCTCATCAGTTCCGCGTCACGATACGCTCGGCTTAGCTGGTCCCCACGTCCGATCGGCCGATCGAACGCTTCCCCGACCGAACGCGCTGCAGGCCCGGGTACGATCGGGTTTGTCGGCGCCGGCGCTGTCGTTGTCGGCGCCGGCGCTGTCGTTGTCGGCGCCGGAGCAGTTGCTGTCGACGCCAGGGCTGCCGCTGTCGGCGTAGCGCGTGCCGCGAAAAATGACCGCCGGGGGAGTGATCGAACGGGGCGATTCAGTCGCAGCGGCGATTCAGTCCCGGCGGCGGGCCAGCAGTGCGGCGCCCAGCAGTGCGACCAGCGCGACGGCGATCCCGAACCCGGGGGAGCCGTCGGAGCTGCCGGAGTCATCGGCGTCGGACCCGTCGTCCATGTTGCCGTCGTCCATCCCGTCACCGGAACCGTCGTCGCCGTCACTGCTGCCGTCGTCCGCGCCGCCGTCAGAGCTGCCGTCACCGTCGTCGGACGGCACTTCGATCGCGGCGCTGCCCATCAGCGGCGCGCCGTTCGCGACGTAGGGGCCATCGGCGGCACCCTCGCTCTCGAGGAAGGTGTACGCCTCGTCGCCGTCGGTGTCGTAGTGGGCCATCGCGAACACGCTCCCGCTCTCCTCGAGGGGCGTGGTCAGCGTGATCTCGACGTCCGTGTGCGTGCCGGGGCCGAGGTACGAGCTGGTGCCGCGGACGCTGTCGAAGACTGCGCCGTCGGCGAGCGTCGCGTCGTGGATCGTCACGAAGCCGCCGTTCTGCAGCGTCACGGCGTCGACCGTGATCGTCTCGCCGTTCTCGGCCGTCTGGTCACCGATCGTGACATGGGCCGGAACGTCGACCATCGCGGCCGTCATGACGATGCTGCCGCCGGCGGTGTACGGCCCGTCGTTCTCGCCCTCGCTCTCGAGGAACGTGTAGGTCTCGTCGCCGTCGGTGTCCTGGTGAGCCATCGCGTAGAACGTGTGGCTCTCGTCGACTGGCTCGTCGAGCGTGATCGTCACGTCCGTGTGGACGCCAGGCTCGAGGTACTCGCTCGTGCCGCGGACGCTGCCGAAGACCGAGCCGTTGGTCAGCGTCTCGTCGTGGATCGTGACGAAGCCGCCCTCCGAGAGGTCGACGCGCTCGACCGTGACGGTCGTCCCGTCGCTACTATGGGCGGCGAAGTCGACCGAGGCCGCGACGGACACCGTGCCGTCGTCCATCACGATGTCGCCGTTCTCGTTCGTGTAGGGACCGTCCTCGCCGCCCTCGCCCTCGGGGAAGGTGTAGGTCTCGTCGCCGTCGGTGTCCTGGTGGGCCATCGCGAACAGCGTGTCGTTGGCCGACAGGGAGTCGTTCAGCAGCACGGTCACGTCGCGGTGCAGGCCGGGCGCGAGGAACTCGCTCGTGCCGCGGATGCTCGCGAAGACCTCGCCGTCACCGAGCGACGAGTCGTGCATGGTGACGAAGCCGCCCTCGGGGAGGAAGACGGAGTCGACGACCACGTGGTTACCGCCCGTCGTCTGGGCGTCGAAGGTGGAGGATGCCGTGGTCGAGACCGTGGCCTGTGCAGGCGCCATCACGATCTCGCCGGCAGCGTCAGTGTAGGGACCGTCCGCTTCGCCCTCGCTCGCTGCGAAGGTGTAGTTCTCGTCACCGTCGGTGTCCTGGTGGGCCATGTAGAACACCTGGTCGGACTCGTTCAGCGGGGAATCGAGCTGGACCCGGACGTCCTCGTGGACGCCGGCGGGGAGGTACGCGCTCGTGCCGCGGATGCTCGGGAAGACGTCGCCGTCTGCGAGCGAGCTGTCGTGGACCGTGACGAACCCGCCCTCGGCGAGTTCGACGCGGTCGACGATGAGCGAGTCGCCGGTCGTCGGCTGGTCGCTCGCCGTAACGGTCGCGGTCGCGGTCACTTCGGCGGCATCCATGACGATGTTTCCGTCCATCGTGTAGGGGCCGTCCGCCTCGCCGTTGCTCGCCACGAAGGAGTACGCGCGGTCACCGTTCGTGTCCTGGTGGGCCATGGCGTGGTAGGTGCCGGAGGCCTGACCGGACTCGAGGGTCACTGTCACGTTCTCGTGCGTGCCGGCAGCGAGGTAGCCGCTCGTGCCGACGACGCTGCCGAACGTGTCGCCGTCGGTCAGCGAGTCGTCGTGGATCGTGACGAACCCGCCCTCGGGTAGAGTCACTTCGTCGACAGTGACCGTCGTGCCGCCGCTCGTCTGGTTCGAGAAGGAGACGCTCGCAGCGTCCATCCCGTCCTGTGCGCTGGTCGTAGTCGTGCTCGCGCTGACGGTCGCGGCACCCGCGATGGCCGCCATCACGAGTACCACAACCATTGCCAGTGCCGGTAGGCTGCGTGGCATACACAGTGCGACCACGAACTACCTAAAGGGGATTTGCCGAACTGGGCCCGGAGTCTCACCCAATTTCGTCCCCAAAGTTCGCTCCGTCAGTGGGTTTTGCCGCTTCCGTGCTCGCGAGCCACGACCCGGGTGCATACCAGTTACGCATATAAACAGACGGCGTCGGTCCCGGCTGGTACCCGCCCGATCCGAGCCGAGAGAGCGTGGGCTCCCGTGAACCCGAGGCGACGCGAGCGGAGAACGACCGGAGGAACAGGTGCGGCGACGACCAGGATCGGGCTGGTCAATCCCAGGTGATCCAGACCAGGAAGGCGATCCCGACCGTCTCGAGGACGTGCAGCGCCATCATCCACTTCCAGGCCAGCGGCGGGACGGCGCTGCTCGCGAACCAGTCCGCGAGCACCCCGTGGAACACGTACATGTAGAGCGAGGTCGCGTTCTCCGCCAGCAGGAACAGGCCGAAGACGGTGAAGCCGAGCGCGTGCTTGGAGCGCAGCTCGTAGTAGTTCCGGCCCCAGATCGCGAGGAGGACGGCGAGGAGGACGACGTTGACGCCCGCGGAGAGCCGCGCGACGTCGAACCACACACTCATCGTACCCCTCCTTTCCGCCGGGCAGGGATAACCACTTTCCCAAATTCGTTCCAAGAGCGGCCCACAACCGCAGTGAGCGGCCGGTACGGTACCTGTGTCGTATGTTCAGTCATGACTCGTCCACCTGTTCCATGATCTCCTCGATCGTGTCCCAGTGATGCCGGGCGCTGTCCGTCGGGAGGTAGACCGCGCCGTAGTCGTCGCCGCTGTTCTCCACGACCCCGTTGTCCACCAGCACCTCGAGGTGGTGTCGAACCGTCTTGTAGTCGAGGTCGAGGTCGTCGGCGAGCTGGTTCGCGTTGCGTGGACGTTCGTCCATGGCACGCAGGAGGCGCACCCGGTTGGTGCCCCCGCGCGTGCCCGTCAACACGTACCAGAGCGCCGCTTCCATCGCCCCCACCAACCGAGGGAAGCCACCTAATTCCACCGATGGCCGTCAGGAACGCCGGTACTCGTGACGGCCGACGACGGGGCGCCACTCGTCGTGCCGACCCGGAATCGTTTTCCCCGGAGTCGCCCACGCTCTCGCCATGTCCGACGCCTCGCCCGGATCCGACCGACGCCCCGGCGTGCTCCCCGACGGGGGCCACATCGTGTCGTTCCCAGACGGCGACGCAGTCGTCACCGGCGGCGCGGGCTTCCTCGGCTCGCACCTCGTCGAGCGACTCCTCGACGACGGCGCCGACGTCACCGTCGTCGACGACCTCCGCGGCGGGAACAGGGAGTGGGTCCCAGACGCGGCGGCCCTCCAGGAATTCGACCTCGCTGCGCCCGGTGCAGTCGACGATCTGGTAGCCGTCCTCCCGACCGGAGCCGACGTCTACCACCTCGCGGCCGACAAGTACGTCGACAACGACGAACCGATCGAGCAGTACGCACGGAACACCAGAATGACCCAGCACGTCGTCGCGGCCGCCGAAGCCGCCGACGCCGAGCGGTTCGTCTTCACCTCCTCCTCGACGGTGTACGGCGAGGCCCCACGCCCGACCCCGGAGGACTACGCGCCGCTCGAACCGATCAGCGCCTACGGTGCGGGCAAACTCGCCGACGAGGGACTCCTCTCCGCGCGGGCCCACGCGGGAGCGTTCGACGCGTGGACGTTCCGCTTCGCCAACGTCGTCGGCCCCCGGTTGCGGGGCGCAGTCGTCCCGGACTTCATCGAGAAGCTCCAGGCCGACCCCTCGACGCTCGAAATTCTGGGCGACGGCCGCCAGGAGAAGTCCTACCTCACCGTCGGCGACTGCCTCGACGGGATGGCACACGCCGTCGCGCGGGCGAACGACCCGGTCAACACGTTCAACCTCGGCACCCGGACCACGACCTCGGTCGATCGGATCGCCGCGATCGTCGCGGAGGAACTGGGCGTCGACCCCGCGTACAGCTACACCGGCGGCGAGCGGGGCTGGAAGGGCGACGTGCCGAAGATGTGCCTCTCGGTCGAGAAGCTGAGCGCGCTGGGCTGGGAGCCGACTCGATCGAGCGACGACGCGATCCGGCGGGCGACGCGGCAGTTGATCGAGGAGCTGTAATCCGGAGGAGCGGCCTCGTTCGATTCCTTAAGTGGCGATCGTTTCTAGCAGTCGTCTTGCAAACGAGGCACGGAGTGGTCACTTCTGGGCGTCACAGCCGAAAACTGGTTGTGCTCGATTCCGACAATATTATGCAAGAATGTCCGCTATCGACCGATATGACTGCCCTCCAGGCAATCGCAGGCACCTCACTGGGAAGTATCATTGTGGCACTCGTTGTCCCGTTCCTCGTCGTCGCCTTCGGCACGTACGTGGGCGCCCTGATGGCGCTGCAGTCGTTCTTCGGCGAGTCGTCGTGGCAGGACGTCTCGACGGACCATGAGGAGTGAGGCGTGCGTCTGCCACACCGCTGTACGTACCAACGCTCGGTTCACCAGCGCGCATCGCCCTCGAACGCCGCGATCAAGTGCTCCTCCGCAACGCGTCCGGGTAGGATTGGACGCGAGGCACGTTTCCGAGCGGCACCGGAACTAGAGAGCGCTCCCGAGCGGTCTACCGTCGTTACCGTTCGCCCACCGCCCCACGAGTTTTAGGTGGGCTTAACTTTCCGTAGCCGTGAGCCGACACCATGCAAGCGCAGCCAGCGCCCGAACCGGAGCCGTCGGAGCCCGGTAGCTCCCGGCGCCGGCTGCCGATTCTCGGGACGATCGCCGTCCTGGTCCTCGGCGGACTCGTTGCGGCCCGAACCGTCGACCTCGGCGAAGCCGTCGACGCCATCCGCGCCGCCGACCCGCTGCTCCTCGCTGCAGCGATCCTCGTCTACGCCCTTTCTTGGCCCCTTCGCGGCCGGCGCTACGGCGACGTGCTCGCGCCGATGGACCGCCGGCTTCGCACCGGCTTCCTCACGAGTGCGGTCCTCCTGAGCCAGACCGCGAACCTCGCGATCCCCGCCCGTGGCGGCGACGCCGTCCGCGCGGTCGTCCTGAAGCGCCGCCGCGCCGTGGCCTACGCGACCGGCGTCGCGTCCCTCGCCGTCGAGCGGGCGTTCGACCTGCTCGCGATCGGCGCGCTCGGCGGCGTCGCGCTCGCGTGGCTCGTCCTCGCGGGCGACGCGGCGCCGGTGTTCGACGGGCTGCGATCGCTCGACCTCCCGGTGGCCCTGTTTTCGGGAGCGGCGGCCGGGATCGGACTGCTGCTCGCTGCCGGCGCCGTCCTCGCGTACCGCTCCAGCAGCGCGGCGCTCGACCTGCTTCCCGATCGGCTGCGCGACGGCGTCGCGACCGCCGCCTCGAACCTCGCGGTGCTCGTCCGTCGCCCCCGCGCCCTCGCCGCCGTCGGCCTCGGTAGCGTCGCGATCTGGGCGCTCGACGCGGTCACCGCGGTCCTCGTCCTTGCCGCCGTCGCGAACCCCGACCCGCTCGCACTCCTCGCGGTCGGCACCCTCGCCGTCTGTGCGGGCAACCTCGCGAAGGTCCTGCCGCTTACGCAGGGTGGCGTCGGGCTCTACGAGGGTGCCTTCGCCGCGACCGTCGTCGCGCTCTCGCCCATCGCTGGCTCCCTGGCCCTCGCGGCCGCGTTGCTCGACCACGCGCTGAAGAACGGCGTCACCCTGGCGGGCGGCGCGCTCGCCGGACTCGTCCTCCACCGCTCTTCGGCGTCCGAGACGGGCGATTCGACGCGAACCGGCAACCTTTTAGGTTGGCCTAAAAGATAGGCTGACAATGCAACCGGACGTCTGCGTGATCGTCCCCACGATCCGCGAGTACGAGTGTCTGGAGGCGTACGTCGAGAACGCCCACCAGCACGGGTTCGACACCGACCGGCTCCACGTCGTCCTCGTCACCGAGGACTTCTGTGACACCGACGCGATGCGGGCGATGCTCGACGACCTCGGGGTCTCGGGCGAGGTCTTCGACGGCACCGCCCGCGAGGCGTGGTTCGCAGAGCAGGGCATTTCCGAGTACGAGGATCTCATTCCCGAGGCCAGTCACGCCCAGACGAGCTTCGGCCTGCTGTACATGTGGGCGAACCCCCAGTTCGAGTACGGCGTGTTCGTCGACGACGACACGCTGCCCCACGAGGAGTGGGACTTCTTCGGCCAGCACCTCGCAAATCTCGCCTTCGAGGGTGAGGTAGAGGAAGTGTCCTCCGACGAGCAGTGGGTCAACGTCCTCTACCAGAACGCCGACGAGCACGGCCTCTACCCCCGTGGCTACCCCTACTCCGCGATGCACGAGACGGTAGAGACCGACACCGCCCACGTCGACACCGTCGTCGCCTCCCAGGGCCTCTGGACGAACGTCCCGGACCTCGACGCCGTCCGGATCCTGATGGACGGCGACCTCGAGGGCCAGGCCCAGACACGGACCGAGTTCTCGGACTTCGGCGAGGACTTCGTCGCCGCCGACGGGAACTACCTCACCGTCTGCTCGATGAACCTCGGCTTCCGCCGCGAGGTCATCCCGGCCTTCTACCAGCTACCGATGGACGACAACGAGTGGGCCGTCGGTCGCTTCGACGACATCTGGAGCGGCGTCTTCCTCAAGCGCGCCTGCGACCTGCTGGGCGCCCGGATCTACAACGGCCAGCCGCTCTGTGAACACAACAAGGCGCCGCGCTCGACGTTCGACGACCTCCACAACGAGGTCGCTGGCCTGGAACTCAACGAGCACGTCTGGGAGCTGGTCGACGACGTGGAACCGGCAGCCATCTCGGAGGGGTCGATCGATCGTGACGCCGCCGCGGTCCCCTCGCCCGAGTCCTTCGCGGCCGTCTTCGAGGCGATGGGTCACGAACTCGCCACCGGCGACTACTCCCAGTGGCGCAACGGCGAGTTCCTGAACCTGGTCGGCGAGACGATGCTCGACTGGCTGGACTGCCTCGATCGAATCGAGCCCGTGGCAGCCGAGCCGGTGCCCGTCGCCGCCGACGACTAGACCGCAATCCTGCGAATCGACGACCACCTCCCACACCCACGACACCACCCAATCATGACCGACACCCCACGCGATTCCCCGATCGGACGAGCCCCCGACGACCGCGACGGCCGATCGAGCCGTCGTGCGTTCCTCGCGAGCGCCGGCGCGCTCGGCGCCGTCGGCCTCGCCGGCTGTATCGACTTCCCCGGCGGCGGGAACGACGACAGCGAGCCGTTCAACTGGATCGGCTCCGGCCCCGGCGCCCGCCTTGGCCAGGACGGTACGCCGATGTCCGCGATGCCCGACCTCGAGGGCGAACTCACGGTGTACTCCGGCCGCCACCAGTTCCTCGTCGGCGACCTGATCGACTCGATCAACTCGCTGTACGACGACTTCCACGCGGAGGTCCGCTACGGCGGGAGCTCCAGCGAGATGGTCAACCAGATCATCACCGAGGGCTCTGGCACCCCTGCAGACGTGTTCTACTCCGTCAACGCCGGCTCCCTGGGCTCGCTCGCAGAGTCCGGCCGGACACAGGCACTCTCCTCGGACCTCCTCGAGCTGGTCCGCCCCGAGTTCCACACCGACCAGTGGATCGGGACCTCCGGCCGCGCCCGCTCGGTCCCCTACAACACGAACGCCTTCTCCGCGTCCGAACTGCCCGACGATATCATGGCCTACCCCGACCTCGACGCCGACTTCGGCTGGGCGCCGACCTACGGCTCCTGCCAGGCGTTCGTCACCGCGATGCGGATCCTCGAGGGCGACGAGGCCACCCGGCAGTGGATCGAGGGCATGCTCGATCAGGGCATCCAGACCTACCCCGACGAGTTCGTCGCCAACCAGGCGATCGCCGACGGCGAGATCGACGTCGGGTTCACGAACCACTACTACATCCAGCGCGTCCTCGACGGCAACCCCGACGCCCCGATCGCCACGGCGTTCACCCAGGGCGACGCTGGCGCGACGTTCAACGTCGCCGGCGCGGCGGTCGTCGATCAGGCGAACGACCCGACGCTCGCCGAGAACTTCGTCCGGCACCTGCTCTCCGCGGAGGCGCAGGCCTACTTCGCCGTCGAGACGTTCGAGTACCCGCTCGCCCCCGGCGTCGATCCCGTCGGCGACCTGCCGCGAATCGACGAACTCGACGTGCCCGACGTCGACCTCGCACAGCTGGGCGACATGAGCGGCACCGTCGACCTGATGGAGTCCGCCGGCGTCGAACTCTGAGGGACTCGCTCCGTCCGTCTCGGACCGCGGCGGTACTCCGACCACCTCGGACCGAGGCGGCACTCCGGCCACTTCCGGCCGATGCCCGACCCGCGGTCGCATCGCCACGCTGATTCCCTGTCCGAACCCTTCATCACCCGTGTCGTCCGATCGCGCCCGCTCGCTGCTCGCACGGCTGCGCAGTGACGTCCACGCGCGACTCCGCCTCCGCGAGCAGCCGCCCGAGCGCCTCGCCGCTGCCCTCCTCGCCCTCGCTGCTGGGGCCCTCACCTTCTGGATCGCCACCGACCTCTTCCCCTACCACTCCGCGAACCACGACGAGGGCGTCTACCTCCAGCAGGCCGCGCTGTTCCTCGACGGGCGACTCTCCCTCCAGGCCGGCCCGGTCGCCGACGCCGTCCGCCCGTGGTTCTTCGTCCAGGACGGCGGCCGGCTCTACCCGAAGTACCAGCCCTACCCCGCACTGCTCTACGCGATTCCGATGGGCCTGTTCGGCGCGCCGCGACTCGCGCTCGCGTTCGTCGCCGCCGCGAACGTCGCGCTCGTCTACGCCCTCGGCGCCCAGGCGTTCGACCGCCGGATCGGGCTCCTCGCGGCCGCGGCGTTCGCGACCACACCGACGACGCTGCTCACGACGTCCGTGTTCCTGCCCTACGCGCCGACGACGATGCTGAATCTCGCCTTCGCCGTCTGCTACCTCCGGGCCTACCGAAGGCGGAGCGTCGCCTGGGGGATCGTCGCCGGCCTCGCGATCGGTCTCGCCTTCTTCGGGCGGCCCTACACCGCCCTGTTGTTCGCGGCGCCGTTCGTCACCCACGCTTGCTGGCAGATCGCGACCTCGCTTCGGGCGGCTGACCGAACGGCGCTCCTGCGGGGCACGACCGTTCGCGAGCGCTGGCACACCCTCCCTGAAGCGCTCCGTCGAAACACCGGGACCGCGGCCGTCGGCCTCGCCTTCGTCGGCCTGACGCTCGCGTACAACGTCGTCCTCACCGGCTCGCCGTTCCGCTTTCCCTTCACTGCCTTCGCGCCGCAGGACGGCCCCGGCTTCGGCCACCGCGAGATCGTCGGCCACGGCATCGACTTCACCGTCGCGCTCGGCATCGAGTCGAGCGCCCACGTGCTCTGGGGGCTTGCGACCAGGTGGGGCCCGGCGGGGCCGGTCGGCACGCTGCTGGCGATCGGCGGGCTCGCGATGGCAGCCCGCCGGTGGGAGATGGAGCGATTCCGCCGGCTCGCCGACCGGCAGCCGTTCGAGCACACCGGCCAGCAGCTCCTCGCTGGCCTGTTCGTCACCGTT
Source organism: Salinarchaeum sp. Harcht-Bsk1 (assembly GCF_000403645.1). Taxonomy (NCBI): domain Archaea; kingdom Methanobacteriati; phylum Methanobacteriota; class Halobacteria; order Halobacteriales; family Natronoarchaeaceae; genus Salinarchaeum; species Salinarchaeum sp. Harcht-Bsk1. The sequence goes on from NC_021313.1 coordinate 2,030,014, forward strand.
ATCGCCGGCAACGTCGCGTTCTGGGGCAACCACAACATCCTCGCGGACTTCGACGACCCCACCGACGGCCTGCTCGGGTTGTTCGGTCCCTTCTACCACTTCGACCTGGTCGCGCCGCTGTCGATCTTCGCAGCGGCGGGCCTCGTCGGCGCCTGGCGATGGGTACGTGCCTGGGACCCGGATCCGTCGGCGAGTGCCGGATTCGGCGGTCGGACGGCGGCGACTGGGCTCGCGGCCCGACTGACCGCGATCGCGTCACCACGGGCGCTCCGCGCGGTCGCCCTCGCGAGCCTGCTGCTCCTCGCCGCGGTCGGCGGCGCGGCCAGCGCCGCGCTCGTCCAGGGGCCGGTCGATCGCCACGAGCAGCGGACGGACTCCCTCGAATCGGCATACGAGCCCTTCGAGGAGCGCAGCTTCGACGACGCCGTCGTCTTCGTCCCGACGCCGTGGGGCGACTGGCTGAACCATCCGTTCCAGCCGCTGCGTAACGACGGTCGGCTCGACGGCGAGGTCGTCTACGCGATGGACCGCCACACAGCGAGCGACTTCGCCGTGCTCGAGGCCTTCCCCGAACGGACGCCCTATCGATACACCTACCGCGGCGAGTGGACCCCCGGCGACGAACCGGTCGAGCCGCGGATCCAGCGCCTCGACGTTCGAACGGCCGAGTCGTTCACCGGCCAGATGGTCGTCGGGGTCCCCGCCCGGATCGATCACGCGGCAGTCCGCCTCGAGACGGACGGCGACGCGTTCGCGACCTACCGGGTCGACGAGCCGGACGATTCGATCGCCGTCGGCTGGTCGCTCGGCGCCGGCGGCGCACGACTCGAGCGGCCCGACGGCACGGCTGGCGAGCAGTTGCCGATCGAGGCGTACGACGAGGTCGCGCTCCAGGTCCGACTGGTCGCGGCGGACGGCTCGACGCTGACCTACCGCCAGGAGGTCGACGTCCGGCGGTCGGGCACGTCTGTCTCCGTGATCTGGCCGCCAGAGCGCACGGTCTGCACGCTGGTCGACGATTGCGGACTGGAGGGCACCTACCTCCCGGAGGATCCGGACGCTCACGGCCCGGGCGTCTCCTTCGAGACCCGATTGCCGGACTGATCGCGACGACCAGCGACGCCAGGAACCGCGGACGCCCAGTTACCGACGTCGAGCGCCGTCCGCGAAGCCGTCCAGCTAACCGTCTCGACCCCCAAGCGGACGCATGGCAACGGCGCAGGGGACCTGGGCGTACCGCGATCGCCACGGCGGCGACTTCGGGCTGACCTTCTTCCGGCGCCACGGCGAGGGCGTCGTCTCGAGCATCGGCCTCGGCACCTACCTCGGCGACCCGACCGACGAGGTCGACGACGCCTACCGTGAGGCGATCGTCGCCGCGCTGCAGCGGGGCTGCAACGTGCTCGACACCGCGATCAACTACCGCTGCCAGCGCTCCGAGCGGGTGATCGGCGAGGCGCTCGCCGAGGCGGCGGACGCTGGCGCTCCGGAGCGCGACGCTGCCGGCGGCGAGGCGGACGTACCGGAAACCGCCGACGCGGCCGAATCGGCCCCCGACGCAGACGTGGCCGGCTCCGATTCGGGCGTCGAGCGCGAGTCCGTGCTGGTCGCGACGAAGGGCGGCTTCCTGCCGTTCGACGGCGAGCGGCCCGACGATCCGGGCCGGTACGTTCGCGAGACGTTCGTCGAACCGGGCATCGTCGATCCGGCGGACCTCGCCCACGGCGCACACGCGATCGCACCGGCGTTCCTCGACGACCAGCTCGATCGATCGCTCGCGAATCTCGGCCTCGACACGATCGACCTGTACTACGTGCACAACCCCGAGACGCAACTCGACGTTCGGTCGCGGGAGGCGGTCTACGACCAGCTCGAAGCCGCTTTCGAGCGCCTTGAGGAGCGGCGCGCAGAGGGGGATATTCGCGCCTACGGCGTCGCAAGCTGGGACGCCTTCCGGGTGCCGCCCGAGCACGACTCGCACCTCTCTCTTCCCGAAGTCATCCAGCGAGCCCGGCGGGCAGCCGAAACCGCCGGGGCGCAGACGACCGGCTTCCGTGCGATCCAGCTTCCGTTCAACGCCGAGATGGCGGACGCGTTCACCGTCGCCGCCCACGAGGGCCCGGAGGGGATGCAGTCGGCATTGCACTTCGCGCAGGACGCCGGGCTCTCGGTGTTCACGAGCGCGAGCATCGGGCAGGGCGAACTGGCGGAGGGCGTCCCCGAGCACGTCGCGGTTCGAGTCGAGGGCGACACGCCGGCCCAGCGCGCGATCAACTTCGCGCGGAGCGCGCCGGGAGTGACCTCGTCGCTGGTCGGGGCGAGCAGCCGCGAGCACGCGATCGAGAACGTGCGGGCCGGCGAGTTCGACCCGCTCGGTGCGGAGGCGTTCGACGCGGTGTTCGCCTCGGATTCGGCGTGAGCGCCGGAGCGCACCGGCGGCTCGCGACGCACTGACCGATCGAGCGGCAGGGAGGGACGCGCTACTTCAGCTCCTTCCACTTCGCGCCACAACTGGGGCAGACGCGGACCGTCCCGACCTCGTCCGGATCGTTCTCGGACTTCAGTTCCTCGTCGCAGGCCGTACAGGCGAGGCGACCGTAGTTGTCCTTCTCCAGGTCGCTGTCCCGCAGCCCCTTCCGGACGGATTTCATGGCGACGCCTACGAAGGGGCCCCTCAAAAAACCGATGCTGGGAGCAACTGGCCGTCCGATCGTCCTGAACCGGGCCGGGGATCGCCTCAGGCCTCCAGTCGGTGGGCCTTCCCGCCGGTCGGGAGGTGGCCCGAGAGGTACAGCGTGCCCATCACTGCGACGAACCCGAGGACGATCACGCCCATCCCCAGGAACAGCGCGTCGAAGCCGACGCCGTAGTCCGTGAGGGTGCCGACGACGACGCTGCCGCTGGCCTGGATCAGCATCATCGTCGCGCTGTAGACGGCGTAGGCGCTCGCGCGGTGCTCGTCGGGGAGCGTGTCGAGCATGTAGGTGTCCATCGCCGGAAAGAGCGCGTGGATGATGAAGCCGATCAGCACGCTGGCCGCGACGATCGCGGCGAGTCCGGAGGCCGCGGTCAGCGCGAACAGGCCGACGGTAAACCCGGTCATCACGGCGAGGACGACCGGGACGTGTTCGAATCGATCCGCGAATTGCCCGCCGGCGTAGAAGGCCGGCACTCCCGCCGCGAACACCACGGTGAGCATCAGGTTCGCGGTGCCACGCGAGAGCCCCTTGACGTCCTCGAGGTAGGTCGCGTAGAAGTTGAACACGCCGTTCCAGACCAGCCCGACGACGCCGATGAGGACGATCCCGGTCAGGATCAGCCGCCACTGCCGGCGCACTGCGGCGAGGATCTCCCGATCCTCTGATCCGGCGTCGGGAAGGTCCGCCCGACGTGCCGCGACGAAGAAGGCCGCCGTCCCGAGCGCGCCGACGACCGCGATCACCACGAACACGCCACGCCAGGTCGCGATCGCGAGGACCGCAGTGACCGCCAGCGGCGCGAGCACCGCGGCGATCTGTGCCGACGCGCCGTGGATCCCCAGCACCCGCCCGACGCTGTTCGGGAACAGCTCCGAGACGAGGGGGTTCGCCGCGATGAAGTACGCCCCGCTCGCGAGGCCCAGCAGGAACGCCCCGATCCCCACGGCGATCGGTGACGGCGCGGCTGCGGTGAGGACGGCGGCGACGGTCAGGCCGATCCCCGCCGCGAGGATGACGTAGTGCCGCGGAACCCGCGTCAGTGCGTAGCCCGCTGGCAGCCGCGGCACCGCGCTACCCAGCCACGCGAGCGTGACGATCAGCCCGATGGAGCCGCCGCTCAGTCCGAAGGCGTCCGACAGCGGCTGGACCAGCGGCGCGAAGATGACCCGGCCGAGATTGACCAGAAACACCATCGCACACAGCGAACCGAAGACCTGCACGCGCCTGGAGGGCATCTACTGATTGGTACCGACGGGGACACTGCAAGCCTTTCGAATCGAAGGAGGGTCTCTCGGCAAGCGTTTCTGGAAGCATCGCCGTTCGTGCCAATAGCCCACGTGACGAACTCGGGCGGTTTCGAGTGGCGATGGCTGGGTAGTGAGACGGCCGCTACCCTTCCCACGGTACCCACCAGCCACTTCCGAGTTCGCTGCCGATTCCGCGGTGATTTAGGGCGTGCAACCCGGACGACTCCCCAATGGAGTACGTCCAGGAGCGGGTCGCGACGCTCCACGACTTCGCCGGGCACGTCCCCGACGCGCCGCTGTCCTCGACGGCGGTCGTCGTGCCGGTGATGCCCCGCGAGGTCGGGCGGCCCGCGGCCGAGCACACCTTCGAGACGCTGGCGGGCCACGACCTCGAATGCGTCGTGGTGCCGGTCCGCGCGCCGGCCGAGCGGATCGACGAGATTCGCGACTGGCTCGCGGGCTTCGATCTGCAAATGGAGCTGCTGTGGTGCAACGGGCCCGCTGTCGAGGAGCTGCTCGCGGACGCCGGCCTCGCGTACACCGGCGATAGCGCCGGCCCGGACAGTGCCCCCGCCGTCGGCAAGGGCGCGGACGTCTGGCTCGGCCTCGGCGTCGCCGCCGACCGCGGGGAGTACGTCGTCGTCCACGACGCCGACGCGACGAGCTACGACGCCGCCCACGTGCCGAAACTCGCCGCGCCGCTCGCGAACGCCGAGTGCTCGTTCACGAAGGGGTACTACGCCCGCGTCGAGGAGGACGGGCTCTACGGCCGGCTCTGCAGACTGTTCTACGAACCCCTGGTCGCCGCGCTCGAGGACCTCCACGACGAACCGACCGGCGACGCGAACGGTGGGATCGTCGACTACCTCGCTGCATTCCGCTACGCGCTGGCCGGCGAGTTCGGGGCGACGGCAGACGTGGTCCAGTCGATGCGCGCGCAGCGCGCCTGGGGCCTCGAGATCGGCACGCTCGGGGAGGCGTTCCGGCTCGCCGGTCCGGAGGGCTCCGCGCAGGTCGACCTGGGGATCCACCGCCACGACCACCGGAGCGTCGACGGCGAGGGCGGCCTCGCCTCGATGAGCGAGCAGGTCGGGGCGGCGCTGTTTCGCGCGTTGGCGGATCGGGGTATCGAGGTCGAGTACGATCAGCTGTGCGAGGCCTACCTCGCCCACGGCGATCGACTCGTCGCGCAGTACGCCGCCGACGCGGCGCACAACGGGCTGCCGTACGACCGGGAGGCGGAGCGCGACCAGGTCCGGGCGTACGTCGACGCGATCGCGCCGCCGGGACCGGATGCGCGGTTGCCGGCGTGGACGGACGCGTCGATCGAGCCAGCAGACGTGCTCGATGCCTCGACGCGGGCGCTGCGCAGTGCCGACGTGCTCCCGTCGCGGTAGCTGCCGGCTGCTCGATCGACGACGCGTTCGCGGCTGCCGGCACCCCGCGCCGACGCGGTCGTCCCACCTCATAGCAATCGCCGCGTCTGCCAGCAACGCCCGCGCCTTCGGGACGCTTTTTATCCCTCCACGACCCAGAGACGGACCATGAGTCAACAGCCCGAGCAGGGATCCCCCGAGACGCCCGAGAAGCGGGCGGACCTGCCGTCGACGGAAGTCACCGAAGGCTACGAGAAGGCGCCCCACCGCGCGATGTTCCGCGCGATGGGCTACGACGACGCGGACCTCTCCTCGCCGATGATCGGCGTCGCGAACCCCGCGGCGGACGTCACGCCGTGTAACGTCCACCTCGACGACGTGACGGCGTCGGCCTACGACGCCGTCGACGCCGGCGAGGGGATGCCAATCGAGTTCGGGACGATCACCATCTCGGACGCCATCTCGATGGGGACGGAGGGGATGAAGGCCTCCCTGATCAGCCGAGAGGTCATCGCGGACTCCGTCGAACTCGTCGCGTTCGGCGAGCGCATGGACGGCCTGGTCACCGTCGGCGGCTGCGACAAGAACATGCCGGGGATGATGATGGCGATGATCCGCACCGACCTCCCCAGCGCCTTCCTCTACGGCGGGTCGATCATGCCCGGCGAGCACGAGGGCCGGGAGATCACGATCCAGAACATGTTCGAGGGCGTCGGCGCGGTCGCGACCGGCGACATGAGCGAGGACGAACTCGTCGAGATGGAGCACGAGGCCTGTCCCGGCGCGGGCTCCTGTGGCGGGATGTTCACCGCGAACACGATGGCGAGCCTCTCCGAAGCGCTCGGGTTCTCGCCGCTGGGCAGCGCCAGCCCGCCCGCCGAGGACCAGGGGCGCTACGACGTCGCGAGCGAGACCGGCGAACTCGTCGTCGACGCCGTCGAGCGCGGCTGGTCGCCCTCGGACTTCCTCACCCGCGAGAGCTTCGAGAACGCCATCGCGCTGCAGGTCGCGATCGGCGGCTCTACGAACGCCGTGCTCCACCTGCTCGCGCTCGCCGCCGAGGCGGGCATCGACCTCGACATCGAGGACTTCGACGAGGTCTCCCGCCGGACCCCGAAGATCGCCGACCTCCAGCCCGGCGGCTCGAAGGTGATGAACGACCTCCACGAGGTCGGCGGCGTCCCGGTCGTCCTGAACGCGCTGTACGAGGGCGGCTACCTCCACGACGACGCGCTGACGGTCACCGGCAACTCGATCGCCGAGGAACTCGAGCGGATCGACCCGCCAGCGATCGAGGCCCTCGACGTCGACTTCCTCTACCCGGTCGACGACCCGATCCACGAGGAGGGCGCGATCAAGATCCTCACCGGCTCCCTCGCGCCGGATGGCGCCGTACTGAAGGTAACTGCCAAGGACGGCACGATGCACCACGAGGGGCCAGCCCGCGTGTTCGAAGACGAGGAGGGCGCGATGGAGTACGTCCAGGAGGGGAACGTGGACACCGGTGACGTGATCGTCGTCCGTAACGAGGGGCCGCGCGGCGGTCCCGGGATGCGCGAGATGCTCGGCGTCACCTCCGCGGTCGCCGGGCAGGGCCACTCCGAGGACGTCGCGCTCATCACCGACGGCCGCTTCTCCGGCGCGACGCGGGGCCTCTCGATCGGCCACGTCGCCCCGGAGGCCCACGACGGCGGCCCGATCGGTCTGCTGGAGGACGGCGATCACGTGACGATCGACGTCCCCGACCGCGTGCTCGACGTCGACGTGCCCGAGGAGGAACTCGACGCCCGCCGCGAGGACTGGACCCCACCCGAACCGAACTACGAGAGCGGCGTCCTCGCGAAGTACGGCGCGCTCTTTGGCTCCGCTGCCAACGGCGCGATCACGAACCCCGGCGCGCGCAGCGACTGAGTCGACCACCGCTGAGAGCCGGCGGCGCAGCCGCCGACCGCACACTGATTTTGACGTTCTACCGGGGTTTCGCGAGAGTCGGATAACCATCATTGGGTGGGACTGGAAGGGGCCGCCCGCTCGCCGAAGCTGACGAAGGTGAGCCGAGCGGAGCGAGGCGAACGTCGAAAGACGAGCGAAGCGAAGTCTTTCGGAATAAGCACTGGAGCGAAGGAGCGGAGCGACTGAGCGAAGCGCGCAACGAGTCAGCGGGGGCGAGCGGGCGGGGGCTTCCAAGCGGTTCTGCGGGTCGAGCTAGCCAGCAACGTCTCCATCGATCCTTAGCGGGCCAATCTATTAGTCCGATCCAATCGAAGTTCATAGCGGTGATCCCCGCCATGAGTGCCCCTGCAGCAGAACCCGCGACGCTGGTCTGTCACGCGTGCCGATTCAGCGCACCCGCCGGCGACGAGTGGGACAAAATCGAGGTGACGGGCGTCGGAACGATGACGCGCTGTCCGAAGTGTGGCAGCACGCGGGTCGAGCACAAACGCTGACTGGAACCGACGACCTGAGCAGCAACCCGGACGACGGTTCCGGACCGACCGCTCAGTACCCGGCCACCTGTCCGTCCTTCCGTGGCTCGGTCGCGCCCGAGAGCGTTCCATCCTGGTTCCGGACGATCTGTGCGCCGCCGAAGAGTGCCGGTGGCAGGATCCCCACGTCGTGGCCCTTCCGGACGAGTTTCGTCGCCACGCCGTCGTGTAGTCGCTCCTCGACCGCCAGCGACCCGTCCTCGCGGTAGCGCCATCGCGGCGCGTCGAGGGCGGCCTGGAGCGGCATCTCGTAGTCGAGGATATTCGAGAGCACCTGGACGTGGCCCTGGGGCTGCATGTAGCCACCCATGACGCCGAAGGCGGCCCAGTCGTCTTCGTCGAGTTTCGCGACGGCGGGAATCAGCGTGTGGAAGGGCCGTTTGCCGGGCTCCAGGCGGTTCGGGTGCTCGGGATCGAGCGAGAACGAGGCGCCGCGGTTCTGGAGTGCGATGCCGGTGTCGCCGGCGACGAGCCCGGAGCCGAAGCCGTGGAAACGGGAGTTGATGAAGGAGACGACGTTGCCCTCGGCGTCGGCGGCACAGAGCAACGCGGTGTCGGCGTCCTCGGCGGGGTCGTGGCCGGTGGAGTTCCCTCCTCCGGCGCTGGCGTCCCTCGGAAACCCGATGTCGGCGTCCTCGATCGCCAAATCCCCGATCTCCGCTGCTCGCTCGGCGGCGTACCGCTTCGAGGCGAGGTCGGGCACGTCCTCGAATTCGGGGTCAGTGACGTAGTGGTGGCCGTCGACGAACGCGAGCTTCATCGCCTCCGCGAAGGCGTGGACCCGTTCGGCCGAGTCGTAGGGATGGTCGCCGGCGTCGACCTCGCTCGCCAGATTGAGCGCTTCGAGCGTGAGGAGCCCCTGGTTGTTTGGTGGGAGCTCGTAGACCTCCGCACCATGGTACTCCGTGGAGACGGGGTCGGGCCACTCGACTGCGAAGTCGGCGAGGTCGTCGGTCGTGAGAAACCCGCCCTGTTCCTGGACCTCCGCAGCGATCTCCTCGCCGATCGCGCCCTCGTAGACGGCGTCCGCGCCCTCCGCGGCGATCCGCTCCAGCGATCGGCCGAGCTTCGGGAGGGTGACCTCCTGCCCGACGCCCGGGGCCTCGCCGTCGAAGAGGTACGCCTCGCGAGCGTGCTCGTCGGTGAACCGGTCCTCGCCGTGTTGCCACTGCGCGGAGACGACCTCGGTGACGGGGTAGCCGTCGACGGCGTAGCGGATCGCGGGCTGGAGCGTCTCCGCGAAATCGAGCCGTCCAAGCTCCTCGACGGTCGCCTCCCAGCCCCGCGCCGTTCCGGGAACGGTGACGGCGTGCGGCCCGAACTCCGGCATCGTCGCGTTCGCGGGATCGGAGACCTCCGGCTGCTCCGGCGCGCCCCGGCCCTCCGCGACGGCCTCCCGGACGTTCTCGATGGTCGCGTCCGCTGGCGCACCCCCGCAGGCCCGCATCGCGCCGACGTCGCCGTCGGCGGTCCGGTAGAGCGCGAAGACGTCGCCGCCGAGGCCCGTCGAGGTCGGCTCGACGACGTTGAGCGCGGCGGCGGTGGCGACCGCGGCGTCGAAGGCGTTGCCGCCCTGGCGCATGGTTTCGACGCCAGCCTCCGCGGCGAGCGGCTGGCTCGTTGCGACGATGCCTTCCGGGGCGTAGACGGTGGAGCGGCGGGAGCCGAAGGCGTCGACGTCGGGTTCCATGAGCGAGTGATCGCACTGAAATCGGATAGTGCTGTGGGAAGGCGAGGGCTCCGGATGCCAGCGGTGAAGAGCGTCGTCGAGCCGGTGGCAGCGGCGACGTGCGTCGTCGCACGAGTGGGACGCTGTCGCGGTCGTCCGATTCCGGGGATCCCCGTTCGGACGCGCCGCCGTTCGACGGCGAGCGCCACCTGGCCGGTCCGAGCGGACGCCTGGGACGACTGCCGAATCTCGTTGGGTGGTGCACTGCCACGGACTCGTCTCGCTCACTTGCTGCAGGTGCGACTGGGAGTCAGCACCGATCGACGGCACCTGCCTGCGACTTGCAATGGGTAGCGGAGTACAGCGAGCGTGCTCAGTCGGCGCGACGCGGTGGATCAACTCCTGGGTATCGTACTAGCTGACCGACGCATCGTGGGTGTACGCAACTCCGTCGACGAAAATCCGGGACTCGTGGGTGACCGTGATCTGGTGGTCGGCGAACTGGAACGTGAGGCTCCACTCCCCTCCCTCGTGCTCGCACAGTTTCTGCAGTACTTCCGGGTACATGTACTCGTACACCGGATCGACGTCGGTTACCTCCACCCCGTCGGCGGCGGCCACCGCGTCGACGACCCTGGCGACGATGTCAGTTTCTGCCATTTTCCACCCACTCCTGGAATATCTTGCAGTTGTCGATCAGGGGCCTGGGCAGGTCGTCGACCGACTCGGTCACCATCCGAATGATGGTTGCGGGTTCCTCGAACCGCGGCCCACGCTGGACGACGAACGGGTCCTCCTCCCACTGCACGTACCCTGCCCTCGCGAGCAACGGGAGGTGGTGATGGCGCAACTTGATGCGCAGAGTCTCGGAATCCATCGGTTGGTTCGGCGATTCGGCGGCATCGGGCAACGGAAGCCGGCGCTCTTTCGGTTCCTCCAGCAGCGACGCAATGATCATCCGACGCGTTTCGGCCGCGAGAGCGCTGTAGAGTTGATCCCACCGCTCGGACCATTCCGGATTACCAGATGGACTGAGCGACATAACTCCCCTTCCGACGCCGTCTACTTCATCGTTTGTAGGGTACGACCCCGTTCGGCGACCCCATCGCGAGACGCGCTCGTCAAATTCTCCGCGATCGCTACACTCCATCGGAGGGCGAGGAGTACACCGCGCCACCGAGTTCGCGCACCGATCGAACAACGTGCGGTCGTTTTTCCCCACGTTTTACGATGAGTAGTTCCCGCAGCAAACCGACTGCTCGCGAGGAAACCCGACGAAGGAAAATGTGGAAGTGGGACCAGCGGAAGACTCGCTCCGCTCGCATTCCGAGGTCCAAATTCTCTGCAGTCGCTCACGTACGTTCGCTCCGCAGAGAATATCGGACCGCCGAGAACTCGCTTCGCTCGTTCTCGTGCTCCTATTTTCCCCACCCGTCGCTCGGGATGTGGAAAATGGGACCGCCGAGACTCGAACTCGGGTCCGACGCACCCCATGCGCCGAGGATACCACTACCCTACGGTCCCGCGTATCGAGAAAATCGGGCTCGGCAATTAAGGGTGTCGAACCAGGGGCGTCGAACGCGAGACGGGCGCGGGTCCCAGGGGTATGTGATCACGTCCTGCCCACGGTGAACCACAGGGAGACGATCATCGAGGAGCCGATTGCACCGCCGGCGGCGCCCACGATCGGATCGACGCCGGCGCTGGGGCCGAGCAGGTAGCCCAGCGCGAGACCGAGGGGATCGAGGACCGCAGAGAAGACGATCAGCTGCTGTGCGGCGGGGAGGGCCTGGAACCGATAGAGCAACGACATGCGATCCGTCGTTCGCACCAGTTCGGTACAAACGCGCGGTCGGGTTGCAGGCTCTGCGACGCGCCGAAAGGCACGGCAACCGATCGGGCGGTCAGCCGAACACGGGTGCGGGGCCGAGGTCGCCCTCGTAGACGTCCGTCAGCGCCACGGAGTCGCCGATGGCGAACTCGTCGGTGAGTCGGGCGAGCACCTTCGCCTCCCCGAGGTCCACCAGTGCAACGGTGTAGGGTCCGTCGAAATCCGCGGGTGCGATCTCGATCCGGGTGCGCGCCCAGACCTCGCCTTCGGTCGGAAGCTCGATCCGGTCGAGGTCCCGGGAGCCACACCGTGCGCAGGCGGCCTTCGGCGCAGCGGTGGCGTGGCCGCAGTCGCCACAACGCTGGCCGAGAATGGTTTCGTCCTCCCAGAGGGATCGGCGCCACTCCTCGTAGCTCGGATCGGTCGCGCCCGCCGGTCGGTCACCGCCGTCGGTCTGTGGCGCGGTCATGCTCCCACCTCCAGGATCGAGACGATCGTCGTGGCGGTGTCGCCACCCAGGTTGTGCGCGAGGCCGACCTCGGGATCCTCGACCTGGCGGTCGCCGGCGTCTCCTCGGAGCTGCGTGACGAGTTCGACGATCTGGGCGGCCCCAGTCGCGCCGATCGGGTGGCCCTTGGCCTTCAGGCCGCCGCTGGGGTTGACGGGGAGTTCGCCCCCGATACGGGTCCGGCCCTCGGCGGCCGCCGGGCCGCCCTCTCCTCGATCGAAGAAGCCCAGCGCCTCCGTCGCGAGGATCTCCGCGCCGGTGAAGCAGTCGTGGAGTTCGACGACGTCGACGTCGCCGGGACCGACGCCCGCGGCGTCGTAGGCCTGTTCGGCGGCGTCGCGTGCGGCCTGGGTGACGCCCGGCTCGATCTTGTCTGCGATCGGGACGATATCCGTCGCGTGACCGACGCCCTGCACTGCGATCGGTTCCCCTCCGCCGTCGGCGTGTGCGCGCTCGGCAGTCTCCTCGTTCGTGACGACGAGCGCCGCCGCGCCGTCGCTGAACGGACAGCAGTCGTAGAGGCGGAACGGCGAGGCGACCACGGGGCTGTCGAGCACGTCCTCGACGGTGATCTCGCGCCCGTGCTGGGCGTCGGGATTGAGCGAGCCGTGGAAGTGGTTCTTCACGGCCACCTCGGCGAGGTGCTCCTCGGTCGTCCCGAACTCGTGCATGTGGCGATCGGTCAGGAGGCCGAACACGCCCGGGAAGGACAGTCCGACGGGCTGTTCGTACAGCTCGTGCATCGCCGTCGCGAACTGGGTCGTCATCTCGGCGGTGTCGATGCCGGTCTCGGGGGTGCAGCGCTCGACGCCACCGACGAGGACCGCCTCGTGGCGCCCAGATTCGACGGCCTCGACGGCGTGCTTGAACGCGTTCGAGGAGGTCGCGCAGGCGTCCTCGAAGCGCTGGCAGGGGATCCCCGCGAGCCCGACGTGGCTGGCCAGCTGCGGCGCGAGGTGGCTCGCGTGCTCGATCTGCCCGCCCATCGCGTTGCCGAGGTAGAAGGCGTCGATCGCGTCGCGCTCGATCTCCGAATCGTCCATCGCCGCGAACGCGGCTTCCCCGAAGAGTTCCGCCAGCGGTCGGTCGTGGGCGTCGAAGCGCGTCATGCCGACGCCCACGACGTGTGGCTGTGACATGGTCGACCGTTAGGAATCCCGCGAGAAAACGGTGGCGTTCGACGATCGGTGGGTGGTACGGTTGCCCCCGGCGCTGTCGCTCGGTCGCGACCGCGTCGACCGACGAACGGTGACGGATGAAACAGCGAGGCGGCTCAGTTGCGCGGGCTGTCGAAGTGCTCGTCGTAGAGCTCCATCGAGTGCTCGATGGCGTCCTTGGCGGCGTCGGCGTCCTCCCAGCCCAGCGTCTCGACTTCCTTGCCCTCCTCGAGGTTCTTGTAGGTCTCGAAGAACTCGGCGATCTCGGCCTTCTGCTGGTCGGTGAGGTCCTCGACGTCCTGGACGTGGTCGTAGCGTGGGTCCTCGGTGGGGACGGCGATGACCTTGTCGTCCTGCTCGCCGTCGTCGTCCATGCCCATCAGCGCGACGGGGCGGGCCTCGATGACGCACCCGGGGAACGTCTGGTCCTCGACGAGGACGAGCACGTCGAAGGGGTCCTCGTCGTCGTAGTACGACCGGGGGAGGAAGCCGTAGTCGCTCGGGTAGTGGACGTTGGAGTGCAGGACGCGATCGAGCACCACGCCGGGCACGTCCTTGTCGTACTCGTACTTGTTTCGCTCGCCCTTGAGACACTCGACGACCGCGTAGATCTCCTCGGGCGGGTTCGGCCCCGTCTCGAGGTCTTCCCAGAGATTGACCATGCGGTCCGAAATCGGCCCAGATTCCAGATAGTCCTTTTCATCGCGGGCGCGGTCGTCTCGACCGCGAATCTCGTTCGCTACGGCGCCACTTTCCCCATAATCGTCAGTGAGTATTCAGGACGGAGTCGGACCGAACGCGGAGGAAAATTCGCAAGCAGCGAGCCCATTTGTGGTCCAGTCACAATGGTCGTCGCCACGTCGTGTTTCAAACACGAATATTAAGTAATGTGCTCACAACAGTGCATCCATGGCAGAGGCCCAGGCGGTGGACGGTGCGACGGCACGCGATCTGACTGCGTTCCAGCGACACATCCTGACGATCCTGGCCGAGGAGCCGATGTACGGACTCGCGATCAAGCGCGAACTCGAGGCGTACTACGACGACGAGGTCAATCACGGTCGCCTCTACCCCAACCTCGACGACCTCGTCGAGATCGGCTTCGTCTCCAAGAGCGAACTCGACAAGCGCACGAACCAGTACGAGCTGACCGACGCCGGCTACGCCGCCGTAATCGACCAGCTCACCTGGTCGCTCGACCGGATCGTCACCGACGAGCAACGGGCCGACGAGGTCCGCGCGATCGTCGACGACGCACTCGAACAGTAAACGACTCCGTCGGGCGCCGTCCGGCGTTCCGACGGAACGTCCCCGCCTTCCGGCACCGGCCTCCACTCCGACGATCACCACTGCCGAGCAGTACCTATAGTCCTCCGTACGGCAAGCTGCATCCAGCGAGTGGTCCGCTCCTCAGGATTCCTCCGACGATCTGCCCGGCATGGGCACCTCCAGCTCCTCGTAGACGAGTTCCAGCGACCGGTCGAGCGACGCACGCTGCTCGTCGGTCGGCCAGACGTTCCGCGGGTAGTACTCCTCGCGGAACCACGCGAGTTCGTCGGCCGTCACCGCCGCGATCGGTTTGGCGTGGTGGTTCGAGACGTACGTCGCGAAGGCCTCGGCGTTGGCGCCGTGGTCCTCGCCGTGGGACTCGCGGATCGCCTCGACGACGGCATCGTTCTTGCCAGCCACGGCGTCCCAGGCTTCGGGATCGCCGGCGGCACCGAGGTGGACCTCCGCGGCGCGGTCGACCGTCTCGATCTCGGCGGGATCGATCGACCCCTCGCCGTCCAGCCACTCGACCGGGTGACAGACGAGCGTGGGACCGTCGGCGTCGCCGGCGGCACCACCAGCCCCGGTGTCAGTATCCTCGCGCACGTGGGCGGCGTAGTCGTGCTCGGCGAGGAGCGTCGCCCGTCGCTCGCGGTACGCCTCGGTCTCCGCGTCGTCGGGCACGCGGCGAGCCAGTCGGGTGAGCCGTTCTGCCTCGTCGATCGCTTCCTGGGGCAGGTCGGGTTCGACGTCCTCGTCGCCGCGCTCGGGCGGCGTCACGGGGTCGACGTCGACGGTGGACTCGCCGGAGTACGGCGCGACGCGCTGGTCGAAGGGATCCGCCGGAGCGTCGGCAGCGGGCTGGTCGTCCGCCTCGAAGTCGTCCGGTTCGGCCGTCGCTTGGTCCGGTTCGTCGCCGTCGTTCGGTTCGTTGCTGGGTCCGCCGTCTTCAGGCATCGTCGAGGGCCTCGTTGGCGAGCGCGTCGGCGCGGTCGTTGAGTTCGCGGGGGACGTGCTGGAGGACCCACTCGTCGAAGCTCTCGAGCAGCTCCATCGCGCGGACCCGGCGCTCCCTGAGCTCCGGGACGTTCACGTCGTACTCGCCCCGGAGCTGTTTGAGCACGAGTTCGGAGTCGCCGTACACGTCGACGTCGTCGAAGCCGTAGCTCTCGGTGACCTCCAGCGCGCGGATCAGCGCCTCGTACTCCGCGCGGTTGTTCGTGGTGCTGCCGATCGTCTCGCCGCCCTCCGCGACGATCCCGCCGTCGTTGGCGATCACGTAGCCGATCGCCGCCGGACCGGGGTTGCCGCGGCTCGCACCGTCGAAATAGACTTCCGCGGCGCCGCCCTCGTCTTCGGCGAGGACGGCCTGCACGTCGCTCGGACGGGATCCCTGGATCACGACCTTGTCGTCGTAGGCGACCGCCGTCGCCTCACCGAGCGTCGCGCGCCAGCGCTCGTGCTCGGTGTTGCCGGACTCGACGGTCGCGCCGGCCTCGGCGAGCCTGGCTCGCGCGCGCTCCACGTCGCACTCCAGTACGGGCATTGAGCGCAGGTGAGGGGTTCTGGCTGAAAACGTTTCCGTTCGGCCGTCAGAATGCCGTTGGCAATGTCGCAGCGGGCGGGGACTCGGGAAAATTCCGGCGCTTTCTGACCTCGGAGTAGCCAACGGATACCGGCGCAAGGTTCAAGTGTGGAGATCATACTACTATAAAAGTGCGATGACACGGTCTACCCGCCAACGGGAGCGCGAGACGGAGCAATCTTCTGAGGAAGAGACCGTACGGGAGTGTCCCGAGTGTGGTTCCGAGGATCTCGTCAAGAGTTCCGACCGGGGCGAACTCGTCTGTGACGACTGTGGGCTGGTCGTCGAAGAAGAGCAGATCGACCCCGGCCCCGAGTGGCGGGCGTTCAACCACCAGGAACGTCAGGAGAAATCGCGGGTGGGCGCGCCGACCACCCAGACGATGCACGACAAGGGCCTGACGACGACCATCGACTGGAAGGACAAGGACGCCTACGGCCGCTCCATCTCTTCGAAGAAGCGCAGCCAGATGCACCGCCTGCGGAAGTGGCAAGAGCGCATCCGAACCAAGGACGCCGGCGAACGCAACCTCCAGTTCGCCCTCTCCGAGATCGACCGGATGGCCTCCGCGCTGGGCGTGCCCCGTTCCGTACGGGAGGTCGCCTCCGTGATCTACCGCCGGGCGCTCAAGGAGGACCTTATCCGCGGCCGATCGATCGAGGGCGTCGCCACGGCCGCCCTCTATGCCGCCTGCCGCAAGGAGGGCATCCCGCGCAGCCTCGAGGAGATTTCGGAGGTCTCGCGGGTCGAGCGCAAGGAGATCGGCCGTACCTATCGCTACATCTCCCAGGAACTCGGCCTGGAGATGAAGCCCGTCGACCCCAAGAAGTACGTCCCGCGGTTCTGCTCGGAACTCGAACTCAGCGAAGAGGTCCAGTCCAAGGCCAACGAGATCATCGAGAAGACCGCCGAGGAGGGCCTGCTGTCGGGCAAGTCGCCCACGGGCTACGCCGCCGCGGCGATCTACGCCGCCTCCCTGCTCTGTAACGAGAAGAAGACCCAGCGCGAGGTCGCCGACGTCGCGCAGGTCACCGAGGTCACGATCCGCAATCGGTACCAGGAGCAGATCGAGGCGATGGGGATCCACAGCTAGGCGTTCGCGTTTGCTCGATCGCGCACGGCACCGCTCACAGACCAGCTCCGTTCACTCCCGTTCGTTCTCGCCCCGGTTTCTAGCGAGTAGCTTGGGGTGATTCTTTCTGGGCGATCATCTGTTCCGCAAACATAGCCTCGAAAGCCCCGGCCGGCTACGCCACCGTCGGAGCAAGCTCCGACGAGTGTGACGTCGAGAGTCGCAGCCCGCGCAGAAGCGTAGCGACGAGCAGGAACGTCTCTCGGAAGTCGAGAGCGCGGGGGCTTTCGAGGCTGCATCGACAGACAAGCCGCTGTTCGATCAAATCGCAGCAGTTTCCCGGCTCGCACGCCAGATAGCCGGTATGCTCGCCGCACACGTCGTCCTGGTCGGGCTCCTCGTGGGGACGACCGCGCTCTTCTCGGCGCTCTCGATCCTGAACGTCCGCTACGGTGCCCGGGCGATCCGGGAGAACGCCGACTGGCTCGCCGAAGAACTGGGCGTCGAGGATCCGGAGGAGATCCTCGGCTACCAGCGCGCCCGCACCGGCGCATCCCTGCTCCAGACGTGGGTCTCCCTCGCGCTCCTGCTCGGGGCGCTCTACGCGGGCGTGTTCACCGCCGCCGTCGACGCGCTCGCTGACACCGGTCTCGACCCGATCCTCCAGGGCGTCGTCTTCGTCGGCGGCCTGCTCGTCGCCCAGCGCGTCGTCGTCGTGCCCTTCTCGGCGTACTCGACGTTCGCGATCGAGGAGATCTTCGGCTTCAACGAGCAGTCGCCGCGGCTCTGGCTCAAGGACCAGCTCCTCGGCCTCGCCATCGGGCTCGTCATCGTGCTCCCGCTCGCGGGCGTCCTCTTCTGGCTCATCGAGACGTTCGCGACGCCGATCTGGGTCGGCGCGGGCTGGGCGCTCGTGATCGGCGTCGGGCTGCTGATGCAGATCCTCTACCCCCGCGTCATCGCGCCGCTGTTCAACGACTTCGAGCCGCTGGAGGACGAGGCGGCCCGCGAGGCGATCGAGGACCTCTTCGAGCAGGCCGGCTTCGCCGCTTCCGGCATCTACACGATGGACGCGAGCCGGCGCTCGACGCACCTCAACGCCTACTTCATCGGCTTCGGCTCGACGAAGCGCGTCGTCCTGTTCGACACCCTGCTCGAGGAGCTCTCGACGCCGGAACTCGAGGGCGTCCTCGCCCACGAGCTCGCCCACTGGAAGTTCAACCACATCTGGAAGCGCGTCGGCGCCAGCGCCCTCCAGATGGGCGTGGTGTTCGCCGTGTTCGGCTGGCTGCTCGGGACCGACTGGGTGCCCGAACTGTTCTCCCTGCCCGCAGAAGCGACCTACGCGCACCTGATCGTCGCCCTGCTGTTCGTCTACCCGATCCTCGAACTCTCCGCGCCCCTGTTGAACCAGCTCTCCCTCGCCCACGAGCGCGAGGCCGACGGCTACGCCGTCGACCAGCTCGGCGCCGCGGAGCCGATGGTCGGCGCGCTCGCGACGCTCGCCAGCGAGAACCTCGCGAACCCGTTCCCCCATCCCTGGTACGCCGCGTTCACCCAGAGCCACCCGCCGATCCCCGAGCGGATGCGGCTCGTGCGGGAGCGGGTGAGCGAGGGTAGTGGGGACGTGTCGGTCGATGCGGAGCCTGCGGCAGACGACTGATTTTTGCAGTGCTTGCCCTTGCTTAGACGCTCACAATCACCAATCTCAGCCCTCAAACGTTTCGGGACGCACGCCTCGAAAGCCCTCGGCGCGCTCGCGCACGCTCCGCCGGATATCCTCACTCGCATACGCTCGTTCGGATAGGGCCGGCTGAGCCGCCGCGACCCCGCCTCGCCCTTTCAGTCCACCAGGAGGCCGGATGCGCAGTGGGCTTTCGCTCCTGAGATGCCTGGTGGACTGAAAGGGCGACCCCGTCTCGCGCGTCGCTGAGTGGCCCCTATCTGAGCGAGCGACGCGAGCGAAGATATGTCACTCAGCGGCCGCGAGCGGGTGAGGGCTTTCACTTGCTGCTGATTGTCGCCTCGCGAAGCGCGATAGAAGCCTTCTGATGAACGCCCCAAATTCAAGACTCGTTCTCAGAGCGACGAATCGACCGCTCCGGCCCGGACTGGAACCTGCCGACCAGGCTGCCGCCGAGGTAGCCAAAGAGGAGGAAGAAGGGTCCGAAGACGGCGACGTCGGCGATCGCCCCGACCACGCCGAGGAAGGCGAACTCGTAGACGCTGTCGCCGGCCTTCGGGAACGCACTCAGCCAGAACGCCCGGAAGACGACGAGCGCGGGGAACAGGAGGACGAGCCCCGCCACCACCGAGACGAGGCCTTCGGTCGAGGACTGCGAGTAGTACCCGCCGCGCAGTCCCGCGGCGACGCCGGCGAACAGGCTCGCAGCGAGGAGGTAGCCCGGTCGCTGGAAGCCGAAGAGTCCGATCACGCCGCCGATCACGAAGACGACTGCACCCACCAGTATCGGACCGCGTTCGACGTCGAAGCTGGGAGCGAGGGAGTCGGCCATCGTGTGCCGACCCTCGTCCACGTGGATGATAAAAAGCGGGTACTGCCGAGCGTTCTGCGGCGGCAGTTAGTCGTCGCTCGCGGCCAGCCCGGAGTCGCCCGTCGGCGTGGGTTCCGCCGCGGGTTCCGGCAGGTGGTCTCGCACGTCTTCGGCGTCGTTCTCCACCAGGACCCGGGAGTAGGCCTCGGGCATGACCTTCACGAACTGGTCGACGACGGTCTCCCAGTCGGCAAGGAGTTCGTCGGCGCGGTCGCTGCCGGTGTAGGCGGCGTGGTTCTCGACGAGGCGGCGGAGCATGGCCTCGTCGCGTTCGGAGAGGTCGCGGTCGAGTTCGACCATCCCGGTGTTGAGTCGGTCGTCGAAGTCGCCGTCGCCGTCGAAGACGTAGGCGATGCCGCCGGACATGCCAGCGGCGAAGTTTCGCCCGGTGTCGCCCAGCACCGCGACGACGCCGCCGGTCATGTACTCACAGCCGTGGTCGCCGACGCCCTCGACGACGGCGCGGACGCCGGAGTTCCGGACGGCGAACCGCTCGCCAGCGACGCCGTTGACGTACGCCTCGCCCTGGGTCGCGCCGTAGAGTGCGACGTTGCCGATCGCGACGTTCTCGGTCGGGTCGTAGCCGGCGTCGGCGGGCGTCGAGACGGTGATCTTGCCGCCGGAGAGCCCCTTGCCGACGTAGTCGTTCGCGGTGCCGGTGAGGTGCATCGAGACGCCCGACGTGAGGAACGCGCCGAAGCTCTGGCCCGCCGTCCCGTCGAGGTCGACGGAGATCAGGTCGTCGGGCAGGTCGTCGCCGCCGTGTTCCTTCACGACCGCGTTCGAGAGCGTCGCGCCGACCGCCCGGTCCGCGTTCGAGATCTCGGCGTCGAGCGTGACGGCCTGGCCGTCCTCGATCGCGGGCTCGGCGTCGTCGATGAGGTCCCAGTCGAGCTGTTCGTCGACCTCGTGGGTCTGCTCGCGGACCTTCCGGCGCTGGTCCCCTGCGGGCTCGGCGAGGACCTCCGAGAGGTCGACGTTCTTGGCCTTGGGGTGCTCGACGTCGTCGCGCTGGTCGAGGAGGTCGACGCGGCCGACGAGTTCGTCGACGGTCTCGATTCCCAGCTCCGCCATGATCTCGCGGAGCTCCTGGGCGATGAACGTCATGTAGTTCACGACGTGCTCGGGCTGGCCGGGGAAGCGCTCCCGGAGCTGCTCGCGCTGAGTGGCGACGCCGACCGGGCAGGTGTTCTTGTGACACTGCCGGGCCATGACGCAGCCGCCGGTCACCAGCGCCGCGGTCCCGAAGACGTACTCCTCGGCGCCGAGCATCGCGGCGACGGCGACGTCACGGCCGGTCTTCATCCCGCCGTCGGCGGAGACGCGGATGCGATCGCGGAGCTCCGTCTCCACGAGCATCTGGTTCGCCTCGGCGAGGCCGAGCTCCCAGGGGAGGCCGGCGTTCTTGATCGAGGTCTTCGGCGAGGCGCCGGTCCCGCCGGAGTGCCCGGAGATGTGGACGACGTCGGCGTTGGCCTTCGCGACGCCCGCCGCGATGGTGCCGATGCCGGCCTCGGCGACGAGCTTGACGTTGATGTCGGCCTCCGGATTGGCGGCCTTCAGGTCGTGAATCAGCTGCTTGAGGTCCTCGATCGAGTAGATGTCGTGCAGCGGCGGCGGCGAGATGAGTCCGACGCCCTCCGTCGCGTAGCGCACGTGGGCGATCATCTCGTTGACCTTCTTGCCGGGCAGGTGCCCGCCCTCGCCGGGCTTGGAGCCCTGCGCCATCTTGATCTGGAGTTCGTCCGCGGAGGTGAGGTAATGCGAAGTGACGCCGAAGCGGCCCGACGCGACCTGCTTGACGTTGCACTCCTTCTCCGTGCCGAAGCGCTCGGGCGGCTCGCCGCCCTCGCCGGTGTTCGACTTCGCACCCAGCCGGTTCATCCCCATCGAGTTGCACTCGTGGGCCTCCGGCGAAATCGAACCGAGGCTCATCGCGGCGGTGGAGAAGCGCTGGACGATCTCGTGGACGGGCTCGACCTCCTCGATCGGAATGCTCTCGCGATCCTCGTCGTCGAACTCGAGGAGGCCGCGCAGCGTCTGGAGCGTGTCGCCCTGGTCGTTGATCAGTTCCGCGAACTCGGTGTAGGTCTCGTAGTCGCCGGTGCGGACCGCTCGCTGGAGCGTGCCGACGGTCTCGGGGTTCCACTGGTGGTGGATACCGTCGGAGCGATGTTCGAACTCGCCGTAGCGGTCGATGTCGGCGTCGGTCCAGGCCGCGGCGTGGCGATCGAGGAGGTCCATCTCGATCTCGGGGAGGCCGATGCCGCCCGTGCGGTTCTCGGTGCCCTCGAAGTACTCCGCGACGAAGTCCGAATCGAGCCCCACGGCCTCGAAGATCTGGGCGCCCTGGTAGCTCTCGACCGTCGAGATGCCCATCTTCGCCATCGTCTTCAGCAGGCCGTCCTCGATCGCACCGACGTACGCGGCGATCGCCTCGTCGAGGTCCGCGCCGTCCTCGCCGGCGACGAGGTCGGCGATCGTCTCGAACGCGAGGTAGGGGTTCACCGCGTCGGCGCCGTACCCAACGAGCGTCGCGACGTGGTGGACCTGCCGGGGGTCGCCGGACTCGACGACGAGTCCCACGTGGTTGCGCAGTCCGTTCCGAACGAGGTGGTGGTGGACTGCGCCGGTCGCGAGCAGGCTCGGGATCGGCACCCGGTCCTCGCCGGTGTTCCGATCGGAGAGCACGACGACGTCGACGCCGTCCCTCGCGGCAGCGGTCGCCTCCTCGCGGACGCGCTCGACCGCTTCCTCCAGCGCGGCACCGTACTCGCCATCGAAGGTGAGCACGTCTGGCTCGGGGTCGGGTGCGTCGTCTGCGTTCTCGACAGCCGCCTCGTCGACCGCCCCGTCGTGGGGCGGCTCGTAGGTGACGTCGACGACCCGCGAGGTGAGGCCGTTCTCGTCGAGGTCCCTGATCGCGGCCGTCTCCGCGTCGGTCAGCACGGGCGAGTCCGCCACCAGCTGGTTCGCGTGCTTCGGGGACTCGTCGAGGAGGTTGCGCTGGAACCCGAGTCGGGTCTCCATCGAGGTGACGAGTTCCTCGCGAATGTAGTCCAGCGGCGGGTTGGTGACCTGCGCGAACAGCTGCTTGAAGTACGTAAAGAGCGGGCGATTGTAGTCCGAGAGCACCGACAGCGGCGTGTCGTCGCCCATCGAACCGATCGGGTCCTTGCCCGCCTTCATCATCGGCTCGATGAGGTTCTCGAGTTCGTCGTGGCTGTAGCCGAAGGTCGCCTGGCGCTCGCGGAGGTCCGTCGGCCCGCCGTCGTCGGCGCTGGCGTTCGCGGGTTCGAGGTCGTCGCTCGCGACGGTCTCGAGGTCGACCTGCTGGTCGGCGACCCACTCGCCGTAGCGGTCGTCGGTGAGGTCCTCGAAGACCTCCTCGTCGGGGACGATGCGGCCAGCCTCGGGGTCGGCGAGGAAGCACTGGCCGGGCTGGAGCCGACCGCGCTCGACGATGTCGCCGAAGTCCGGTTCGAGCGCGCCGGCCTCGCTGGCCATGATCAGGGTGTTGTCCCCGGTCACGTCGTACCGGCAGGGTCGCAGCCCGTTGCGGTCGAGGACGGCGCCGACGCGGTCGCCGTCGGTGGCGGCGACCAGCGCGGGGCCGTCCCAGGGCTCGACCAGAGAGGCGTGGAAGTCGTACCACTCGCGGCGCGCCTCGTCCATGGCCTCGTCGCCGCGCCACGCCTCGGGGATGAGCATCCGGAGGGCGTGGGGCAGGTCGCGACCGCCCTCCATCAGGAGTTCGAGGGCGTTGTCGACGCTCGCGGTGTCGGACTGCTCGGGGTCGTTGATGACGGGTTCGATGGCCTCGAGGCCGTCCTCGTCGAGCACGTCGCTCTCGAGGTCGGTCTCGCGGGCCCGCATCCAGTTGATGTTGCCCTGGATGGTGTTGAACTCGCCGTTGTGGATGATCCCGCGGTAGGGATGGGCGAGGTGCCACGCGCCGAGGGTGTTCGTGGAGAAGCGGGCGTGGACCATCGCGAAGGTCGAGCGCATCCGCTCGTCGGTGAGGTCGGGGTAGTAATCCGCGACCTGGTCGCCCTTGAGGAGGCCCTTGTAGACGACCGTCTTGCGGTCCAGGGAGACCACGTAGAACCGCTCGTGGCCCGCGGGCTGCTCGTCCTCGACCGTCGTCTCGAGGTCGCGTCGGCCGACGTAGAGCGCGCGGTCGAACCCGTCGAGGTCGATCTCGCCGTTCGTTTCGAGATCGCCAGCGGGTGCGACGAACGCCTGCGCGACGACGGGTTCGGAGTCGAGCGCCGTCGCGCCGAGGTCGGCGTTGTCGGTGGGGACCGTCCGCCAGGCCAGCACGTCGAGGTCGTGGGCAGCGAGTTCGGCTTCGACGAGGTCGGTGAGGTCGTCGCGGGCCGCCTCGGACTGCGGGAGGAAGAAGGAGCCGACCGCGTAGATATCGGGGAGGTCGACGTCGACGACGTCGGTGAAGAACGCGTCGGGACGCTGGATGAGGACGCCAGCGCCGTCGCCGGTGTTCTCCTCTGCGCCGGTCGTGCCGCGATGTTCGAGGTTCTCGAGGAGCGTGAGACCGTCGGCGAGTACGTCGTGGCTGGTCCCCCCGTCGAGGTCCATCACGACCCCGACGCCGCAGTTCGAGCGCCCGTCCCGGGGGTCTGCGAGCCCGCGGGCGCGAGCGCTATCCGCCGCTGCATGTGGCTGGGTCATACACGCAGGTGGCCGCTCATCCGATAAGAGGGTGACCCTAAACGGCTAAATGGATCATAATGTCATATAAGGTTCCTTAAGCTGTTTCAATACCTGGCCGCTTCTGCACATATCCGTTCGCTCGTGACCGTTCGTCCACTCGACTGGCGCCGTATCGCTGCCCGGCGTTCGCCGCTCCCTCGGCCGACCTCCGCCGCTCCACCGTCCAGCGCCCGCCGCTTCGCCGACTGGCGTCCGGCGCTCCACCGCCTAGCGTTCGCCGTTCCACCGTCCAGTGCCCGCCGCCCGCCGCTCCGCAGCCCAAAGGCCCCGTTCCGTCGACCGCCGCCCGCCGCTTCATCGTCAGGCGTTCATCGCTCCACAGCCCGTGCCCGCCGTTCCGTTCCCTGGTGTCCGAAGCTCCCCATCCGTGCTCGGTTTCGTCGCGTCCGCCACCGTGAGCGGTTTGTCGTCGGGGCGCCTCGAGACGAGCGTGCACGCGATTCGCCTCGACAACGCCGTCTTCGAGGGCGACAACGTCGTCTACCTGCTCGACCCGCGGGAGGGCCCGACGACGCTGATCGACGCGGGCGTCCCGACCGAACCCGTCCGCGAGGATCTCCGCGCCGGACTCGCCGACGCCGGCGTCGCCATCGCCGACCTCGATCGGATCCTGCTCACGCACTGGCACTGGGACCACTCTGGCCTCGCCGGCGAACTCCAGGCCGACAGCGGCGCCGACGTGTTCGTCCACGAGGACGACGCGCCGCTCGTCGACGGGAGCGGCCGCACGGACTACCAGGACCTCCAGCGCCGACTGTTCGAGCGCTGGGGGATCCCAGAGGCGCCACTCGCGGAACTCACCGGCTTCCTCGAGGGGCACGACAGTCTCGCCGGGGAGCCAGCGGACGTCACGACGTTCACCCACGGCGAGCGATTCCCGCTCGGCGCCGGCAGTGCGCCGACGGACGACGGCGATGCTGACGAGGACGTCCTCCGCGCCATCCACTTGCCCGGCCACGCCGCCGGACTCACTGCCTACGCATTCGAGCGCCGCGCCGAGGCGTTCGTCGGCGACGTGATCCTCCCGAAGTACACTCCGAACGTCGGCGGCGCGGACCCTCGCGTCGAGCGCCCCCTCGCCACCTACCGATCCAGCCTCCGGTGGCTCGCCGCGACCGACCTCGACCGCGCCTTCCCGGGCCACCGCGACCCGATCGACGATCCCGCGACGCGCGCCGAGGAGATCCTCACCCACCACGAGGAGCGCACGGAGCGGACCCGCGACGCCGTCGACGCCCTCGGCCCGGCGACGCCCTGGGAGATCGCCGCCGAACTGTTCGGCGGCCTCTCGAACATCCACATCATGCACGGCCCCGGCGAGGCGTGGGCGCACCTCGAAGCGCTCGTCGAAGACGGCGAGGTCGAGCGGAGCGACGACGACGCCGTGACGCGCTATCGCCTGGCTAGGCAGTAGTATCGCCTCGCTGGGAGTAGCACCACCTCGCCGAACAGTAGGATCGTCCTACTTCGGCCGGGCTGCTGCCGCGTCTCGGCACGAATGTTCCACTCCTGCAGCACGTACGCTTAAGTAGGGTAGGAGTGTGATACGATCCCATGGCTCTGACGCGACGTGGTGCGCTCGCCACGATGGCGGCTGCGGGAGCGGCGAGCGTCACACCGGCGAGCGCGACGAGTGCGGGGGGTTCGTTCCGAGACAGCGCTGTGGCTGCGAGGCAGTCCGGCGGTCCGGCGTTCCGGGTCGAGTGGGACCAGGTCGTCGGCGGCGAGTACGGCTGGCACTGCCCCGCCATCGCACCGAGTGGGGACGGCGGCGTCGTCGCGCTCTGTAACCTCCTCGCCGACGCCGAATCGTCGATGGCGACGAAGCTCGTCGAAGTGACGCCGTCGGGCGAACTGGAGACGATCGGGACGCTCGGCAACCCCGGGTACGAACGTCGCCAGTACTGGTACTGGGACGTCGAACCGGGCGTCAACGGCGGCTACGTGATCGCGGGCTACGAGCGTCAGTACAGCCCGTACGGCTCGCTGACCGAGGTCGTGCCGCAAATCGTCCACATCGGCGACGGCGGCGAGGTCCAGTGGGCGTCTCCCGTCGAGGGGACGCCGACCACCTTCCAGACGGCTCGGCCGACGACCGTCGTCGCCGTCGGCAACCGCTACGTCCTCGCCTCGGCCGACTACGAGGGCGGCGTCGGGACGGCGCTCGCCGCTTACGAACCCGACGGCTCGCGGCGCTGGAACCGGGGCTACGATACGAGCCTCGAATCGGGTGCGAAGCCGGTCCAACTCCGCCGGACAGCCGACGGCGTCGTCCTCCTCGCGGTCCGTGGCTTCGACGACGGTCAGCCGACGGAGCCGGTGCTCGCACGCCTCGCCGATGACGGCACCGTCGCCGACCGCGTGATCCCGGTGGTCGAGAGCGATCGGATGCCCCACGGCTTCGCGGTGCGCGATGGCCGCTACCTCGTCGTCGGCGCCGCTCCCGGCGACGGCGGCGACAGCGGCTGGGCGATGGAACTGCCAGGGTTCGCAGCCACCGCGGACTGGCAGGGATCCAACGACGCGTTCGGCGCCGGGCTGACGGGCGCTGCCGGAACCGTCGCTGGCGGCGGCTGGGTCTTCGCTGGCCAGACCGGCGACGGGTACGGACAGGTCGTCGGGGCGAGCGACCTCTCCGCGCCGTCGCTCGCCCGGACGTTCGACACCGCCTCGACGTACGCCGACGTCGTCCCCGCCGGTGACGGCAGTGCCTACGTCGCCGGTAGCACGGGCAGCGGCGCCGAGAGCCAGCTGGTCGTCACGCGCGTCTCGACGGCGCTCGACCCCGACGCCGTCTCCACGAGCGTGGCACCGACCACGGTCGCGCCCGGCGAGGCGGCGTCGCTCTCGATCGACGTCGAGGGCTACGACGCCGACCTCCTCTCCGCGAACTGGACGGTGGACGGCTCCCCGGTCGCCTCCGGGTTCAGCGGCCAGACGAGCTTCGAGGAGACTGGCGAGTACACGCTCGTCGCGACCATCACGACCGAGGACGATCGCTCCGTCTCGGTCGAACAGACCGTTACGGTCGGCGAGGACGACGGAAGCAGCGACGGCGACGGCGGCGGGGGCATGCCCGGTTTCGGCGTGGTCATTGGGCTCCTCGGCCTCGCTGGCGCTGCGGGCCTTCGGAGCCGCCGCGACGACTGATTCCCGGCCGACTACTCGCTGCTCTTACCCCTCCTCGGCGGTGCCGCCGCGCTCCGCTTTGTCCAGCACTGCTGCCGCGTCGTCGCGCGGCCGATAGCCGATCGCTCGCATCGTCGGGGCGAGCGTCTGGAACCGGTCGGCGTTCGCGGAGATCGCCGGGAGCGGCCGTCCGGGGGTCATCGCGGGCCCGAGATCCGCCCGCACCGCTGCCTCACAGACCGCCCGACAGTCCCGGGGACTCAGCCAGGTCGCCCTGGCGAAGCGGCCGCGAGCCCGGTCCGACTCACTCGAAGCCGCCGTTGCGACCGCCCGGAGTTCCTCGCGATCGCAAACCCAGCCGATCCGGAGGGGCACGACTTCCAGGTCGTATCGATCCGCGTAGTATCGGCCCATCGCCTCGCAGGCGACCTTCGCGACGCCGTAGTAGGAGTCGGGCCGCGGTGGATCGTCGGGGCCGATCACGGTGGCGGGTTCCGCGACGAGCGACTCCATCTCGTCGGCGCGCTCGCGGTTGTACATCCCGACCGCGTGGATCGAACTGGCGAGTACGACCCGATCGAGGTCGTGCTCGACGGCGGCCTCCAGCACGTCGATCGTTCCCTCCAGGTTACTGGCGTGGCCGTCCTCCCAGTCGTCGCGCCCGGCTGGCCCCCAGGCGAGGTGGAGGAGCACGTCCGCACCGGCGTCGGCCAGGGCGGCGCCGACTGCCTCGCGATCGGTGACCTCGAGGACAGTGGCGTCGAGCCCCTCGTGTTCGCTGTGGGTGAACAGCGTCCGTTCGGCTGGCTCGAAGGCCTCGCGGGCGATCTCACCGATCTGCCCGGCAGCGCCGGTGATGGCGACGTGCATCGCCGGGGCTCGGGCTCGCGAGACCTTCGTAAGGCGCCGCGTTCCGGCGCTCGTCCCCCTGGCTCCGTGGAAGCGCCAGATTCAGGCCCGTCGCTGCGCGTTCGGTGCGTATGGCACGCGAGGCCGGTCCATCGGCAGCCGACCGTCTCGGGATCCTCGGCGTCGATCCCGCCGACGGCCGCGCGCTCGCCGAGGTGCCTCGCTGGGTGCCAGCGGACGCGACGGCACTCTACAGCGTCCCCGACGTGAGCGACCGTTTCGTCGCCGGGCGGGCATCCGCCTCTACCCCGCCCGTCGCGCTGCTCGCGCTCGCCCGGCGACTCGCCGGCCGGGGCAGTTTTCGTACCCTTCCCGACGAGGCGCTCCCCGGAGACGACGCTGGACTGGCCGCAGCCGTCGATGCTGCCGCAGCCGAGTGCGACGTCACCCGTCGGGATCTCACCGTCGACGCTGGCACCCAGTCGGCGTCGTCGCGTCGCCGGTGGGTCGTCGGCGCCTGGACCGTCACGCTCCTCGCGATCGGCGCGTCGCTCGGATCGATCGCGCGCTGGCTGCTGATCGGGGACTTGCTTTCCGGGCTCCTGGCAATTCTCGCGACCGTCGGGTCCCTCGCGCTCCTGGTCGGGTTCGCGTTCGCGGCGGAGGCAGCGGCGATCCGCCGGTTCGATCACACACTCGCCGATGCCGTCACCGACGCGCTCGCGGCGGACGAGGACAATTCCGCCGACTCCCAGGGAACCGGCGGCACCGATCGCACCGCCGAACGCCCAGTGCTCGTGGTCCCCGCACGGCACGCTGCTGGCGTCGCGGCGATCCTGCGGGAACGCGGCGTCCGGGCGAGGGCCCTGCGGGTCGAGGCCGACGCATCGCCCGCCACCGTGTCGTAAGAGCCACGTGGACCCCGTTCGTCCGCTTCGGCAATGGACTACGACCGGCCGCTGTTCTACCACGTCATGGCCTACGCCGCCGAGGCCGACCGGGACGTGATCGAGATGGTGAGCGGTTCGCCGGACTGGGAGCCGCCCGCCGCGCTCCGGAGCGGCCTCGCGGAGTACGCGGAGGCGGAGCCCGACGCCTTCCAGTATCCGCCGAGTGAGGGCCTGCGCGGGCTCCGCGAGGAGATCGCCGCCCGCCGGAACGTCGACGTCGAGCGCGTGATTATCACGAACGGCGCCGGCGAGGCGAACTACCTCGCGATGGCCGGCGCGATGGATCTGTTCGAGGAACGAGCCGACGGCAGCCCGAGCGAAGATCCCGAGTTCCTGCTCACCGATCCCGTCTACCCCTACTACCCCGGGAAGGCTGACCTCCTCGACGCGACGAAGCGCTACGTCGCCGCCGAACCGGATGGCTCGCTCGATCCGGACGCCGTCCGCGAGCAGGCCGCGGCCAGCGGCGACGACCTCGTGGCGATCGTCGTCAACACGCCGAACAACCCGACGGGCGCCGTGTACGATCGCGAGACGGTCGCGGCACTCGCCGAGATCGCCGCCGAGCACGACGCCCTGTTGATCGCCGACGAGGTCTACGACAAGTACGACTACACGGGTCGCTTCGAGAGCGCGCTCGCGCTCGATCGCTCGAACGTCGTCGTCACCAACGCCTTCTCCAAGTCGATGGCGATCACGGGCTTCCGCGTCGGCTACGCGATCCTCCCCGAGTCGATGGTCGGCGGCGCGCGGACCCGGCATATGCTGGTGAACGTCGCGACGAGCCGCCCCGCCCAGCAGGCGGTGCTCGACGCGCTCCGGGAGACGGGCCCCGAGTACTACCAGCGCAACCGCCAGCTAATGGCCGACAGGATGGCGACCTTCACGGACGCGCTCGACGCCGCTGGCGCGGACTACACCGAACCAGATGGCGGGTTCTACGTCATGGCACGCTTCGAGGACTTCCCCGGGACCCTCGAGAACGTCAAGCGGCTCGTCGACGAGGCCGGCGTCGCGGGGATGCCCGGCGAGGCCTTCGGCGACGCCCGCTTGGAGTGGGTTCGCTTCGCGCTCGTGACGCCGCGCGTCGAGGAAGCGGCCGACCGGTTGGCAGCCTTCTTCGCCTAGGGCCCGCGTCGCGTTCGATTCGTGGCTCCGGCTTCGAATCGCTTCGAACCGCTTCGAATCGCTTCGAACGCATGGCATTCAGCTACTCGCTGCTCGGACGCCGACCGCTCACACGCCTGTTGCTCAGACGCCTCCCGCCCGGAGCTGGCCCAGGCGGTCGGCGGCGTCTTCGACGGCGTTGGGGATGGCGTCGAGGGTCACCGCGAACTGTCTGACCACGAGGACTTCCCCGGGCGATCCGTTGGCGTCCGCCAGCATCTCGTACTTCAGCCGGTCGCAGGCGGACTCCGCGGCCCGGATCGCGTCGACGTCCTCCCCACACGGTTCGTCGTCGAGGGCGGCGTCGACGCCACGTCGGAGGCGGTCGCCGGCCGCCGTGCTCCGTCGCGCGTGCTCGATCATCGACTGCTCGGCAGCCGCCGGGAGCCTCGGCTGGATCGCCGCCAGCTCCGTCGCGAACTGCTCGCTCGCACCGGCGATCCGGTCGATCTCGTAGGCCAGTCCGAGCAGGTCGGGCGCAAAGAGGTAGGCGTCCGAGAACTCCGGGCCGACGGTCGCGATCTCTCGACGGAGCGACTGGACCTGCTCGTCACAGCGGGACTCCAGCGTCCCGACGCGCTCGACGACGTCCGACCGTGCGGGATCCTCCTCGGCGTAGCAGTGCACGACGGTCGGGAGCGTGGCGACGCACTCCGTCGCCGTCTCGGTCAGCGTACGTAGCGACCGCTCGATCACCGGTTCGGCCTGCTGGGCCATACAGGTCGACTCGTCGTCCGCCGAAAAGCGGTTGCTATGAGCGATCTAGTGGGCTCCGTAGCGGTCCGTAGTTCCCCCGCCGGCCGCCCGGATCCGCTCGGACACCGGCAGCCTCAACCGTTCGGCGCGGCGACCGACGGGCATGAAGGACATCGACGTGGAGCCCGTCGACGACGTCGACGCGGACGACGACGGCCCAGGCGACCCGCACGCGACGGACGGCCCGGACGACGCGACCGACGAGGAGGGCGGACCGGCGTCGCCTGGCGACGGCTCGACCGACGCCGACGCGCCGGCCGACCACTCTGCGCTCGACGCCGATCGCCTCCCGCCAGTCGCGAGCGACACGCCGGAGTTCGTGCTCTACGGCGGCAAAGGCGGCGTCGGCAAGACGACGATGGCGGCCGCGACCGGGCTCGCGTCCGCCGCTGCCGGGACCCGGACGCTCGTCGTCTCGACGGACCCGGCACACTCGCTGTCGGACACCTACGAGACCGCGATCGGCGCCGAACCGACCAGACTCCGCGGGGACTTGCCGCTGTACGCCGCCGAGATCGACCCCGACGCCGCGATGGAGGAGGGGATGTCGATGTTCGGCGACCAGGCGGGCACCGGCGGTGCTGGTGGTCCGACCGCTGGCGGTGCGGAGGGCGCAGGCGGTCCTGGGGGAGCCGACGCGAGCGGTGGCGGCCCCTTCGATCCGGACGCCAGCGGCGGTCAGGGTCCAGCAGGCGGGATGGGCGGCCTCGGCGCGATGATGGGTGGCGACAGCCCGCTCCAGTCGATGCTCGGCGGGACGATGCCAGGCTCGGACGAGGCCGTCGCGATGCAACAGCTCGTGGAGTTCATGGACGACGACCGCTTCGACCGCGTGGTCGTCGACACCGCGCCGACGGGCCACACGCTCCGGCTGCTCGAACTCCCCGAACTGATGGACACGATGGTCGGCCGCATCCTCTCGATGCGCGAGAAGCTCTCGGGGCTCTTCGACGGGCTCTCCGGAATGTTCGGCGGTGAGGACGCCGACGCCGAGGCCGGCACCCAGAGCCTCCGGGAGCTCTCCGACCGGATCGAGCGCCTCCGCGAGACGCTCACCGATCCGGCGCTGACCGACTTCCGGATCGTGATGGTGCCCGAGGAGCTCTCCGTCATCGAGTCCGAGCGCCTGCTCCGCCAGCTCGACGACTTCTCGATCCCCGTCGAGACCGTCGTCGTCAACAAGGTGATGGAGGACCTCGCGGACGTCACCGGCGAGGTGCCCGCCGACGACGTCGTCACGCCGAACCTCGAGGACTGCGAGTTCTGCCAGCGCCGCTGGGACGTCCAGCAGCGGGCGCTGACGAGGGCCCAGGAGGTCTTCCGGGGCCGGTCGATCGAGCGCGTGCCGTTGCTGGCCGAGGAGGTTCGCGGGGAGCAGTCGCTTCGCGTGGTCGCGGCGTGTTTGGAGTAGCGAGTTGCCGTCGGGTTCCCGAGAATCCTCGCGCAGACGGCTATTCGGCGTCCCTGGTCTCGACGACCTCGGCCTCCCAGGGCGGTCCCCAGTCCATCTCCTGGGTCTTGGCACGGAGTTCGTCGGGATCCCTGTCGAGAATCCGAGCGAGTTCCTCGGTGAACTCCTCGGGAGAGAGCTCGATTGGTTCAGTGGGCGCTTCTTCCATGGATAGTCGTTGGGAGTCGACGTCCAATAAGTGTGTGGCGGCCGTCAGAACAGATCGCAGACGGCCGTTCAGGGCCACGGAGGCGGATCGTTCGGTTCGATCTCTCCGTAGTGGACCCGGAGGAAGTACCCCGTGTGCCGTCGGAAGTATCGTTTCGCCTGGTCTATCGTGGCGCCGAGGTCAGTTTGTACGCCTGGGTTCGTAGGTGGATACACTGTCTGCTCATCGCCATCGCGCAGGACGACGTCGACGTGGACGCCTTCCGTTCTGAGATCGTGCCCGTCGCGTCCGGCTGGATTGTGGTCGATCCGAGCGATCTGAACGACGGTTCTGCGTTCGGCGGCCGAACGTCGCTGGAGTTGGACGAGAAACCGCTGGACGTCGCCACGGAACACGTCGATCCCGATCCAGACTCGACACCGCTCGTCTGGCGGCGAGACGACGTACTGCAGGTCGAACCCAACCGGCGAATTCGGCACGGCCCCGGCTCCTGCGGTATTCGCAATGAACGTGTGGTGCCGGGCACGGCGATCCGTTCGCGAATGTCAGCGCTATTTTCAGGAAACGACCCGCCGCACCAGCGAGAAGACCCTGTCCCGCCACCGAGCGGGGAGAAACCGGCCGAGCATCGCGACGGAGCCGGGAACGCCCACGGGGTAGCGCGGCTCGGGATCGTCACAGCTCGCCGCGTGGTGGATCGCCTCCGCGACCTCCGCCGGCGACACCGCGGCTGGCCCGCTCCCGCCGATCGCGCTCAGGTCCTCGAACGCGGACTCGAACCACTCGTACTCGCCCGTCGGCTGGAGTTCGTCGAGTTCGTCCTCGGCGCGATCCGTGAACTGGGTGTCGACGGGGCCGGGCTCGACCACGGAGACCTCGATTCCGAACGCGTCGACCTCCTGGCGCAGTGACTCCGACATCGCTTCGAGGGCGTGCTTCGACGCCGCGTAGGCGCCGCCACCGCCGTAGCTCACCCGGCCCCAGAAGCTGGAGACGTTGACGATCGCGCCGCGTTGCTGCCGGCGCATGTAGGGGAGGACCTCCCGGATCAGCCGGTGGGGTCCGAAGACGTTCACGTCGAACTGGTGGCCCATCGCCTCGGTGGGTATCTCCTCGATTGGCCCGAAGAGGCCGTAGCCAGCGTTGTTGACCAGCGCGTCGATCCGGCCGTCCTCCTCCATGATCCGGCCGACGACGCGCTGGACGTCGGCCTGTTTCGTCACGTCGAGTTCGTCGATCGCACAGCCAGCCTCGGCGAGTTCGGCGATGTCGTCGGTGTCCCGCGCCGTCGCGTAGACCGTCCAGTCGTCCTCGAGGAAGGCCAGCGCCGTCGCGCGGCCGATGCCCGAGGAACAGCCCGTGATCAGCACGGTTCCGGGGTCGCGGCCCTCGTCGCCATCGCGCTCGGCTGCGTCCTCGCGACGCGAATCGTCCGGCATGGGCGGAACGTCCACGCGCCGGATGTTAACTTCCGTGGGTCCAGCGGTGGTGCTCCCGTAGGACGGCCCGACCTCACTCCGCGGCGGTCAGTTCCCCGACCCACTGGTCCGCCAGCCGGATCGGCTCGGGCAGTTTGTACTCGCCGGCGGTCGCCAGTGCGATCTGGGCGGCGGTCTCCCAGCCGACGCGGTGGCCGGGACTGACGTAAAGCGGGTTGATCGAGCGATTCCCCGAGGCGAACTGCCGGGTCTGGACGGCAGCACCGACGATCGTGCCCGGTGGGGTTTCCATCGAATCGTCGGCCGCGATCGGGACGATCGTACCGGCGTCGAGCGGCTCGCCCCCGGCGACGCCCGCGTCGGCCCACCGCGGCGTGCCACAGAGTAGCGACTTCGCGACGCCGACGGCCGGAACGTCGACGGTGACGCCGATGTGTGTCGCGATGCCGGCCTCCCGGAAGTGGATCCGGCCGCTGCCGTCGAGCAGGAGGACGTCCGGTTCGACCGATAGCTCGGCGAGCGCGGCGAGGATGGATCGCCCCTCGCGGAAGGAGAGCAATCCTGGAACGTAGGGAATTTCGAGCGGGCTGGCAGCGAAGACGCGCTCGATCACCTCGCCGTCCTGCATGGCGACGACTGCGCTGACGGCCTCGTCGAACTCGCCGGGGCCGGCCTGGCTGCCGTCGCTCGCCTGGAACGCCTGGTCGATGCCGGCGACGATCGGGAGTTCGTCGGTCACTGGTGACGACGATTTGCCGTCCAACTCGGTCTGACGAGCGTCCGCGGTCGCGGTAGCTCCGATCGCCGTCGGATCGAAGTCGAACGCGTCCCCGAACACGGCGTCGGCGGCCAGCTCGCGCTGGAGCGCCTCCATGTCCTCGCGGTCGAGGCTCGGATCGGGGACGTACTCCGGGTGCTGGATCGAGACCATACGAGAGATCGCTCGGTCCGCGGCGGTTCAGAACCGCCGACGGCCGCCGCCCATTCCGCCGCCTCCGCCGCCGAACTGGAGCTGGCGGGGCGCGGTCATTCCCTGCTCCTTGAGGTACTGCCCGTAGGCGAGGCCGATCAGGAGCCCGGAAAGGTGGGCGATGTGGCCGATCCCGCCCGCGCCGACGCCGCCGGCGGCGAGCGCGAAGACTGAGAACAGTCCGTAGCCGATGGTGAGGATCCACAGCGGCATCGGGATTGCGAAGAAGAGCAGGACCCGGAGATCCGGGTTCAGTACCGTCAGCACGCCGAGGACGGCGAGGATCGCCCCGCTGGCGCCGAGGCCGGCGCTCGTCTCGCCGATAGCGAGCGGGACGCCGACGGAGAGCACGCTGGCGAGCAGCCCGCTGCCGAGGAAGAGCAGGGTGAAGCGCTTGCTCCCGAGCTTCTTCTCGACGATGGGACCGAAGAAGTACAGCGCGATCGAGTTGAACGCGATGTGGGCGATCCCGCCGTGGGCGAAGATCGAGGTGAAATAGGTCCAGACGGCCTCGGGTGCCCAGGTTTTGGCGATGAATATGTCGCCCTCGAGTCCGAAGACGCCGCCGTTCCCCGAGAGCCGGAGGAACAGCTGGGCGGCGTAGGTCAGCCACATTCCCAGCAGGAAGACGAACGTCATGTTGTTCCGGAAGTAGCCCCGCCAGCCCCCGGTCCCAGTCGGCATATCGAAGAGGCCGTCGTCGCTCGTGCCGATCGAACCGATTCCGCCGCTCGCGGAGGGACCCTGACCGGCGTTGGGGCCGCCGGCGCTCGGTCCGCCACCGAGCGCGCCACCGCCCTCGCTCCCGTTCCAGGCGTTCAGCCCCGGACAGTCGTGGGCCTCGGGAAGGCGGTGCTCCGTACAGAAGGTGCCCCCGCACCGCTTGCACTCGTATGGCATGTTCTCGGACTTGCCACACGCGTCGCACTCGGCCATTGGGCGGGATTGGCCCCCACTCGCAATGTGGTTTGTGGTCTAGGGAATGGTGGTGGAATATGAGCAGGTGCCGATACGGAGACCGCCGAAAGCCCCCGATCGCTCGAGGGCTGCGGCTCGCTGTGCTCCTCGCCCCAGTCGCTGCCACTCCTTTGGCTGTGGTGCTTACTTCGCCTCGCTCCGTCGAGCGATCGGCCCCTTTCGGAGACCACCCAGACACCCTCACTCCTCCCCAGCCTTCTGCGCTACTCGGGTTCGCTTCGCTCACCACTGCGTTGCTCGGCCCTCGCACGGTGTCGCGCAGATGGCTGCTCGCCCGCTTCGGGGCTCGCAGCCACACGCAGCGCGCGCCGACGTGGTCCACCGGGTCTCTGCGATCGGTGGATACTCTCACCGGGTGGGACTGGAAGGGGCCGACCGCTCGACGAAGGCCGGCGAAGCAAGGACCGCAGGCGAACGTAGTGAGCCGAGGACCGCAGCGAGCCGCCCGAGTCGAGCGGGAGGGGGCTTCCAAGGCCGTTGCGGCTTCGAAGGCAGCGCTCCCGATACGATTCTCCGACAGACCTTCGTAGGATCCAGCCCGAACCACACGCCAATGCCCGAGGAGCCGGACGTGAACATCAGCGGTGGCGCGTCGGGCGGCGGCCGGGAGACCCGGTTCGAGGCCGACGACCCGAGCACGCGCGCCGAAGCCGTCGTCGACCGCCTCGGCGACCTGTTCTGGCAGAAAACATACGGCGACCGCGATCCCTTCGACTGCCTCGTCCGGACGATCCTCTCCCAGAACACCTCCGACGTCGCGAGCCAGCCGGCCTACGACGCGCTGGTCGAGCGGTTCGATCCGGCGCGGGGCGACGGGATCGACCCTGATCTGGCGTTCGCGGCCGGCGACGACGGCCCAGCAGACCTCGCCGAGGCACTCGCCACCGCCGACCGCGTCGCGATCGCCGAGACGATTGCACCGGCCGGCCTCCACAACCAGAAATCGAAGGTCCTCCAGACCGTAGCGGAGCGGATCCTCGCCGAGTACGGCTCCACCGCGGCCTTCGACGACTTCGTCGCGACGGCTGACTACGCCGACGTCCGCGACGCCCTGCTGGACTTCGGCGGCGTCGGGCCAAAGACGGCCGACTGCGTCCTCCTCTTCGCCGCCGGACGCCAGGGCGTCTTTCCCGTCGACACCCACGTCCACCGGATCTACCGCCGACTCGGGATCGCGCCGCCGGACGCCGACCACGAGGGCGTCCGTGCGGTGCTCGAACGGGAGGTCCCCGGCGAGAAGTGCGGCTTCGGCCACACCGCCTCGATCCAGTTCGGGCGCGAGTACTGCTCGGCCCGGAAGCCGGCGTGTCTCGACGGGCCGGAGGCCTGTCCGCTGTACGATCGCTGCGATCGGGTGGGCGTGGATCCGGAGTCTAGGGCGGTCGTGGATCCGGAGTCTAGGGTGGTCGTGGATCCGGCGGACGCGGCGGCTGCTACCGAGGACTGAACGGCGATTCCCAGCCGAGCAATTAGCCCTTCGTCCTCAGCATCTCTGGATCGACTGGGCATCCCCTGATCTCTCCGCCGCGCATCCCGTCTGCCAGCCAGTACATCGAGAGCACGAGCACGACCACCGCCAGCATCGAGAACTCGAGGCCCTCGTAGGGCAGGTTCGCGAGCAGCCCCGCGCCGCCGACGATGCCGACGATCCCCGCGAGGATGCCGGGGCCGCAGGCGGCACACCCTGCGCCGAGCGTGCCGAGCACGACGCCCGCCGCGCTCCCGCCACCGCCCTCCACGGAGAGATCGTGCTCGAGCAGGTGGTAGGCCAGCAACGCGACGTTCGCACCGGTGAGCCCCGCGACCGCGTATATTAGGACGCCGTGCGTCGCGTCGTACTGCGGACCGAGGAACGGCAACATCGCCGTGAGGAACTCGACCTTGAAGCCGAGTCCGAGGCTATCGGAGAGCAACACCTCGACGACGAACCGGAGGTTCTGCGTGACGGAGATGAGGATGGCGACGGCGGTCGTCACGACGATCGCGAACACCAGATAGCTCGGATGGCCGAGCACGAGTCTGATCGTCCGGCCGAGCAGTCGCCAGTCCGAGCGGCTGGTGGGAAGGGAGATCACACTTCGAAGCCGGCCTGGAAGGCGGTCACGTCTTGCACGCCGACGAGCTTGTTCTTGAAACGCTCGTTCTTGTAGAGGAAGAACGTCGGCGTGCTGTTCACGCCGGCCTCGTCGCCGTCGGCTTCGGCCGTCTCGAGGACCGACTGGTGAGCCCGGTTCTCCGCAGCGGCGAGGATCGTGTCGGCGTCGAGGTCGGTGTTCTCGCTGAGAAATGAGCGCGTCTCGTCGGCGAAGGTGCCACCCGAGATGGAGTAGGTGTTCTCGTAGTAGAAATCCAGCAGGTCCCAGGCGACGGGTGGCTCCCGGGCCGTCACTTCCAGCGTCGCGTGGATCGCGGGCGTCGCCCACCCGCGGCCGGTGTAGCGGTAGGGTCGGTACACGTAGGCCGCCGACTCCGGTTCGAGAATCTCGCGTTTGACCGCCTGGAAGCTGCCGGTGTGAAACCGTTCGCAGTTCGAGCAGGTCGGGTCCTCGAAGGCGACGATCACCTTCTCTGCCGCCGTCGGCACGTCGCCAAGCGACGGCTGCCCGTCCAGGTTCCGCGACGCGGGGTGCTCGGAGAGGGGTTGGCCGCCGGAGCCACCGCTCCCAGTGTCCAGACAGCCTGCCAGACTCGTCGCGGTCCCGAGACTCGCCGCGCCGGCGATGCCAGCGAGGACCGACCGTCGTCGCATACTGCGTGTGTGTTGAGCCGCGACAAGGTAGCTTCCCCGGTCGTGTGCGGCGGTCGCACGAACGGCGGAAACGGCGACGCGGCAAGTGGGTCGTCGCTTAGGGGAATCGGCAGTCTCGAGCTACAGGAACCGGAACGTCTCGAGGTTCTTCGGCGCGAACGTCCGCATGTCGAACTTGTGGTAGAGCGCCGAGGAGAGGTCCTGGACGGAACTCTCGTCGCCGTGGACGCAGAGCACCTTCTCCGGCCGGGGGTTCATCGTCTTCACGAAGTTGACGAGCCCCTGGCGGTCGGCGTGGCCGGAGAACCCGTCGACGGTCTCGACCTCGAGCTCGAGCTGGAGCGTGTTCGAGCGCCCGCCGTCGTGGCCGCGGTCGTCCATCGGAATCTCGTCCCAGCCGTTCTGGATCCGGCGGCCGAGGGTCCCCTGGGCCTGGTAGCCGACGAAGGCGAGGGTGGAGTCCGGATCGGGGCCGATGTGGCGCAGCCAGGACATGATCGGTCCGCCCTCGACCATCCCGGAGGTCGAGAGGACGATGCAGGGGCCGCCGTCGGCGACTTCCTGGCGCTCCTCCTCGCCGCCGTCGATGTGGTTGAACTGGTCGGCGAGGAAGGGGTTCTCGTCCTCGTGGAAGATGCGGTCGCGGAGGTCGTCCCGGAGGTACTCCGGGTACGTCGAGTGGATCGCGGTCGCCTCCCAGATCATCCCGTCGAGGTGGACGGGCATCTCCGGAATGTCGCCCTCGCGCATCGCCTCCTCGAGGACGAGCATGAGTTCCTGGGAGCGACCGACCGCGAACGCCGGAATCAGGACCTTGCCGTCGCGTTCGTAGGTCTCGTTGATGATCCGCTTGAGCTTGCGTTCGGAGTCGGCCTGGTCGGTCTGGTAGTCGTTCCGGCCGCCGTAGGTCGACTCGAGGACGAGCGTCTCGACGCGCGGGAAGTCGTTGTGCGCGCCGTTGAACAGGCGGGTGTCCTCGTAGTGGATGTCGCCGGAGAAGCAGACGTTGTAGAGGCCGTCGCCGATGTGGAAGTGCGAGACCGCCGAGCCGAGGATGTGGCCGGCGTTGTGCATCGTGAGCTTGACGTCCGGCGCGATGTCGGTGACGTCGCCGTACTCCAGCGGGATGGTGTGCTTGATCGTCTCCCGGACCATCTCCGATTCGTACGGTGGCGCGCGGCCTTCCTTCGCCGCGACGTCGAGGTAGTCCAGCTGGAGGAGGCCCATCAGGTCCCGCGTGGGTTCGGTCGTGTAGATCGGGCCGTCGTAGCCGTACTTGAAGATGAGCGGCAGGAGCGCGGAGTGGTCGAGGTGGGCGTGCGTGAGCACGACGGCGTCGAGGTTCTGGGCGCCCGCGCCGAGGGCCTCGGGCACCTGAAGGTACGGCACCTCGCCCTCCGCACCGGGCTTGTCGCCGCAGTCGATGAGGATTCGGGTCTCCGGCGTCGAGAGGACGAACGCCGCGCGACCGACCTCGCGGCAGCACCCGAGCGTGGTGATCCGCACGTACTCGTCGTCGGAGAGCTCCTCGCGGTGGATCTGCCGGCCGACCCGTTCGAGGATGTCGCGTCGGTCGTCGCGTTCCTGCTTGAGGAAGTTCCGGACGTTCGAGACCGTCGAGGACTCGATCGGCGGCGTGCGCACGACCTCGGGCGTCCAGCCGACCTCCTTCGTGATCTCCCGGAGCGTCGAGCCGTGGCGGCCGATGACCATCCCCGGCTTCTCGGCCTCGATGACGACCTCGCCGGTGTCGGCGTGGAAGTCCAGATCAGTGACGCCGGCGTCGTCGGGGATGACGTCCATGACCTTCTCGCGGGCCTCCTCCGGCCGCAGGAGCACGTCGGGGTCGGGGCGCACCGTGATGCGCTTGCGGAGCTTCGAGGCGAGCTGGCGGACGAGGTCGCCCTGCTGGGCGAACTCCTTGGGATCCCGGGTGTAGACGACCAGCTCGGGTCCTTCGTAGGTGACTTCCGAAACCGAAACGTGACTTGGAAGTTCGCTGACGATCTCTGCTTTCAGTTCGTCGAGTTGTTGCTCAACAGCACTCATATGTAGCTGCGGGGTACCGATTGGTCTCCGATCCGCGCGAAAGCGCTGGCCTGGTGCCGACCCGCGTGCGGGACGCGTCGTCCGTGGCAGTGCCGGCGGTGATACCGTTACAGGACATCGTACTCGCCGAGTTGAATCGGTGACCGCTGCGGTAGAAACCGCTTGCTTGGTTCTATCCCCTCACCATTATAAAAGCCTTGGCAATACCGGAAAAGTCCCGTCAGACGCCCTGCCGCCGCCGGAAACGCCATTGCGATCGCCCGCGCAGATCGCCACATGACCGCCCCGCCAGCGCCCGACCTCGAGTTGACGCCCGAGCGCGTCGCCGCCGAGTGCGAGTGGCTCCTCGATCGCGGCGACGTGATCGTCCCGCTCGCAAACGAGGTCCGCGCAGACCTCGCCGCGGCGTTCGATACAACCGTCGATCCGATCGATCGCTCCGACTACGAGCGCGTCGTCGTCGAGACCGCCGCCGACGGCGACCGGGCCGTGAACGTCGCCGCGCTCGTCGCCTTCCTCCGCGGGATGGACGTCGAGGACGACTACCCAGGCTTCGTCGTCGACGAACTGCTCGGGCGGGAACTCGCGGCGACGATCGCCGGCGAGCAGCCGCTGCGGTTGTTGGCCGAAGCGACGTTTCACTACGCTGACATCGTCCATCACGCCGGGGATTCGGCTGGGATGGACGACCTCGACGCCGGACTGGCCGCCGGCGTGCAGACTCGCTTGCCTGGATGGGACTGGACGGAGGGGGAGAGCCCCTTCAGCGTGGATCTGGGGTGAATTGCGTTGGCTGGATAGTCGGTCGGATGGATCCTTGAGGTTTCGTGACCTCCGAAAGCCCCCGATCGCTCGAGGGCTGCGGCTCGCTGCGCGCTTCACTCACTTCGTTCGCTGCAGTGCTTGTTCCGATAGACTCGCTACGCTCGTCTATCGACGTTCGCCTCACTGCGTTCGGCTCACCGTCGCCTCGCACCGTCGAGCGATCGGCCCCTTTCGTAGTCCACCCAGACGCCTCATTCCTCCCCAGCCTTCTGCGCTGCTCGCGTCGCTCCGCTCGCTTCGCTGCTCGGCCCTCGCACGGTGTCTGCGAGTGGCTGCTCGCCCGCTTCGGGGCTCGCAGCCATCGCGTAGCGCGCGCCGACGTGGTCCACCGGAGTTCAGCTATCGGTGGAACTCCACACCGGGTGGGACTGGAAGGGGCCGACCGGTCGTGCTCGCTCACGACGAAAGCACAGCAGGCGAACGAGCGAAGCGAAGTGAGCCGATGCGCGCAGCGAGTGAGCGGGCACGAGCGGGAGGGGGCTTCCAAGCGGACGCCAGCGGTCTGCCCGTCTCCTATCAATCGTGTCCAACCGGCCCAGCACGCCACACCTCGACTCACGGACCCCACTGTCAGTCGCCGTCGTACCTTCGGGACGTTTATGCCCGCAACCCCACCACATCAGGCCATGAGCGACGACGACGCCCAGGAACTGGGCATCACCGAATCGAAAGAGCACGCCACCGGCGAGTGGTACGCGGAGGTCGTCCAGAAGGCGAAGGTCGCGGACTACGCGCCCATGGGCGGCTTCATCGTGACCAGGCCCCGTGGGTGGGCGCTCTGGGAGGCGGTTCAGGACTTCCTCGACGCGAAGTTCAAGGACACCGGCGTCGACAACGCCTACTTCCCGCTGTTCATCCCCGAGTCCTACCTCGAGCGGGAGAAGGACATAGTGGAGGGGTTCGACCCCGAGGTCGCGTGGGTGACCCACGGCGGCCACGACGAACTGGAGGAGCGACTCGCCGTCCGCCCGACCAGCGAGTCGATCATCGCCCCGTTCATGGCGCAGTGGACGCGCAGCCACCGCGACCTGCCGATGCGCCTCAACCAGTGGTGCTCGGTCGTGCGCTGGGAGGCGACGGAGACGAAGCCGTTCTTCCGCACGAAGGAGTTCTGCTGGCAGGAGGGCCACACCGCCCACGCGACCGCCGACGAAGCGTGGGAGGAGACGATGCTCCGCCTCGACCAGTACGAGGCGGTATACGAAGACCTCCTCGCGATCCCCGTCCTCCGCGGGCGCAAGCCGGAGCACGACAAGTTCCCCGGCGCGGAAACCACGACGACGGTCGAGGCCCTCATGCCCGACGGCAAGTCCGTGCAGGCCGGGACGAGCCACGACCTCGGCACCTCCTTCGCGGACGCCTTCGAGATCACCTACACCGACGAGGACGAGGAAGAGGCCACCGCGCACACCACCTCCTGGGGTCTGTCCTGGCGCGCGCTCGGTGCGCTGATCATGACCCACGGCGACGACCAGGGCCTCGTCCTGCCCCCCACGATCGCACCGACCCAGGTCGTCATCGTCCCGATCTGGCAGGAAGACACCCGCGAGGACGTCCTCGACTACTCCGAGGAACTGGCCGAGGACCTCGAGGAGGCCGGCCTGCGCGTCGACCTCGACGACCGCGACACCCGGAATCCCGGCTTCAAGTTCAACGAGCACGAACTCAACGGCGTCCCCCTCCGCATCGAGATCGGACCCAACGAAGTCGAGGACGAGGAAGCGACCCTCGTCCACCGCCCCGACGGCGAGTCCGTCGTCGCCGACCGCGACTCCGCCGTCGACGACGTCGAGGACGCCCTCGACGAGGTCTACGACAAACTCTACGCCGCGGCGGAGGAGAACCTCGAGGAGAACGTCCGCGAGGCCGACGAGCCCAGTCAGATCCTCGGCACGATCGGCCAGCACGGCGGCTACGTCAAGTGCGGCTGGTGTGGCGACGAGGCCTGCGAGACGGTGATCAAGGACGAGATCGCGGCCGAGATCGTGATGGTGCCCCTCGATCGCGACGAGGAGCCGATCCAGGACGACTGCGCGATCTGTGGCGAGGAATCGACCGAGACCGCGTACTTCGCGCGGACGTACTGATCCGTCGCGCAGTTGTACTCGGGTGGCATTTCTCTCCGCTACCGGCCGCCTTTCACTACGCTCCGAGGACCTATCGATAGTCCCCGACGACCCCTGCCGCTCCTCGACGATCATCCGCTCCTTCCCGACGACCCTTCGCAACTCCTCGGCGGCGGGTCCCGACGTCAGTCCGAGGACACCGTCGCCTCTCGCTGGGCGCTACACGCCGCGAGCATGGACTCGTCCTCGACCGGAATCCTCGTCGTCCCACCCTCGGCGTCGTCGACGCGTCGCGCCGGCACGCCGGCGAGGATCCGCCGGTAGATCTGCAGGTGTTCGGCGGCGACGGTCTCGAAGCTGTTCGCCTCCTTGTAGGTCCGGATGCCCGAGGCGAGCGCGTCCCGCTGCTCGTCGTCTTCGAGGAGCGTCGCGACGCGATCGGCGATCGCAGCCGTGTCGTCGAGGCCGATCGTCTCGAGGGCGTCCCACTCTGCCTCGATCTGTCTGAAGTAGGATCGGTCGCTCGCGAGCACCGGTAGCTCCTCGGCCGCACACCAGTTGAACGTGCCACTCTGCGTGACGACCCGGTAGGGGAGGAGGGCGAGGTCCG
The DNA here is from genome assembly GCF_000403645.1 of Salinarchaeum sp. Harcht-Bsk1. Lineage (NCBI taxonomy): Archaea > Methanobacteriati > Methanobacteriota > Halobacteria > Halobacteriales > Natronoarchaeaceae > Salinarchaeum > Salinarchaeum sp. Harcht-Bsk1. Next base: position 2,074,358 of record NC_021313.1, read on the forward strand.
CCGTCGCGAGCGCCATGGGAAACTCCTCGTCGTCGAGCACGCCGGTGATCGTCACGTTCGACGGAGCGTCGGCCTCGACCTCGTCGACGAACTCCTGGTCGAACCCCTTCGGCCGTGCGCCGCCGGCGATCAAGAACTCGACGTCGGGCAGTTGCTTCGCGACGTCGACGAAGATGTCGTGGCCCTTCGGCGGGCGAACGAACCCCGGGATCACCACGATCTCGTCGTCGGGATCGAACCCGAAGCGCTCGCGGGCGGTCGACCGATCGGCCGGGCTCGAGTCCCGGACGTTCACGCCGTGGGGCAGGACGGAGTACTCGGTGGGGTCCTGCGCGACGTCCTCGTGGAACTGCTCCTCACAGTCCGACGAGAGGAAGATCACGTGATCGGTGACTCTCGCGATCAGTTCGTGCATGACGAGCAGGTAGCACCGCTTCGCGAACCTCGCCTCCTCCGGGGCCGGCGAGAGGACCGAGTGAAGCGTCACCACGAGGGCCTTCCGCCGGATTCTGGTCGCGAGCCAGAGCACGGGGAAGAACAGCAGCCCGTACAGCCCCGGATAGGAGCTTCCCGGGCGCCGGAAGAGTCCGTACTCGTGCTGGACGTGGACGACGTCCGAGTCGCGGGCGGCGGCGCGGAGTGCGATCGAGATGAAGTGCCCCGCCGTGGGGTAGTCCTGTTCGAGATCGATCGCGTCCGTGGTAGTGAGCCCGTCCGTTCGTCCTGGCTCGTCCGTGACCGCTGGTCCGTCCGCCGTCCCTGACGCGCCCGAGGCTCCGGGAGTCTCGCTGGTCGTGGGGCCGTCGCTCCCGCTGACCGTCGCCCCCGACTCCCGTTCTCGCCGTCGGTCGGGCTCGAGGTCTTCCAGGGCGGCCCGCAGGTCGCGGGCGTAGGTACCGATCCCACAGGACGCATCACCCGGTGTGGCGATCGTCGTCACCGACGTGCTGGTAGTTTCGACTCCGTCTCGCGCTCGTCCGTCACTAATGGGTGTCGTGGTTGTCATTCGTCGATGTCCCGGCGCCGGCTCACGACCGGCTACTCGGGAGGGCGTGAAAGTCGCCTCACTGGAAGATGCGGGAGTCGCCATACTGTAATGCGCCACCTTGTTCGCGGTAAGATCGCCGAACCACACCGTCGTCTCCCGATTTGGACGGCTGCCTGCGACGTTCCATCCTCGAGTACCGGACGCTCCCCGACTCCTCGTGATTGCCTGCCGAGCGGCTTCGCACCGTTCACGGCGGTCGGGCCGCGTCACTGGCTGTCCCACGGCTCGCCCCGGTCGGCGTCGGTTCGACGCGGCAGAGGCAAGGCGACGACCGGCCGGAAAGCCGGCCTTACCGCGTCTCAGACGCGAATGCGGCCGAAATATCCCGGGTGGACGGCCTTCTCGTCGCCGGTGGATCTGCAGTCGCATTCGCCGCGGGCGGGTCCACTCGGCCGCCCGCCCCGGTGCAGGATACAGCAACTGGGTGACGCCAGCCACGCACCCACGGTAACCTGGTTCGCAAGCAGTTGCGTTCGGTAGCAAAGACGATAGCTACCCGAACTAACCGCTGGTTACTCCGTAAAAAGGGGAATGACCCCCTGCACCCCTACGCCGGGTACAGCGATGGATCATCGACCCCAGGCAGCGTGTAAGCACCGCTTTCGAACCGATCCTCCCACACGATCCAACGGCGTCACAGCGGGTGAGGGCGCATGACGACCCACAGGGTCGCGTTCGTCGGCACCGGTGCCGATCCAGAGAACCCCTCGAGCGAGGGGTTCGCGATGGCCTATCAGCACGCGAGCGCCTACGAACGACTCGGCAACTGTGAACTCGTGGGCTGTGCGGACATCGTCCGCGAGAACGCGGAGGCCTTCGCCGATCGCCACGACATCGACGAGGACGGGGTCTTCGAGGACTACGAGGAGATGGTCGAGGCCGTCGACCCCGACGTCGTGAGCGTCTGCACGCCGCCGGCGACCCACGCCGACATCGTCGTCGGCCTGGCGGAGAGCGGCGTCCCCGACGCCATCCACTGTGAGAAACCGATGGCGATGACCTGGGGCGGTGCGAAGCGGATGGCCGCGGCCGCCGAACGCGCCGACGTCGCGCTGACGTTCAACCACATGCGCCGGTTCGGCGACCCCTTCCGCGACGCGAAGGCGCTGCTCGACGACGGCGCCATCGGCGACCTCCGGCGGATCGAGTACAGTTGGGGCAACTTCTACGACAACGGCACCCACGCCATCGACATGTGCAACTACTTCAACGACGAGTACGCGCCGTCGTGGGTCATCGGCCAACTGGACTACCGCGAGGAGGAGGTCTACTTCGGCACGCACAACGAGAACCAGATGCTCGCCTCCTGGGAGTACGAGAACGGCGTCTACGGCATGGCGACGACCGGTCCCGCCTCCGAGATCGCCGACGGCGACTGGCGTCTCGTCGGCACCGAGGGCGTGATGGACGTCCACCTCACCGACGAGGTCGCCGTCCGCGTTCGCTCGCTGGCCGACGACGAGACGGAGTCCTTCGAGTACGACGGCCTCGCTGGTGAGGGCGAGTCCTGTATCGACCGGGCGATCGCCGACGTCGTGCAGTCGGTGGAGACGGGCGAGGAATCGGAACTCTCCGCCCGGAACGCGCTCAACGCGACGGAGATCATCTTCGCGGGCTACGAGTCGGTCCGCCGCAGGGGCCGCGTCGACCTCCCGCTCGACATCGAGGACAACCCGCTGGAGGAGATGGTGGCCTCCGGCGAACTCTCGCCTCGCTCCAGCGCCGACTGAGCGACGGCCGTCCCGCGGATCGTCGTCGATCGTTGGCTCGTGGGCAGTTTCCTGTCTTCGGATCGATGAAAGTCTCCTGCCGTTTGATTGCCGGGAGTTGGTTGCCGCTGGATCACCGCGAGTCACGTCTTCGAATCGCTGGGGTCCGGCCCCCGAATCGCCGAGGCTCGACTGTCTCCGAATCGCCGAACGTCGGTGCCGCTGGACCGCTGCCCGCCGACTAATCGGCGGCTACTAACGCGGCGTCGGGACCGACCCCCAGTCGATGGCACCGCCCACGATCCAGTCGATCGACGAATCCGACGAGTACCTCCACGTCCGGTACCGCGATCCAGACGAGTTCGAGGAGATTCGGACCCCTGACTGGGCCGCAGAGGTCGCGGAATCGGTCGTCGAGGGCGGGGAGGTCCGGATGGGTCGAGACGAGAGCCAGGACGAGTGGCGCGTCCAGAGCGTGCTCGTGCCCACGCCGTCCGATACCCAGGAGGCGGAGTCCGCGGCGAGCGAGATCGTCGAGAAGATCCAGTCCTGACGCGGCGGTTCCCCGCGATCCGACCGACTCGATCACCAGTCGATAGCAGTCGCGAACGGCTCGTTCGAGAGCCCCACTGAGTAGCTACCCTCCGTGCATCGATCGATCGTCTCGACGGCACCGGCGACGTACGCGGCGTCGATCCGCGTCTCGACGGGCGCCTCGTGGCGCCAGAGCGTGCCGTCGACGTTGGCCCCGTAGAGCATGCCGAAGCGATTGATGTTCGCCTCGTCGCCGTCGATCAGGACGCCGTCCTCGCAGGCCTCGACGTTGAGCCACTCGATCACGTTCGCGAAGGAGCCTCCCCCGAGGCGGAGCGAGACGCCCTGCTTGCTGCTCACCGCCCCGTTCAGGCCGCCGAACTGGACCTGTCGCTGGTCGAGCGCGACGCCGCCAGTCGTATTGTGGACCCCGAAGTGCCGACTGTTGAGCACGAAGTTCAACCGACAGGCGGCCGTCGCGTCGGGCGAGCCGTTGTTCGTCGCGAGGTGGAGGTCGCAACTGTTCCAGGCGTCGGCGAAGTCGTCGCTGCCGAGCCGAAACAGGACGCCGTCACGAGCGCCCTGGAACCCGACGCCGGTGATCTCGGTGTAGAAGACGTGCGTTCGGTCGTCGCCGTCGTCCACGTCGCTGTCCGTCGCCACGAGCGACAGACCGTCGCCGGGGCCCTCGCCGAAGTCCACGACGCTTGCGGCGAGGCCGCTGCCCCTGATCGAGACGTTGTTCTGGAGGTTCGGATAGTCCGCGAGGTCGATCCGCGCTGGCTCGCTGGCGGTGACCCCTGTCGGGACGCGGATGACGCCACCACCCTGCTCGTCGAGTCGCTCGAACGCTCGCTCCCAGTCGCCGTCGTCGAGGCGGACGCCGTCGGATGGAGCTACCATGTCGGTGTCCGCTACCCCGCCGTCGACGGGGATTAGTATAGTCAGCTTTCGCGGTCCCAGGTCGTCCGCTATCGCGGTCCCCAGGTCCCCGCTATCGCGGTCTCGAGGCCGCCCGCTTTTGCGGTCCTCCGGTCGTCCGCTATCGTGGTCCTGCGGTCCTCGCCGTCGAAACTGCACGATCGACGGGAAGCAGGCCGCCAACCACATCGGTTTTCACGGTGGCACCCGGAGACGGCGATATGTCCCGCTCGCGGAAGCCGGAGTGGCTCCGGTCGCGAATCCCGACCGGTGAGGAGTTCACCCGGGTGAAGGCGACGCTTCGCGAGCACGACCTCACGACCGTCTGCGAGGAGGCCAACTGCCCGAACCTCGGCGAGTGCTGGTCAGGCGCGGAGGGTGGCGGGCCCGCTGCCGCCAGCGGCAACGCCGCAGCCCCTGGTGTCGAGGGGAACCGCGGCGGCACGGCGACGTTCATGCTGCTGGGCGACCAGTGTACGCGCAACTGCGGCTTCTGCGACGTCGACACCGGCGGCGGCCAGCCGCTCGATCCGGACGAGCCGGAGAACGTCGCGAGCGCCGTTGCCGAGATCGGCCTCGAGTACGTCGTACTCACCTCCGTCGATCGCGACGATCTGGAGGGACAGGGCGCCGCCCACTTCGCCGAGACGATCCGGGAACTGAAGCGTCGGGATCCGGGCGTCCTCGTCGAGGTCCTGATTCCCGACTTCCAGGGCGACCCCGACCTCGTCGGCGAGATCGTCGACGCCGGTCCCGACGTGATCGCGCACAACGTCGAGACGGTCGAGCGCCTTCAGGAGCGGGTTCGCGATCCCCGCGCCGGCTACGAGCAGTCCTTGTCCGTCCTCGAGCAGGTCGCGAGCGAGTCGGGCGCGCACGCGAAGACCTCGATCATGCTCGGCCACGGCGAGCACGATCACGAGGTGTACCAGGCGCTGTCGGACTGCCGCGAGGCCGGCGTCGACGTGATCACGCTCGGCCAGTATCTCCGCCCCTCCCGCGACCACCTCCCAGTCCGCGAGTACGTCCACCCGCACGTGTTCGATACCTGGCGGGACGTGGCGGAGCAGGAACTGGGCTTCCTCTACTGTGCCTCCGGGCCGATGGTTCGCTCGTCGTATCGCGCCGGGGAGCTGTTCGTCGAGGCGCTCCAGCGGGAGGATGCGACGCTGGCTGAGGCGCGACGTGCTGCGAGAAACCGGTCGTAGGAGGGCCTGCGCCGGCAGGCCCCGTCGCTCACGATTCGCTCACCCCTTCTGCCCGATCGCTTCGAGGATGTCGTCGCCGAACTCATGGTTGACGACGCCGCCGAGCGCACCCAGTACCAGCGGCGCGGCGAGGCCGGTGAACAGCAGCGCACTGACGAGCGCGGGTTCGACGGTGACGCTCGCCGAGATGCCGCTCGAGGAACTGCTCTGTGACCAGGACAGCAGGAACGTCGATAGCACCGCGAGCGGTGCGTACCCTGCGACGACGTGGGCGCCGTTGATCGCGGCGTCCTTCGGGTCGTCGGCGTCCCAGCGCTCTGCGAGGACGAACCCGGCGGCGCCGAGCAGGACGATCGGCAGGAGCTGGACCAGGAGCGGCACGTCCATGACGAACGAGCCGTTGACGCTGACGTTGCTCCCTATCGAGGAGAACCCGCTGAAGTTCACGTCGATCGAGGCGAAGTGGGCCTTGTGATAGACCCAGCCAGCCACCTTCCAGGTCTCCGGTTTCGAGGTGCCCGAACCACCGAGGCTACCCCAGGTCATCGTTTGACTCTGGGTCTGTCCCATCGCGCTCGCAGTGATCTTGAAGACGTCGTCCCCGCTGGATGGGGTCACGAACAGGACCGATCCGATCAGTCCGACGACGAAAGCGATTGCCCCCACGATCGCTCCGTCCTTCGCCTGCGCTTCGTCGATGTCTACCATGTACGTGTCGAGTAGTATCGATGTCCGGAACAAGTGATTTGGCTACGCGTACGGGGATTGCCGCGTTTCGACGCCCTGGCAGGGTTTCGCCGCAGCGGGCGCGGCCGCTGATGCGGCGTGCCACCGCCGCGAGGTCGGCGTCGAAACGGCGTATCGCGCTCCATGATCGCTATCGAAACAGTCTGGGCGCAGGTGTGGCCCTCGAAGCGGACTGTCGCCCCGTCTGGTCGCTGTCCAAGCAGCGTCGCCGCAGGGCGGCCGTTGAACCAGTCCGTCGGCGCCGCGGGAGCGGCCGCCGGAGCGACGAGGTGGGTCGATTCGACGATTGGATATCGGACCGCCGATCTGCGTCCCATAACCGACTGTTCGTTCACTCCTTTCTGCGTTTTCTTCCCGTCGTCCACATTGATCGGGGCTGTGGGCCGCTCTCGTCCACGAATTTCGCCGTCTGTGTGTATCGTAAACAATGATGACGAAAGCACTATTAGCCGAGCGGCCGAGGATTCGCGTATGCTTCGGAGGGATTCGTTTTGAGCATTTTACAGCCGACGCCGGAGGACCGGAGACGCGTAATCGACGAGTCCGGGGAGGTGGTCGAGGGCGCGGAGCTTCCCGACCTCACCGACGACGAACTCGTCGAGATGTACGAACACCTGCGCCTCGCCAGACACTTCGACGAGCGATCGGTGAGCCTGCAGCGACAGGGGCGGATGGGGACGTATCCGCCGCTGTCGGGCCAGGAGGGTGCCCAGGTCGGCAGCGCGTTCGCCCTCGACGACGAGGACTGGATCTTCCCGAGCTATCGGGAGCACGGGACCCTCGAGATCAGGGACGTTCCACTCGAGCGCATCCTGCTGTACTGGATGGGCAGCGAGCGCGGGTCGAAGATGCCCGAGGGCTCGAACGTGTTCACCCCGGCCGTCCCGATCGCGACGCAGATTCCACACGCGACGGGCGCCGCCTGGGCGTCGAAGCTGCAGGACGAGGAGGATCGGGCGTTCCTCTGTTACTTCGGCGACGGCGCGACGAGCGAGGGCGACTTCCACGAGGGGCTGAACTTCGCTGGCGTGTTCGACACCCCGAACGTGTTCTTCTGTAACAACAACCAGTGGGCGATCTCCGTCCCGCGGGAGCGCCAGACCGCGAGCGCGACGCTCGCCCAGAAGGCCACTGCCTACGGCTTCGAGGGCGTCCAGGTCGACGGCATGGACCCGCTCGCGGTCTACCAGGAGACTCGCCGCGCGGTGAAGAAGGCGAAGGACCCCGACTCCGTCGAGCCACGTGGCGACGCCGAATCGATCGGCGACGCTCGCCGCCCGACCTTGATCGAGGCGGTGCAGTACCGGTACGGCGCCCACACCACCGCGGACGACCCCTCGGTGTACCGCGACGAGGAGGAGGTCGAGAAGTGGCGCGAACTGGACCCGATTCCGCGGATGGAGTCGTTCCTCAGAGAGCACGGGCTGCTCGACGACGAGCGCGACGACGCGATCCAGTCCCGGATCGAGGAGCGCGTCGCGGACGCCATCGAGACCGCCGAGTCCGTCGAGCGACCCGATCCCGAGGAGATGTTCGCCGACGTGTACGCCGACATGCCGAAGCGACTCCAGGAACAGCTCGATTACCTCGAACGACTGCGCGCAGAGCACGGCGACGAGACGCTGCTCGAGTGACCATGGCAACTGATCAATCACCCATCGAGACCGAAGCGACCGGCACGGCGGCAACCGACGGCGTCGACCGATCCGACTGGACGGTATCCCCCGACCCCGAGTCCGTCGAGACCGAGGACCTGACCCTGGTCCAGGGCGTACAGGCCGGACTCGCGACCGAGATGCAGCGCGACGACAGCGTCCTCGTCATGGGCGAGGACGTCGGCGAGAACGGCGGCGTCTTCCGCGCCACGCAGGGCCTCTACGACGAGTTCGGCGAGGATCGCGTGATCGACACGCCGCTCGCGGAGTCCGGCATCGTCGGCACCGCGGTCGGCATGGCCGCCTACGGCCTGCGGCCCGTCGCGGAGATGCAGTTCATGGGGTTCATCTACCCCGCCTACGACCAGATCGTCTCCCACGCTGCCCGCCTCCGGACGCGCTCCCGCGGCCGGTTCACCGCGCCGCTCGTGATCCGGGCGCCGTACGGCGGCGGCATCCGTGCGCCGGAGCACCACTCCGAGTCGACGGAGGCGATGTTCGCCCACCAGCCCGGGCTGAAGGTCGTGATGCCCTCGACGCCCTACGACACGAAGGGACTCCTCGCGAGCGCGATCCGCGACCCTGATCCAGTGCTCTTCCTGGAGCCGAAGTTGATCTACCGGGCATTCCGCGAACCCGTCCCGACCCAGGAGTACACCGTTCCGATCGGCGAGGCGGCGGTCCGCCGGGAGGGGTCGGACGTCTCGGTGTTCACCTGGGGCGCGATGGCCCGGCGCACGCTGGAGGCGGCGGCGGACCTCGAAGGCGAGATCGACGTCGAGGTCGTCGACCTGCGGACCATCTCGCCGCTCGACGAGGAGACGATCGTCGAGTCCTTCAAGAAGACCGGCCGCGCCGCGGTCGTCCACGAGGCGCCGAAGACCGGCGGCATGGCCGGCGAGATCGCCGCGACGATCCAGGAGGAGGCCCTGCTGTACCAGGAGGCGCCGATCGAGCGCATCACCGGGTTCGACACGCCGTTCCCGCTGTACGCGCTCGAGGACTACTACCTGCCCGAGGCCGCGCGGATCGCCGACGGTATCCGGGAGGCCTTCGAGTTCTAACCCATGCCGCGCGAGTTCAAACTCCCCGACGTCGGCGAGGGCGTCCACGAGGGCGAGCTGGTCGAGTGGCTCGTCGAGCCCGGCGACACCGTCGCCGAGGACCAGCCCGTCGCGAAGGTCGAGACCGACAAGGCGCTCGTCGACGTGCCGTCCTCCGTCAACGGCACGGTCCGCGAGCTACGCTGGGAAGAGGGCGACGTCGTCCCCGTCGGCGACGTGCTCCTCGTGTTCAACGTCGAGGGCGAGGACGACGAGGCGATCGCCGCGGGTGAGACCGAAGGCGGCGAGACGGAAGGCGGCGAGGCGTCCGGGTCCGCCGCCGAGTCGGCAGGGGGCGGAGCTGCCGCTGACGCCGGCGAATCCGGTGGCGAACCGGCCCAGCCCGAGGCGGAGAGCCCGCCACCCGCTGGCTCGCCCGAAGCTGCCGAAGCAGCGAGCGCTAGCGACAGCGGCCGCGTCTTCGCCGCGCCGAGTGCCCGCCGCATCGCTCGCGAACTCGGCGTGAACATCCACGCCGTCGAGGGCTCCGGACCCGGCGGCCGCGTTACCGAGCAGGACGTTCGTGCCGCTGCCGAGGCGGCCGAGGAGCCGGCCGCCGCCGAGGGCGACGCCGGCACCGCCGAGACGCCCGAGGTCTCCCTGGAGTCCGAGGAGGGAGCGGCGGGCGGCATCGAGGCAGCCGTCGATGCCGGAATGGAAGGCGACGCTGGCACGACCGGTCAGACCGGTCCTGCAGCGACCCAGCAGACGGCGGAGCCGGAAGCCGCGGCCGACCGCGACCGCACGCTCGCAGCACCCGCCACCCGCAGGCTCGCCGAGGAGCAGGGCGTCGACCTCGACGCCGTGCCCGCGACCGAGGAGCGCGACGGCGAGCCGTTCGTCACGCCGGAGGCGGTCGTCGAGTACGCCGAGGCCCAGCAACAGGCCCAGGCCGCCGACGCGGAGGCGGTGGAAGCCGGCGGCCCCTCCGGTGCGACGGAGGCGGCTGGTACCGCCCAGCCCCCGGCCAGCCAGGAACGATCCGAGCGCCGCGAGCCCTACCGCGGCGTCCGGCGCACCATCGGCGAGGCGATGGCGGAGTCGAAGTACACGGCCCCGCACGTCACCCACCACGACGAGGTGGACGTCACCGAACTGGTCGACGTCAAGCAGCGCCTCGCCGAGCGCGCCGAGGAGCGCGGCATCAAGCTGACCTACATGCCGTTCGTGCTGAAGGCGGTCACCGCGGCGCTCAAGGAGTACCCGGTGATGAACGCCGCCCTCGACGAGGACGCCGGCGAAATCGTCTACAAGGAGTACTACGACCTCGGCATCGCGACCGCGACGGACGTCGGGCTGATGGTCCCGGTGCTCCAGGGGGTCGACCGCAAGGGCCTCCTCCAGCTCGCCTCCGAGATGGACGAACTCGTCGAGAAGGCCCGCGAGCGGACGATCGCGCCGGAGGAGCTCCGGGGCTCGACGTTCTCGGTCACGAACGTCGGCGCCATCGGCGGCGAGTACGCCACCCCGATCCTCAACTACCCCGAGGTCGGGATTCTCGCACTCGGGCAGATCCGGCGGAAGCCCCGGGTCGTCGAGGACGAGGACGGGAACGAGTCGATCGAGCCCCGGTCGATCCTCCCGCTCTCGCTGTCGATCGACCACCGCATCGTCGACGGCGCGATCGCGGCGCAGTTCACGAACGAGGTCATGCAGTACCTCGAGAACCCCGAGTTGCTCCTGCTGGAGTGAGTTCGGGTTCGTCGCGGCAGGCGCAGATCCGGCTGGCGAACGTGTCGATTTCTTTCCAAAAATCCGTTTCAGCGAGCCGTTATGGGGTAGCCGCGCGTGCAATCCGATGCAATGTCCGAACGCTCGAACCCCGAGTTGCCACCGCTTCCCTACGACTACGACGCACTGGAACCGTCGATCAGCGAGCAGGTCCTGCACTGGCACCACGACACCCACCACCAGGGCTACGTGAACGGCCTCGACGCCGCCGAGGAGACGCTCGCCGACGCCCGCGAGTCCGGCGACTACTCGGCGACGGCCGGCGCGCTCGGCGACGTCACGCACAACGGCTCCGGGCACTACCTCCACACGCTGTTCTGGGAGAACATGGACCCCAACGGCGGCGGCGAACCCGACGGCGACCTCCGCGAGCGAATCGAGGCGGACTTCGGCTCCTACGAGGGCTGGAAGGGCGAGTTCGAGGCCGCAGCCTCCGCCGCCGGCGGCTGGGCGCTGCTGGTCTACGACCCGGTTGCCAAGCAACTGCGCACCGTCGCGGTCGACAAGCACGACCAGGGCGCGCTCTGGGGCGCCCACCCGATTCTCGCGCTCGACGTCTGGGAGCACTCCTACTACTACGATTACGGCCCCGACCGCGGGAGCTTCGTCGACGCCTTCTTCGAGGTCGTCGACTGGAACGCGGTCGCCGACGAGTACGCGACCGTCGTCGAGCACTTCGAGTAAGGCCACAGTCGACGCGGGCGCTCCCCTGCAGGTGCGGCCGGGAGTTCCGCGCCGATCCCACGCGCTGCCGGGGCGCGCCCGAGCGAACGACCGGTGCAAATCGGCGATTTCTCGGCATCGATCTACGGGATCGGCCCTTTCGCGCTGACGCGACGCCCGCTATCCGCCGCCATCGGGGGAAACGTTTTTGTCCCCGGCGAACGAATTTGTAAGTGTAGCGTAAATTCTCGATTCTCCACAAGTCTTTTCCGTAGCGACTCGCTCGCTTCGAATGCCGCAGTAGCACAGTCAGCACCCCGTTCGCCGGCGTTCGCAGGCGGAGTACCGACGAGCGGCTGCGCCGATCGACCGATGACATACGATACGTGACACGAGCTACAGACCGGGACGCTTCGTCCCACGACGGCCTCCAGATCGACTCGCTCACCGACCCCGCGACGCTCACCGAGCGCGACGACGTGCCCGTCTCGCAGGACGAGATGGAGCACGAGAGCGCGGACCACTGCTCGACCGACATCGCCGGCCGGGTCGCGGTCGGCGTGACGAACGACGACGGTCAGACCCTCTTGCTCTGCAACGAGGAGCACGGCGTCGCGCTCCTGCCCCACGGTAGCGTCCAGCCGGGCGAGGACTGGCTGGTCGCCGCTCGCCGCGAAATCGAGGCCCAGACCGGCGTCGAAATCGCGCTCGACGGGATCGAACTGCTTCGCGACATCGACCACGTGATCGCGGGCGAGGACGGGGTCCACACCAGCACGTATGGGCTGATCTTCACCGCCACACCGGCCGGCGGGGACATTCAGGACTGCAAGCAGTCGGCCGACGCCGGCAGCGATCGGTGGTACGCTGGCTGGTTCGACGGCGTTCCCGAGCATCTCGACGTACCGCCGGGCGGTCCCGGCGACGACCTCGAACTGATCCTCGGCTAGCGGCGGCCGGGCCGCTGACGATCCCCGACGGCATCGCCACCGACCGAACTGCGGTTCACCCAACGCTCATGCCATTCGACCAGACCATCGACTGGAACGATTACTGGACCGACGCGGACGACGCCGACCGCCAGGACGCGAGTCCCAGCGCGCAGTACGTCCTCGACCCGCTCCGCGAACTGCTCGCCGACCGCGGCGGCGTCGACTCCCTCGCCGACGTCGGCTGTGGAACCGGCACCGTCGCCTTCGCCGTCGCCGAGGCGTACCCCGACGCGACCGTCACCGGCTACGACGCCGCGGACCCGGTCGTCGAAGAGAACCGGCGGCGCGCGGACGAGCGTGACGGTCCGACGCCCGACTTCGAGCAGGCGACGCTCCCCTCCTTCGACCCGGATCGACGCTTCGACGTCGTCTGTTCGTTCTACACGCTCTGTTACGTTCCGCGGATCGAGCAGGCACTCGAAGCGCTCTACGACGCCGTCGCGCCCGGCGGCACGCTCGTCCTGACCTACCACAACTCGCTCGCGCAGTCGCACTTCCAGGGGATCGCCGAGGACCCCCACGCGCACCTCGACGAGTCCGCGCCCTGGGATCCCGAGCGCTTCGAGGATCGCTTCGCCGCGGTGCTCGAGGACGAGGCCATCCTCTCCCACGAGCGGATCCACGACGTGCTCGGGACGTGGCCACAGAGCGTCTGGTCGGTCACGGAGACGGCCGAGCGCTATCCCGCCTGGCGGCACAATCCGCTGGTGTACGTCCCGAAGTGAGCGATCTGCTACTATGACCGGCCTGCCGAGGTCACGGTGACCGGCCTGCCACCGGCCACGGTGAGCGATCTGCCGAAGCCACTGTACCCGACCCCCGAGGTCACTGTGACCGGCTTGCCAGTTGCCCGCTGAGCGATCGACCGAGGCCCACCGCGACCGACCTGCCGAAGTGACCACTCCGCGGGCGTACTGCGGCACACCCTCACAACTATCACGGAAATTCCTGCGACTTTATACGGCCGGCGGCCCTCGCTCCGGGTAACATGGTGGTCGGCGACGTCTCGACTGGCACCGAGGTACTGGTCATCGGCGGCGGGCCCGCCGGGTACACCGCTGCGATCCGCGCCGGACAGCTCGACCTCGACGTGACGCTCGTCGAGCAGAGCGACTACGGCGGCACCTGCCTGAACGACGGCTGCATCCCATCGAAGGCGCTCATCACGGCGACGGACCTCGCGGATCGCGCCGGCGACGCCGAGCACATGGGGATCCACGCCGACCCCGCGGTCGACCTCGGCGCGATGATGGAGTGGAAAGACGGCGTCGTCGACCAGCTTACCGGTGGCGTCGAGAAGCTCTGCAAGGCCAACGGCGTGAACCTGATCGAGGGCACCGCGAAATTCGCCGGCGAGGGCCGCGCTCGCGTCGCTCACGGCGGCGAGGGCCAGGGTTCCGAGACCATCGAGTTCGAGCACGCCATCGTCGCGACGGGCTCCCGCCCGATGAGCCTCCCCGGCTTCGACTTCGACGACGACCCGATTCTCGACGCTAGCCAGGCGCTCGCGCTGGAGTCGGTGCCCGAATCGATGCTCGTCGTCGGCGCGGGCTACATCGGCATGGAACTCGCGGGCGTCTACGCCAAACTCGGGACGGACGTGACGATCATCGAACTCCTCGACTCGGCACTCCCCGCCTACGAGGACGACCTCGCCCGCCCCGTAAAGCGACGCCTCGAGTCCCACGGCGTCGACTTCCACTTCGGGCTCGGTGCGGAGGACTGGACCGAGAACGGCGACGGCACAGTGACCGTCACCGCCGCGGCGATGGACGGCGGCGGTGCGGAGGTGGCTGCCGACGGTGGCGAAGCGGCCGAGGCGACCGAAGCGGACGCTGCCACCTCCGAGCAGTTCGTCGCGGAGAACGTCCTCGTCGCCGTCGGCCGCGAACCCGTCACCGACACGCTCGACCTCGAATCGGTCGGTCTCGAACCCAACGAGCAGGGCGTCCTCGAGACCGACCACCGGGCACAGACCGACGTCGAGGGCATCTACGCCGTCGGCGACGTCGCCGGCGAACCGATGCTGGCGCACAAGGGGTCCGCCGAAGGCAAGGTCGCCGCGGAAGTCATCGCCGGCGAGCCGGCGGCCCTGGACCACCAGGCGATCCCTGCGGCCGTCTTCACCGAGCCCGAAATCGCGACCGTCGGGCTCACCGAGGACGAGGCGTTCGAGGAGGGCTTCGACCCCGTCGTCGGGGAGTTCCCGTTCCGCGCGTCGGGCCGGTCGCTGACCGCCGACGAGTCCGACGGGTTCGTTCGCGTCGTCGCGGACGCCGAGACGGAGTTCCTGCTCGGCGCCCAGATCGTCGGTCCCGACGCCTCCGAACTGATCGCCGAGGTCGCGCTCGGCATCGAACTCGGCGCACGCCTCGAAGACGTCGCCTCGACGATCCACACGCACCCGACGCTGGCCGAGGCCGTGATGGAGGCCTGTGAGAACGCTCGCGGGGAAGCGATCCACACGCTGAACCGCTAGATGAATTCGGTTCGGCGGGTCCTTTGCGCCGGTTACCGCATGGAAAACGGGTAGGAAGCTCTCCCGCTCGGACGACAGCGTGTGAGGTGCGTCGAGCGATCGGGGCTGTCGGACGACGCCCCACTCGACGACCATCCACTTCCCCGTTCCATGGCGGTGGAGCTAAACGCCCGACGCCACTACGCCGCTCCAATGCATCCCCCGGGCGCGTCGACGGTCCTCCTCCGCTACGGCGACTTGACGACGAAGAGCCACGCGGTCGGGGGTCGGATGCGCGACCGACTGGG
Source organism: Salinarchaeum sp. Harcht-Bsk1 (assembly GCF_000403645.1). NCBI lineage: Archaea > Methanobacteriati > Methanobacteriota > Halobacteria > Halobacteriales > Natronoarchaeaceae > Salinarchaeum > Salinarchaeum sp. Harcht-Bsk1. The sequence goes on from NC_021313.1 coordinate 2,089,435, forward strand.
CGGGCACCTCGAGGCGCTGCTCGACGCTCGCGACCTCGACGCGACGATCGACGTCGGGCACGCCCGGACGATCCTCGATACCGAGCCAGCGGAGGTCGAGGCGGTCGCCCGAACGGCCGCGGACGTCTTCGGCGCGGTCTCCGCGAGCCCCGCGCTCGCGGTCGAACCGACGAAACTGGCCATCGAATCGGCGCTCCGCGAGGCCGCCGCGGCCCACTACGACGGCGGCACCTTCGCGGTCGAGGCCCGGCGGGCGCACGACGGTCATCCCTTCACGAGCGAGGACGTCGGGCGCTTCGGCGGCGACGCGGTCGGCGAGGGCGCACCAGAGGGCGTCGAGCCCCGGGTGGACCTCGACGACCCCGACCTGACCTTCGAGGTCGAGGTCCGGGAGTCCGTCGCCTACGTCTCCCTCGACCGGATCGAGGGGCCGGGCGGCCTTCCGTACGGCACGCAGGCGCCGCTCGTCGCGCTGATCAGCGGCGGGATCGATTCACCGGTCGCCGCCTACGAGGTCATGCGCCGGGGCAGTCCGATCGTCCCGGTGTACCTCGACCTCGGTGACTACGGTGGCGCGGATCACGAGGCGCGGGCGGTCGAGACGGTCCGAAAGCTCGCATGGCACGCGCCGCAGGACGACTGGGAACTCTACCGTGTGCCCGCGGGGGAGTCCGTCGCCGCGATCGCCGACGCGCTGGATCGCGGCCGGATGCTCGCGTTCCGGCGCTACACGGTCGCCGTCGCCGAAGCCATCGCCCGCGAGCACGACGCCGCCGGGATCGTCACCGGCGAGGCGATCGGGCAGAAGTCCTCCCAGACCGTCCGCAACCTCGCGATCACCGACGCCGCGACCGAGCTACCGGTCCACCGACCGCTGTTGTCCTGGGACAAGGATCGGATTTCGAACCAGGCCCGCGCCCTCGACACGTTCGCCGAGTCGACGATCCCCGCCGGGTGCAACCGCTTCGCGCCCGACAACGCCGAGACCGGTGGCTCGCTGGGGCGCATCCGCGAAACGGAGCCGACCGACCTGTTCGAGCGGGCGAAGACCGACGCCGCGGACGCCGATGCGATCAGAATCGATCCCGCGGCGCCGGCGGACTGGGATCGATAGCGATCACTCGTCGTCGGTTACGGCGCCGTCGCCTGTCCCGCCGCCGGAGTCCACTGGCCCACCGTCGCCGTGCAGCGTCTCGTGGACGCCGATCACGAGCGCCGGCACGACGAGCATGAAGATGTGCTCCTCGATCGGGATCCACAGGAACTCGATCCCGGTGCGGGCCTCGATGGAGAAGACGCCGACGTGGAGCGTGTACCAGTCCCACAGATAGGCGATCGGGTAGAGCGCGAGCACTGTCAGGCCGGCCCGCCGGAACGCGTCGGCGCGATAGAGCAGGGCGATCGCGGCGGCCCCGAAGACGACCTCCGTGGCGAGGTAGGTGTAGTCGCCGAGGACGGTGATGTCGGGGAGCGGGCCGGCGTGGGGCACGGTGGAGTGGTTCGGCTGGGAGCGGCAAAAGCACTCGTTCGCCGATCTACTTGATCGTATCCGCGAACTTGTCCCGACGGTAGAGGTCGATCTCCGAGACGCCGGAGCGCTCCCGCGTCGCCGCGAACCGGATGGCCTCCGCAATCTCGATCGGCTCGGTCACCTCGCCGGGTTCGAAGGTCTCCGCGAAGGAGTCGCCGTCGTCGCCGCCGAACTCCGTGCGGACCTCCGAGGGGTTGACCACCGACACGGCCACGCCCTCGTCGCCGACCTGCGCGCCGACGCTGTGGGCGAACCCGCGGACCCACCACTTCGTGGCGGCGTAGACCGGGTTGAACGGCCGCGGGTACTGGCCGGCGAAGCTCCCGACGAAGACGAGGTGCCCCTCGCTCTCGGTCAAGTGGGGCAGCGCGGCCCGCGTCGCAAAGAAGACGCCGTCCTCGTTCGTCTCGGTCATCGTCCGGTAGTCGTCCGTGTCGAGTTCCGTGACGAGGTGGCCGCGCGCGAGGCCGGCGTTGTTGACCAGGACGTCCAGGCCGCCGAAGCGTTCGACGGTGGCCTCGACGAGCGCCTCCACGGCCGTCTCCTCGCGGACGTCGGTCGGAACGGCGACGGCGTCGACGCCGTACTCCGATTCGAGGTCGGCGGCGATGGATTCGAGGCGGTCCGCCCGCCGTGCGGCTAGCGCGATGTCGATCCCTTCGTCGGCCAGTTCGTGCGCAGTGGCTTCGCCGATGCCCGACGACGCGCCGGTGACGATCGCTGTGCGTGGCATGGCTGGACGGTCGTTCGGCAGTTGCTTTGTCGTTTGGGTGGTTGCGACCGGGACGAGCCCCCAAACGCAAAGTGCGTCGGATTGGTCTGACCGGTCATGCAGCGACGGCGGTTCCTGGCGGGAACGGGGGCGACGGGCCTGGCCGCTCTCGTGGGCTGTAGCGGCATCTTGGGTGACGGTAGCGCGGCCGGCTCCGATGCCGAACCGTTCGCAAGGTGGGCACCGGCCCGTGACCCGAACCCCGATCGCACGTACAACTACGAGATCGGTGCGCTGCAACCCAGCGCGGTGCTCGCCGCAAGCGACGAGATCACGCCAGCCGACCTCTCGCCGGGCGTCCCCCACGAGTCCGTCGCCTGGGACGCCCTCGCGGCGAGCGACGTCGAGCGCGTGATCGACCTCTCGGCCGGCGGCGCCGCCTCGCCACGCACGGTCGCGATCTTCGATGGCGACGTCGATCCCGCGACGATCGTCTCGGCGCTCGACGAGCGGCCGAACTACGATCGTGAGCACCTGGGCGACTACCGAGGCTACGAGATCCACGGCACGGGCGCCGGGTTCTTCTTCCACGCCGTGCGCGACGGCCGGGTACTCGAGGTCGACCGGTACGCCTACTCCGAGGCCGATCGGGAACTGGTCGAATCGGTGATCGACCTCGGCGAGGGCGACGGCGATCGGCTCCTCGACAGCCACGACGGGTTCGCCACCGCAGCTACCCGTCTCGACGCGACGCACTGGACATCGGTGCGACTCGAGGATCCCGATCGGGAGACGGACGTCGAGCAGGGACGCTTCCGCGGCGTCGTCGCCACTGGCGCGTCTGCGACCGTCGCCGATGGGGGCTCGACCGTGAGGGCGTTGCTGGCGTTTCGGGACGTGGATGCCCGTCGATCGGCACCGATCGAGCCGTACGTCGATCAGATTCGTGCCGAGGACACCGTCGAATCCGTGGACTTCGCGAGCGAGGGCCGGATCCTCGACGTAACGTTGCGCCTCGACTACCCCGCGCCGTTCGTCTCGGGGTGATCGATCGGCCGCACGGGCGGCCAACGGTGGCGAGTGCGCTTCGAAACATCCTACCACCCTCCCCTCGTCGCTCCGGGCATGCACGGCGAGCCCGAGGTCACCATCCTTCGACTCGGTCACCGCCCCGGTCGCGACGACCGGATGACGACTCACGTTGCGCTGACGGCACGCGCCCTCGGCGCAGATCGCGTCCTGCTCCCCGCGAACGCGACGGACGCCTACGACACCGCCACGGACGTCACCGGTCGGTTCGGCGGCCCGTTTGCCGTCGAGTCCACGGAGCGCACCATCTCGATCCTCGAGGAGTGGGAGGGCTCGATCGCCCATCTGACGATGTACGGCGAGCCGGTCCAGACCGTCGAGGAGGAAGTGCGGACGGCCCATCGCGAGGAGCCGCTACTCGTCGTCGTGGGCGCGGAGAAGGTTCCATGGGACGTCTACGAGCACGCCGACTGGAACCTCGGCGTGACGAACCAGCCCCACTCCGAGGTCGCGGCGCTGGCTGTCTTTCTCGACCGTCTGTTCGAGGGGCAGGAACTCGACCGAGAGTGGGACGACGCCGAGCGAGCGGTCGTACCGAAAGCGGAAGGGAAGCTCGTCGAGGAGCTGCATGCCGAGGACGCGTCGACCGGGAGCGACGGTGCCGATAGCGATGGCTGCGATGGGGCCAGTGGCGACGAGGGCTGATCGGAGTCTACTCGCCGCCAGGCCGACGACCCGTCGGGCCGGGTAGCGATTGAACGGTCGTACCGATTTATTTCAGCGGCGAGCGCCTGCGGAGCCATGCAGCTCAACGAACTCACGCGGTTCACAGACGACGTGGAGGCAGTGTCGGCGTTCTACGAGTCGCTGCCCGGCGCGACGGAGGTCGCGGCCGGCGAGGGGATCTCGATCGTGTCCGTCGGCGACCTGACTGTGCTCGTCCACGAGGAGTACGAGGCGGAGGGCGACGACCTCCCGCCGGACGATCACGTCTCCTTCGAGGTCGAGAATCTCGACGCCACCGTCGCCGACCTCCGGAACGCCGGCCTCGAGATCGCCCGCGGCCCCGAAACGTACGACTGGGGACGGTCGGCGTACCTCCGCGATCCCGACGGGCGCCAGATCGAGATCGCCGAGGCGGAGTGAGTCCGGTGGCCGCGATGCACCCTTGGCGATCGTCGAGGGCCGGCCACAGCGACGGCCGCCGGGTTCGCCACCGCGCCCGCTCCGGTGGGTTTAAACGACTCACGCCCCCAGAATCGGGCAATGGCTTTTGAGGATCTCCTCGAGGACCCGGTGATCCAGAAGTACCTCCACGAGCTGGTCGGTCCGAAGGGCATGCCCGTCGCCGCGGCACCGCCCGACGGCGAGGTGACCGACGAGGAACTCGCCGAGGAGCTGGACATGGAGCTCAACGACGTCCGGCGGGCGCTGTTCATTCTCTACGAGAACGACCTCGCGACGTATCGACGGCTCCGCGACGAGGACTCTGGGTGGCTGACCTACCTCTGGACGTTCCAGTACGACAACATCCCGGAGAACCTCGAAGAGGAGCTCTACCGACTCCACGACGCGCTCGAGGAGCGGGAGGAGTACGAGCGCAACCACGAGTTCTACCTCTGTGAGGTCTGCTCGATCCGCTTCGAGTTCGGCGAGGCGATGGAGTTCGGCTTCGAGTGCCCCGAGTGTGGCTCGCCCCTGGAGACGATGGACAACGACCTGCTGATCCAGGCGATGTACGAGCGGATCGGCTCGCTGCGCGAGGAGCTTCACATCGAGGGCTCCGACGCATAATGGCGGAAGCGGTGGTCCTCGCCCGGAAGATCTACGTCGCGGGTGACGCCCGGGAGCGCACGCTCCGGAGTCTGCGCGGACAGATCGGCAACCACCTCTCGGACCTCGACGCGAGTTTCGAGATCGAACTGCGCGAGGACGGCTTTCCGATCGTCACACTCGAGGGCGAGGACGCGGTCGTCGCGCGGAACCTCCTCGCCGAGACGTTCGACGAGATTCCCACGTCTGCGGATGGAGCCAGCGGCGACGGGGAGCAGGAAGCGACGGGGCCGTTCGACCCCGAGGAGACCTACACCGGGACACTCGAGTCGTGGGACGAGAACGGGTTCGTCCTCGACGCCGGCGTTCCGGTCCGCGTTCCGCCCTCGGAGATCGAGCTCGGTCCGGGGAACCCCGAACAGATCGTCGAGCGCTTCGGCCTCGTCCAGCACCTGCCGATGCAGTTCCAGGTCACGGGCGAGCGCTGGGAGGGCGACGCGGACGGACCGTTCGTCGCGGCACTCGCCGACGCCGAGCGAGACCGCCTCTACGAGTGGCAGCGCGGCCCCGGCCGGGTCACCGTCAACTCCGCGACGCGCTCGGAAGTCCGCGCGACGGTGAATCGAGCTGGCCACGCCCAGGACATCGTCACCGTCGAGCGGCTCGGGCTGCTCGAGCAATCGATCGTCTGCACCGAGGACACCGACCCGCCGGGGCTGATCGCGTCGATCGGCGAGTACCTGCCCGCGGAGCTTCGCGCCGTCGTCTAAGGATGTCACCGAGTACCTCGACCCGTCGCCGACTGCTGCTCCTTTTCGGCCTCGTCGGGTTGCTCGCGCTCTCGGGCTGCATCGGCCAGTTCGGTACCGGTCTCTCGGAGGGCGAACTCTCCCGGAACGCAACCTACGAGTGGGACACGTCGGCGACGGCCGACGAGTGGCCCGACGACGTCACCGTCCAGATCGAGATCAACCAGGCCGGCTTCCTCGGCGACGACACGTATCACGGGATCTACACCGGCAACCGGACGCAGGTCACGTTCTCCGAACGGGGATTCACGCGCCCGCACTCCCTGGACATCCGGGCGGTCAAGTACCAGTACCCCAACGGAACCGTCGTCGGCCACGAGGCGATCGACGTCGACCAGAATGCCCGCCGGACCCGCGTCCGGCTCCCGGAGGGCCCGGGCCGTTTCGCGTGGATCGGCGACCGCCGCAACAAGGAACTGCGCCTCCCCGCGATCGCAGACGGCAACTACACGGTCACGCTGCCCAGGCATCACAGCGTCGGCGATTTCCTCCTCTCGGACGTCTCCCCCCGGAGCTACAACACACGCACGGTCGACGGGCACACCCAGATCGTCTGGACCGGCGTGGACAACAGCCAGACGCTGCTCGTGCGTTTCTACCGCGATCGGGACTTCTACCTCTTCTACGGCCTGATCGGTCTGCTCACCGTCGTCGGCGCAGGGATCTTCCTCCACTACCGGCGGGAGATCCAGGAGATCCAGGAGTGGCGAGCCGCCCAGGGGCTCGACCTCGATCGGGACGATGACGACGGCGAGCGGCCGCCGCCCGGGATGGGCTGACCGGCCCCGTCACAGGCTGTCGGCGGGTCGGTTCCGGGGCGTCACGCCGGCGCGTCCTCCGGCCCGCCGAGCGAGCGATAGAGGTAGTAGGAGTAGCCGACGGGAACGAACGAGGCGACGAGGACGATCCCGAGCACCGCAGTCGTCATCGCGCCTTCGGCGTCGAGCAGCCAGCCCAGAACTCCAGCCACGGCCAGCGCGACGCCGGCGAGCGCGAACAGCCAACCCGCGAGAGCGTGCGTTCGCCGCCAGACCTCCTCGCTGGAGAGCGTCCAGGGCGTCCGTACGCCGACGAACCAGTTGGGTTCGGCGTGGCGCATGAGCAGGCCGACGTAGGCGAGAAAGCCGCCGGTCGCGACGAGTACGACCGGCGAGAGCGGCACGTCGAAGCCGAGGTTGGCAGCCAGCACGACGCCGTGGACGCCGATCAGGAACGCCACGAGCAGGAGGACGAAGCCGTCGTAGTAGCCCCGGAAGTCGGCGACGTTCTCGCCGAGCGGGTCGATCCGCGGAAGCTGGTCGAAGACGCCCAGCAGGATCGCCGCCACCGCGGGGAGCAGGAGGGCGCCGACGGCGCGGGGCGCGGTCCCGTCGGCCTCGCCGCTCGCGTTCCAGTGGACGTCCATCGTCGCGGGCAGCTCCGGCCAGGCCAGCACGCCGGCGAGGACGCCGAGGAGGACCAGCCCGCCGCCGACGTAGCGGGTCGTCCGGGTCGAGACTGTCGCTCGCATAGACGAGCCATGGTGGCCGGCGCCCAAAAATGTCCCAGCGCAGTCTCACGCTCTGCAACGAGCGTCCCAGGCGTCGAGACCGCCGGTCGATCCGCTCGGTTCGTCGGGGTACCGATGGCGTCCCGCGAGCCTTTTGCCCCCGCCAGCGCAAGAGGGGCCATGGACGTAGCCGTGGTCACCGTCGGCGACGAACTGCTCGCCGGCGACACCGCGAACACGAACGCTACCTGGCTCTGCACGGAGCTGACCGACCGCGGCGTCTCCGTCCGGCGCGTGATCACGCTCCCCGATGTCGTCGGCGAGATCGCCCGGGTCGTCAACGAGTATCGCGCCGAGTACGACGCCGTCGTCATCACGGGCGGGCTCGGCCCGACCCACGACGACCTGACGATGGAGGCGGTCGCCGCCGCGTTTGGACAGGAGGTCGAGCACAGCCAGGCCGCCGAGGACTGGCTCGTGGAACACGGCGGCTACTCCGCGGACGATCTCGACCCCGGCACGACCGGGATCCCGGCCGGCGCCGAACCGCTGCACAACGAGGTCGGCGTCGCTCCCGGCTGCGTCATCGGCGACGTGTACGTGCTCCCCGGCGTGCCCGCTGAGATGAAAGCGATGTTCGCCGACGTTGCGGACAACTTCTCGGGCCCGGAGCGCTTCGTCGTGCAGGTCCCCGTCGACGAGCCCGAATCGCATCTGGTCGAACGCTTCGCAGAGCTCCGAGAGACCTTCGACGTCGACGTCGGGAGCTACCCCGGCGAGCACGTCCGGGTGAAGCTCTCCGGGACGGATCGCGAGCAGGTCGCGGCTGCGGAGGCCTGGCTCCGCGAGCGGGTCGACCTTCTCGAGGAGTGAGTTCGCCGTGGTGCGGCGTGGTCGATTTCTAGGTCGATTGCTCGGCCGCTTTCATGCGGACTGCGATTTCGATTGTCGTTTCACCCGCAGACCGACGATAGCCAGTTATCGAAGCCGCTCCTGGACGCAGACCTTCAGAATCGACTTCAGAATGGCGGCACCGCCCTGGATCGGATCGAGCTTGGTCTCGCCGGCGCGCTCTCGATACGGGATCGGTCGCTCGCGAACGTCGTAGCCGCGCATCAGCGGTCGAATCAGGAGCTCTGCGGAGAGCCCGGTGTTCTCGGTCCACTCGATCGCGTCGATGACCTCCTTTCGGTAGGCCCGCATGCCGGTCGTGGTGTCGTGGACGCGGCGGAGCATGAGCACGCTCGCGACGGCCGCAAACACCTGATTGCCGAAACGATTGAACCCGGGCATCGCGTCGGCACCCGGGGAGATGCGATCCCCGCTCACGACGTCGGCGCCGTCGTTGATCTCCTCGAGGAAGACGGGGAGTTCCTCCATCGGGTAGGTGTCGTCGCAGTCGGTCGTGACGACGATCGGCCGATCGGGCGCCTGAATCGCAGCCGACACGGCAACGCCGTAGCCCTGGGGCTCCTGCCCGATGACGGTCGCGCCGTGCTCCCGGGCGATCTCGGGCGTGCGATCCGAGGAGCCGTCGACGCAGACGACTTCGGCCTTGCCGTCGGTCACTTCCTCGACGTCCTGGAGCACCGTCGCGATGGCCTCTTCCTCGTTGTAGGTGCCCATCACGACCGCGAGGTCGTCGAAGGTGTACTCGCCGTCGGTCGCGGCGTCAGTCGCGTCGTTTGCGGCCTCGGCGCTCTCTCCATCGCGGGCGCCGTTTCCGTCCGGTTGCGCTACCTCGCTCATCACCGTCCCCTCGCGACCGCCCACGGTTAAGTTTTTAGGTTTACCTAAAACAGTGGGGAGCGATCCCACTGCAGCGGCTGCACCCCGTTGCAGCGCCCAGATTCACAGCGCCGCGTCGACGTGGTCGGCGGCTTTCAACGCGAGCGCGCCGATCGTCAGGGTCGGGTTCATCGCACCGGCGGTGGGGAACACCGAACTCGACGCGATCCAGCAGTTCTCGAGGTCGTGGGTCCTGAGCGAGGAATTCACCACGCTCGCCGACGGGTCCGACCCCATCCGGGTCGTCCCCATGTGGTGGTTCGTCGGCACCGTGCCCTCGACGCCCTGGGTCCAGCGCTCCGAAGCGCCGAGTTCGTCGAGAATCTCGTGCTGGACCTCGTTGGCTCGCTCGATCGTCCGCTTCGCCCGGTCGTCGATCGACCAGTGGATCTCCGGGACCGGGTTACCGTGGTCGTCGGTCCGATCCGGATGCAACGCGACGCGGTTCTCCGCCTGCGGCAGCGTCTCGACCAGCGCGCCGACGGTGACGTGGTTGCCGTACTCGGCGCGGATCCGCTCGAGGAGGTCGTCGCCCCAGTCCTCCCCGGTCAGCGCGATGCCGACCGGCGACGGCCCCGCGAAGTTGAAGAACTCGAGTTTGAACGGCGCGATCCGCTCGTCGGCCTCGTCGTAGAACTGGTGGGACTCGCTCGTGAGGAAGCCGACGTGGTTCTGGCGGGTCGGCTCCTCGAGCACGCCGCCGGCGCCCGCGAACACGTGATCCATGAAGTAGCGTCCCACCGCACCGCTGGAGTTCGCGAGACCGTCGGGGTAGTGCTCCGAGTCCGAGAGCAAGAGCAATCGCGGCGTCTCGACGCCGCCGGCAGCCACGACGAAGGTTTCGGCCTCCTGGCGGTGTTCGGTTCCGTCCGGCGTCGCGAACACCGCCGCCTCGATCCGATCCGTCGTGTGCTCCAGGCGCTGGACCGGCGCGCGATCGATCACGGTCGCGCCCTTCGCGGCTGCCGTTTCGGCGTGGACGCTCCCGTCGTACTTCGCGCCAGAGGGACAGACCGGTCGGCAGGAGCCGTAGCCCTGACACGCGCTCCGGCCGTCGTAGCCCTCGGAGTTCCGGGCGTTCGGCACCGAGTGCATCGAAATCTCCAGCGCCTCACAGGCCTCCGCGAACAGCGAGTCGCTGTAGCTCGGTGGAAACGCCGGCATCGGGAACGGCTCCTCCCGAGGCGGCGCGAAGGGGTTGTCGTCCGCCCCCGCGACGCCAATCCCGGTCTCTGCCTCCGCGTAGTACGGTCGTAAATCGCTGTACTCGATTGGCCAGTTCGCGCCGACGCCGCGCTCGCTCGCAGAGGCGAAATCCGCCTCGTGCAGGCGCATCACCATCCCCTGCCAGTGGAGCGTCGACCCGCCGATCCCCTTGACTCGCGTTCGATTCAGCGGGTAGTGACGATCGCCTACCGATTCGTAGGCGTCGCGGTCGCCGCCGACGTCCCAGACGTCCGGTCGCGAGAACGCGGGGCGAATCGCTTTCTCCATCCGCTCGACGCGTTCCGTCTCGTCGAAGCGGGGACCGGCGTCGAGGACGACGACCTCGTGGTCCCGTCCCGCGAGTCGATCCGCTACCAGCGTTCCCGCGGGCCCCGCGCCGACGACGCAGACGTCCGCATTCGCGACGGGCGAGCGATCGGGGTCGGCGCTCCGGCCGGCCGTTCGGTCGCTGGCGTCGCGTCCGTCGGCCTGAGCGCTCCCGGTCATTCGTTCGGCCCCCGCTGGTAGCTCGCGATTCCTCCGGGGTGCCCGATCGGATTCTCGATCCCTGCGAGTTCGCCGCCCGTCGGCGACGTGTAGAGTCCGAGCAGGAGGTCGTTCACGACGTAGTAGCGGATCCGCTCGGCCGTCGTGCCGTCGGGGACCTCGTCGGCCACGTCGGCACCGACCTCGCGGAGCAACGCGTCGCGGTCTGCGGGGTCGAGGTCCGCGACCGGCGCGTCGTACCACGATCGAGCCAGGTCGTCGAGGTCGGCGACGGCGCGGCGGATGCCCTCGCCGTGGCCCTCGCGCTCCAGTCGCCCCGCGAGGAATCGCTCGACGAAGGTCTGGATTCCCGTGACGTCGCTGGGATAGACGACCTCCGCGACGGCGACCATCGCGTCCCGAACCTGGTCGTCTGTGGCGAGGCCGTCGCCCACGGTATCGCCACTGCTCGCGTCGTCCGCGGCATCGCCCCCGGAGCGCTGCCACTCCCGCGCGCCCAGTGCGACCGCCCCGCCCGAGCCGAGCGCCGCCAGCGCCGCGACGGCGTCCCGTCTGGTCAGCTGCACGGGCGGATTAGGCAAACCTAATTCTTATACTCGTTGGAACGCCGATATCGGGGTATGTCGGTGCGGGAGCGGCTGCAGGTGGTTCGCCAGCGGATCGGCGGCAGTGGCGACGCCGGAGAGCGCCCTCCCCGGAGCCTGCTCGCGATCAGCGGCGCGATCGCGCTGGTCGTCGTGTTCCCACTCGTGTGGCTGCTCGTGACGGCTGCAGAGATCGATCCCGGCGAGGCCTGGGACCTCGCCACGAGCGAGGAGACGCTGACGGTCCTGAAGAACAGCCTCCTGCTGATGGGCGGCGTGACGGCCGGCTCCGTGCTGCTCGGCGTGCCGCTCGCCTACCTCACCGTCCGGACGGACCTGCCGTTCCGCCGCTTCTGGACGATCGTCTCGGCGCTCCCGCTCGTGATCCCCAGCTACGTCGGCGCGTTCACGGTCGTCTCGGCGTTCGGGCCCAGGGGCCGCTTCCAGGACATGCTCGAACCGCTCGGCGTCGAACAGATCCCTGAGATCTACGGGCTGCCCGGTGCGATCGTCGTGATCACGCTCTACACCTACCCCTACGTCTACCTCACGACGCGTGCCGCACTCTTGAGCTTCGACGCCCGGCTCGTCGAGGCGGCGCGGACGCTCAACCACGGCAAACTCGCCGCGTTCTGGCGGGTGACGCTCCCACAGATTCGTCCGGCGATCGCCGCCGGCGCGTTGCTCGCCGCACTCTACGCGATTTCGGACTTCGGGACGCCGGCGATCATGCGCCTCCCCGTCTTCACGCGGGAGATCTACGTCGAGTTCGGACAGCTCGGACAGGCGCCGGAGGCCGTGCTCTCCCTCCAGTTGCTCGCGATCGTCGCGCTCGTCCTCGTGATCGAGCGGTGGATCGTCCCGGACGCCTCGGCGAGCGAATCGGAGGCGACGCGCGACCGCCCCGTCAGCCTCGGACGCTGGCGGTGGGTCGCGATGGGATTCCCGGCGTTGGTGGCGGGGCTCGCGTTGCTCGTCCCGCTGTGGATCCTCTACCTCTGGCTGTCGAGTTCCGCGACGGCCCGCAGGCCGTCGCTGGCGTTCGAGTGGAGCATGGCGACGAACTCCGTGAAGGTGGCTGCCGCCGCGGCACTGATCGCCGCCATCGCGGCGCTCCCGATCGGCTACCTCTCCGCTCACCACGACTCCCGGCTCGCGGCGGTCTTCGAGCGTGGCACCTACCTCGGCTTCGCCGTTCCGGGCGTCGTCCTCGGGCTCTCGCTGGTGTACCTCGGCACCCGGCTCGTCCCCGCGCTGTACTTCACGCTCCCGCTGCTCATCTTCGGTTACGTCGTCCGCTTCCTGCCACAGGCCGTCGGCTCGATCCGCTCGACGACGCTGCAGGTCGATCCGCGGCTCGTCGAGGCCGCTCGCACGCTCGGCGACTCGCCGTTCCGGGCGTTCCGCCGGGTGACTCTGCCACAGATCGTCCCCGGGATCGTCGCCGGCGCCGCACTCGTCTTTCTCACGACGATGAAGGAGCTCCCGGTGACGCTCATGCTCAAACCCAACGAGTTCGAGACGATCGCGACGCAGATCTGGCGCGCCCAGGACTCCCACTTCTACCAGTACGCCGTGGTACCGGCGCTCCTGTTGATGGTGATCTCCGGGTTCTCGATGATCGTGTTGCTGGCGAGCGAAGGCGGTCGGGAAGGGCTCTGATCGACGAGTTCGATTCCGCTACCGCCCCGACCGGCTGGCATTCCCCAGCGTCGCTTCGCCGAATGCTGACCGTTCACCGAACCAGTTCGACGACTCATCGGGCGGGACTGGAAGGGGCCGACCGGTCGCGTTCGGTGACGAAGCAAGCACCGGAAGGAGCGAACGGAGTGAGCGACTGAGGAGCGCAGCGAGTCAGCGGGCGCGAGCGGGAGGGGCTTCCAAATGTGTCCGCGGAGCTGTATTCCGTATCGTATCGGCACCGATCGATCACACCCCGAAAGAGCCAATCCCGTTCAGTGCGTCCGCGAGAAGTCGACGTTCCGGAAGGCTTCGGGCTGTTCGTTCTCCGTGGCGTAGACGTACAGCGCGGTGCGGGCGATGTAGCCCAGCGCGCTCCCGAAGAGGTACGCCGCGAGCAGGACGACCGCGCCGACGGCGACGCCGCCGACGACGCCGAAGGTGCCGGCGCCGAAGAGGAAGAAGACGCCCACGGCGAGTGCGAGGCCGACGATCGCGAAGATCGCGGTCACCAGCCCGACCCCGAAGCCGGCGCCGGCGGTCTCGCCCCAGGTCGACTTGAACGTCTCGCCGCTCCGCTTGAACATCTCCGTCGGAGTGACGTCCTCGAAGACGATCACGGGGACGATGAAGTAGGTCAGGATACCCCAGGCGACGCTGAAGAGCATGGCGGCGATCTCCGCGAGCGGGTTGTCGCTGCCCTCGATCGCGCGGAGGATCATCCCGACGGTGGCGGCGACCAGCGCCCAGATCGCGAGCGTCCGCTTGTGGCTCCACGCCGCGCGCATCCCCTCGCCGAGGGTCGGATCGCGGCCGTGGAACACTTCGCGAGCGTTGTGGACCAGTGCGGCGTTGAAGAACGCGGCGATGAACGTGGAGCCGAAGTAGAGGACGAAGAGGACGGCGTAGGTGACCGGTCCCTCTTCGAGACCCGCCGTCACGTACGTGCCACCGAACAACGCGGCCATGAAGAGGAGGCCGAAGATCCCGCTGAGTAGCGGAAAGACGGCGAGGGAGGGCTCTTCCCGGAGCACGTGCGTGCTGTCTTTCGCGAGGTTCCATCCAGTTTTGAGGCGGCCGAAGAATCCCATAGTCGGAGTCTGGAGCGAGGGTCAGTTAGCTGTTGTCGTCTGGGTTCGAGTCCGGAGTTCGGGTCGTTCCAGGGCACCTGGGGGGTTCACCGGCGCAGCCGGACTCTCTTCGGCTTACCCGGGCGGTTCCCGGCTCATCGGGCGAACGCGTCGAACGGATTGTCCTCGGTCAACTGTCGGATCGTCGCCTCGTCGATCCCCGCCTCCCGCAGCGCCGGCAGGAACTCGTCGGTCAGGTAGGTGTAGGGCTTCACCTCGCCGCCGCGGGGCTCGCTCGGGTCGTACCAGCCCCGATCCTGGCTCAGGAGGAGCTGGTCGCCCAGATCCGCCGCGAGCAGCCGCTCGATGCGCTCGACGTACGCCGCGTCGGGCTGGTCGTCGCCGCCGATCCAGTCGTACTCGATCCAGGCGCCGCGCTCGGCGATCTCGACGTGCCGATCGAGGTCGTCCTCGGCCTGGGCGTGGATCCAGACGAACCGATCGGCGGTGTAGCCCGCGTCTTCGATCACGTCGAGCTGGGTCTCGACCATGTCGGCGTAGAGCGTGTGGCTCCCGATCGCCGCGCCGGTCTCGGCGCCCGCCCTGGCTGCTGCGCGAAGGATCGTCTCCTCGTCGTCGCTGAGGGCCTCGGGATCGTCGTCGTCCGTGGAGACCTTGATAAAGGCCGCTTGCGTCTCCGCCTCCTCGACGCCCTCGGTGAGTTCCTCGATCATCCACTCTGTGAGTTCGTCCTCGCCGGCCTCTCTGGCCCACTCCGGAATGCGAGGCTCCTGGTAGATCCCCGTCGCGACGGCGATCGGGAAGTCGGTCGCTTCGGAGACCGCCTCCACGGCGTCGACGCGCCGGCCGACGCCGCGGGGCGTCGGTTCGACAATCCCCGTGACGCCAGCCTCCTTCGCGCGCTCGATCTCGGGGCCGACGACCTCGACGACTTCCTCGAGGTCGGCGGTCTCGTGGGCCCGTTCCTCCATCGGGCCGAGGTCCGTGAAGACGTGCTCGTGCGGGAGGATCAGATCGATGGCCTCGCGATCGAGGGCGCCCAGCGTGGTGTGGAGTTCGGGCATGTGTGGGACCTCTGCGGCCAGGCAGTCAAAAGGAGGCGTCTCGGCAAAGAACGGGTTCGATCGAGCGATCGCGGCCGGCGAACGACGCCCTCCTCAGTCGCCTGCCGCCTGTCGACTCGTCATGTCGACGGGTTCGGCGTCGACCCCGAGTTCGTCGAGGGCTTTCTGCGCTGCGCGCTTGCCGGAGATGAGCATCGCGCCGAACGTCGGCCCCATGCGCGGGAGGCCGTAGGTCGTCGCGGTCGCCATCCCGGTGACGATCAGGCCGTCGTGGGCGAGGCCGGTGTGCTCGACGACGGCGTCCTCGGACTTGCCGACCCACATCGAGTCGTGGCCGGGGGAGTCGTGGCCGGGCGCGCCGTAGGTGTCGTCGCTGGTCTGGTCCATGCCTGCGTTGGACTTCGCGTCCTCGATGCCTGGGGCGTTCAGGACGCCGCGCTCGTCGAGTTTCTTGACCGCCATCGCGTCGTGGCCGGTGGCGTCGATGACGAGGTCGGCCTCGACGGCGATCGGGTCGACGCAGGTGATCTCGCGGGGCAGCGCGTGGACGGGCGTCCAGTTCATGACGATGCCGCCGACGCGGTGGTCCTCGCGGATCACGATGTCGGTGAACTCCGTCATGTTCTGCATCTTCGCGCCGGCGTCACAGGCGGCCTTGATCAGGCCGGAACAGGCCTCGGGGCCGTTGGCGACGTAGAGACCCTCGGAGTCCTGGGACTGCTTGAAGTCGACATCGAGGTCCTCGAGGACGTGCTGGGCGGGGTCGCGGACGGTGACCTTGTTCATCAGGAACCCGCCGAGCCAGAAGCCGCCGCCGAGGTAGTTGTTCTTCTCGACGACCATGACCTGGACGCCGCGCTCGGAGAGCTCCTTTGCGGCCATGAGGCCGGAGGGCCCGCCGCCGACGATGATCACGTCGGAGTCGGAAAAGTCCATGAACTCCTCGGTCCACTCCTGCCCGATCGCTCGCGTGACTTCCGCCTCGCCGACGTCGCTGAACTTGTCGAACTCGGCATCGGATTCGCTCATACCACCCGGTGTTACTACGCCGTGGTGGTTAGGTGTTGTGATCCGTGAAGCCGCGGCGTCGCCGGTTCGTGGCGATGCAACTCCGCAGTTCTCTCCAGTTGCTTCCCGGCGGTCGTCCAAACGAGCGAATCGGCGATTCGTCGGTGCCGCGACGGCCGCCTACTCCCAGGCTGCCGTCCGGATCTGCTCCTCCGCCTGCCGGAGGTGCTCCTGGGCGTCGAAGCGCTCGACGATCGCTTCCAGTTCCTCGCGCGTCGCGCCGTCGGCGCGTAGCGTCCGGGCGTGCTCGGTGATGGTCGGCACCGCCCGGACGACGTTGTCCACGATCGGGATCGTGGCGGTCTGGGGCGAGCGCGACAGCGGGTTGAGATCGATCACGATCTCGGTCTTGCCCATCTTCCCCAGCGCTTCTGCACGGTCGCCGTCCTCCAGCGGCACGAGCACGACGTCTGCGTCCTCGATGCCGTCGGCGTCGACGATCCCGCGGTAGTGCCCGACCTCGGGGACCTCGCCGTCCCCGGTCAGGCCCTTGACCTCCTCCGCGCCGTGCTCGCGGAGGTGTTCGGCGATGGCCGCCATCCGCTCCTCGGTGCGGTTGAAGAGGTTGACCTCGAGGTCGGCACCGACGACATCGGCGAGTTCGACGTACTCCTCGGGCACCAGCGCGGCGACGTTTCCGTTCACGGAGAGCACGGGGTGTTCCGCAAGGAGGAGCTGAGCGGCCGCCGCGCGGGCGGCGTCGTCGGCGCTCGGGATCGTCTCTTCGCCGAGCAGGTAGTCGAAGGCCGTGCCGCGGCCCTCCGCGTGCATCCCCTGGATGTGGGTGATCCCCTTCTCCACGCCGGCCTCGATCCGATGGCGCGTCTCGAGGTCCTCGGATCGCGGGTGGTCGTCGGGCGTGTGGTCGGGTTCGTCGCTGCCGTCGCCGCCGTCAGCGCCGTCGTCGGCGCTCGAAACGTCCGGAATCGCGTTCTCGACGGCGGATTGACTCGCCGCCTCGGTCGCTGCGTCGCCGGCTCCGTCGGTGGCGGGGCCGTCCCCGTCGCCGCCGGGCTGTGCGGATCCGTGGTCCTCGTCGCTCACGCTTGGTGGTGGGGAACCGATCTGCAAAAGGAATCCGGTCTCTCGGCTCGGTGGGGTTCAGTATTTGCCGTGAATCCCGCCAGCGTAACCGCTTCGAAAGCCCTCGGCCCGCTGGCGTGCGCTCAGCCGGATATCCTCGCGTCGCTCGGATAGGGCCGGCTGAGCGCACGCCAGACGGGCCTCGCCCTTTCAGTCCACCAGGTGGAGCGGGGTATCGGCCAAGTTACGGACTCTGGGCCTCGGTAGCCGAAACGAGCGGTCGAAAATCGCTAGGCGCGCAGTAACGGCGGACGGCCCTACCAGGTCACGACGGTTTCGCCCTCGGGGCCGTGCTCCTTGACGGAGAGCATCTCCTCGCGGGCCGCCTGCCTCGACGGGTGCGGCTCGACCGATTCCGCGAGCGAGCGGCCGTTCTCGTCGACGAGGCGCCAGATCCAGCCGCCGCCGCGCTCGTGGAACTCGAAGGCCGCTTCGTCGATCTCGAGGATGCTCGCCTGCCCGACGACGTCCTTGGATTCGTCGATCGCCGTGGTCACGTCGTCCCGAACCTCGTAGTTCGCGGCGCTGACGGCGCGGACCCGCTCGCGCTCGTCGAGGAGGCGCCAGGCCCAGCCGTCGGTCTCGTCACGGTGGAGTTCGAAGGCGAGCGTATCGAACTCGAGCGTCCCGGCGTCGGGCGCGCGGGACTGGACGTCTTCGACCGCCTCGACGGCGGCGTGCTGGCTCTCGTAGCGCTCCGCGGAGACCGCCACTGGTTCGCGGTTCGCGTCGAGGAGCCGCCAACCCCACCCGTCGTCGGTCTCGTCGACCCAGATCACGCCGTCGCCGAGTTCGAACACCGGCGCGTCGGCGGCGCCGTCGATGACGGCGTGGGCGTCCGTGAGCGCCGAGCCGCGGTCCTCGTAGGTCCGGTCGCCCGTCGCGACGGCCTCGCGGTCGCGGTCGATGAGTCGCCAGTGCCAGCCGCCGCCGTTGCGGAGCTGGAGCGTGAGCGCGCCGATCTGGTCGACCTCCGCGCCGTCGCCGGCCTCCCTGACGTCAGCGATCGCCGCGACGGCGTCGTCGCGGGTCGGGTAGCGCTCGGTGCCCTCCGCGAGGATCGTGCCGTCGGTGTCGACGAGCCACCAGTCCCAGACGTCGGCCTCGACGTCGGTCGAGAGCTGGAAGATCGCGGTCTCCATCCCGCGGACCCTGGCGTCCTCGAGGTTCTCGGTGAGGAAGTCGACGGCGTCACGTGCGGATGCTCGCGAGGGATGGGTCTCCGCGCCCTCCGCGATCAGCTTCCCCGCCTCGTCGATGAGCCGCCAGGCGTACTCACCGGCGTCGGTCTTGTAGATCTCGAAGGCGGCGGTGTCGATCTCCAGCACCTCGGCGTCGGGTGCGTTCTCCTTCAGCGTCGTCATGCCGTCCATGACCTCCTCGCGGGAGCCGTACTCCTCGCCGGAGTCGGCCATCACCTGGCCGTCCTCGTCGATGAGCCGCCAGCGCCACTCGCCGCCGGACTCGTACTGCTGGAAGGCGGCCTGCTCGAACTCGATGAGGTCCGCCGCGAGGGCCTGCTCGCGAACGCGGCTCGCGGCCGACTCGGCGGCCTCGCTGTCCGCGAACGACTCCGTGCTGTCTGCGAGGAGCCGGCGATCCGCGGAGACGAGGCGCCAGTTCCAGGTTCGACCGCCGTCCCCGGCCGCTTCCGCGGCGTCGTCACCGCCCGCCGCCACGCCGGGATTGGACTCGGGATAGACCTCGTAGTCCGCTCCCTCGACCTCGACGGTCTCGGCGTCGCCGACGACGGAGCGGGTTCGCTCGGCCCGCTGCTGGATGGTTCCGGCAGCGTCGACCGTCTCGTGACTCGTCGCGATCAGGTCGTCGGCGTCGTCGCGGAGCCGCCAGCGGTGGCCGTCGCCGACGGCGTACAGTTCGTACCCCGGCTGGCCACGCTGGATGATCGTCGCGTCGCCGACGCGCTCCGCGGCGTCGCTCGCGGCCTGTTCCGCGCTCCGGCGGGTCTCGTAGGCGGCCTCGCTGGTGACGAGCGCCCGGTCGTCGCGATCGACGATGCGCCAGTGCCAGCCGCCGTCGCCCGGCACCAGTTCGACGCCGACCTCGAACGCGAGGATGCGGCTGCCGTCGATGCCCTCGACGAACTGGTCGGTCGCGACCTCGGCGGCCGCCTCGTCGTCGTAGCCGCCCGGATCGGTCGCGAGGGGCTGCCGGCGGTCGTCGAGCAGCCGCCAGTGCCAGTCGCCGCGCTCGTCCTCGGAGACGTCGAACGCGGCCGAGCGAATCTCGATGACGTTCGCTCCCGGGATGGCCTCCTTGAGGAAGGTAACTGTGGATTCTGCCTCGTCCCGCGTCGCGGCGGGTTCGTCGCTGCGAGCGAGGACGCTGCCGTCGTCGCGCACGAGCGACCACCGCCAGCCACCCTCGTCGGTCTTGTAGAGCCGGAAGGCGGCGGTCGTGATCTCGAGCATCCCCGCGTCGCCGATCGTCTCCCGAACGTCGTCGATCGCCAGCCGTGCGTCGGTGTCCGACGGCGCGAGTTCCGCTGATTCACCGAGGGCGTCGCGTTGGATGATCCGCCAGGCCCAGTCGTTGCTGGGGTGTTCGAACACGGCGAAGAAGGCGTCCTCTTTCTCCTCGCCCAGCAGGACCGGCGAGGCGTCGGAGTCGATCCCGAGTTCGGGTTCGACGAGCAGTCCTTTCTCCCCGGTGATGACGGGGACGAGCACTGCGACGCCCGCGACGACGCCGACGCCGAGGCTGTAGACCGCGATGATGATCGGCGCGTAGTCCGTTCCCTGGTTGACGTTCCAGCTCCCGGGGTAGACGGTCCAGAACACCGGCATCGAGAGCAGCGCGACCGCCGCGCCGACCAGACTCGCCTGCATCGCGCGTCGCCTGACCGGGAGGAGTGTGACGATCCCGAGCAAGCCGAACACGCCGCCGGAGGCGGCGAGTACGATCGCGATTCGCCGGAGCGCCCAGTTCTGTCCCGACATGACGACGCCGACCTCGTAGATGAGAAAGCCGAGGATCCCCGCGAGCGTGCCCATGAGGAACAGCCAGTAGCCGTACACGTCGCGTTTGGAGTCCGGTTCGCCGACGTAGCGGTGATAGAGTTCGACGAGTTTCCCGTCCTGAATGTCAGATGCTGCCATGGTGGGATGAAACGTGCTCCCACCGGGAGCATAAACCCCAGCACCTGTTTTCGTCCCGGCAATTCCACGAATACAACGCAGAAAACTACCCGAATGCTGTTGGAAGGAGTGGTCGTCGATATGGTGAACTGTTCGGGCAGCTTACGGAAAAACGGCCAGAAGCGTTATGAGATTCCGATCGATTTCGACCCGCGCTGACCCGTCGATTCAGCGAGTCGCGCTACCGTAACAGGCTCGCGCCAGCGGGATCGATCTCCGTCCGTTCCGCGTCGTAGCCCGCATCCGTGAGACCAGTTCCGAAGCAAAACACCGTCTCCCCCAGCATCGCCATCGACGCGTCCCCGCCGGCCTCGTTCGCGCCCTGGATCGCCTCCCCGACGTCGGGCGTCAGCAGCTCCGCCTCGCGGGCGAACCGGCGCGAAGCGAGCGCGAACGTCTCGACGGTCGGCTCGGAGCGCACGAGCTGGAGGCACTGTTCGCCGATTTCGCTGAGTTCCTCGGTGTCGCCATCGAGTACGTCAGCCGTCGAGAGTTCGTCCATTGCGAGGTACTCGACGGTCTCGCGGGCCGGAATGCGATCGAGGGATCCTTCGCCTGGTGCACCAGGCTCCGTTCGCAGGACGATGCCGCCCTTTGCCTGCGCGACGACGTCGCCCAGCCCGGTGCCGGCCTTTACCTCCGCGCCGTGGGCCAGGGAGATCAGTTCGTTCTCCGAGTACTCGAGTTCGAAGGACTTCGCGGCGGCGAGCGCCGTCCCGAGCGCGGCCGCGCCCGAGACGCCGAAGCCACACCCCGGCGGGAGCGCGCTCTCGACGAGGACGGTCGCGTCGACGTCGAGGGCCTCCCGCACCCGCTCGACCGGCGCGATCGGTGCGCTCGTGTCGTCGAGGTAGGTCTCGCGGTCGCCGTACCGGACCGTCACCGTCACGCCGTCGGCGAGCGCGATTCCGCCGCCCGTGGAGCCAGCCGCCATCGGGTCGTCGGCCTCGTGGACCGCGAAGAACCCGGTGACGTGGCCGGGGACGAACGCCGAGACCGCCTCGCCTGCCATGCGGGTGCCTTGGAGTCCTCCCAAAAACCGGTTTCGGCCTATCATCGGGTGCTGTGACAACTGATGAACCAATTGAAACCGCGACCGCCTTCGGAAGCCCTCTCCCGCTCGCCGCACCTAACTCGCTGCGCGCTTCGCTCGGCCTTCGGCCTCGCTTCAGTGCTTACTTCGTTACGTGCGGCGAGCGGTCGGCCCCTTCCGGAGCCCCACCCGGAGACTTTGTTCAGTTGAGCGACGACGTGGGGATTCCGGCTGCGTTCCGCGTCGGGAATCCGGCCTGCTACAGCCCGTTCGACGATCCACAGCACGTTGCGACCGATCCATACGCACCGGGTGGGACTGGAAAGGGCCGACGAGCGGGAGGGGCTTCCGAGCGGTTTGCTGCGGTCAAGTCGTCAAAATCGGCAACGACGTTCGAATTCAGTCCAGACGCTCGCCCTGGTAGGACCCGTCGTAGAGGCCCTCGTGATCGGCAGCAGCGAGGACGATCTGGCCGAAGCGAGCGCCCTGCTCGATCTCGATGGGATGGGTGACCTGCAGCAGGCCCTCCCCTTTGCCCTCGTAGCCGGCGTCCCAGACGGCGGTCTCGAGGGTGGTGCCGTTGCGCATCAGCGACGACCGCGGGAGGATGAAGCCGACGTGCTCCTCGGGAATCCCGACGGTCTCGGTGTAGCGGACGACGTAGCCGCCGGGGTCGAGGTGGAAGACGCGATCCTCGCCCTCGGGTTCGATCTCGGTCCGCTCGGCCACCGTCTTGCCGTCGCGGCCGATCCGTCCGACTTCGTTCGGTTCGAGCACGGCATCCAGGGTGAGATCGACCCCGTTGGGCTGGACCTGCTCCTCGTCGATCGGGCGGATGTGGTCGGCGACGAACGCGCCGGAGCGGAACATGGGTGGTCGTGGTTCGGGGCCGGGCAAGTGCGTTTCGGGCTGGCCGGGCCGCACGGGCCCGATCGCCAGCGGACGCCCGAACTGGGCGCTGGCAATACTGGCCTCAACAAACGGGGTTCCGAACGGATGTACACGGCTATCTCGCGGGATTTATACCCGCGGGGAGACGAGATCCGTCCGCTATGGGACAAACTCTCACCGAGAAAATTCTCGATGACCACCTCGTCGAGGGCGAGCTGACGCCCGGCGAGGAGATCGGTATCGAGATCGACCAGGTCCTGACCCAGGACACGACGGGGACGATGGTGTGGCTGCAGTTCGAGGCGATGGGCCTTGACGAGGTCCAGACCGAGATCGCTGCCCAGTACTGCGACCACCAGACATACCAGTTCGACTTCAAGAACACCGACGACCACCGCTTCCTGCGCTCTGCGGCCGGTACCTACGGCGCGTACTTCTCTCGCCCCGGCAACGGCATCTGTCACAACGTCCACCGCGAGAACTTCGCGGCGCCCGGCAAGACGATGCTCGGATCGGACTCCCACACGCCGACGCCCGGCGGGCTCGGCGAGCTCGCCATCGGCGCCGGCGGTATCGACGTCACCGTCGCGATGGGCGGCGCGCCCTACTACATCGAGATGCCCGAGGTCCACAGCGTTCGCCTCGAGGGCGAGCTGCCCGAGTGGGCGACCGCGAAGGACGTCATTCTCGAGCTCCTCCGACGGCTGTCCGTAAAGGGCGGCGTCGGCAAGGTGCTCGAGTACACCGGTCCCGGCGTCGAGACCCTGTCCGCGCCCGAGCGGATGACGATCACCAACATGGGCACGGAGCTGGGTGCTACGTCGTCGATCTTCCCGACGGACGAGCGCACCCGCGAGTACCTCGAGAAGGTCGACCGCGAGGAGGAGTTCGTGGAGCTCCAGCCCGACGACGACGCGGAGTACGCCGACGAGATCGTCGTCGACCTGTCGGATCTCGAGCCGCTCATCGCCGAGCCCTCGATGCCCGACAACGTCGTCCCCGTTCGCGAGGTTGCGGGCCAGGACGTCGACCAGGTCATGGTCGGCTCCTGTACGAACGGCGCCTTCGCCGACATCCTGCCCGCCGCGAAGATGCTCGAGGGCCGCGAGGTCAACATGACGACCGAGATGATCGTCGCACCCGGCTCCAAGCAGGCCTCGGAGATGCTGGCCCGGCAGGGCTGGGTCGCCGAGATGATGGCCGCCGGCGTGAACTTCTCGGAAGCCACCTGCGGTGCGTGTATCGGCATCGGTCACGTGCCCGCCTCCGACTCCGTCTCGCTGCGGACCTTCAACCGCAACTTCGAGGGTCGCTCCGGCATCGAGGACGACAACGTCTACCTCTGTAGCCCCGAGGTCGCGACCGCAGCGGCGATCAAGGGCGAAATCGTCGATCCCCGGGACCTCGCCGACGAACTCGGCGACCTCGAGGACCCCGGCTTCGAGCTCCCCGAGGAGTACACCGGCTCCAAGACCGACCTCATCACGCCGGACGAGGCCCCCGACGACGAACTGGTCAAGGGTCCCAACATCGGCGACGTGCCGATCAAGGACGCGCTCGAGGCCGACATCGACGGTCCGGCCATCCTGAAGATGGGCGACAACATCACGACCGACCACATCATCCCTGCGACCCAGGACATCCTGATGTACCGGTCGAACATCGACAAGCTCTCGGAGTTCACCCTCTCCCGCGTCGACGACACCTTCGCCGACCGCGCGGCCGCCGCCGACGGCGGCTGGCTCGTCGCCGGCGAGAACTACGGGCAGGGCTCCTCCCGCGAGCACGCCGCGATGTGCCCGATGTACCTCGGGATCGAGGGCGTCCTCGCACAGAGCTTCGCCCGGATCCACCGCGCGAACCTCTTCAACTTCGGCCTCGTCCCGCTGCTGATCGACGAGGACACCTACGAGCAGATCGAGCAGGGCGACGACATCGCAGTCGTCGACGACGTCCACGAGGGCGTCGCCTCCGGCAAGGAGGAGTTCACCATCCGCGTGAACGACGACTGGGAGGCCACCGCGACCCTCGACGCCTCCGAACGCGAGCGCGCCATGCTCGCCGCCGGCGGCAAACTCGCCTGGACGAAGCAGCAGGCCGAGGGCGGCTCCGGTGCGGCGCCTGCTGACGACTAGCCACCTTTTTTCTCGTCGGGTGTCCTCGGCCGCTCTCCGAGCGGCCTGCGGGCACCGCTCCTCGAAAAATCTGGACCAAAAACGGCCGCGACTCAGTCGCTGCGCTCCCTCGTCGCGGTGAACCGCTCGCTCCGCTCGCGCACGATTTGCTGCTGCTCGGGCAGCGACCGCAACTATCTAGCTCTCCTCCAGCGCCTCCTCGTACTTCGGCCGTCGGTAGAGGAAGACGAGGTTCGCGAGCAGGACCGACCCCACCACGACGAGGATGCCGGCGCCAATCCGGCCGAGTTCCACGACGACGGTTACCCAGGCGAGCGTCAGTCCGAGCGCCGTCCCGAGGCCGGCCGCCCACAGGAAGTCCCGGATCCGGGCCTCGACGGGCCGAACCTGGTGGTAGACCCAGCCCTCGCCCGCACCAGCGGAGCCGTCGACGACGAGGAAGACGCCGGCACCGAGGCCGGCGCCGACCGCGAGCGCGTACCGGAGCGGGACGACCTGGAACAGTCCGAACGAAACACCAGCCGCGAGCCCGATGCCGGCAACCGCAGCGAGAAGTCGACGGAGCACAGTCGTCGGATCGGAGTGGTCTGCAGGTAATCTTTCTGGTCGTGGCGTGCAATCGATTACCAATCGAGAGCTTCGCGGGCTGACGCCCGGCTCCGCGGCGTATCACTACCCTTTTGACCCCGCTACCGATAGCAGTCTGCAATGGGACGCCGCAAGAAGATCGTCCAACAGTGCGAGCGGCTGATGGACAATCCGGAGCAGATCCGGAACATCGCCATCGCCGCCCACGTGGACCACGGCAAGACGACACTCACTGACAATCTCCTCGCTGGCGCGGGCATGATCTCCGACGAGACCGCCGGCGAGCAGCTCGCGATGGACACCGAGGAGGACGAGCAAGAGCGTGGGATCACCATCGACGCGGCGAACGTCTCGATGACCCACGAGTACGAGGACGAGGATTACCTCATCAACCTCATCGACACCCCCGGCCACGTCGACTTCGGTGGCGACGTCACCCGCGCGATGCGCGCGGTCGACGGTGCGCTGGTGGTCGTCGACGCCGTCGAGGGCGCGATGCCCCAGACGGAGACGGTGCTCCGGCAGGCACTCCGCGAGGGCGTCAAGCCCACGCTGTTCATCAACAAGGTCGACCGCCTCATCTCCGAGCTCCAGGAGGGGCCCGAGGAGATGCAGGAGCGCCTGCTCGCGGTCATCCGCGACGTCAACGAGCTCATCCGCGGGATGACCGAGGAGATGGACGACATCGACGAGGACTGGACCGTCGGCGTCGAGGACGGCACCGTCGGCTTCGGCTCCGCCCTCTACAAGTGGGGCGTCTCGATGCCCTCGATGCAGCGCACTGGGATGGACTTCGGCGACATCATCGACCTCGAGCGCGCCGACAAGCGCCAGGAGCTCCACGAGAAGACGCCCCTGGCGGACGTCGTGCTCGACATGGTCTGTGAGCACTTCCCGAACCCGATCGACGCCCAGCCCCACCGCATTCCCCGGGTCTGGCGCGGCGATCCCGAATCCGAGCTCGCGGGCACGATGCGCGACGTCGACCCCGAGGGCGAAGTGGTCTTCATGGTCACTGACATCGGCGTCGACCCCCACGCCGGCGAGATCGCGACCGGTCGCGTCTTCTCCGGGACCCTCGAGGAGGGCCAGGAGCTGTACGTCTCCGGAACCGCGGGCAAGAACCGCGTCCAGAGCGTCGGCCTCTTCATGGGTGACGAGCGCGAGGAAGTGGATCGCGTCCCCGCGGGGAACATCGCCTCCGTCACGGGCCTGCCCGACGCGATCGCCGGCTCGACGGTCTCCTCCGTCGAGATGACGCCGTTCGAGAGCGTCGACCACATCTCCGAGCCGGTCATCACGAAGGCGGTCGAGGCCAAGAGCATGGACGACCTGCCGAAGCTCATCGAGACGCTGCGTCAGGTCTCCAAGGAGGACCCGACGATCCAGATCGAGATCAACGAGGACACCGGCGAGCACCTCATCTCCGGGCAGGGCGAACTCCACCTCGAGGTCCAGACCCAGCGCATCGAGCGCAACCAGGGGATTCCGGTCAAGACCGGCGAGCCGATCGTCGTCTTCCGCGAGGCGCCCCAGCAGCCCACCGACGGCGAGGTCGAGGGGATCTCCCCGAACCGCCACAACCGCTTCTACATCTCCGTCGAACCCCTCGACCAGGAACTCATCGACGCGCTGAAGAAGGGCGAAGTGTCGATGGACATGCCCGAGCAGGAGCGCCGTGAAGCCCTGCAGGACGCCGGCATGGACAAGGACACCTCCCAGAACGTCGAGGAGATCCACGGCGCCAACATCTTCGTCGACGACACGAAGGGGATCCAGCACCTCAACGAGACGATGGAACTCGTCATCGAGGGCCTCGAAGAGGCGCTCGACGAGGGGCCACTCGCGGGCGAGCCCGTCGAGGGCGCGCTCCTGCGCCTCCACGACGCCCGCCTCCACGAGGACACCATCCACCGCGGTCCCGCGCAGGTCATCCCCGCGGTCCGGAACGCAGTCCACCGCGCCCTGATCCACACCGAGATCCGCCTCCTCGAGCCGATCCAGGAGGTCCGCATCGACGTGCCCAACGACCACATGGGCGCCGCCTCCGGCGAGATCCAGGGCCGTCGCGGCCGCGTCGACGACATGTACCAGGAGGGTGACCTCATGGTCGTCGAGGGCGTCGCGCCCGTCGACGAGATGATCGGCTTCTCCAGCGACATCCGCTCCGCGACCGAGGGCCGAGCGTCCTGGAACACCGAGAACGCCGGCTTCCGCGTGCTGGCCGACAACCTCCAGCGCGACATCATCGGTGAGATTCGCGAGCGCAAGGGCATGAAGGAGGAGCTACCCGAGGGCGTCGACTACATCTAAGGACCTTTTTTCTCGTCGGGTGTCCTCGCGCGCCGAAGGCGCGCTGCGGGCACCACTCCTCGAAAAAATCTCCGCCAAAAAACACCGCGGGAGCACAGCTCCCGCGAGTCCTCGCTCACGTTGCTCGCGAGGAGGCCGCCAGCGAGGAGCTCCGCTCCGAGCTGGCGGTGGATTGCGTTGTGCAAACCGCAACTGCTCCGCGCCGCTACGCACCCTCGCTAACGCAGAAGCCGTTCCCAGCTGGATCCTCCAGCACCGTCCAGACGGTGCCGTGCTCCTCGTCGGTCTTCGTCTCTCGGACGGCAGCGCCCAGTTGCTCCAGACGATCGACCTCGGCTTTGCGATCCTCTGCGTGGAGGTCGAGGTGGATCGGCAGGTCGCGGTCGGTGCCGCGTGGCGCCTCCCGGAACATCAGCTCGGGGCCATAGGGTACTTCGACGATCTCTAGGCCGAGGTCGTCGAGCAGGTCCAGCCGCTCGGCGTCGAGCGCGGCGGCCCAGAAGTCGGCGAGGTCGGCGGGATCGGCACAGGCGAAGTTGACGTGAGCGAGGTCGGCCATACCGACCGAGGCCAATGGACGTTCGGAGGATAAAGCGGGCGGGCGGCGGTGAAGGTTGCCGCTCCGGGGGAGAACCGGACGGACTTACTCGTCCTCACCCAGCCGCGCGTCCTGTTCGATGACTTCCCGCGTGCGATCGGTCGGCACCGACACGCTGATCTCCTTCGTTCGGCCGTAGCGGCCCTTCGAGACGACGACGGCGTTGACGATGCCGAGCATGTCGAGTTCGGAGATCAGGTCGGTCGCGCGGCGCTGAGTGAGGGGATCGAGCCCCGCCTCCTCGGCGAGCGTGCGATAGACGTTGTAGACCTCGCCCGTGGTCACGCGTGACTCGCCGTCCTCGTCGAGTTCGATGATCGAGAGGAGCACGAGTTTCGACTGGGTCGGGAGCGTGCGGACGGCCTCGACGATGCGGTCGAGTTCGATCTTGTCCTGGGCGCGCCGGACGTGCTCGGCCCCGACGCAGTCCTCGCCGTCGCGTTCTGCGAACTCCCCGGCACAGCGCAGCAGGTCGAGTGCGCGGCGGGCGTCGCCGTGCTCCTGGGCGGCAAAGGCAGAGCACAGCGGGATGACGTCCTGTTCGAGGGCGTCCTGGCGGTAAGCGATCTCCGCGCGCTGGTCGAGGATGTCCGAGATCTGCTCGGCGTCGTACGGCGGGAAGACGATCTCCTCCTCGCCCAGCGAGGACTTGACGCGCGGGTCGAGGAAGTCGGTGAACTTGAGGTCGTTCGAGATGCCGATGATCGAGACCTTCGAGCGGTCGAGGCCGGAGTTGATTCGTGAGAGGTTGTAGAGCGTGTCGTCGCCGGACTTCTCGACGAGTTTGTCGATCTCGTCGAACATGAACACGAGAACGCGCTCGTAGAGGTCGATCGCCTCGAAGAAGGCCTGGTAGACCCGGTCGGTCGGCCAGCCCGTCATCGGAATCTCCTCGGCGGTCTCGGTGTAGGCTCGGAGCTCCTCGATGCGGTCGCGGACCGCGGCGAGGTCTTCGAAGCCGAGTTCGTTGGCGCGTTCGACGTTGACGGCGTCGACGATCGCGGTCAGTTCCGAGATGTCGTCCTCCGCGCGCTCGAGGTTGTCCTCGATGAACTCGTTGCCGAGCTGGGCGAGCACGCGATACTGCGTGTCGGTGACCTCGCAGTTGATGTACTCCACCTCGCAGTCGACGTCGTACTCCGACGCCGAGCGCTCGAGTTCCTGGGAGACGTACTTCGCGCTCGCGGTCTTGCCGGTCCCGGTCTTGCCGTAGACGAGGATGTTCGAGGGCGTGTCGCCCCGGAGCGCGGAGACGAGGACGGTCGCGATCTCGTTGATCTGGCTCCCGCGGTGCGGGAGGCGGTTGGGCGTGTAGGAGGGGCGGAGCACCTCCTTGTCCTCGAAGATGCGCTCGCCTGCGAGCAGTTCGTCGAAGAGGCCACCGCCCTCGTCGTCCAGGCCGGGCGCGGCGCCGTCGGCCGGCAGGTCCGCCGTGGCCGCGGCGAGGCCCGACTCCTCGCGGTCGGCGTCGGATCCGTCGCCGACCGCGTCGCTGCCAGCGCGGCCATCGCCGTCGCCCGCGCCGCCGAGCGGGTCGTCTGCTTCGCCCTCGGAACCCGATCCGTCGGCGTGTTCGGCGTCCTCCGACTCGTCCATCGCGGAAGCGTCGTTCTCGTTCATTCGTAGGTCCCCTCTCTCGCCCACCCCGGGGCGAACGGTCCGCCGTCCGGCGAATTATCGGCTCTCAACGTATCCGGACGTCCCGCAAAGTGCACATCGATCAGCCATGCACACCAGGGGTATAAGCGTGTCCGTCCGTGGTCGAACAGGTCCGATCGCCGAGATGGTTTGGCGCTCGCTACCCGCGTAGACGCAGGCAGCCGTTTCGGGGGTGTAGGCCGATCCTTCTCCACGCCGTTGTGCGTTCCTGGCACGGCCGGTCGTCTGCCGGAAGGCGTGGTGACACAAGGGATTTAACGATGCCGCAGGTAGGCTACTGAACGACGCATGGCCCAGGGCAGCAACGCCGAGTGGATCGTGCCCACCACGGACGCACGGTCGCTCCCGGTCGTCGAACTCCTCACGGGCAGGGGGTTCGTTTCCGGGAAGTCCGGGAGTGGCAAGTCCAACACCGTCGGCGTCATCGCCGAGGAGCTGCTCGAGAACGGTTACAACTTCCTCATCGTCGACACAGAGGGCGAGTACTACGGGCTCCAGGAGCAGTACCAGCTGCTCCACGTCGGCGGCGACGAGTTCGCCGACGTCCAGGTGGGTCCCAACCACGCCGAGAAGCTCGCGGAGATCGGGCTCGAGCGCAACGTGCCGATCATCCTCGACGTCTCCGGCTTCGACGACGTCGACGAGTCCCGCGAGCTGATTACTCGGACGATCGAGGAGCTGTTCCGCCGCGAGAAGAAGATCCGGAAACCGTTCCTGCTGGTCGTCGAGGAGATGCAGGAGTACCTGCCACAGCAGGGCAGCGCCGGCGAACTCGGCGAGATCCTCGAACGGGTCGCGAAACGTGGCCGCAAGCGCGGTCTCGGGATGTGTGGCGTCTCCCAGCGCCCCTCCTCGGTGGACAAGGACTTCATCACGCAGTGTGACTGGATGGCCTGGCACCGACTCACCTGGGAGGCCGACGTGAAGGTCGTCTCGAAGATCATCGGCTCCGACCGGAAGCAGGCGCTCACGGACCTCGACCCCGGCGAGGCGTTCTTGCTCACCGACTGGGACGACACGATCGAGCGCGTTCAGTTCCGCCGCAAACATACCCACGACGCGGGGGCGACGCCCGGCCTCGAATCCTACGATCGACCCGACCTGAAGACCGTCGGCACCGAACTCATCAACGAGATCGAGTCCTCGGAGCAGACGAAGGCGGAGGCCGAGGCCAACGCCAGGCAGGACGACCTCCAGCCCGAGACCGGCAGCCTCGAGGATCTCACGATTCCCGAGGACACGTCGGATCCGGCACCGGCCGACGCCGCAGAAGACGGGTCCGCGAGCGCGTCCGACTCCGCAGAGCCGCCGGGCCCTCCGATGGAGACCCAGCCGATCGAGGTCGACGAGGACGATCCCGACGAGGCCGTCCAGCGCCTCCAGCAGCGCAACCGGATCCTCGAGCGCGAGGTCGAAGAGCTCCGGACGCTGCTCCAGTCCATCGAGCCCGACCACGAGCGCGCGGCCGACCACGCCGACCAGCCCGAGTTCGCGACGGCTGCCGACGGCGACGGGGGCCTCGACGCCGACTCCTCGCCTGGCGGCACCGACACGAAGCGGGCACCGCCAGCACCCGCCCCTGCGGGCGGCTCGCCGTCGCCGTCCGGGTCGGCGAGCGCGTCGCCGTCGTCGAAAGCCTCGTCCCCGACGCCGACGGCACCCAGCCGGCCGATGCCGCCCGAACGCCCGAGCAACCGGAGTGGGCTCGCCGGCGTCATCCTCGAGTTCGGCGAGATGATCATCTACCTCCTCAAGTCGACGAGCTACCGCTTCCGGCTGGCGTGGTTCAAACTCCGGCAGAAGCTCGCCTGAGCTGCTGCCCCCGTCCCAGCCTCGTTCACACCGACGACGCAGCCGTTCTCGCGGTGTTTAGATCGCACCCGGTGCCGAGCGGTAGTGCTCGCGCCAGGGGCGGACCCGCTCGATCGCACCTGCGGCGGCGAAGACGTCCTCGTCGGCGAACCGGCGGCCAATCACCTGCATCCCGACGGGCAGGCCGTCGTCGGTGAGCCCGGCGGGAACGGATGCGGCGGGGTGCCCCGTCATGTTGATCGGGTGCGTGAGACACCAGCCGATGAGCGGATCGACCGGCTCCCCGTCCACCTCCGTCGGACCGACGGTCTCGCCCTCGTCCTCGCCGGCGTTCTCGACGGGTGGGACGGCGAGCGTCGGCGTGACGAGCAGGTCGTAGCGCTCGAAGGCATTCTGGAGGGCGTCGAAGACGTCGCTCCGGACGTGGTCGTCCCGCTTGGCTTCGATCAGGGTCTGGTCGCGGGTCTGCTCGAGCATCGCAGCGAACTCGGGGCTCAACTCCTCGCGGTGGTCGGCGAGCAGGTCCAGGCCGTCGTCCTTGAACCCCTCGACGGCGGAGTGATAGAGGCCGCCGATCTCCCGGATCCACAGGTCCGTCAACTCGGTGTGGGAGTGGCCGAGGTCGAGGCCGGCACGCTCGACGGTCGCCCCAGCGGTCTCGAACGCGTCGACGGCCTCGTCGACGACGCTCCGGACGCGGGGATCGACCGGGAAGTCGTCGAAGTGTGGGCTGTAGCCGATCGTCAGTCCCTCGACGCCGCGGCGGACGGCCGACTGGAAGTCGGGCTCCTCGTCGGGGACGCTGAACGGATCTCGTGGGTGCGGCCCGCACATGACGTCGGCGACGATGGCGGCGTCCTCGACCGTCCGCGCGAGCGGGCCGGCGTGGATGAACGGCGTGTGGCTCATGAACGCGTCCGGGCGGCTGACCTGCGGCACGCGTCCGTAGGACGGCTTGAATCCGAGGACGCCACACCACGCTGCGGGGATCCGCACCGAGCCGCCGCCGTCGGTGCCCTGGGCGACCGGGACGAGGCCCGCCGCGACCGCTGCGGCGGGGCCGCCGGAGGAGCCCCCGGCGTTGCGATCGAGGTCGAACGGCGTGCTCGTGGGGCCGAATAGCTGGTTGTCCGTCGTGCCCTTGTGCCCGAACTCCGGCGTGTTCCCCTTGCCGACGACGATCGCACCAGCGTCCTCGAGGCGCTGGACGTAGGGAACGGTCTCCTCGGGAACGAAATCGGCGAAGACGGCGGAGCCGATGGTGTTGCGCACGCCCGCCTTGAAGTCGAAGAGGTCCTTGATCACGATCGGAACGCCGTGGAGCGGCCCGAGCGAGTCGCCGCTCTCGACCGCGTGCTGGGCGGCTTCGGCCCGTTCGACGGCCTCGTCGTCGAGCAGCGTGACGATCGCGTTGAGAGCGTCGTTGCCCTCGTCGATCTGGGTGAGCGAGTGTTCGACGGCCGCGATCGGCGACACCTCGCCACGACGGATCGCGCTCGCCAGTTCGGCGGTCGAGTAGGCACCGATATCGGGTGTCATTGACTCACACTCTCCGTCGCGGCCAGTATAAACCTGGGTCAGCCGGCAGTCGAGACCGGGCAATTTGGCTGGACCTTCGCCAAGCAGACCGGGTGTGCGTCGCGCGCGACCGTCGGTGGCGGTCGATGACCGTCGCCGTCGCGCCAGACCGCCGCTGTTCGACCGTTTCATCCGCTTAATTCGGCTTAATTGGGATTGAGACGCGCCGAGACGCAAGAATTCACTGCCAGCGCCTGGCCCCCTCTTTATCCCCTGGCCACAGGGATCGAATGCGATGATCGGACGAAAACTGCTCGCGGTCGCCCTGGCCGCCACCCTGCTCGTGGGTGGCGTCGCTGCCTCGGGCGCCGCCATGCCCCAGGACGTATCACCCGCGAACGACCACGCACAGAACGACTCGTCGGCCGACGCCGACGTGCCGGACAACAGCACCGAGTACGACGGCAACGACAGCGCAGCCGAGCACGGTAACGACAGCGCGGCCGAGCACCGCAACGGCAGCGCGCCCGCCGACGCCGGCCCCGACGGCGAGCAGGGCCCGCCCACGGACATGCCCGAGCAGGTGCCCGATCACGTCGTCCAGATCCACCAGACGATCAACGACTTCCTGACCGGTGAGGTCGACGACCTCGGCGCCGCGATCTCCGACATCGTCGGCGATGACGCCGGCGACGCCGACGAGGACGCCGAGTCCGACGACGGCGATTCGGACGACGCCCAGGAAACCGAGGACGCTGAGAACGCAGAGTCCGAGGACGGCGAAACCGACGACGCCGACGAAACCGAAGACGCCGACGACACGGAGTCCGAGGACACTGACGCCGAGGACGCAGACGCCGACGACGGTTCGGACGACAGCGACGACGACTCCGACGCGTAACGCTCCCGATCCACCCGCGGCGACCCGTCACGGCGCGGCCAACGTGCCCGCCTGACGGTCGGCCCTCCTTTCACACGCTCCTTTCACAGACTGCACGGTCGCCGAGTGACGACGCCGACCTGTCTACGCGGAGAACAAGCCCGCTCCGGTACCGCATCGATCGCTCCTACCGGACGCGTTCGCCCGGCACCGCGTCCTCGTAGGTCGTGAGCAGGTCGGCCTGCTCGCCGGCGGCGAGTACCATGCCGTCGGACGTCTCGCCGAACAGCTCCGCCGCCTCGAGGTTCGCCATGACGATCACCTTGGTCCCGGGCAGTTCGTCGACGTCGTGGAGCTGTTTGAGGCCGGCGACGATCTGGCGCGTCTCGACGCCGATGTCGACGGTCAGCTTCACGAGTTCGTCGGCACCCTCGATGCCCTCGGCGGTCTCGATGCGACCGACGCGGAGGTCGAGGCCCTGAAACTCCTCGAAGCTGATGCGATCCTCCAGCACCGGTTCGAGGTCGTCGGGGGCCTCCTCGTCGGTCCTGTCGGCGTCCGCTGCACCCTCACCGTCGGCGGCGGTCGCAGCGTCGGCGTCGTCGGTCTCCACTGCCGCCGCGTCCTCGGCATCCGCAGCGTCGTCCGCGGCTGCTACCCGATCGGCGAGCTTCGCGTCGAGTTCCTCGACGCGCTCGTCCTCGACGCCCTCGAACAGTTCGCTGGGCTCGTCGAACTCGGCGGACGGCGCTTCGAGCGCGGCCTCGAGCTCCACGTCGTGCACGGAATCTTTCTCGCCGAGCTGGGTCCACAGCTCCTCGGCCTTGCCGGGCATCACGGGCTCGGCGAGCACCGCGCAGGCCTTCGCCAGCTGGACGCAGTCGTAGATGACCTGGGCGGCCGCCTCGGGCTCGTCGTCGACCAGCGACCAGGGCTCGTTGCGCTGGATGTACTCGTTCCCGAAGCGTGCGAGTTCGACAGGCGCGGTGCCGATCCCGCGGACGTCGTACTCGTTGACCGCGGTCCGGAACGCCTCGATGGCGTCCTCGATCTCGGCCTCGACTTCCTCGGAGACGGTGGCGTCCGGGGTGCCGTCGTAGTTGCGGTGGGCGAACAGGGTGCCGCGGTAGCAGAAGTTCCCGAGCGTACCCACGAGTTCGCCGTTGACGCGGTCGGCGAACTTCTCCCAGGCGAAGTCGATGTCCTGCTGGAGCCCGCCGTTGGTGGTGAGGTAGTATCGCAGGAGGTCCGGGTGGAACCCCTCGTCGAGGTACTCCTGGGCCCAGATCGCCCGGTTGCGGCTCGTCGAGAGCCCCTTCCCGTTGATCGTTATAAATCCGGTCGCACAGACCGCACGCGGCGTGTCGTAGCCGGCGACGTGGAGCATCGCGGGCCAGAAGATCGTGTGGTGCTGGATGATGTCCCGGCCGATGAAGTGGACGATTTCGCCGGCCTCGCCGTCGCCGTCCGCCCCGTCCAGCTTGCTGCCTTTCCACGCCTCCTCCCAGTCGTACTCGTCCGCGCCGACCCGTTCGGAGTACTGCTTCGTCGACGAGATGTACTCGATAGGTGCGTCGACCCACACGTAGAGGACGAGGTCGTCGGCGTCGGCGCCGTCGCCTTCGGCCTCGCTTCCCTCGGCCGCAGGGTAGTCGATCCCCCAGTCGAGGTCGCGGGTGATACACCAGTCCTGCAGGCCCTCCTCGATCCACTGTCGGGGCTGGTTTCGGGCGTTGTCGGTGCCCTCCAGGCCGTCGAGGAACTCGGTGAGGAAGTCGGCGAGCTTCGAGACGGTGAAGAACTTGTGCTCGCGCTCGCGGTACTCGGCGGGGTTGCCGGTGATCGTCGAGACGGGATCCACGATCTCGCCAGGTTCGAGGTGGCGACCACAGCCCTCGTCACACTCGTCACCGCGAGCGTGCTCGCCGCAGTAGGGGCAGGTCCCCTCGACGTAGCGGTCGGGCAGCGCCTGGTCCTCCTCGGGGTCCCAGGCGACCTCGATGGTGCGCTCCTCGACGTACCCTTCGTCCTCGAGCGTGCGGACGATGTCGCGCGTCAGTTCGGTGTTGGTCTCGTCGTGGGTGTGGCCGTAGTTGTCGAAGTCGACGTCGAACTTCGGGAACGTCTCGGCGTACTGCTCGTGCCACTCGAGGGCGAACTCCTCGGGAGAGACGCCCTCCTTCCAGGCGTTGACCGCGACCGGCGTGCCGTGCATATCGGAGCCACAGACGTAGATCGAGTCCTGGCCGATCCGATTCAGGGCGCGGTTGAACGCGTCCGCGGCGGTGTATCCCCGGAGATGGCCGACGTGCAGGTCCCCGTTGGCGTACGGGAGCCCGCAGGTGACCACCGCTGGCTCGTCGGTCGGGAAGTCGTCGGTCGTCATTGTGTCGTGTATCTCCCGTGGGCGTGGTACGGGTTTCGGTTCGCGACGGTGGTAGTACGACTCACGACCTCGGATTCCCGACCGTGGTAGGCCGACTCACGAGCGTGGTAGTTCGATTCGCGACGGTGGAGTTCGATTCGCGACGGTGGAGTTCGATTCGCGACGGTGGAGTTCGCTGCTCGATCGCGAGAGCAACGCGGCCTATCGCGGCCCGTCACCGATCCCTGGGGATCACTGCTGGGGCCCGACGCTGGATCGGGGCTGCCGTTCCCCATCCGTTACGTCACGGACGACGAGCGAGACGGCTCTGCGCCCTTCGATCCGCTTCGAGAGCGGATACGTGCGTGCCTCGAACCGACGCTCCCCGGCAGGGACCTCGAGTTCGTACGAGAGTTCGCGGGCCGTTCCCGTCTGAAGCGTCTGGTCGACCGCTTCCATCGTCGTCTCCGCCACGTCATCGGGGAGCACTGCGTCGCAGGACTCGCCGAGGAACTCGTCCGGATCCGCGTAGAGCTGGTCCTCGCTGGCAGGGCTCGCCAGGACGTCCCGATAGACGCAGCCCTCGTCGATGATGAAACAGAGGTAGGGGAACCCCTTCGATAGCGCTTCGTATCGCCGCTCGCGCTCGATTCGCTCGGTCACGTCCCGGCCCACCAGGAGGTGCTGCCCCGGCACGACGTCCGCGGTCGCCGTGTACTCGATCGTTCTGCGGTTGCCGTCGGCGTCGACGAGGGAGAACGTGCCTTCGCCGCTCCCGCCCGCCTGGATCCGTCGCCACATCTCGTCTCTGTCGATTTCGGCGACCGCGAACTCGCCAATGGTCCGACCGAGCAACTCCTGCTTTCGGACGCCGAGGAGTTCCGCGGCGTGTGGGTTGGCGTCGACGATTCGGCGGTCGTCGTCGACGACGACCATGGCGTCGAAGGACTTCTCGAACACCGCCTGGAATCGGTCGTACCCTCTCGTGAGCCGCCGCATCTCGCCAGTACTCGATGGATCGCTGCGCCGCGGGAGCGTGACGGTAACGGTGGTCCCGTCCTCGACGTCGATTTCGATCGCCCCGTCGTGATTGTCCACGATCCAGTAGACCATCCAGAGGCCCAGCCCACTGCCGTGGACCAGCGGGGTCTCGCTGCCATCGGCGATCACGCGGCGCTCGCTCTCCGGGAGGCCGGGGCCATCGTCGGCAACCGCTATCGTGACCGTCCCGTTCTCTGCGCTGACCGTCACCGTAACGGTCGGCTCTGGACCCGAGTGCTTGACCGCGTTCTCGACGAGTTCGGTCAGGGCCAGTTCGAGGCTCGGCATCGCGGTGATGCTGGTCGTCACCTCGCCCGTCAGCTCGACGCTGGCAGGCCCGTCCGTCGACGTGGCGTTCGTAATCGCCCGTTCGAGCGTCGTCCCGAGCGCGACCTCTTCCTGCTCGAACTGCGTCGAGACCACCATCTCGAGCTTCCGGGCCTTGTCGCTGAGTTCGATGATTTCGTCCACTGCCTCGACCAACTGTTCGAGGTCCGACGAATCGGCGTCTATTTCGTCGATCAGCGAGGCGACGCGCCCGCGAACGAACGTCATGTCGTTGCGGAGGTTGTGTCGCAGGACGCGGCTGAGGACGGTGATCGAGTTGGCACGACGGGTGGTCTCTGCCTGCTGGTGGGCGTGCTGGAGTTCGGCTTCGACGATTCTGGAGACGAACTCTGCGAAGAGGGTGTCGCTCTCGGAGAACGGCTCGTCGCGTGGGTCGGATCCGACGAAGCAGACGCTGCCATAGAGCGCGTCGTCGAGGTGAATCGGGGTCCCGTGGTAGCAACTGAGACCGTGGGTCTGGACGGCCGGGTCGTCTGCCATTCCCTGCTCCGTAGCGTCGTGGAGGGCGACCGAACCGTCCTTCTCTACTACGTGCCGGCAGTACGTCGTCGAGTACGGGAGGACGAGCCCCGCCGGGAACTGGCCGTCGTCCTCGTCCGTGCTCACGACCGCCTCCCAGTAGTCGTCCGCCGGATCGATTCGCGTGAGGTGCGCCGCTTCGACGCCGAGGTACGCCGACGCCACCTCCAGTAGCTGTTCGGTCTTCGCTTCGAACCCGTCGTCGCCCCGTTTGATCTCGTAGAGCTCGACCAGGGCTCGCTCGATTGCGGACAGCTCCTCGGGATTCGGAGCCGCCCGATCGGGCGCTGGTGACTCCTCTGTCACGATAAATGCGTCTAGCCCCTTCGGGATAACATTTATCGCGGTTCCGTCTCAACTCAGCCGCTTCATCCTCCATACTGGGGGGTTCAGGCGCTTTCGAGACCCACCGGGACGGGTAGCCAGTGTGCCGGTCACTCGGTGTCGGCGGCGTAGGCTTCGATCGTGTCTCGGCACACGTGTGTCAGGACGCTCTTTGCGGTGGCCTCCGGAACGATCGGCGGCGCACAGTCGGCCTCCTCGGCCTCGAGCCACCGCGGAACGCAGACGCACCAGCGGTCGCCGGGGTCGAGGCCAGGGAAGTTCAGTTCCGGCTGGGCGGACCGCAGGTCGTTGCCCTGCGCTGCCGTGTAGGCGAGAAACTCCTCGGTCATCACGGCACAGATCTCGTGGCGACCCGCGTCCGCGAGGATATCGCGACAGTAGCCGTCGCGCTCGTAGCCGGTCTCGGGGTCGAGACTACAGGGCGTCAGCGGCTCGCCGAGCACGTTCAGGTCCTCGGAATCGCTCATGGGTGGACAGTGGGGTCCGGACGGAAAGGAAGGGTGGATCGGGAACGACGTTCTCGGGAAGCAACCCTGCTGAGCGGTGCTGTAGGGTTGCTGTAGGAAGAATGCCGTGCGGATGCGGAGCGGTGCTGTGCGGCTGCAGTCAGCATACGGCGGCCGAAGGCCGCCGTTTCTCCGCCTGCGAGGGGCGAAGCCCCGAGCAGGCGGGTCTTTTTCATGAACGTTTTTGCGAGGAGGGTTCCCGCAGCGCGCCGCCGGCGCGCGAGGAAACCCGACTCGCAAAAAGGTTCACATGTAGCCCAGGTCCCGGAGCCGCTCCATCAGGTCCTCTTTGTCCTGGGCGCGGCCGGCGCGCTCGGTAGTGTCCTCGAGGTCCTGGAGCCAGGCGGGGTCCTCGGTGGTCTTCTCCGTGGAGACCTCGCTGCCGAGGGAGCGGAAGCCCATGACGTACTTCGGCGAGATCGGAATGTCCTCCCACTCGATACCCTCGGGGAGGTCCTCGGCGTCCTGGGGGACGTGGCCCTCCTCGGGGAAGCCTTCGACGGTGTCGGGCACGACGTAGTGCCAGAAGGCGTCCCAGACGGCGCGCTCGTCGAACTGCAGGATTGGCTGGATGCGGTCGTGCGGGGGGTAGATGTCGGGGTCGTGGCGCGCGCTGAAGAACGTCTCGTCGGCGCGGGCCTCCTGTTCGTCCCAGCGGACGCCGGAGATGACGCCGTCGATGTCGTACTCCTCGAGGGCGTCGTTGAGCGCGACGGTCTTCAGCAGGTGGTTGCCGACGTAGGTGTCGAGCAGGAACGGGAAGTCGTCCTCCTCGTACTCGAGGATGTTGCGAACGTGGTGCTGGTTGTGCTCGGAGAGCGCGTCGATCGGGATGTCGTCGCCGGGTTCGAGGCCCTCGGCCTCGACGTACTCGCCGACGTCCTCGTTGCGGGCGTAGACGACGTCGAGGTCCCACTCCTCGGCCCAGTGGTCGACGAAGTCGTGGATCTCGTCGAAGTGCTGGAAGTGGTCGATGAACACCGCCGGTGGCACCTCGAGGTCGAACTTCTCGGCGACCTCCTTGATGAAGTACAGGGTGAGCGTGGAGTCCTTGCCGCCGGTCCACATCACCGCGGGGTTGTCGTACTGCTCGAGGCCCTCGCGGGTGACCTCGATGGCCTTCTCGATCTTCGCCTGGAGGTTCGGGTAGTTCTCCGGGTCCTCGCCGCTGCCGTCGTCGTAGTCGACGTCGACCTGGGGAACTGCTGACGTGGAGTCTGGCATCGTGTAATGAGATATAATTACGGCCTCGCCAAAATGCTTTGTGTGATCGCCTCGCCGACGGACTCGGCCGCCGTCGCGCGATTTGACGGGATAGAAGTGTGAACGAATCACGAGGAGCGTGACTCGAACTGCCGATCGCCGATTCGTATCGACCGGCGAAAGCCTATCGACCGGGGACGCTCAGAACGCCTGCCCGTCGCGGGAGGCACTGCTCGCGTCGGCGACGGTCCTCCCGCCGGTCAACTCCCCGACGCAGAAGCGACAGTAGCGGAACTCCGCAGCGTTCTCGACGCCACAGTGTGGACACTGGACGACCTGGTCGCGTTCGATCGGCGGCAGTTCGTCGCTCCCGGACCGCTTCGATCGCCCGCTGCCGACGGACTCCGGCGGCGCGTCGGTCGGTCGCCCTGGATCGGCCTCCGCCGTGAAGTCGGGCGGCGTGGCCAGCGCCGGCTCCGAGCGTCCTGCGTTCCCGCGGAGGAAGTACGCGAGGACGACGAGGTGCCCCAGCACGAAGGCTCCCGCTGCGAGAAACAGCCAGGCGCCCGACTCGAAGCCAAGTGGCATGGTACACAGTGTCTAGTGGCTCTGGCTCAATAAAACGCGCGGCGGCGACGGGGAGCATCAGGTTGGACGAAACGGTACCACGGGAGGACCGCTCACCCGGACGAACCGCCGTCGGGAAACGGAACCTCGACGACGTCGCCGTCGTGTGGGACGAACGCCTCGCCGTCGAACGCCTCGTTGGCCTCTGTCTCGTGTGCCGAGACGTCGTGGGCGTACCGCGAGGAGACGTGCGTCAGTGC
Source organism: Salinarchaeum sp. Harcht-Bsk1 (assembly GCF_000403645.1). NCBI lineage: Archaea > Methanobacteriati > Methanobacteriota > Halobacteria > Halobacteriales > Natronoarchaeaceae > Salinarchaeum > Salinarchaeum sp. Harcht-Bsk1. The sequence continues at coordinate 2,130,588 of NC_021313.1, forward strand.
GAGCCGTCGGACGTCGGCGCGCTGGGCGATCTCGCCGGCTTCCCGCGCGGTCGAGTGTGCGGTCTTGCGGGCCCGCTCGGCGCGGTCGTCTGCGAACGTCGCGTCGTGGATCAGCAGGTCTGCGTTCCGGGCGACCTCGACGGTGCGCTCCTGGGGCCGGGTGTCGCCGGTGTAGACGAGCGTTCGGCCCGGCCGGGGCTCGCCGACGACCTGCTCGGGCTCGATCGTCGTACCGTCGTCGAGTTCGACGGACTCGCCCTCGTGGAGCGTCGAGAATTTCGGACCGACCGGGACGCCGAGTTCCTCTGCTCGCTGTCGGTCGAAGCGGCCCTTTCGGTCGTCCTCTTCGAGCACGTAGCCGACGGCGTTCGTGCGGTGGTCGACGTCGAACGCGCGGACCTCGTAGTCCTCGCGCCGGAGTGGGACGGCGCCAGGGCTGGTCTCGGACAGGCGAAGCGGGAAAGATGGCCAACCGCCGAGAGATTCGAGGAAGCTCCGGACCTTCCCCTTCGTTCCCGGCGGGACGTGGATCGTCAGTGGATCCTCGCGATCGTTGAAGTCGAGCGTCTCGAGGAAGCCCGGAATGCCGTAGACGTGGTCGCCGTGGAGGTGCGTGACGAACAGGTGGGACACGTCGAACCCCGCGCCGAAGCGCATGAGCTGGCGCTGGGTCCCCTCACCGCAGTCGAAGAGGAGCCGATCGCCCTCGCGGTTGACGAGCAGGGCGCTGGGGTTGCGCTCAGTCGTCGGCACCGCGCCGCCGGTCCCCAGGAACGTCACGCGCAGGGTCATCACCACAGATCCGGACCGGGTGCCGAAAGGCGTGTCGGAACTGCTGCCGAGGGCCGAGGCGACGGGCGCATCGCCTCGCAGTTCGCTCGCCGCCGATCGTCGGTCTTAACCACCGACCGACCGAACTCCGGGCCGATGAGTGAGGTGGAGCGGGACGGACCACCCCGATCGCGAAGCGTCGTCGTCGGGGCCGTGAAGTACGCCGTCGTCGAGGGCGACTCTCGGGTCTTCCGGAGCTACGCCGTGATCGGGAGTCTGCTTGCGATCCTCGTCGGACTCATGTTCGTCCTCGCGTTGCCCGTCTGGGTCATGGAGATCGCCGAGTCCGGCGGTGGGACGCTCGATCGCGTCGGCCTGGGGCTGCTCTGGCTCGTCGGCCTCGCGGTGATCGCAACGATGGTGGTCCCGATGCTGCTCGTCGTGCGCCGGCACCGCCAGGGTCGCCCCGAGCGGCAGCTCGCGTTCGGGCTCGCGGGGTTCGCGTACGTCCTCTCGATCTATCTCGCGCTGCTCGTTTCGGCACCGGCGGACCTCCGCGACGACCCGGACGGCGTCCTCGAGCCCGTCCTCGGGCCAGTTCTCGAGGCGCTCTACGGCCTCCCACGCCTCTCCGGACTGCTCTTTCCGGTCGTCGGGACGCTCCTGCTCGTTGCGATCGAGTACGGACTGGATCGATGAGGACGGCCCGGGATCCGAACGCCGGGCGTGCCGACCGGACTCGATCCGCAGGATGACGGTCCGTCGGACGCTCGCTGCTCGACTGCGAGCGCCGTAATTTAAGTCACGCCGAGTAGTGGCTTCGCACATGACGCGAACGATGCTCGTCGCGGCGGCCGTCGCACTCGTCGTCCTCGCGGGGGTCGGGGGCACGGCGATCGCCGACGCCGGCGCGGCACAGGACGACGTCGTCACGATCGAGCTCTCGGTGACGACGCCGCAGGGAGAGGCGATCGGGAACGCCGAGGCGACGATCGAGTGGGACGGCGGCTCCACGAACGCTACCACGACGTCGAACGGCAGAGCGTTCGCGGACGTACCGAACGGGGCCGACCTGGCGATCACGCTCGCTCACGAGGAGTACGTCAAGAACGTCCCGCACACCGTCAGCGGCGCCGCTTCGGGCCAGGTCGTCGAGACGACGATGTACCAGCCTGCTACGGGCGAGATCGAGGTCGTCGACTCGGATGGCCCCGTCGAGGATGCCACGGTTCGCTTCCGCAAGCAGGGGCAGAGCTCCTTCGCAGCCCGCGGTGACACCGGTAGCTCGGGCGTCTTCGCGTCGCCGGAGATCGAGGCGGGCACCTACACCGTGATCGTCCGCGAACCGGGCTACTACGACGCCAGCCAGACCGTCCAGCTCGACGGCGCCTCCAACGCGACCGTCCAGATCGAGCAGGGCGAGGTCACCATCGACCTGCTCACCCAGGACCCGACGCCGGAAGGCCCCGGCCTGGTCAGCGCCGACGTCGACGTCACCCAGGACGGCGACCGAGTCGTCAGTGTGACCACGAACGACGACGGCCACCGCTCGGTCGTCCTCGACGTCAACCGGGATTACGACGTGACCGTCAGCAAAGAGGGGTATCTGGAGCTCACCACGAGCCTGCAGACCGGCGAGAGCGACGCGCAGGCGACGTTCAACGTCACGCGCGTCCCCTCTATCTCCCTGACAGCGGGTAACGAGCGCGTCGTCGTCGGCGAGAACCTCCGGGTCGAGGTGACCGACGAGTACGATCGCCCGGTCGAGGGCGCGACCGTGTTCGTCGGCGGTGAGCAAGCCGGCCAGACCGACGCGAACGGCGTCGCCCGCGTGGAGATTCCCAGCGAGGGCGACGTCGAGGTGTCCGCCGAGTTCGAGGATCGAACCACGGATCCCGCGAACGTCACCGGGGTCGAACCGTCGTCCTCCGACGACGGGGGCGCCAGCGACGACGGCGGTAACGAGTCCGACGACGGTGGGACCGGCAACGGTTCGCCCGGCTTCGGCCTCGTCGCGGGGCTGCTCGGAGCACTCGCCGCGGTCGCTGCGCTGGCTCGACGGTACTGAAGCGACCCCGAGACGCCGAAACCGCTTCTTGCAGCTACGTTCGTTCCGCCAGCCGATCGGCCGTCTCGAGTCCGCTCACGATCGCCGCATTGAGCCGGGATTCGCCGGCCACCCAGTCGCCGGCCACGTGGAGGCCCGCGTCGGCAGGATCGGTCCGGACACTCGTCGCGATTCCGTCGTCGGTGAGGGCGTGCTTCCAGCGGACGACGTCGGTCCAGACCGGGTCGGCGAGCGCTGACACGTCGAGGAGGGCAGCGGCTGCGTCGGTCGCGGCGTCGGCGAGGGCCGGGTCCTCGGCGTGTTGGTGCCGCTGCGACCACTGGGGGCTCGCCTGGAAGATCACCAGCGAGCCGTCCCCGGAGACGTGCCCTGGCTTGGCCTCCTCCCGAGCGATCCACCCGAGATCCAGCGTCTTCGAGGTGTCCACGAGTGCGTAGTACGGCCACTCGAACGACTCCTCGTACCGGGCGGCGACGGTGGTGATCGACCGGTACTCGATCGACCGGGCTGCCGCCCGGAGCGAGTCGGCGACTGAGACGTCGCGGAGGAGTTCGGCCGTGACCGGCGCCGGTGGGGTCAGTACCACGTCGTCGAAGGGGCCAGCACGGGCGTCGTCGCCGGCACCAGTGCCGTCACCGCCGTCGAGGCTGTTCGAGAACACCGTCCAGGTGCCGTCGTCGCATCCGATCCCGGCGACGTCCACGTCGAAGCGGACGTCGCTGTCGGTCGGGTCCAGCAGCGCGGGGCCGATGTCCGCGACGCCACGGCTGCCGGTCCACTTCGGCGCCCCGTCGTCGCGCCCCGGTGCGATCGATTCGTCGGCGTCGAGCGTCCAGACCTCGCCGTCGACGGCGACGAGGTCGTCGGCGAGCGGTCCCTCGACGAGTTGCTGGACCCGATCGTCGGCGGCGGTCAGGTAGTTCGCGCCGACGTCGTAGCTGCAGCCCTCGCGCTGGCGGGTCGCGGCCCGACCGCCCGCTTCCGTCCGTCGTTCGAACACCGTCACCTCGGCGTCCGCGTCCTCGAGGCCGTAGGCGGTTGCACAGCCGGCGACGCCCGCACCGACGATCGCGACGTGGCGAGTCACGCTCGGACTTGGCTGCACGAGTGCAAAAGGGCCGCGACGCCGGAACGGCGCAGTTCGCGACCGCGGGGGACGGTCGCTGTCGAGGCTGGCGGTTAGACGCTTTCGGGGAGCCAGCCGCCGTCGACCTCGACGTTCTCGCCGCTGAGGTAGTCGCTGTCGGGGTGACAGAAGAAGAGGATCGCCTGGACGACGTCCTCGTAGGCAGCGGGTCGCCCGCGTGGCAGGTCGTCGGGGAACTCGTCGGAGTTCTCGATCACGTACGGCGAGACGGCGTTGACGGTGACGCCGTCGTCGCTGGTGTCGGCGGCGAGCATCCGCGTGAACATGAGAACGCCGGCCTTCGCGGCGAAGTACGGGAAGTTCTTCGGGCTGACGAGGCCCTTCTCCGCGGAGGCGTAGCCGATATTGACGATCCGGCCGCCCGCGGACGCGCCGTCCGCGTCCGCCGCCGGCTGCTCGCGCATGGCGGGGAGCGCGCGCTTCGAGCACAGGTAGGTCGCGTGGAGGTTGGTGGCGAACACGCGCTGCCACGTCTCGTGGTCGATCTCCTCCCAATGGGTCGGCGCGAAGGCGCCGACGTTGTTGACGAGCACGTCCACGGGACCGAGGTCGGCCTCGATCTGCTCGAACAGTCGCTCCACCTCGTCGGGATCGGTCACGTCAGCCCCGACGGCGATCGCGTCGGCCGCGCCGGCGTCGCGGGCTTGGGTGACGGCCTCGGCTGCGGCGTCCTCGCTGGTGTTGTAGTGAATCGCGACTGCCGCGCCCCGCTCGGCGAAGGCCAGCGCGGTCGCGCGACCGAGCCCGCGAGCACTGCCCGTGACGAGGACCGTCCGCCCGGAGCAATCGACGTCGATCATGGGTTCACTGTCGGCTGCCGGGCCTTTAGTGGCGCTGCTTTTCGGGGTCGCGTGATCCGAGCCGTGGACGTCACTCCCCTTGACGGCGCTCCTTCCAGCGGCGCTCCTGCAGGCGCTCGGCGACGTGCCGGTCGCCGGCGGCCAACTCGTCCCGGGCCTCGCGTTCGAACGCGTCGACGTCGGTGAGGATCCCGTGCTGGAACTCCTCGACGAGGTCGTAGGACCAGCGGTCGTCGTCGACGACGCCGCGGGGCAGCAGGTCGTCCCGGATCGCGTTCGCGAGGTCGGCGTGGCCGGCGGCGCGGAGGTGCTCCTCCGCGGCCGCGAGGTGGTCCATCCCGTGGCCGGTCGCGTGGTGGAACTGCAGCAGGTGGCCGTTGGCCCGCTGGAGCCACTCGTAGCCGAGTTCGACCTCGTGGAGGGCCGTCACCGTCTCGTCGTCGAGCGTTGCGCCGCTCTCGGGCGCTCGGTCGGTCGCCATGCCTACACGTACCACGCGTCGAGGATTGAGCCTTGTGCCGTGATTGCCAGCGCGGCCGGTCGGAATTCCGCCCGTAGCTGGTAGCTACTCCACGGCTCGTGGCGACAGCGTCCGCTCCGCCGCGCCCCGCTAGCGGCGTTTTCGTGGCCGCTTCTCAGGGCGGTATATCGCTGCTACGACGTGCAGCGCCCGCGAGAGTGCATTCTGCACGTGTTTTATATACCTGGGGAGCGTCGGAGATAACGCAATGCCGACTGGTACGGTCGACTTCTTCAACGATTCGGGCGGTTACGGGTTTATCGAAACCGAGGACTCGGACGAGGACGTCTTCTTCCACATGGAGGACGTCGGCGGTCCCGACCTGGAGGAGGGTCAGGAGGTCGAGTTCGAGATCGTGCAGGCCGACAAAGGCCCGCGCGCGAAGGACCTGACCCGCCTGTAATCCGACACGGATAGCGGTCCAGACTCCGGGTGCGGCGACGTCCCCGCGAACTGCGATTCTTCGTTTATTGCCCCGGTGAGCGGCTGCGCTGGAGTGCCGTGTTATTGACCGCAACCACCTCGAATACCGGGAGAGCTCTGCTCTCCCGACTTCGCGGCGTTGCCGCGAATGCCCTCGCCCTTTCAGTCCGCCAGGCATGGCGGGAAGGAGACGATTCGCGGATCCCGTGGGCTGGCGGCGGAGCGCCGCCGTGGCCAGCCCGGATCGTGCGGATGTGTGGGAGTCGGGCCGTCGCGGATCGTGAGCGGTAAAGGCGCCCGTGGCGACGGATCGGACATGGACGACGTCAGGGATCCGGACCTCTACCAGCGGACCCAGCGGCTCCTCGAACCGGGCGAGATCGAACTGGACGGGCTGATCGTCCACACCGACCTGCCCAGCGAGGAGGACATCGAGATGCTCGACGCGACGCTCGCAGTCGGCGACGTCATCGCCGACCACGCCGGCTACGAGCCGAACGAGACCTACGTCTACTCCGGCAACGACGACACCGACTTCTCCTCGAACCAGCACCAGGGATTGACCCTCGACGGCGACGAGTTCGTCTGGGAGTGCCAACAGCTCCTGCGGGCCGGGAGCTACGACCTCGTCTTCTACTTCGAGGCCGACGCCGACCGCGAGGCCATCGCCGAGGCGGCGAGCGAGGAGACGGGCTTCCCGACGACGGCGGTCGAAGGCGAGTAGCGCCCGCTGCTCGATGCTCGGCCGGCCGCGAGAGATCGCTCGCGAGTGCCGTCGTGCCGAGCAGCGGGACGATCCGCTTCTCGCGTCGCCGTAACCGAAAGACGCAAACGGGGCGCTGTGGTACGGCGTGGCACATGCAGACGCGTCGTCTGCGAGCGGGACTGGTCCTCCTGCTCGCCGTGGTCGCGCTCGGCGCTGCCGGCGCGGCGGTCGATTCCGGGCGCAGTGGTGGCGGATCGACGGGACTCGGCGAGGGCTCGGGATCGGGGGCCGGGAGCGGTGCGGACGGGCTTCCCTCGATCTCGCCCGAGTTCAACCCGTTCTTCGACGGCGGCATCCTGGCCGCCGCGATCGGCGTCCTGGCGGTCGTGGGGCTCGTCGCGGCCCTCGTCGGTGGTACGCTCCTGCTCCTCGAGAAGGACTGGGACGAACTGAAGGAGTACCTCTTCTCCGCCGGGATCAAGGTCGGCGTCTTCGCGCTGGTCGGCATCGGCTTCTACCTCCTGATGCAGCTCTTCGATGGGTTGCCGGACGGTGGCGGCTCGACCGGTCTCGGCGGTGGGAGCGAGGACGTCGAGGCCGCCGGCGAGGCTGCCTCCAGCACCGGACTCCAGCTTCCGACCGTCGTCGGCATCGTCGTCGTCGCGGCGATCCTGCTGTTCATCGTGGTGACCACCCTCGGTGGCGGGAGCGAGGAGGACGGCGAGGCCGTCGCGGCGACGCCCGACCCCGAGGAGTCCCCGGGTGGAATCGGCACCGCGACCCCGACCAGTACCACCGTCGGCCGCCCACCCGCCGACAACGAGATCTACCGCGCGTGGCTCGCGCTCGCCGAGGAGGCGAACGCCGACGCACGCCGCGAGACGCCTGCCGAGGTCGCCGACCGGGCCGTCGCAGCCGGCGTCGACGAGGCGGCGACCCGAGAGATCACGTCCCTGTTCGAGCGGGTTCGCTACGGCGGTGTAGAGCCAGACGAGGCTACCGAACAGCGCGCCGAGCGGGCGCTGGCACGGATGGCGGGTGACCGATGAGCGCCGCCACCGATCGGCTCCGTCGGATCGACGTGGCGACCGTCGGCATCGCGATCGCCGCCGTGGTCGCCGTCGTCGGCATCGCCAGCGTGTTCAGCACCGTCTTCGACTTCAGCGGGCTCTACGAGGACCGGACCCGGGTGCTGCTGGGCTTCGCGGGTATCGCCGTCGGCGCCTTCCTCGCGAAGCGCTGGATCGACACCGATCCGGGGAGCTACCGCCCGCCGGAACGCGAGCGGGTGCTCGCCGTCGACGTTCCGGGCGAGGAGTTCGACGACCTGCTGCGCTTCCGGGCGATCGCGAAGTCCCCCGAGGCGATCCGGTACTTCAGATCGCAGAGCCGTGAGGAACTCCAGCAAGTTGCGATCGAGGTCCTCGAACTCCACCAGGGGCTCGACCGGGAGACGGCCCGCGCCCGACTCCGCGGCGGTAGCTGGACGGCCGACGAGACGGCGGCCGAGTTCTTCCGCCTGGGCACCGACGGCGGCGCGACCGAGGAACTCGACAACGCGCTCCGGCGCCGCCGAGGCGGTGAACATCCCCACACGAAACGGGCTCGGCGGGCGGTCGAGGCGCTGGCACGGATCGCCGGGCCCGGGACGGACCGCTCGGCCGAGACCGACGCCGATCGCACTGCGGGGACTGCGGAACCGCCTGCGAGCGAGACCGCCGGCACCGGCACAACCGCAACCGGCACTGCCGCGACCGAGCGGGACCCCACCGGGCCCGCCGCTGCGGAGGAGGTGGAGCGATGACCGCCCAGAGCATTCCGGCGGCGGCCCGGACGCTCCCGACAGAGGCCCTCGCCGATGACGACCCCGGCTACGACGAGGAGATTCCGAGGGGTCTCCGCCGCACCAACCGCTGGCGTGGCGTCGCCGGGCTCACGCTGCTCGCGATCGGTCTCGGCCTGCTGCTCGAACAGCCAGCCGCGCTCCTCGCCGGCGTCTTCGGCGTCGCCTTCGCCGCGTACGGCCAGATCGGTGCCGCGCCGACCCCGGAACTCGACGTCGAGCGAACGATCGACGTCGACGAGCCGGCAGTCGGCGACGAGGTTCCCGTCACCGTCACCGTGACCAACGAGGGCGAGGACACGCTCACCGACCTGCGGCTCGTCGACGGCGTCCCCGACGGATTGGCCGTCGCCGACGGCGCCCCGCGTGGCGCGACGGCGCTCCGGCCCGGCTCGGCCGTCGAACTGACCTACGAGGTCGTCGCGACCCGCGGCGCCCACGCGTTCGATTCGCTCGTCGCGATCACGCGGGACGTCACCGGCGCGACCGAGCGCGTCGTCGAGGTCGACGCACCGGATCGGATCATCTGCACGCCGGAGCTACCCGCCGATCCGCCGTCGTTCCCCTTGCGCGCCCAGACGACTCGCTACACCGGCCGGACGACGGCGGAGGAGGGAGGCGACGGCGTCGAGTTCCACGCGACCAGAGAGTACCGGCCCGGCGACCCGCTCAGCCGGATCGACTGGCGGCGAACGGCCCGGACCCGCGACCTCACGACCGTCGAGTACCGTCGCGAGCGCGCCGCCTCGGTCATGCTCGTCGTCGACGCCAGAAAGGCGGCGTACGCGTCCCACGAGCCACACGCCGAGACGAGCGTCGATCGCTGCGTCGACGCGGCGCGCACGGTGGCCGCCTCCCTGCTCGCCGACGGTCACTCGGTCGGGCTCACCGCGGTCTCGCCGCGGGCCTGCTGGATCACGCCGGGGCATGGCCTCGAGCACCGGCTTGCGATCACCACCACGCTCGCCGAACACGAGTCCTTCGCGCGCCGGCCGCCCGAGGAGTCGACCAACGTCTACGGCGCCGGCCGGGAGATTCGCGGCCGCATCGCCAGCGACACGCAGGTCGTGGTGTTCTCGCCACTGATCGACGACGGCGGCGCGCAGCTGGCCCACCGCTTCGACGCCCACGGGCACCTGACGACGGTCGTCAGCCCCGACCCCTGCGTGACCGACACCGTCGGCCAGCAGACCGCGACGATATCCCGAGCGCTCCGGATCACGCAGGCGCGCCACGGCGGCCTCCCGACGATCGACTGGCAGCGCGAGGAACGGCTCGAACGTGCGCTCCTTCGCTCCAACCGGCGGTGGTCGGCGTGAGCGAGCCGGGCTTCGATTCCGGTGCCCCAGCCCCCGGTGTGTCGGCGACAGTGGTGCCGGCGACCGTCGCGGTCGTCGCCGCGGCAGTCGCGGTCCCGGCGGCCGCGCTGGCGCTCCTCGGCACCGTGTCGATGGCAGTCGGCGTCCGTCGCGGGACCCGTCGACTCCACACGACGGGCGGTGCGCTCGCCTTCGGTGGCGTGTTGCTCTCCGCTGGCGCCGGCGCGCCGCCCGCCCTCGCGCTGATCGGCGGTGCGGCCGCGATTATCGCGTGGGATGCTGGCGAGCACGCCATCGGGCTCGGCGGGCAGGTCGGCAGCGAGGCGTACGCTCGACGCGGCATCCTGGCCCACGTCGGCGCCAGCACGATCGCCGCGAGTACGATCGTGGTCGTCGCGGCGATCGTCTTCGTGCTCGCTCGGACAGGAAATCCCAGCGCGGCGACGGTCGTACTCGTCTTCGCCGTCGGGCTGTTCGCGCTCCTGTTGGATCGGTAGCGGTCCCATCGAGCCGGGTCGTCGTACTGAACCGGGTCGTCGCTCCGATCTGGGGCCGTCGCACCGATCTGGGACCGCCGTACTGAGCGAGGATCGGCGCATCGACTGGCGGGCCCCTCGACACTGGGGGTCTGTTCCGGCGGTCGTCAGCCCAGCGCCGCACTCCTTATGCCGCTCGCCCACTGCCGTTCGCACATGGACACGGGGCTCTCGACGCGCGATCGGGCGATCATCAACGCCTACCAGGGCGGCTTCCCGGTCGTCGCGGATCCCTTCGATGCGGCCGCGGAGGCCCTCCGGGAGCGGGGCGCCGAAGCGGGCTTCGACGAGATCGCGGACATCGACGCCGACGAATTGCTCGATCGGATCGCCCAACTGGACGATGACGGGACGCTCTCCCGGTTCGGCCCGCTGGTGAACGCCGACGAGATCGGTGGCACCGCCACGCTCGTTGCGATCCACGCCCCGGAGGACCGGTACGACGAGGTCGTCGAGGCGATCAACGATTTCGACGAGGTCGCCCACAACTACGCCCGCGAGCATCCCCACCTCAACGTCTGGTTCGTGGTGTCGGTCGCCGACGCCGACCGCGTGGACGACGTGCTCGCGGAGATCGAAGCCGAGACCGGGCAGGAACCGTACAACCTCCCGAAGCTCCAGGAGTTCCGGGTGTCGGCACACTTCCCCGTCGAGGGCCCGCTGGAGGGCGACGGCATCGACCTCACGGACGTCGGCGCTGGTGCGGAGTTCGACGCTGATTCGGCTGCCGCCGCGGGCGAAGCCGACGCCAGCGAGGACGACGGACTCTCCGTAGCGGAACTCGACCTCGTCGCCGCGGTCCAGGACGGCCTGCCGCTCACACGGACGCCCTACGCCGACGTGGCCGCGGAACTCGGCCAACCTGCCGAGTGGGTCCGCGAGACGCTCGCTCGCTTCGAGGCCACGGGCAAGATCCGACGGATCGGCGTCGTGCCGAACCACTACGCGCTGGGCTACTCCGAGAACGGGATGACCGTCTGGGACGTGCCCAGCGAGGACGTTACCGCGGTCGGCGAGACCGTCGCGGCGCTGCCGTACGTCACGCACTGTTACGAACGGCCCCGCCACGAGGGCGTCTGGCCGTACAACCTCTTCGCGATGACGCACGGTCGCTCTGAGGCGGAGAGCGAGGCCCGTATCGAGGCGGTCCGCGAGACGATCGCCGACCTGACCGAGGTCCGGCAGTGGGACACGCTGTTCTCGACGGAGATCCTCAAGAAGACCGGCATCAACGTCGCCGAGCGTGCGGCGGCGGACGCGGATGGAGACGAGGAGTCGGCGCAGACCGCACGCTCCGAGTGATCGCCCGATGATCCCACTGGCCCACGACTTCACGAACGAGACGGTGCTGATCTTCGGCGGCGGCAGCGTCGGCGCCCGGAAGGCCCGGCACTTCGCCGTCGAGGCCGACGTCGTGGTCGTGAGCCCGGCGTTCGTCGACGCCGACTTCGGCGACAGCGACCGGATCAAGGCCGTTCCAGCCCCCGACGACCTCGGCGAGTGGGTCGCGCGGTTCGATCCGGCGCTGGTCGTCGCCGCGACGGACGACGAGTCCGTCAACGACGCAGCCGCGTCGGCGGCGCGGACACACGGCGCGCTCGTCAACCGGGCCGACCGGAGCGCCGTCGACCACGCTATCGACGCCAGCGACGACGCAACCGACGCCAGCGACGGCGCAGCCGACGACAGCGCCGCCGACCGCGAAACCGACGCCAGCGACGGCGATCGCACGCTCGACGACGTGGCGGTTCCCGCGACGCTCCGCGACGAGCCGGTGACGGTCTCGATTTCGACGGGCGGCACCAGCCCGGCGCTAGCACGGGTGCTCCGCCAGCGCGTCGAGTCCGAGGTCGACGGGGCTGGCGCGATGGCCGAGCTGACCGGTGATCTCCGGGAGCGGCTGCGCGCCGAGGGCGTCGATCCGGACGCTCGACGGGACGCCGTCCGGGCCGTCGTGCGGTCGCCTCGCGTTTGGACAGCTTTACGTTCTGGCGACTCAAAGCTGGAGGAGATTACCGGGGAACTCCTCGCGGAGGTCCTCGATGACCCGTAATGCAGGGGGTCGAACACACATAATGTTCGGAGGAACCGGCGTCATCACGGGTGTCAGCGTGGCACACGAACACGCCACAGTGGACGAGATCGCCGAGGCTGGCGCCGAGAACCAGCGCGCCGAAATCGCCTGCCTCACCGCCAGGGATGGCGTCGAGGAGGCGTTCGCCCTCCAGACGTGTAACCGCGCAGAGGCCTACGTCGTCACGACCGACGCCGCGGACGGGCGCGCAGCCCTCCAGGACTTCGCGCCGTCGGTCCGCGAGGAGGCCGTCACGCGAATGGACCACGAGGAGAGCCTCCGCCACCTCATGCGCGTCGCCGCCGGTCTGGAGTCGCTCGTCCTCGGCGAGGATCACGTCCTCGGGCAGGTCCGGGAGGCCTACCAGGACGCACGCGGCGTCGGCGGCATCGGCCCGACGCTCGAGGAGGCCGTCACGAAGGCAATCCACGTCGGCGAACGGGTCCGGACCGAGACCGCGATCAACGAGGGAATCGTCTCGCTGGGCTCGGCTGCCGCCGCTTTCGCCGCCGATGAGGTCGACCTCGAGGGCGCCACGGCGGCCGTCGTCGGCGCTGGCGAGATGGGGACCGCGACCGCGAAGGCGCTCGCGAACCGCGGGATCGACGAGTTGCTCGTCGTCAATCGGACGGTTCCACACGCCGAGCACGTCGCGACTGCCGTCGACGTCGACGCGGAAGCACTCGGGCTTCCGTCGATCCACACCGTGCTCGAGACGGCCGCAGTCGTCGTCACGTCCTCCGCCAGCGAGGAGCCGCTGATCGAACCCCACCACGTTGCCGGCATCGACGCGACGACCTTCGTCGACCTCGCCCAGCCCCGCGACGTGGATCCGGGCGTCGCGAGCCGGGCGCCGGTCACCGTCTACGACCTCGACGACCTCGAAGACGTCACCGAGCAGACCCGCCGCCAGCGTCGCGCAGCCGCGGAGACCGTCGAGACGATCATCGACGACGAGTTCGACCACCTGCTCGAGCGGTACAAGCGAAAGCGCGCCGACGAGGTCATCGCCGGCATGTACGAGGGGGCAGAAGCGATCAAGCGCGGCGAGGTCGAGCGCGCCATCGAGCAGGCCGAGGCCGACGGGGACCTCTCGGCCGACCAGCGCGAGGCCATCGAGGCGATGGCCGACGCGCTCGTCAACAAGCTGCTCGCAGCCCCGACGAGTAGCCTCCGGGACGCCGCGGCGGAGGACGACTGGACCACGATCCAGACCGCCCTCCAGCTGTTCGATCCGACGGTCGAAGATGGGCCGAGCGTCGGGGACGAGGCCCCACCTGGATTCTCGGGCGACGCGGCGGGTGTCGCCTCCAGCGACGAGGAGACCGACTCGACGCCGACGCCGGTCGACGACGACTGACCGTTCGACCGATCGGCCGGTCCGGTGCCGTTCTCCGATCGTCGACGGTCGACTCGCTCTCAGCCAGCAGTATAGCTATCCACCAGCAGTGTCGCTGTCGGCCGTGTCGTTGCCGGTCGTGGCGTTGCCGCCCGTTTCGTCGGTCGCGTTGCCGTTCGTTCCGTCGCCGTTCGTCCCGCCCGTCGCGTTGCCGCCGGTGACGTTGCCGTCCATACCGTCGGTCAGGTTCCCCTCGACGTCGCCGGGAACCTCCGCCGGCACGGTCTCGTAGAATCCACTCACCGCCTCGAGAACCTCGTCGGGCGACAGCGCTGGGTCGAAGGGGTCTGGGAACGGCGAGTCGCCGAGGAGGTAGTTGAAGATGGCGGCGTGGCGGGCCTCCACGCTGTGGATCGCGAGCGCTGCACTCAGCAGGTCGGGGCTCTCGACGAGCGGCGCGACGCCCGCGTAGGCCGCGACGCCGGCGTTCTCCAGCGTCTGCCCCACTACCAGCATCTCGTCGACGGTCTCGAAGCCGAAGTCGTACGCCGCCGGCTCTGCGGGCGTGCCGCCGAGCAGGTCGACGGCCTCGGTGAGCAGGTTGGCGTGGATCCGCTCCTGCTCGCCGAGGCGCTGGACGTACGCGTAGACGGCCTGGCGAACCGCCTCGGGCTGGGCCTGCAGGCTCTCGGCGTTCACGAAGTCCTCCTCCGTGAACTGCTCGAGGCCCCGTTCGTAGAATCCACGCTCGAGTTGTTCGAGGGTGAGCGCGTAGTTCAGCACCTCCAGGTCGGTGCCGTCGAGGTTCTCGAAGGCCGGCACCTCGTCTTCGGTCTCGTTGCCACTTGTCTCGCCGTCGCCGTCGTCCTGTGCGAGTCCCATCCCGGCCGCGCCGCCCAGCGCGAGCAGGGTACCCCCCGCGAGCGCCGAGCGAGTCACGAAGCTCCGACGGCTGGTCCCCTCGTCGTCGAACTGGTCACGGACCGACGTCGCGATGCACTCTGCTCTGTCGTGTGTCGTGTCTGGATCGGTCATGGACTGCCGGAAATTGCTGCCGGCAGCGGAGCCACGGTGAGCATACGTTTCGTTATTCACGGGACCTGCTCCGGTATCCTCGGCGTTGTCGACGACGGCGACCGGCTCCCTCGTCGGCGATCGACCGCCCCCGATTTCTGCGGCCCTCGATCCGAAGTAATCTCTGCTAACGCCCGAACGCGTCGAGATGGCGGCGACCGTTCGCGCCGACCCACAGGAGTCCGCCGCAGTCTCCGGCCGCCAGCGGGCGTGGCTCGTGTTGTCGTGCTTAAGGTGTCGGGCCCGCAACCACCGAGCGTGCACGACGGGATCGACGGAGCAGCAGCGACCAACCGCGGCGTCGACGTCACCTACGCGACCGCCGGCGAGGGCGAGGCCGTCGCGTTCGTCCCGACGCTCGGCTACGGTGCCTGGCAGTGGGGCTGGCAGTTCCCCGCCGTCGCCGGCCCGTTCCGGGCGATCGCGATGGAACTGCGAGGCACCGGCGGCTCGGACGCGCCACCGGGCCCCTACGACGTAGCGACGCTCGCAGCCGACCTCGAAGCCGTCCTCGCCGACGCCGGGGTCAGGCGGGTCCACATCGTGGGATTCGGACTCGGCGGCCACGTCGCGCTGGAATACGCCGCGCAGTACGACCGGGCCCGGTCGCTCGCCCTGATCGGCACGACGCCCGGGCTCCCAGAGGGTGACCTGCCGGGCCGCGTCCGGGCCGAGGACGGCACCGACCGCGACCTCGTCGACGCGCTGTTCGCGCCGGCGGGGAATCCCGACGCGCTCCGTGCCTCACTCTCGCCCGCGCTCTCCGCGGCCTTCCGCGCCGAGCATCCCGACGTGATCGAGGGAATCGCCGAGTGGCGAGCGGACGAGGACGCCGACCGGGCAGGCTGGAACGCACAGGCGCCCGCGTTCACCGACTGGGAGCGATCCTGGCCCCCGTACGAGATGACCGAGCCGACCCTCGTCGTCCAGGGCGGCGCCGATCGGGTCGTGTCGCCCGACAACGCAGCCGTGCTCGAAGAACTGCTTCCCGACGCCGAACGCGTCGACTACCCCGACGCCGGACACCTCGTCACCGTCGAGCGTTCGCGACCGCTGAACGACCGGCTGATCGGGTGGCTGGAGCGCCACGCCAGCATCGACCGCCGATGAGCGCGTCCGGATCGCATTCGCCGGGAGCGTTCAGACCGAGTTCCGGCGGTCGACGTCGCCGTCGTATGGCCCGGCCTCGGTGAGCAGGCGGACCTCCTCGCGCTGGAGCAGTTCGTCGGTCTTCCGATCGAGCAGCGCGTCGAAGGTGCCGTCGTCGTCCTCGTGGTTGGCACAGAGTTTGCACCAGAAGTGGTGGTTCGTCGGCTCCCAGGAGCGATGGCCCATCGGGCAGACGTAGCGCCAGCGATCGTGGCGGTTCTCGATCTCGATGTCGACGCGTCCGGGCATGGGGCGAGCGTTCGGTACGTACGCTAAAGGATGAGAGCCTGAAGTGGGGTGAAAGTGAAGGTGCGGGCAGGGGCGCGGCCGCCGTCGAGAACCGGCAGCACCGTCGGCGCGGCGTAGCTTTATCCTCGCCGTCGCCGTCCCTCCACCATGGACTTCGGCGTCATCTCCACCGCGGACATCGGCACGGAAGACGTGATTCCCGGCATCCAGCAGAGCGACCACACCGTCGCTGCCATCGGCTCTCGCGACGAGCAGGCGGCACGGACGGTCGCTGACGACCTCGGCATCGAGCGGGCGTACGGCAGCTACGAGGCGCTGCTCGCCGACGACGGCATCGACGCCGTCTACAACCCGCTGCCGAACGCCCTCCACGCGGAGTGGACGAAGCGGGCTGCCGACCACGGGCTCCACGTCCTCTGTGAGAAGCCACTCGCCGTCGACGAAGCGGAGGCCGCCGAACTGTTCGAGTACTGCGACGACGCCGGCGTCACGCTGATGGAGGCGTTCATGTACCGGTACCACCCGCGGACCGTCCGCGCTCGCGAGATCGTCGACTCAGAACTGGGGGAGGTCCGCGCCGCGACGGCGTCCTTCACCTTCAACATGCGCTGGCCCGGGCACGAGGACGACTTCCGGCTCGACCCCGACCTCGCCGGCGGCAGCCTGATGGACGTCGGCTGCTACGCGGTCAGCGCGATTCGAGGGTTCCTCGGCGAACCCGAACGCGTCCACGCCGTCGCTGCCGACACTCGCGATTCCGGCGTCGACTCACAGCTCACGGGCGTCCTCGAGTACGAGGACGGCGTCAGCGGCCGGGTTCACTGCGGGTTCGACACGCCGAACGTCGAGCGCTACCGCGTCGAGACCGTCGACGGCTGGCTCGAGGCACGACGGGCGTTCGGGCCCAAGCCCGACGAGTCCGTGTCGCTGACGTGGTCGGTCGACGGCCGCGAGGTCACCGAGACGTTCGACCCCGTCGATCACTACACGCTCGAGACCGAGGGATTCGCCGAGGCAATCGAGGCCGGCGAGGCACCGCTCGTCGACCGCGAGGACTCCCTGGGGAACGCACGGGTCCTCGACGCCCTCATGGCGAGCGCGGAGCGAGGCGAGCCGGTGTCGCCGTCGTAGGGGCTGCTCGGCATCTACGGTCCCGGCTCGACGACGCTGCAGTGACATCGGATCGGTCCGCGGAAACCACCCGAACCGGTTCGGTCCCATCGGGTAACGGCGACCTTCGATCCCGGGAATCGGCGGCTCCCTTTTCGCCGGTGCTGTCGTAGTCCACCGTATGTCACTGAGCGAACTCCAGCAGATCGGCGTCGAGTCGATGGACGACGCGGCGATCGACCAGTTCCTTGCGACGCACGGGGTGGGCGTCCTCGCGCTACCCGATACGCCGGCGCCCTATCTGCTCCCGATGTCCTTCGGCTACGACGGCGAGGGATCCCTCTACTTCACATACGTCCTCGGCGAGGACAGCGAGAAGGCCCGCCTCAGCGAACGCGCCGACGCGGCGAGGTTCCTCGTCTACACCGCCGACTCGCCGTTCCACTGGCAGAGCGTCGTGATGACCGGCACGATCGCCGCCGTGCCACGCGAGCAGTGGGACGACCTCACGCTCGAAAACGCCTGGCGGCCGGCGATCTTGGAGGCCGCCGACCTCTCCGGCGGCGTCGCCGTCTATCGCTTCGAGATCGACGAGCGAGAGGGGTACCGCCACACCGGGTTACCGCCGGGGTTCGAGGGATAGGATCCGCGAAGGCGGTACCGTTCGCGGCAGCATCCGCGCGAGCCAAGGCGAGCGTGGTTCACTCACCTCGAATCGAGCACTCCGACGGCCAGCCGGGGAACTTCAAGCTCTATCGAGCGTACCACGAGAAGCTCCGGAGACACGACGGCTGGTACTGCTTCGTGGTGTACCGCCCGACGCGGTCGGGGCTCACGGTGATCACCGACCGGGTGCAGCAGGCTGCCGATCTGCCCCACTCCAATGCCATGGGGCGGTGATCACCGCGGGACCGAACAAGCGAAGCGTGCGATCGAGGACGTATCGAGGGCGTCGTTGGGATAGCGTATCCATTTCCTGAGACATGGCCGGCAAAGCCCACAGATGATCACCGCCACTCGTGACACACCACCCACAGAAACTGTCGGAACCTCCTCAGTCCAAGCGATTCACATGCGGTAGGCCACGTGTTGAGTACGTTATTACCCGAGGCGTAGCGTCTGCGTCGCAAGTTCGTCGGTGATTCTCGTTGTGTCCAACCGCTCGTGCCCGACTTTCAGTGAGACAGCCATATCCGTGGCACCGATCCCAGTGAGATCGATACGGCCGCGGTCAGGCAATGACGGCACACTGATGACGGTTTCGCGGCTTCCCCCGAGCCATTGCCAGCTGTTCGAGTCGGCCTGTTCCGGGCCGGAGGATCCAACAATGAATTCAACCCCCTCCGGGCGCGTCCCAATGTCTGCGTCAAGAACAGTCGCTCCGGTATCGGTTTCGATGGTCAGCTGGTAGAGCATAAACGTCAAATCTCGTCCGTCCTCAACTTGCGGATTCAACTCCGACTCCGGGACGGTTCGCTCGAAAATCAGTCTGAATACTTCGCCCTCAAACGTCGGCGGCTCACGTTCCGCGCTCGCGATGATCTCGGCTGTCGCATCCAGATATGCCGTGCCATGTTGCTCACTGGGCTCGATTTGCGTGTCCTCATACCACTCGTTGAACGATGTCACAAGGACTGGCCCATCGGCGTAGTGGCGTGCGGATTGGCCCGTTTGCTGGTAGATTTCGGGCATTGACGGGACTGGTTCGTTGTCGCGCTGCGTGTGCGTGATTTCAGTATCATCAAAGCCTGGCGCTGCTGTCGGGATGACGTCAACATCGAGATAGTCAGCCGCACGATACCACGACCGATACGTCGATTGCGCCCGCTCAATGAACGCCTCTCGAGTCGGCTCGTTTGGGTTATACACGCTGTACGTCGTGACAGCGTCTGCAACCTCAATCATGGGCTGGCCCGCCAGTGAAGTCCGTACCGGCATGTCCACGATGAGATACGGCTCGACACCCGCGGCCTCGACAGCCGATTGGTACGCACTCTCGACATCGCCACGGAGGTTCTGTGCCACCCAGATATACAGGACCGGCCGACCGTCGATTCGTTTGTACGAGTCCCGGTTGAAGAACGTCTCCGCCAGATGCTGGAGATCGTTGGTGAATCGTTCCAGCGCGTAATCGTCGTCGAGGGCTACGGGATCGCTCCCAAGCCGCCCTGTTGTCTCATACAGAATCGACCAAGAGAGTTCGTCTGCACGAGGGTGCCCAAGAATATCCTCCTGGAAGCGAGTATCGTGAACGCTGTTCGGCCCCCACCAAGAGACGTTCAGCCACGACACACCGGCCTGCCGACACCAGTCTATGTGCTGTTCGATGACGGCTGGGTCGGCGGAGTTGTAGTCTCCTAATACGGGTGTCGATGGCGATTCACGACTCCACTCGCCATCGCGCCAGTCGTGTAGCGGCGAACCGTACCACGGGTAGTAGTGAGCACCAACAGCACGAGCAGCGTCAGGCTTGGCTGCACGGACGACGACTGTCCCGACGTGGTGGTTGCCGACTTCGACGGTCTGTGTGCCCGTCTTCTCAGGCGTGCCCGTGAGCTCGACCGTGGTCGACTCGCCAGGCGCTAGGGTCAATTGCGCTCTATCGAGTTGCTGCCCGCCAACCGTGAGCGGGAGCGTCCGGTTCAGTTCCGCCTCACTAGTGTTCTCCAACTCGAGGCCGACAACGACGGAGTCGCCGTAAATGATACCTGTTTCAGAGAGCGTGAAATCGGCGTTCGCGAGAGGGTCGGGGGTTTCTGAGGGCTGGTCGGTTTGTGTATCCGTTTGCGTTGTATTTTCAGTTTGTGTCTCCTCCTCAGTGTCAGTTGGTTGATTGCACCCAGCGAGGAGAGTCCCTCCGAGCGGCACTGTTGTAGTGAGGAATACCCGCCGTGGGAGCTCTTTATCCATACGGGTTGAGACCGTGTCCATCACAAAAAAGTGTGTATTCCTGATACGATACGTCAGCAGAATGTGGGGTGTTTCGACTGCACTGCCAGCCGCCGCTGCGGAGTATTTTGGGTCTGTGACCTTAGTCACACGCCGAAGGGGAACCCGGCCGGTTCTCCGCGCGAGGCGCGCGCCGCTGCTCGGCTCGATCGTCCGGCCCACAGCCCACAGTGAAAATCAGCTTGTGCTCACGGGATGTTGCTACAACTGATTTGAGTTACAGGAGTCGCAGGATGGGCAGCGATGGGCCCGCCGGTCGTCGTCGCCGTAGACGCGACGGAATCGCTCGCTCACGTGGGCGTCGCAGAACAGGCACGCGGTCGGGGGCGACGAGACTGTCTGAAGGGCTCCGCTCACGCCGCGACACCCCCGTTTCCTTCGATATTTCGCCCGATAACGCGGGGGCGGACTCGGGTTCCGCTTTCCTTCGATTTTCAGCACCGGTTTCTACGCGGGAAACCGAATCGCAAAATCCGAAGCGAGGCGCTACGGCCCTGGCTCGCCGGATAATTCGCAACGAGTAAGGATCGGAGTGGACTCGCTGGGATTTGAACCCAGGGCCTCTTCCTTGCGAAGGAAGCGATCTGCCACTGATCTACGAGCCCGCAGACCATTCTACCGCCCGAATCGCACTTGAGGCTTCCGTTTGCCGATCAGGGACGTGACGCGGTCTCACTCGCCAGACAGCCAGGAACCGGTCACTCCTCGTCGGGACTCGCGAGCAGTTCGGCCTCGAACTGCGCGACGGCACCGACCACGGCGTCGGCGTCCTCGCCCTCGACGTCGTACTCGTCGAGGCTCTCGTAGAGCAGTTCGACGGCGCGCTCGATGTGTGCGGGTTCGAACGGCACCTCGAGGTGGGCGTCCCGAACCGACGGGCCGTCGTAGGTCTCGGGGCCGCCGGCGGCCTCACAGAGGAAGTCGGTCTGCGTCTCGCGAAGTCGCTCGAGGTCTGCGTCGTCGAAGAACGGGCCGAGGTCGGGATCCGCGACGAGTCGATCGTAGAAGTCGTCGACGACCGCCGCGATTGCGTCCTGCCCCCCGAGGCGATCGTAGAGCGTCTCCTCAGTCATATCCGTTCATTCGAGTGACGGCGAAAAGCGCTACCGGTTCGTGCAGCATTCTGCGGAGAACGCGAACGTGTGCGGCCGTGGGCCGACGACGTCCGCCGAGCAGTCGTTCGTCATCGGTGCTCGGGTGGTTCCTCCACGGCGAGGCGATCAGCCGAGAGCACGGTGCCGGCACCGAGGACCAGCCCCAGGAAGAGTCCGGTGAAGTGCCCGACGATCGCGACGCCGGGCTCGGCGGTCGCGAGCGTGACGGCGACGGCGAGCGCGAGGTAGACGACGAGCTGGACGCCGTGTGGCACCTCGAAGCGATCGAGCATGAACCCCGAGAGGCGGTTGCCCGTCACGACGTACCCGATCAGCGCGAAGATCGCACCGCTGAGGCCCAGGACGTGCGCGTCGACAGAGACCACGACATTGCTGAAGACGACCTGCGAGACGTTCGCGATCGCTCCCGTTGCCAGGACGTAGAGGTGGACCCCGGTCGCGCTGGCCTTGCGCTCGACGGCGAGGCCCAGCAGCGCGAACAGGGCGAGATTCGAGAGGAGGTGCCACGGCCCGGAGTGTGCGTAGACGCTCGTCACGACCGTCCAGGGCTGAGCGTCGAGTGGGAGTGCGAGCGCGAAGAGTTCGGCCATCTGCTCGGCACCGACGGCGAGTGCGACCCCCAGTTGGGCGACGTACACGACCAGGCAGATGGCGATGATCTGTGGCGTCGCCCGTACCATACACTACCCAGTTTGCGAACGCGCGACAAAAGGACTGCGCGCGAGTCAGCAGGCGACCGGCGCGGTGCCGGGCCCGGACCGATCCGTTCGCGTCAGTCTTCGAGGACGATCTCGATGCTGACGTCGTTGGGCACCTCGATGCGCATGAGCTGGCGTAGCGCCCGCTCGTCCGCGTCGAGGTCGATGAGCCGCTTGTGGACCCGCATCTCCCAGTGCTCCCAGGTGGCGGTCCCTTCGCCGTCCGGGGACTTCCGGGAGGGGATCTCGAGGGTCTTCGTCGGCAGCGGGACCGGCCCCGACAGCGTGACGCCGGTCTTGTCCGCGATCTCCCGGACGTCGTCGCAGATGTCGTCCAGGTCCTCCGGGCTCGTACCGGCGAGGCGGACGCGTGCCTGCTGCATTATTCCTCGTTGACGCTACGGACCTTCCCGGCCGCGATGGTCTGACCCATGTCGCGGATCGCGAAGCTACCGAGCTCGGGGATCTCGTCCGCGGGCTCGATCGAGAGGGGCTTCTGGGGACGGATGGTGACGATCGCGGCGTCGCCCGACTGGATGAAGTCGGGGTTCTCCTCGCCGTCGCCCTCGCCGCTCGGGTCGAGCTTCTGGTCGATGGACTCGATCGTACACGCGACCTGTGCGGTGTGCGCGTGGAAGACCGGCGTGTAGCCAGCCGTGATCACGCTGGGGTGCTGCATGACGACGATCTGGGCCTGGAACGTCTCGGCGACCGTCGGCGGGTCGTCGGCGGGGCCACAGACGTCACCGCGGCGGATGTCGTCCTTGCCGATGCCGCGGACGTTGAACCCGACGTTGTCGCCGGGGCCGGCCTCGGGCACCTCTTCGTGGTGCATCTCGATCGTCTTGACCTCACCGCCCACGTCGCTGGGCTGGAAGGAGACGTTGTCGCCGATGTTCATCATCCCGGTTTCGACGCGTCCGACGGGGACGGTACCGATGCCGGAGATGGTGTAGACGTCCTGGATCGGAAGGCGTAGCGGCGCGTCCGTCGGCGGCTCGGGCTCCTCGAGCGCGTTGAGTGCCTCGAGCAGGGTCTCGCCGTCGTACCAGTCCGTGTTGTCGGAGGCCTCGGCGATGTTGTCGCCCTCGAAGGCCGAGATCGGGATGTACTTGGCGTCCTCGGTGTTGAACTGGACCTGCTTGAGGAGGTCCTCGACCTCGGAGACGACCGTCTTGTAGTCGGTCTCGTCGTAGTCGACGAGGTCCATCTTGTTGATGCCGACGATCAGCTCGTCGATGCCCAGGGTGCGGGCCAGGAACACGTGCTCCTGGGTCTGGGGCGCGACGCCGTCGTCAGCCGCGACGACGAGGACCGCGTTGTCGGCCTGGCTCGCGCCAGTGATCATGTTCTTGACGAAGTCGCGGTGGCCAGGACAGTCGACGATGGTGAAGTAGTAATCGTCGGTCTCGAACTCCTGGTGGGCGATGTCGATCGTGACACCGCGCTCCCGCTCCTCGGCGAGGTTGTCCATGACGTAGGCGAACTCGAATCCGCCCTTGCCCTTCTCCTCGGCCTCTTCCTTGTGCTGTTCGATCACGTGCTCGGGTACGCTCCCCGTCTCGTAGAGGAGGCGCCCGACCAGTGTGCTCTTGCCGTGGTCAACGTGGCCGATGATGGCCAGGTTCTGGTGTGGTAGGTCGTCGCTCATTGGTCAGCTCGCGCGCAGAGGCGCTGTACCGGGTTGTTTTGCCCGATGCAGTTAAAACCATTTCGATACAGCGTACACTTCATCCCCGTCACGTCTTGCGGTTTGGCACTGTCTACCGCGGGGTTCGAAGCTGGCTACCTGCTGGGAATCGAGTGGACCCGAGGTGCCGGGGGCGTCCTGGAACGCTCCGACGTGGGGAGGAACTCGGCTGGCAGACCGATCCGAGAGCCGGCCCGATCGACGGCAATCACCCGGTTCACTCGCCAGGATCCACGCCGTAGACGTCGCGAGCCCGTTCGGGAGAGCACTTCCCCAGCCGGACGTCACGCACCACCGATTCGGGATCCCGATCCGCCGGATCGCCGAACCCGCCGCCCCCGGGCGTACGGATGCTGATCACGTCGCCAGCGTCGAGTCGTCGCGTGCACTTCGACGGGAGCACCTCGCTCGATCGACCGACGACGCCCTCCGCGTCGGAGCTCTCCAGCAGCACGTCGGTCCCGGGCGAGCCGCCGTCGCCGCCCTCGATGCCGTAGGGCGCGTGCTCGCGTCGATCCCCGAGCAGGCTGAGCTGGGCCGCGCCCCGCTCGACGCGGATGTCTCGTCGCAACCCGAGCCCGCCGCGGAACTCGCCGGCGCCGCCCGAATCCGCCAGCAGCTCGTAGCGCTCGATCGCGAGCGGATAGGCCGTCTCCAGCACCTCGGCCGGCGTGTTGCGGGTGTTGGACATGTGGACGTGGACGGCGTCCATGCCGTCGCCGGCGGCGTGAGCCCCGGACCCGCCGCCCTGCGTTTCGTAAAACGCGTACGCCGACCCGTCGCGGGGATCGGTCCCGCCGAGCGTCACGTTGTTCATCGTCCCCTGCCCGGCGGCGACTGCCCGCTCGGGCGCGACCGCGGCGAGCGCGCCCAGGACGACGTCGGTCACGCGCTGGGAGACCTCGAGGTTCCCGCCGACGACGGCCGCGGGCGACTCGGCGTCGACGACGGTCCCCGACGGCGTTCGAAGCTCGACCGGCCGGTAACAGCCCGCGTTCGGCGGGATCTCGGGATCGGTGACGCACCGAACGGCGTAGTAGGTCGCGGACGCGGTGACGGCGCGGACAGCGTTGATCGGACTCTCCGTCTGTTCGGCGGTGCCCGCGAAGTCGACCGCGAGCGTCTCGCCGTCGATCGTCACCGTCGCCTCGATCCGGACGTCGTCGGTGCCGTGACCGTCGTCGTCCAGCACGTCCGCGAAGGCGTACTCGCCGTCGGGCAGGTCGGCGATCGCGTTGCGCATCCTGCGCTCGGAGTAGTCCTGAATCGCGTCGACGGCCTCGGCGAATCCCGCCGCTCCGTGTTCGGCGATCAGGTCGCCGATCCGCTCGCGGCCGACGTCGTTCGCCGCCGCCTGGGCCCGGAGGTCGCCGCGGCGCTCCTCGGGCGTACGAACGTTGGCGAGGATCGTGGCCAGCAGGTCGTCGTCGAACGCGCCGCCCTTCAGCAGGCGGACCGGCGGAACGCGGATCCCCTCGGCGTAGATCTCCGTCGACTCGGCGCTCACGCTGCCGGCGGTCGCCCCGCCGACGTCGGCGTGGTGGGCGCGATTCGCGGCGAACGCGACCAGCGCACCGTCGTGAAACACCGGCGTCACGAGCGTCACGTCCGGCAGGTGCGCGCCGCCACGGAACGGATCGTTGACGGCGATCCCGTCGCCGGGCTCGAGTGTCTCCGGCGGGTGTTCCTCCAGCGCGGCGGCGACGGAGAACGGCATCGCGCCGAGGTGGACCGGGATGTTCTCCGCCTGGGCGATCATCCCGCCGTCGGGATCGAAGATCGCACAGGAACAGTCCCGCCGGTCGGTGATGTTCGGGGAGTAGGCGGTCCGCAGCAACGTGGCGTTCATCTCCTCGGCGACGGCGCTGGCGGCGTTCCGGAGCACCTCGAGCGTGACCGGATCGACGTCGGTGCCCCCGGCAGCATCGACGTGCTCGTCGGCCCCCGGTTCGTCGCTCACGTTCCCACCTCCACGACGATCGTGCCGTGCTCGTCGACGGTCGCGGTCTGGCCCGGCCGGATCGTCACCGTGCTCTCCGGCCCCTCGACGATCGCGGGGCCAGCGAAGGAAGATTCGGCGGGGAGCAGCTCCCGGTCGTAGATCGGTGCGTCGTGCCAGTCCTCGCCGAACGCGACCGGTCGCTCCTCGACGATCGCGTCGTCGGGATCGTCGCTCGCGGTCGTCGGTGGGCGAAGCGTCGGCGCCTCGATCGGCTCGCGGACCCGGACGCGGACGGTCACCAGTTCGACCGGTTCGTCGCGGGCGGCGTGCCCGAAGCGCTGCTCGTGCGCGTCGTGGAACCGATCGGCAGCTGCGGCCAGGGCATCGTCGTCGATGGGAGCCCCGCCCTCGGTTCGGTCCGCGGAACCGCCACCCCCCGGTAGCTCGACGGTCAGCTCCGAGGCCTGCCCGACGTACCGGAGGTCGAGCCGGCGCTCGACGACGAGCGGATCCGTCGACCCGCCGTCGGCGTCTCGGTCGCCAGCGTCGAAGCGCGACCGGCCCTCGGCTTCGAGCGCCGCGAGCACGTCGGCGACGGTCGCCGGTTCGACGTCGGCCAGCGGGCGCACCATCGACGTCGAGAGGGAGTGGAGCCGATCCGTCGAGAGCAGGCCGAGGGCGGAGAGCGCGCCCGCGGTTCGGGGCACGAGTACGCGGGGGATCTCCAGCGAGTCGGCCAGGGCCGTCGCGTGCAGCGGTCCCGCACCGCCGTACGCGACGAGGTCGAACTGCCGGGGGTCGTGGCCGCGCTCGACGGAGACGACGCGGAGAGCGCGCTCCATGTTCGCGTTGGCGACCTCGAGCACCCCGCGAGCGGCGGCCTCGACGGAGCTGTCCATCGGGCCGGCGACGTGCGACCGCATCGCCTCCTCGACGGCCCCTCGATCGGCGCCGTCCTCGACGATCAGCGAGCCGGGATCGAGCCTCCCGAGGAGGAGCTGCGCGTCGGTGACGGTCGGCGCCGCGCCGCCGCGGCCGTAGCAGACCGGACCGGGCTCCGCGCCGGCGGAGCGTGGCCCGACGCGGAGCGCCCCGCCGTCGTCGAGCCAGGCGATCGATCCGCCGCCGGCGCCGATCGTGTGGACGTCGACTGCCGGCACCGCGACGGCGTAGTCGCCGACGGTCCGCTCGGTCGTGACGGTGGGTTCGCCGCCGGTGATCAGGGAGACGTCACAGGAGGTCCCGCCCATGTCCATCGTGATCGCGTCGTCGGTGTCCCGGAGGCCGGCGACGTACGCGGCGCCCTGGACCCCGGCAGCGGGCCCCGAGAGGAGCGTTTCGACCGGGCGATCCCGGGCGTGCTCGGTGCCGACGAGCCCGCCCCCGGAGGTCATGATCTCGAGTGGCGCCTCGCAGCCTCGATTCGCCACGCCGTCGGCGAGCGTCTCGACGTACTCGCTCATGACGGGAAGCAACGCGGCGTTGAGCGCGGTGGCGAGCGTTCGCTCGTACTCGCGGAGTTCGGGGAGGACGTCTGCGGAGATGGTGACCGGGACCGATCGATCGCCGCCGGTGCCGGCTCGGCCGCTCCGGTCCTCGAGGCGTTCGCGGAGGACCTCGGCGACGCGACGCTCGTGGGCGTCGTTCTCGTAGGCAAAGAGGAGACAGACCGCGACCGATTCGACGTCGCCGCCACCGGCCGCGACGTCGGACCCGCCGGCGGTACTTCCAGCGGTCGCGATCTCGTTTGCAACTGCCTCGACCGCGGAGTCGTCGAGGGGCGTTCGAACCTCCCCCCGCTCGTCGAGGCGCTCGGGCACTTCGAACCGGCGGTCGCGCGGCACGATCGGGTCGGGCTTCGAGGCCGTGAGGTCGTAGAGTTCGGGCCGGTCCTGGCGGCCGATCTCCAGCACGTCGCGGAACCCCTCCGTCGTCACCAGTGCTGCGTTCGCCCAGGTGCCCTCGAGGACGGCGTTCGTGGCGACCGTCGTGCCGTGGACGAGCGAGTCGATCGCTGGGAGCGAGAGCCCCTCGGTGTCGGCGGCCCGGTCGAGCGCGTCGAGGACGCCCTCCTCGGGTGCGTCGGGGTTCGACGGGGCCTTCGTGACCGCGAGATCACCGTCGGCGACCGTCACGACGTCGGTGAACGTGCCACCGACGTCGACGCCGACGCTCGGATTCGACATGTACGAGGGGAGTGTAGCTGCCTACCTAAATCCATCCAACGCGGCGTGATCGGACGGGCGTACCTGACTGTCGTGGCGGTTGCACGGACTCGTACAGTAGCGAGTGGCGAGTTCGAGACGCCGCGGCTCACTCGTAGCGATCGGTGAACGCGTTGACGCCGGGGCCGGTGCCGGCGACGATGAGGTCGTCGCCGGGCTGGATCCGGAAGTCGGGGCCGAGGTCGGTGACGACCTCGTCGTCGCGCTCGATGGCGACGACGGTACAGCCTGTCTGGCTTCGAATCTCGGCGCCCTCCAGCGTCTTGCCGGCGAGGGTTCCTGCGGAGATCCGGACGACCTCGACCTGCGTGTCGGTCGCCAGCACGTCTTCGTCCTCGAGGACCGTCGAGGCGAGCATCCTGCCGGTGACGGTGTCCAGAGAGAGCACGTAGTCGGCGCCGGCGCGGTAGATCTTCCGCACCGTCCGGGCCTGGTCGGCGCGCGCGGCGACGTTCAGGTCGTGGCTCGCGTCGCGAGCGACGAGCGTCGCGAACTCCGTCTCTTCGTCCTCGGGGATCGCCAGGACGAGCGAGGTCGCGTTCTCGATCCCGGCGCGTTCGAGCGCCTCGGGATCGGTCGCCTCGCCGACGACGTCGACGTCGGGATCGTCCCGAACGTCGAGGACAGTGTAGGGGAGTCCTTCCTCGGCGAGTGCGGACGTGACCGCCTTACCGACCTCCCCGTGCCCGACGACGATCGTGTCGCCCCGTGTGTAGGGCCGGGGCGATCCGGTCGAGAGCTCAGAGAGGCGGTGGATGTCGTCGTCGCTACCCGTGACGAGCAGGACGGTCCCGGAGGTGATCCGAGCGTCTGGCGGTGGCGGCGTCTCGAAGTCGCCGCGGAACCACGCGCCGACGACGTTCACGCCGGCGCGCTCCCGGAGGCCGCTCTCGGCGATCGTCTTGCCGACCAGTTCGCTGTCGCGGGGCACCGGGAGTTCGACGACGTGGAAGTCCTCCCCGAGCCCGGCGGCCTCGCCGAGGTCGGGCGTGATCGCGGTCGTGACGAGGCCCGCCAGGCGCTCGCCGAGGAGTGGCCGCGGCGAGACGACCTCGTCTGCGCCCGCGAGTTCGTGGTAGGCTGCACGGTCGGGTTCCTCGACGACGCTCACGATGCGCACGCTCTCGTCGATTTCGCGGGCAGTTAGCACGATGCTCGCGTCGATCCGGTCCTCGACGTCGACGACGAGGGCCCGGGCGGATTCGAGATTGGCCGCCTCCAGTCCCTCGATCTCGTCGGGCTGGGCGTGGATCGCGTCGCCCTCGGCCTCGTAGCGTTCGAGCGCACGCTCCCGGTCTGGCTCGACGAGGACGTGCTCGACGTCCCAGGAGCCGAGTTCGGAGAGCAGCGGGTCGAGCCGATCGGTCCGCGAGACGATGACCACGTGATCCGATAACTCGGAATCGACGCTCGTCGGCACGGCCGTCGCCAGCGCATCCTGGAGCGCCGGAAAGAGGAGAACTGGCAACGCGAGGAAGATCAGCAGGGTCCCGAGCAGGTCCATGGCGATCACGACGAGATTCATCTGCTCGCTCGCCCAGGGTGAGTCGGACCCGTACCCGGTCGTCGTGTACGTCTCGACGACGACCTGCAGCGAGTGGAGGACCGTCACCGAGCGATCCTCGAATGCTCCCATCCCGTACCAGTAGATCGCGGTGAACGCCAGCATGGAGCCGACGAGCACGGCGAGGTAGATCGCCGTCTGGCGACGCCGCGAAACCATACACCGAATCGCGAACCGCGGCGGCTTAACCGTGGTGCCTGCGGGCGTCGAGAAGCCGATCACGGTCGCGATTCCCGGCGTACCGTTATGGGGTTCGGGACGAAACGGACGTTCGTGACAGATCTCGACGTCCACCTGCCCGTCGCCGATCTCCCGATCGACGACGTGGCCGAACTCACGCGCCGGTCGGAACGACTCGGCTACGACTTCGTCTGGCAGCCCGAAACGTGGGGCTCCAACGGCGTCGCGGCGATGACGGTGATGGCAGAACGTACCGACGAGATCGGCATCGGCTCCTCGATCCTGAACGTCTACTCCCGATCGCCGGCCCTGCTCGGCCAGAGCGCTGCAACCCTCCAGGAGCACAGCGGCGGCCGATTCCGGCTCGGCATCGGCCCGAGCGGCCCGATCCTCATCGAAGGCTGGCACGGCGTCGACTTCGAGCGACCGCTCCGGCGAACCCGCGAGGCCCTCGAGATCATCCGCGCCGTCACCGCCGGCGAGACGGTGAACTACGACGGCGACGTGTTCTCGCTCTCGGGCTTCCGCTTCCGCTCGGAGCCACCCGCGGACGCGCCGCCGGTCGACGTCGCGGCGATGGGCCCGAAGGGCGTCGAAATGGCCGGCCGCTTCGCCGACGGCTGGCACGGCATCGTCCTCGGCCCCGGCGGCATCCGCGACCGGCTGGAGGACCTCGAACGCGGCGCGGAGCTGGGCGACAGGAGCCCCGACGACGTCCGCACCCAGATCTCCGTGCCGACCTGCGTCCACGAGGACGGCGACCGCGCCCGCGATCTCGTTCGGGAACACATGGCGTTCTACGTCGGCGGCATGGGCACCTACTATCGCGACGCGCTCGCCAGGCAGGGCCACGAGGACACCGCGATGGAGATCGCCGCGGAGTGGGCCAACGGCAACAAGAAGGAGGCCGCCGCGCTCGTCTCCGACGACATCCTCGACGAGTTCGCCGCGGCCGGCACCCGCGAGGAAGCCCGCGCCGACCTGCAGCGCTTCACCGAGATCGACGGTGTCGACGCCGTCTCGATCGGCTTCCCCCACCGCGCCTCGCTCGACCGGGTGCGGGACACGCTCCACGCGCTCGCCCCCGAGTGATCGACGCCACCGCGGCGCCATCTGCCGGGGCGAAGGTCGCCTGCGCAATCCACCGGGGTGTCGTGAGCCTGGACCAGCCTCCATCGGGTGGGACTGGAAGGGGCCGACCGCTCGATCCGTCCTCGACGACGTAAGCACCGTAGCCGAGCGAGCACCAGCGAGCGAGGCAAGGAGCGCAGCGAGTCGCGGACGGTCGAGCGGGAGGGGGCTTCCAAGTTGTTTGCTGCCGTTAGAGCACTTCCGTATACCCGAAATCAGTTCAATAGCGACGGAGCCTTTTTCCAGATCCAGCGCAACCCTCTGCCCATGAGCGACTTCGACCTCGACCTGCGCGCCGTCGAGGAGCACGTCGAGGAGGCCGAAGCGGAGGAGGAGCAGGACGGCAGTGGCGGCCGGGTCGTCCTCGACGTGCTCGACGGCTCGACCGACGACGAGGAGTGGCTGGAACTGATCCAGGGCGGGAACGTCCTCGTCCTGAACGTGGAGGGCGACGTCAACGAACTCGCCGCAGGATTCGCCCGCGAGGTCCGGGACGCCGACGGCGACCTCGTCCACTTCCGGGGGTTCCTGATCGTCGCGCCCCCCGGCGTCGAGGTCGATCGCGACCGGCTGCAGGCCGACTGAACTGCCGCCGTCCACAGTCGTCGAACGGCCGCTCTCTCGAAAACCGGCACCGACGCCATTCTCAAGTCCGCCGCGCTCCCAGCAACTGCCATGACGGAGACGCCGTACCTCGAGGACTCCTACCAGCGAACGATCGAAGCGACCGTCGAGCGCGCGCTCGACGATCGGGTCGTGCTCGACCGGACGATCTGTTACCCCGAAGGCGGCGGGCAACCCGCGGATCACGGAACCCTGACGGTGATCGACGGGGCGGACGTCGCGGACGGCGCCGAGTGGGCGATCACCGACGTCCAGAAGCAGGACACGATCTACCACCACCTCGACCCAGCCGCGGACGCCCCGGCGGACCCCGCACCGACGCCGTCGGAGGGCGCCACCGTCGAAATCGACCTCGACTGGGAGCGCCGACTCGGCCACATGCGCCACCACACGGCCCAGCACCTGCTCTCCCGAGTGCTGATCGACGAGTTCGACGCCGGAACGGAGGGCAACCAGGTCTACGCCGACGGCGCGCGGATCGACTGCGAGCAGGACCGCTTTACCGAAGCCGACCTCGCCCTGATCGAGACCCGCGTCAACGAGTTGATCGAGGACGAGCGACCCGTCGAGTGGTACGAACTCGATCGCGAGGTGGCCGAGGAGCGCCTCGATCCCGAGCGCACGCGGATCGAACTCCTCCCCGACTCGATCACGGAGCTTCGCATCGTCGAAATCGAAGACTTCGATCGGACCGCTTGCGCGGGAACGCACGTCGCGAACACCGGCGAGTGCGGCACGTTTGAACTGACCGGCCGCGAGAGCAAGGGCGGCGGCGTGGAACGGCTCCGGTTCGAGCTTCGGTAATCGTCGCACCTGTGCCGCCTCGGACGGTCGTCAGGGGACGCTCCGCTACTGGAACGGCGGGCGGTCGAGCGCCGACCGTGCGGCCCGATCGAGTTCGAACTCGACGCGACGTGCCGGTCCGACGCCCGATTGCTGGTCGTAGACGACTGTCTCGACAGCGACGTCTTCGGGGAGCGCGCGGCTCAAGAGAAACGAACGAGCGGTGTCACCGGGCGCGATTTCGACGTCGTCGCTCCGCCAGCGGTCGGGGAGTTTCCGGCGCTTGGGGCGATAGACCGTCGGGAGGTATCGCTCTCCCTGGGAGCCGACGAAACGGACCCGGCGAGCCATCCAGGTAACGGGGCGCCCCGACTCGTTCGTCACGTGGAAGCAGGCCCCGACGCGGCGGCCGCTCTCGACGTGACTCGGGAGCATCGCACCAGTGGGGAGGCGGTCAGTGAGTGTGGTCAGGCGAACCTGGAGCCCGTCGGCTTCGGCGACGAGTTCGAGACCGTCCGCTCCCTGTACAGTCTTCCCCGCGACCTCGATGCAGCGACCTGCGGGGGTGATCGTCGCGCCGCCATCGGAGAGCGGCTCGGTGATCGAACCGCTCCGGCTGTCGCCGACGAGCCGCTCGTACGCGTCTTTGATCTGCATGAACCGCTTCTTGGAGCCGCCCTGGTCGGGATGGTGTTCGAGCAACAGCTCCCGATAGGCTGCTCGAATGGTCGCGTCGTCCGCGTTCGGTGCGACGCTGAGCAGCTCGTGTGGCTCCGACATCTGGTACCATTGTCCGTCCGAAGCTGCTTATAATTTACCTTCAGAAAGTATGTATAATGGTGGATTTGTAACTGATTCATATCCGGGAGTATCGGTATAATCGGATCCACAGACTCTCACCATCGTACACTCTCACCCCACAAACTCTCAATCCCTCACACGCTCACACGACCAATTTTCACTGGTGCTGCTGGGTGGATGCCCGGTCGGTTGCGCCGTCGCTCCGCTCTCGTCGGTCGAGCAATGGCAATCGGACTGTGAGTACGAACGCGAAAACTATCCAGCTACCGCGGCGTGACCTTCCAGGTCGTCGAGCGCGCGCGACCCCACTTCTCGATGTCGATATCCTCGGTCTTCTCGTCGAGTTCGGGGAGGCGGACGCCGACTTCCTTCGAGGAGAGCCCCAGCGCTTCCGCGATGTTGCGTGAGCGGAAGTACCGCTCACCGCGAGCGGCGCTATCCGCGAGGTACGCGACGATGCGCCGCTCGGCCTCTGTGAACTGTGCCATCGTGGTTGATAACTAGCAGCGGCAGCGGCTTAACGCTTTGTTCCCCGGATACGGGTGACTGTGGGCCGGGCCACAGCGGTGCGGCCGGCACGTGCCGGTGGCGTCACTCGCCGTAGGCGTGGATCACGACGATCGCGACACTGCCAGCGGCGACGGCGGCGGCGAAGCCGGCAGCGGCGATCTCCGTCGAGGTCTCCGAGGCGAGCATACCGCCGGCGCCCGCGAGTGCGAGCAGGACGAAGAGGATGCCCAGGCCGACTCCCTTGTCCGTCTGCGTCGTCTCCATGTGCAGGGATTCCGGTGGCGCCGACTTAGGTCTTGTCAGTGGCCGATCGCGACGTCCAGGGGAGGCGGAGTCGATTCCACGAGGCCGAAGCGTGGGTCGGTCGTCTTACGGCCGTCGTCAGTTCAGGACCGTCTGGGCTGCGGCGGCGATCTGGTCGGGCTCGGCGTCGCGAAGCCGCTCGTCGGCGAGCGTCAGCCGGAGCCGTGGACGGCCAACCTCGATGGGCACCTTCTCCGTCTCGATCAGTCCAGCGTCCTCGAGACTGGACTTGGTCCGGGAGAACGTCGCCTTGCTCGCGACGCCGGTGTCCTCGCCCCAGCGGCTGATGTCGTAGAGTAGCGACTCGTTCTTGGCGGCGGCCAGCAGGCTGACGGTAACCTCGTCGAGGTCCTCGTCGTCCCCGCGGGCGGTCTCGAGCGAGTCGAGCATGCCCGTGAAGTCCTCCTGAACGCTGGCGTCGAGGTCGGTGGAGAGCTCCTCGCGCACGGTCGACATCGGCGGCGTCCGTAGCGAGAACTCCCCGGAAGCATTCCAGCGCTCCTCGACGTTCGTTCGCGCGGCCTCGACGAGGCCCGCCTCGTCGGAGCGGAGCCCGCCGACGCGCGCACCGGCGTCGACGAGTGAGGTCACGCGGCCGCTCGCGACGACCGTCGGGTTCGCACCTGGTTCAGCGGCCACGCGCAGCGACAGTCGGCCCGCTGCGACGTGATCGGCGGCCTCACTGCCGACCAGGAAGTCCGCGAAGACGGTCTTGAACGCGTCGTCCTCGGCGAGGAGGCGCACCTCGGGGCAGTCCTCGATCGCCGACAACGCGTCGACGACCGCCTCCACGACGGCCGCCGTTGCGTCGGCGACGTAGACTGGTCCGTCGTCTTCGCCGAACACGCGTTGCAGTACACCGTCGATCCGGTCGTCGTACACGTTCCGTACCATTACGCCCGTATGTTACCTAGCCATATATTTAATATTTGTTGCCAGTTGTAGAATGGGAAGTACAGTATAAGATAAACTAATAGTTATTTAGATGCACGAAACGGTGGCCTCGCCCGCATGGCCACGTGGTTTCAGCACTGCCGCTGTGTTGAATACCGGAGCACCGTGGCTTAATATTTGTGGCCGAATTATCGTTTCTGAGACTCGGTGGGGGATCCACCCCGAGACTCCGCTGGGGATCGATGCTACAGTCGCCCTCCCCTTCGTCGCCAGCGGTCCCGTCGCGTCCACCGATCGGAACGCGGATCAGTCCGCCGCCTGTGCGCTTCCCGTCGCGTAGGTCTGCGTCAGGTCGACCAGCGCCTGTTTGTACTCCCGGGCGCCCGGATCGGGCGCGAGCTCCCGGAAGCTGCGCTTGAATCGGTTCAGCGGGACGGCGGGTGCGTCCTTGGCGGCCGCGTGCGCGAGGTCGTAGATCCTGTGGTCGTCGTCCACGAGGCCGTGGCGCTCGACGATCGCGAGTCCGAACGCCGCGTGGACGGCAGTGAGTTCCGGATCCGCGCCGACGCTCGCCGGCTGGGCACCCGAGCGGGGCGGATTCGGCCGATCCGCGACGCCGGCTGCCAGCCGGGATTCGAGGAAGGCGACGAGGCGATCCGGCGGCCCGACCGAGAGCGTCACGTCGTCGGCGTAGATGTCCTTCATGTGGTTGGCGATCTGGTAGCAGTGGGCCACTTTCCGGCGCTCGACCGAGTGCCCCGAGAGGGCCAGAAAGAGGGCTTCGTCCGTCGACTGGACGTGCGAGACGTGCCCCTCCTCGTTCCGGACCATGTGGGCGTACTCGTGGAGTGCGAGCGGCCGCGCCATCGCGCTGGTTGCGGCCTGTCGCGAGATGTTGAGCACGTGGCGCTCGTCGTCGTGGGCAGTCCAGGTTCGCTCGTCGGGACTCTCGCGGACGCGAACCTCCACTGGTCGGTCGAGGTCGTGTTCGGTCTCGAGGAGATCCCGCGCGGAGAGGAATGGGGCGGGCGACGCTGGACCGCGAACGCGGACGTCCATCGATCACAGGCAGGGGATCGAGCGACTTGACGGTGTTGGCGGTGCCGGCAAGGCGACGCGGTGCCCGGGTCGCAATCGGCTCGCTCCGTCGCTCCACTCCGTTCGCTCGGTCCCTCTACCCGGTTCGCACCCGGTCCGTACGTCGAAACCCGCCCCGGTTCAGAGCGCGCTCAGGAGCGCCCTGAGCTGTCCGGGGCCGTGTCGGATCGCGGCACGGGGGAATCGCCGCCTCGCACCGGCGAGGGCGTCGGCCAGTGCGGTGTTCGCGTCGTCCGTGACCGCCCTGCCGTGGCCCACGAAAATGCGTTCGGGCTCGGCATCGGCAAAGCGGTCCCGCGGCGGGAAGGGTCGCCGCAGGAGGTACACGCCGATGCGTTCCTCGTCGACGGTATAGGTCGGCCCCGTACCGAGGAGATCCGCCGCGTACAGCAGGTCGACGTACTCGAGGATCGTCTCGCGCCAGCCCGGTGCCGGCTCCGCGTGCCGGAACGCGAACGCGGAGTCCCCGAGCGCCGAGTCGAACCGCTCGACCGGTGCCGCCTCGATTCGCTCGGTGACTCGCTCGAAGTGGCTCGGGACGTGCACTGGTACGTCGTAACGATCGGCGATCTGACCGGCGTCCCGGGCATGGTAGTTCGCGAGCACTGCGACGCCAGCGACCGCACCGAACCGATCGAGCTCCTCGTCGAGGCCCGGCGCGTCGAGCGGATCGACGATCCAGACGCCGTCGTCGCCGTCGATCGCGTGGCTCGCCCGCCGCCCTCGCTCATCGGCGTGTGCGAGCCACTCGAGCACGTCGCTGTACCGCGTGAACTCCGGCGTCTCCGCGGGCCCGTCGGCGAACGTCGTCACGGCTGGAGTTCCTCGCGATACGGGAAAGTAGCTGACGCCTCTCGCGTGGGCTGGACCGTTCTCCTGTGCACTGGGAACCCGGGCGTCGCTCAGGGCGTGATGACCGCTCTCCCCTCGATCTCGCCGTGTTCGAGGCGCTCGGCGACCTCGTTGATGTCCTCCAGGTCGTAGCGACTCGTCGTGAGTTCGACGTCGCCACGCTCGACGAGCGCCACGAGCTCCTGGAGCTCCGAATACCGGCCCACGATGTTCCCCACGAAGGAGAACTCGCCGTTGACCAGCGACTGTGCGGGCGCGTGGACGTGCCCGCCGTAACCGATGACGTGGTGGTCGCCGCCCGATGCCGTGACGTCCGGAGCGTAGGCCGTGGTCTCGTCGGCGCCGACGAAGTCGAGCACCTGCGCGACGCCGTGGCCGTCGGTGACCTCGTCGACGAACTCCCTGACGTCCCCCTTGGTCGGGTTGACGATGTGGTCGGCGCCGCCGTCCGCCGCCAGCGAGAGCGCCTCGTCCTTGACGTCCACGGCGACGATCTCCGCTGCGCTCATCGCGTCGACGCACTGGACGCCGATGTGGCCGAGGCCGCCGATGCCGACGATCAGCGCGTAGTCGCCGGGATTCAGTTCGTGGACGGCTTTCTTCGCGGCGTGGTAGGCGGTGATCCCGGCGTCGGCGTGGGGCGCGATGTCCGTTGGATCGACGCCCTCGGGCAGCGGGATCACCGACCGCTCGCCCGTGAGGAGGTAGTCCGCGAACCCGCCGTCCGTCGTCAGTCCGTTGAAGGACTGGTTCTCGCAGTACATCGTCTCCTCCAGCCGGCAGGCCCGACAGGTCCCGCAAGTCTGGACCGGGTGGCAGATCACGGGATCGCCCTCCTCGACGATGTGGACCTCGTCGCCGGTCTCGGCGACGATTCCCGCGTTCTCGTGGCCCAGCGTCATCGGCAGGGGCTGGGTGACGTAGGGCTCCCACATCCCCTCGATGATGTGGTTGTCCGTCTGGCACCAGCCAGCGCCAGTCACCTCGATCAGGACGTCGTTGGCACCGGTGACAGCCGGTCGGTCGACCTCCTCGACGGTGAGCCCCTCGCTCATGTCGTCGGTGTACTCGTGGAGACGTGCTGCTTGCATGGCAGTCGTGTGGCTTGGTAGCGCACCGCGAAAAGAAGGACCAGGCTGTGTAGCCGTAGGACGCAATTACGTGATGCGACGTGGCGGGTTCCCCCGTCGGCAACCTCGGTGCGGCGATCGTCGACGTGCCGCCTCGGCGCCGATCGCACGCCTTTTGGGCGAAACCGACCTCTGGACTCGCAATGAGCAACTCGGGAGCGTTCTGCCCGCGGTGCGGCGACGAGATCGAGCTCCCGCGCGAGCGCCGGGCCGAGCGCGGCGAGCCAGCGCTCTGTGACGCCTGCTACTTCGAGGACTTCGAACTCGTCGACGCACCCGACCGGATCCAGGTCACCTACTGCAGCGAGTGCGGTGCGGTCAAGCGCGGCAAGCACTGGGAGGACGTCGGCGCGAAGGACTACACCGACGTCGCGATCGACGCCGTGACGGAGGAACTCTCCGTGCACGTCGACGCCGACTCGATCTCCTGGGCCGTCGAACCCGAGCAGATCGACCAGACGACCGTCCGGCTGACCTGTCACTTCTCCGGCGTCGTCCGCGACACGCCGGTCGAGGCCACCGTCGTCGTCCCGGCCAAACTCTCCTCCGGGACGTGCAGTCGCTGTGGCCTGATCGCCGGCGACTTCTACGCCGCGACGGTCCAGGTCCGGGCGTCCGCCGACCGAGAGCCCTCCGACACCGAGATCGCCGACGCCCGCGACATCGCCAACGAGTACGTCGCCGAGAAGGAGGCCGGCGGCGACCGCGACGCGTTCGTCTCCTCGATCGCGGAGGTCGAGGGCGGCCTCGACGTCAAGGTCTCGACGACCCAACTCGCCCGGGAGATATCCAACCGGATCGTCCAGGCCCACGGGGGCTCCGTCGACTCCTCGGAACGCCTGATCACGGAGGACGGCGACGGCAACCGCGTCTATCGAACCGCCCACGTCGTCCGGCTCCCGCCCGTCTCGATCGGCGATATCGTCGATCCCGACGACGGCGAGGGCCCGGTGATCGTCACATCGGCCCGCCAGACGCTCTCGGGGACGCGGCTCGCCTCCGGCGAGGACTTCGAGGCCGACTTCGAGGACCTCCCGGAGCGCGCCGTCCTCGGCGATCGCACCGACGTCGCCGAGACCACGCTCGTCGCCGTCGAGGACGAGCACGCCATTCAGGTGCTCGACCCCGAGACCTACGAGGCGACGACGATCCCACGGCCGGACTTCGTCGACACGGACGCCGAGGAGATTCCGGTGTTCAAACACCGCGAGGGGCTTCACGCCGTTCCCGACGACGAATGACCGACGGCGACGACGATCCGGAGTCCTCGGCTCTCGAAACCGACGACCAGCCACCGCTCGCCGCGATCGTCTCGAAGGACCGCAGCCAGGCCGCGCTCGGCGCCCTTCGGGAGGCCGACCTGTACGACGACACTCGGCGGATCCGCGAATTCGACGACGGCACGATCGCGATTCCCGTGACCGCCGCGCCCCTCCCCGATCGCCAGGTGACGCTGGGCATCCACGAAATCGTGCGCCAGGAGGATCCCGAACCGCGCGCCGGCGGCCTCGAGGCACTCCTCCGCGAACGCGGCTGGACCGACGCCGAAATCGAGACGGCTCCGGGCTCCTGGGCCGTCATCGGCACCGTCGTCATCGTCGAGATTCCCGACGACTGTGCGGACGAGGCTGCGGTCGGCGAGGCGCTGCTCGACCTCCATCGCGAGGCCGACACCGTCCTCGCTCGCGAAGGAATCGACGGCCAGACCCGCGACCCGACGCAGCGAGTCGTCGCCGGGGCTGGCGACACCGAGACGATCCACGCAGAGCACGGCGTGCGCTACGCCCTCGACCTCGCCGAGGTGATGTTCTCGCCCGGGAACGAGGCCGAGCGGGCCCGGATAGCTGCGCTCGTGGCGGCCGGCCGTGACGCTGGGGCCGAGGGACCGGTCGCCACGCTGGGGGAGGAGAGCGGCGTCGATCCGGTGCCGGACGCCGTCACGGGGCTCGATCCTGCAGACGGCGAGCCCCTCGAAGCGGTCGGGGGCCCCGCAGAGCACGTCTTCGACATGTTCGCCGGTGTGGGCTACTTCACGCTCCCCGCGGCGGTCGCTGGCGCGGAAGTCACCGCCGCAGAGATCGATCCCGACACGTTCCAGTACCTGATCGAGAACGCCCAGCTCAACGACGTCGGCGACCGGGTTTCTGCGTATCTCTCTGACTGTCGGGAGGTCGCGGAGTTCGTCGACGCCGACCGCGTGCTCATGGGCCACTGGGACGCGGCCGAGTACCTCGACGCGGCGTTCGACGCCGTCCGCGACGATGGCGTCATTCACTACCACGCCGTCGTGGCCGAACCGGAGCTGCCGGACGACCCGCGGGAGGATCTCGAAGCTGCAGCCGCCGACGCCGGCCGGTCGATCGCGATCGTGGACCTGCGGCGTATCAAGAGCTACGGCGAGGGCGTCTGGCACGTGGTCGTGGACGCTCGCGTGTCGTCGCCGTAGCGGCTCTGGGCATTGACGGCTCACGACCGATCGGCCGGAGCCAGCGATCAGTCGTCGGAGGCGACTCGCTTGTAGGGCCCCGGCGGTAACAGGAGGTCCTCGACCTCGGGGAGGTGCTTGACGTTGTAGACGACCTTGAGGTCGTCCGTGACCGGCGTGCCGACGCAGGAGAGTCGGATCCCCTCGTCGGTCAACTCGTCGGGGAGGATGTGGCTGACCGGCTGGGCGAGCGATCCCTCGACGACGGCGACGGCGCAGTTCGCGCAGGCACCGCCGCGACAGGAGAAGGGCCAGGTGAAGCCGACGTCCTCGGCGCCTTCCAGCAGCGTGTCCCCGCGATCGATCTGGAAGCGGCCGTAGTCGCCGGGGTCGAGGTCGGCCTCGCTGGCCTTCTCGAAGAGGTCGTCGTCGGTGATCGACCAGCCGTGATCGGAGAGCACCTCGTAGTCGACGTACTCGACGGTGTGAGGCTCTGGCTCCGGGGCCGGTTCGGGGTCGG
Source organism: Salinarchaeum sp. Harcht-Bsk1 (assembly GCF_000403645.1). Taxonomy (NCBI): domain Archaea; kingdom Methanobacteriati; phylum Methanobacteriota; class Halobacteria; order Halobacteriales; family Natronoarchaeaceae; genus Salinarchaeum; species Salinarchaeum sp. Harcht-Bsk1. The sequence goes on from NC_021313.1 coordinate 2,171,150, forward strand.
CGTCGGCTTCGTCCTCGTCGTCCCACGAGACGGTGGGACTCCAGGGCGATCGCTGGTCCGGACCGACCGCTTCGGGCTCGGGTGCTGGCGTTCGCCCCTCGCCGAGTAGCTCCTCGTAGGCGGTGCGGACCCGGTCGAACGCCGCAGGCGAGCCACCGTGGTCCGGGTGACTCTCGAGGACGCGTTCGCGGTACGCCGATCTGATCGTCTCCTCGTCCGCGTCGCGGTCGATCCCCAGGACGTCGTACGGGGAGGGCACGGGTGCCCGTTCGGTACCGGACCTGATGAGCGTTGTCCCACCGGAAGGGACAGAAGGGACGTTTCGCCGAATATATTCGCCAGAATGATCTCGCTTTCTGCCAGTTGCGACACCTCTCGCGCCGTGGCGAACGCCGCGTCTTCCGCCGGATACCGCGAGCCTTCCCAGTCCACCGGGGTTCGCGAGCCTTCCCAGTCCACCGGGGTTCGCGAGCCTCCACAGATCGCCACCGGGTGGGACTGGAAGGGGCCGACTGCTCGATCCGGCCACGGCGACGTAAGCACCGCAGGTGAGTGAGCGGAAGCGAACGAACCGAGGAGCGCAGCGAGCCGCGGCCGGTCGAGCAGGAGGGGGCTTCCAAGGGGTTTGCTATCGCTATTTAGCAGCAACCGATGCGATATCCACCAGGATTACACTTCGGAGAGAATCGAATTCAGGCGTTCAGCGTCTCCTCGAGGTCGCCGTTCTCGTCGAGTTCGGCCAGCACGTCGCTGCCGCCGACGAACTCGCCGCCGACGAACGTCTGCGGGATGGTCGTCCAGCCGCTGTGCTCCTCCAGCGCCTCGCGGTAGGCATCCAGCGCTTCGAGCGTGTCCACGGTCGCCACGTCGTCGCGGTACTGGCCGATCAGGCCGAGCGCGCGCTTCGAGTAGCCACACTGGGGCATCAGTTCGTTGCCCTTCATGAAGAGGACGACCTCGTTCTGTTCGATGGCGGCGTCGACGCGTTCCTGGACTTCCTCCGGAGAGAGCGACGGTTCGGGCTCGAACGACATGGCCGTCGGTAGCCGCTCGGGCGGGATATGCGTTCTGCAGTGGCACGGACGCTCGCGGGGCCTACGCTGCTCCCCACGGCGCGGGTGCTGCAGTCGACGCGCTGCGCTACTCGTCGACTTCCTCGGGCGTCTTCGTCGTCAGTTCGACGGCGTGGATGTCCGTCGTCATGTGCTCGCCGAGCGCGTCGTAGACCATCTCGTGGCGATCCAGCACCGTCTCGCCCTCGAAGGCCGGCGAGACGACCTCCGCGGCGAGGTGATCGTCGTCGTCGACGCCGCGGGGTCGACCGACCGTCGCCGTGGCGTCCGGGATAGCGTCCTCGATCAGCGCAGCGACTTCCTCGGGGTCCATGGCCGAGCGAAGACGGGCGAACGGCAAACCGGTTGCGCACTGCGTCGGCCGCGGTCCGACGCCGCACGACGCGATCGGAGTCCTACGGAGTCGCGCGGCGAACGACGTGTTCCTCGCCGGCGGCCACGGTCTCGACCGAGTCGAACCCGCGGAGGTGGCCCGAGAGGTCGAGCGCCTCGTGCCGGACGAACAGGCACGCACCGTCCGGGGCGAGCACGTCGCGGATGCCCGCGAACAGTTCGGAGAGCACGCCGCTCCCGGCGTGGGTCGGCGGGTTCGTCGCCACGAGGTCGAACGTCCGGTCCGCGACTGCCTCGGTGCAGTTCCCCGTCACGACGGTCGTTTCGCTTCCTGCCGCGAGGTCGGTCCGCTGGAGACTGCATTCCGCACACTGCGTCGCGACGCGGTCGTCGTCGGTCAAGACGACCGAGCAGTCGGCCGTCGCCGCTGCGAAGGCTCCGATCGGCCCGTAGCCACAGCAGACGTCGAGGAGGCGATCACCGTCCGCGACGTCGAGCGTTTCGAGCAATAACCGAGTGCCGTGGTCGAGTCCGCCAGCGGCGAACAGGCCGGGCCCGGAGACGAGTTCCAGGTCCACGCCGTCGACGGTCGGCGTCAGGGGCCGGGGTTCGACGAGCGGGCGCCGATCGAGCGCTTCGACCGGGTCGGCAGCGCCCTGCCGTCTCGCTTCGATCACGGCGACGCCGTCGCGTTCGCAGACGGTTCCGACGCAGTTGCCGATTACCTCGAGCGTCTCGCGATACCGGTCGAGTCCGGTCGTCGGTTCTGCGGCGACGATGCAGGTGCCGCCGGGTGCGAGCAGGCCAAACGCGTCGGCGATCCGCTGGCGACCCACCGCGATCGGCGTGTAGGGTTTCGGGGCGTACGCGACGACGTCGAAGGGCGGGCCGTTCGGATCCGGTTCGGTGGCACCGTCGCCACTGCCGAGCGAATCGAGTTCGGCGAGCAGCGCGACGTGCGCGTCGGCGCCGTTTTCGCGAGCGTTCCGCCGGCACAACTCGGTGGCTCTCGCGCTCGATTCGGTCATGGTGACGCTCGCAGCGACGTCGGCCAGCAGCGTTCCGACGACGCCGTAGTTCGCTTCGGGGACGAGGAGGTTCCCTGGGTCGCGATCCCAGAGCACCTCGGCGAGGAGCAGTTCCGCGGTGCGAATCGCGTCGGCCGAACAGACGCCGTCGGCGGTGGTGAACTCGAAGCGATCGGGGCCGCCCTCGGTCCGGGCTTCGAGCGCGAGGGTCCGCAGCCGCGTCGCCATCACGGCCACTCACCTCCGGGCGATGGAGCCCTGGGATTCGGAGCAGTAGGATCGGGACACAGCGGGTGCTGGCAGCGATGCGGTCGGTCGGGTGTGGTGTGTCGCATTCGACGTGGGTCGGCAGGCTGGCGGTCGTGAGCCGAGACGAGCCACGCCCAGAAGAGCCGACGAGCGCGGCCGCGACCGGGGCGTCAGCCCTGCGGAGCAGCCGCTGTCACGTCGTAGGGGCGTGGATGTCGGGTGCCGAGTCCAGCGAACGCGCCGCCGGGACCGAGATCCTCTCGCGGTCCGAACGCGGCGACGGCGCGCCCACAGTCGGCGAGCCAGCCGACCCGAAGCGCGGCGACGAGTCGTCGCGAGCGCCTATCAGATCAGCCAGGGGTCCTGTGCAACGTCGGTTCGACGGTCGTGTCGCGAGGAACAAAACCGTTCGGGGACGTCGCTGTCCGTGCAGGTGATCGGAACCTAATTCCACCGTCAGGCCCAACCGAGGTGGTAATGAGGCCCTCCAGGCTGCTCGCCGGCCTCCTCGCGTTCACGCTGGTCGTCCTGACGATCGGGGTGGCGTTCCCGCCGACGACGCCCGCCGACGTCGGCGGTTCGCAGTCCTACGTGGACGATCCCGTCGCGGTCGAGGGCGGCGAAATCGATGCCGATCAGACCGCGCTCTGGGGGTGGACCCAGCGGGCGATGGGCCAGAACGTGGACGCGACGCCGACGGTCGTGATCCGGGACTTCGGCGACGTCGGTGGCGGCACGGCGGTCCAGACGGAGGCCACCGAGTTCCAGTGGCTCATGATCTACGACGATCCCGACGAGCAGCCACCCGGCGGCTTCCTCGCGTACGTCACTGCCTTCTCGACGGACGTGAACGTCAACGCGGCGCGGCTCCCCGCCGTGCGAAACGGCACGACGGGTCGGACTGTCGAGGGCCTGCTCGTCCACGAGTTCGCCCACGTCGTCCAGTTCCAGACCCCGGCGTTCGCGGAGAACCAGCTCAGTCCGCTCTCTGCGACCACCGACGAGATCACGGCCTACACCGCGATGGTCGAGGGCGGCGCGGAGTTGGTTGCCGACGCATACACCAACGACTCCGCGGTCGAACGCGTCCGCCAGTACTGGAACGACCCCCGGACCTCCGCGGCGGCCCGCTTCGGCCAGTGGCCATACTACCGCGGCCTCGTCTACCTCGATCAGCGCCTCGACGATCCCCAGCAGCTCTGGGGGATCTACGAGGATCGTCCGCAGACGACCGCGACGATCCTGCGCGGTGACGCACCCGGCGACGGCCCGCCGAACCGGACCCTCTCGTTGGCACTCGAGGACTACCACAGCGAGGTCCGGGATCGGCCGGGCGCGATGCTCGCGGAGGTCGCACTGACCCGGGAGGTCGATCCCGAGCGCGCCCGCGACGTCGCCGCAGGCTGGCAGTGGGGTGCGCTCCGATCGATCCAGCCGGACCGCGGGACGGACGCGGATCGCTCGCTCCGCCACGTCTGGGTGACGGAGTGTCGAAACGAGTCCGCTGCCGACGCGTTCGAGTCGGCGATGACAGAGTACCTCGACGGCCGCTGGGAGGCCACAAACGGCACCTGGAACGCCGGTGACGGGCGTTCGTTCGACCTGATTCGGGTGAACGACGACTCACTGGCGGTGCTGGTCGGTCCCGAAGCGTTCCTCGCCGGGACGACGGTCACTGCGTCGGGCGACGAGTACTCCATCGTGGAACCGACGGGTGAGTTCACGTCGGTCGCTGGACCGTCGTCTGCCCCGGCAGCGGGCGTCGCCGCCGCGAGCGCCGGTGCCTGAGCGAGGGTTTATTTGCGGCGCAGTTCCAATGGACGTGCATGGATCGACAGCAATTCATCGCGCTGTTCTTCGTCCTGCTGATGGTGCTCTCGATGGTCGCGGCGGGCGCCTCGGCGCTGTAACCGGCGTCCGGATCGCTGGGCGAATCCGTCGCTCGTTAGCCGTCGCCCCAGACGTCGCCCAGCGGCGAACCCTTCGCGCTCCGTGAGTCGTCGCCGTCGTCGTCGCTGGAGTCGGTCTGGCCAGTGTCGGCGGTGGCGGCATCCGCTGCACCGTCCGTACTGCTTCCAGCAGCGCTGCCAGAACCGGACTTCGTCGACGCGTTCGCGGTGGCGGTCCCGGCGTCGCGACCGTCGCTGGTGCCAGTCGCGTCGCCGCCGGCAGCGACCGCGGCCGCACTGCCACTCGCCTCGACGGGGAGCCCCGGAATGTCGGGTGCTCGCATCTCGTCGACCTGCTCGCGGAACCAGTCCGGCATGACGGATCCCGCTCGTTCGAACACGTCGAGGAGCGCGTCGTCGGCGACGTAGGTCGCGCCGTAGTCGTCGGGCGAGCGGACGACCCGGCCACAGCCCTGGATGACGGTGCGGAGCGTCGTGCGGTAGTACCACGCCCAGCGGTCCTGTTCGAGCCGGTGGGCGACGCGGGCGTCGCCGGCGTTCGGAAACGGCGCCTTGCAGAGCACCTGCCAGCGCGCGAGATCGCCCTCGAGGTCCAGGGCCTCCTCCATCTTGACCGAGAGGAGGACGCCGGGGCCATCGGATCGCTTCCAGGCCACGAGCGTGCCGTCGCGGTCCTCGCTGTCGTGGGTCCAGAGCCTGGCGTCCTTGCCGCGGTCCCTGAGCAACTCCGCGAGGCGGTCCTGGATCGCGTAGGAATGGCAGTGCACCAGCCCCTTCTCGTCGTCGTGTTCGTCCATCAGGCGAGCGATCGTCTCGGCCATCCGCGGGAGCGTCGCGTCGCGGTGCTCGGTGGTCATCCGGCCGCAGGTCACGTCGTAGAGCCGGCGGTGCTCTAGCGGGAAGGTGTGGGGCAGGTCGACCATTGCGACGTTCGCGGGGTCGAGCCCGACTTGCCGGCAGAAGGCCTCCTTGTCGAGAATTGTTGCGGAGAGGAGCGCGAAGCGGTTCGCCCGGTCCCAGACGGTGTGGTGGAGGTACCGCTCCGGTTCGAGGGGCTTGATCGTGATCGCGCGGTTCTCGGCCTGGTCGATCAGCCACTCCGTCGCGCTGTCGGTGTCGCGGTAGTCCTCGCGGAACCACTGGAGGTCGCCGATGCGCTCCTGGAGGCGGTCGCGCTCGGCGACCTCGCTGGCGGAGAGTTCCGCCTGCCCGAGCAGGGCGTCCTTGCGGTGCTCGCACGCGGCGATGGCCGTCTCGGCGAAGTGGAACGCGGCCTCGACGGGGCCGGCGTCCTGCTCGTCCAGGTTCGGGACGGAGAGGTCGTCCCAGACCGGCACCGTATACGGCCCCAGGTCGATCGTCGCGTACATCTCCGCCCACTCCGCGAGCCCGTGGGCCTCGTCGATGACGCAGACGTCGCGCTTGCGGAACACCTCGGAGCCGGCGGTCTGCATGAAGTACGCGAGCGTCATCGCCGCGATCTGGCGGTTGGCCGCGAGGTTCCGGCTCGCGAAGTACGGACAGCGATCCTTCACCGAGCAGTCGTAGCCCGCCTTTCGGGCGCAGGGCGCCTGGTCGACCGGGGTGTCGCGCTCCTCCGGGAGGATGCAGTCGTAGTTCGACTTCCCGCGGATGATCGCGAAGTCCTCCAGCAGGTCGTCGTCGCTCACGTCGTCGAGCTGGGAGACCTGCGGCGTCGTGTAGTAGGACCCGACCGCTTCGGAGGCGTGGTCGGTGTCGTCGTGGGTCTTGGCCGTTCCGCAGATCGCTCGCGCGAGGAGTGACTTGCCGCTCCCCGTCGGCGCGCGCACGAGCACCACGTCGTTGCCGTCGTCGAACGCCGCTGCGATCCGATCCAGGGCGTCTTCCTGGTGACCGCGGTAGGAGGGCGCGGGGAACTCGTCGTGAATCCGCTCTGTGTGCACTGGAAGAGTGCTCGGCTGGGTGCCTGCTAAAGATGTCGTTCGAACTCGTGTTCGGGTTGGTGATCTGGCAGGATTGGTTCGTGAAGCAGTGTGATTACTACGACCGCAACAGCCGGCTTGGAAGCCCCCTGCCGCTCGACCAGCCGCGGCTCGCTGTGCTCCTCGCCTCGCTCGCTGACGCTCGCTCGGCTGCGGTACTTGCGTCGCCGGGGCTGGGTCGAGCGGTCGGCCCCTTCCAATCCCACCCGGAGCCGGTTTCCCGAGTGCGAAATGCGTGGGGATCCCCCTGCGTAGCCGGGGATCGACCGCCGACGCCAGCGACCCGACGATCCACCGGAAGCGAAAACCTATCGGGACCCGAAACGGGCGGGACTGGAAGGGGCCGACCGCTCGTCGTGTTCTAACGACGTAAGCACGGCCGAGTGAAACGAGGCCGCGCGCAGCGAGTGAGAACCGACGAGCGGGAGGGGGCTTCCACCTGCTGCTGCAGTGCAGTATCCTCCACTCCAGCACCAGATACCTCAATCGAATCCGCTGATCAAGGTCACCAGCCACTGCGCGGGATCGCTCCGTTTTCGCACGTCGACCCGAACCACCCACTTCACCCACTGGAACCCGCGCCGACCGGGAGCGACCAGTCGAATCGGCGCGCCGTGGCCGTGGCTCAACCGCTCGCCGCCGACGTGGGTCGCGAGTAGCGCGTCCCGGGCTTCCTCGATCGGAAGCGACCAGCGATAGCCCGTCACGGAGACGAAGCGGACGTACTCTGCCCCGCTCGCCGGACCGACCTCCTCTAGCAGGTCACCGACGCGAATCCCACGCCAGTCCTGCACGGTGTACCAGCCGCTGGTGCAGTCGAGCAGGGCTTCGATTTCGGCGTCGGAGTCCACGTCGCTGTATTCCAGCGTGAGCTCCGAGTCCACCGCCCCGCGCACGTCGAGGGTCCACGAATCGCGGTCGATCGGATCCGGATCGTCCGCGACCCAGGAGGTCAGCGGGAAGGCGTCGTTACCCTCTCCCTTCCTGACTTGCGATCCCGTAAATCGCCGATCCTCACCCGGCGTGCCGAGCAGGCGATTCGCGAACTCCTGTCCGCGGTAGGCCACCGCCCCGCCGACGAACAGGGCCGAGTACTGCAGCGTGGTCCGGCGGCGATCGAGGTCCTGCGGACGCGGCAGCCGAAACCGCGAGGTGAGGTGAGCGATCAGCAGCGGCACCAGCAGGAGGCCGAAGGCGACGTGGATCGAGAGCAGCGTCCAGTACGAGATGCGGACGTCCGATCCGCCGACCCAAACGATCCCAGTCGCGAGCGCGCCGATCGCTGCGATCGCGGTGAGCACCGAGAGCGCCATCGAGCGCAGCCATCGATCCGGATCCGTCAGCCGATCCCGGACTCTCGCGAGTTTGAACGCGAGAAAGACGGCGAACGTCAGGCCAGCGATCCGATGCGCCCAGAAGAGCCACCAGCCGGAATGGTCCGCGACGGTGAATGAGTAGAGCCCGGAGACCGTCTCGAAGACGACGATCGCGAACAGCGTCCAGTCGACGAGGCGTGGCGGCGGCTGGACTGCCTCCCAGGCACGACGGAGTGGGCTGAGGAGGGGGTCCAGCCGCGTGCGATCCATGCGCACGAATTGGTCACGAGGAGCAAGAAGCGTTGGGACCGGCGAACCACGGTCCGTCCGCTGGCGGTGCCGGATCGCGAGCGAGCCGGCTCAGCAGACCGGCTTCGGGTCGACGCCGAGGTCCTCGAGCGTCGAGACGTGCGCCTCGTAGGCGATCTGGACGGCCTCCAGCGCCGCCGCCTGGGCGGTGTCCCAGTCGTCGTCGCTGTCACAGATTACGTCGAGGAGTTCCATCGCGCGACCTTCCTGCTCGTCGAGGTCGCCGCGAAGGTCGCGGAACACGGAGGCGGTCTGGGGGTCCGCGTTGCCGACGAAGTAGCCGACGTACTGGGACTTCTGCTCGTCGGCGACGAGGACGCGGCCGAGGAATGCGCCGGCGCGGGCTGCCGTGCCCTCGATGCCCGTGAGGTGATCGGCGAGTTCGTCGCCGTCGGCGCTGGCCTCGTAGTCGTCCAGTTCCGCGAGGATCGTTTCGACGTGTGAGTCCTCCTCCTCGGCCGTCGCCTCGAAGGCTGCCCGCGCGTCCTCGTCGCTCTCGTCCTCGGCCCAGGCCGCGAAGCAGTCGGCAGCGGCCCGGTCGGCGTCCGCTGCCGCGGCGAGCACCGCCTCGGACTCCATCTCGCCCGCTGTCGCGGCGTAGAGCGACTTCGAGGAGCCCAGCCGCGAGAGTTCGGTCGCCTTCTGCTCCTGGACGGCGTCGCGGACGTCGGTGGCTTCCATGGCGGGACGAACGGCCTCGCGTCGCTTGTACCCATCGGGATCCGGGCCGAATCCAAGTGGGCCCGAAGGCCTCGCCTGCTCGGTGAACCACCCCGAATCCAGCGAACGCTTCCCGTGCGCGAGGATTCTTCCGGCCGGCGGGGAACCAGGGCGTATGGAGATTCGAAACGCCGACGTCGTCTTGACGAACCCCGGCCGGAACTACGTGGTCGTGCGCCTCGAAACGGCGGACGGCCTGGTGGGCTGGGGCGACGCGACGCTCAACGGTCGTGAGAAAGCGGTCGAAGCCGCCCTGGAGGAGCACCTCTTCCCCGAACTCGAGGGCCGGGACGCCCACCGAGCCGAGGACGTCTGGCAGTCGCTCTATCGGGGTACCTACTGGCGCGGGGGCCCGGTCCTGCAGTCGGCGCTCTCCGGCGTCGACATGGCGCTCTGGGACCTCAAGGGCAAGGCCGCCGGCCTGCCGGTCCACGACCTCCTCGGCGGGCGGACCCGCGAGTACGCCACCGTCTACGACCACTGCGGCGACGATTCGATCGACGCGATCGTCGAGAACGCCGAGGCGTCACTCGATCGTGGCATCGACCACTTCCGGGTGAACGTCGGCGATCCGATGGGCGATTACCTGGACCTCGACGGCGTCGTGGACGGCGTCCTCGAGGTCCGCGATCGCCTCGGCCCGGACCCCGAACTCATCGTCGACGTCCACAGCCGCGCCTCGCCCAGGGAGGCCCGCCAGATCGCACGGGGCCTCGAACCCGCGGAGCTCTTCTTCCTCGAGGATCCGCTCGCGCCCGAACACGACGCCGAGTACGGGGCCCTTCGAAACGCGACCACGACGCCGATCGCGTACGGCGAACTCGCGACCGATCCCTTCGCGCTGCAGCCGCTGATCGAGGACGGCGCCATCGACTTCGTCCGCGTCGACCTCGCGCACGTCGGCGGGATCACGGCGGCCCGCAAACTCGCCACCGTCGCGGAAGGCAACGGCACAAAGACGGCGTTCCACGGCCCACCGGACCTCTCGCCGATCGGCCAGGCCGCGACGGTCCACCTCGACCTCGCGCTCCCGAACTTCGGCGTCCAGGAACTCACGGACTACGAGGAGCGCTACGGCGACGCCGTCGGCGAGGTGTTTGCGGGCGGCGCGAACTTCGACCCGTCGGTCGGCGGCCTCGACGTCCCCGACGAACCGGGGCTGGGAATCGACGTCGACCTCGACGCCGCCGCGTCCTTCGAGTACGAGCGATCGCACCTGCCGAAACGGCGCGCCGAGGACGGGAGCGTCGCCGACTGGTGACGGCAGCTCCGACGCTACGCTCCAGCAACCCGCAACATCGAGGGTCGAAAACGGCAATCCCGAGGGTCTGAGAAACGCTTACCCGGCTGCCAGAGCACTCCGGCCTATGGAGTATACCACTCTCGGCTCGACAGGCATGGAGGTCTCGAAGATCTGTCTGGGCTGCATGAGTTTCGGCAGCGAGGAGCCCTGGATGCTCGACGAGGACGAGTCCCGCAAGATCATCGAGCGGGCGATCGACCTCGGCGTGAACTTCTTCGACACCGCGAACGCCTACTCCGACGGCGAGAGCGAGGAGATCCTCGGCGACGTCCTCGCGGACTACGACCGCGACGAGCAGGTCATCGCGACGAAGGTCCGCTTCCCCGTCGGCGACGACGGGCCGAACGCGAGCGGGCTCTCCCGGAAGACGATCGAGCAGGCCGTCGCCGCGAGCAAGGAGCGTCTCGGCATCGACACCATCGACCTGTACCAGACCCACCGCGTCGATCCGGACACGCCGCCGGAGACCACGCTCCGCGCGCTGGACGACCTCGTGGAGCGCGGCGACGTCCGCCACGTCGGCACCTCCTCGATGTTCGCCCACGAACTCGCCGAGCGCCTGCGCGCCAGCGAGCGCGAGGATCTCGTCTCCTTCGAGACGATGCAGAACCACTACCACCTCGCCTATCGGGAGGAGGAACGGGACATGCTGCCCCTCTGTGACCGCAACGACGTGGGCGTCATCCCGTGGGGCCCGCTCGGCCAGGGCTTCCTCACCCGCCCCGTGTCGGAGCTCGAGGAGACCGCCCGTGGCGACCCCGAGAACTTCCACAACCCCACCGACGAGTACGAGCGCGGCGGCGGCCGCGAGATCAACGCCCGCCTCGAGGAACTCGCCGCGGACAAGGGCGTGACGATGGCCCAGATCGCGCTCGCCTGGCAGTTCCAGAACGAGTACGTGGACGCGCCGATCGTCGGCACGACGAGCGTCGAACACCTCGAGGACGCCGTCGAGGCGCTGGAGATCGACCTCTCGGACTCGGACGTCGAGTACCTCGAGGAGCCCTACGAGCCCCAGCCGATCGTCGGGATCTGAATTGCGACGCAACCACAGCAAGACGGCCGGATCAACGCTCCACCGGCCCTGGCGGACTGAAAGGGCGAGGGCGGGTCCGGGAATCACGGCGACGTAAGCACTGCAGCGACCGCAGGGAGCGAAGCGCGCAGCGAGCCGCGCGACCGGAGCCGGCCGAGGGCTTTCGAGGCGGATGCTGTGGAGGTGGTCGCACTCATCTCAATACCACAATTCCGCGACCTTCTTGACGCTCACCACCCCAACCAGTTCCATGGACCCGGAAGACGTGCGCGAGGGCTGGGCCGAGCGCACCGGGAAGTACTCGCCCGCCTACTACGCCGAAATCGGGCCGAACGAGGTCAGCGAGACGCTCGTGCAGGTCCTCGGCCACTACGCCACCGACGACGCGCGGATCCTCGAGGTCGGCTGTGGCTCCGGCCGGCACCTCGAACACCTCCGGAACCACGGCTTTGCGAATCTCACTGGGATCGACATCAACGACGAGTCCTTCGAGGTGATGGCCGAGCAGTACCCGCGGCTGGCCGAAACGGGAACCTTCCTCACCGGCGAGATGGAGACCCTCCTTCCGGAGTTCGACGACGATTCCTTCGACGTCGTCTACACCGTCGAGGCGCTCCAGCACGTGCCCCCAGAGGACGCGTGGGTGTTCGACGAGTTTGAACGGCTCACGACGGACCTGCTCGTGACCGCGGAGAACGAGGGGAACAGTCCGGATCGCGGCCGCGGCGAGGAGGACGTCAGCATGGTAAACGACGACTTTCCGCTGTTTCACCGGGACTGGAAGGCCGTTTTTTCCGAGCGCGGGTTCGCGCAGTTGCTGCGGGAGCCTACTTCGAGGGATACGATTCGTGTGTTTCGAGTCGTGTGAGTGGCGGGACGATAGGCACAGAAACCACGTTCGAAGCTGGGCCGGTGCGATTCTGTGGTCTCAACGGGTGGTGACTTTTCAATCCCCAGACTTTTTCGCCCTCTACACACCCCAATGGCCACGCAATTGACATTATTGTCGTACAGGATATAGATCATTTTGCCTGCCGTGAAGAGAGAGCACGAGTGTCATTCACCCCACAAATTTTATTTAAAAAGAAATGTCCCATAACGTATGGCCGATACCACCGGTAGGTCGCTGGCTTCCACACGCAGAACGGTGCTGAAAACAGTTGGTGTGGCTGGACTTGCAGCCACATTGGGGAGTAAGAACGCAGTTGCACAAACTGATGGCAGGGAGAAATGGAGCTTCGAAACTGGCGACGAAATATATTCGTCCCCAGCAGTTGTAGATGGGACAGTCTACGTCGGAAGCAACGACGGCAACCTGTACGCCGTGGATGCCGATACGGGGGACGAACAATGGGCCTTCGAAATCGGCGATGGGGTGAGTGAATCGCCGACAGTGGTGGATGGCACAGTTTACGTCGGCGCCCAAGACAACAACGTCTATGCGGTGGACGCGGACGCAGGGGAAGAACAGTGGGCCTTCGAAACTGGCGATTGGGCGACCTCTCCTGCAGTGGTAGGTGGTACGGTCTTCGTCGGCAGCTTCGACAACAACCTGTACGCGCTGGATGCCGACACAGGGGACGAACAGTGGACCTTCGAAACCGGCGATGCGGTGCTTTCATCGCCGGAAGTGGTAGACGAGACAGTCTACTTCGGCAGCCAAGATAACAACCTATACGCGGTGGATGCCCAAACAGGGGCACAGCAGTGGGCATTCGAAGCCAACCGCGGAGTTGTCGGCCAGGCAGTGGTGAATGGCACAGCCTTTGTCAGTAGTGTGGATGCCCTGTACGCGGTAGATGCCCAAACGGGGGGCGAGCAGTGGACCTTCGAACCCAGCAATTTCATTCTTGGTTCGCCGGCGGTAGCAGATGGCACAGTATTCGTTTGCGTCCAAGACGAGGGCGGCCTCTATGCAGTAGATGCCCAGACAGGAGACGAGCAGTGGTTCTTCGAACTCGGCCGTATACCCTTCGTAGTGGTATCGCCAGCTGTGGCAGATGGCACGGTGTACGTCGGATCAGGAGACGAGGGCAAGCTATACGCCGTGGACGCCGGGACAGGTGAAGAACGGTGGACCTTTGAGACACACCATCAGATAGGATCGTCGCCGACAGTGGTGGATGGTACAGTCTTCTTCGGCAGCAACGACCACAGCCTGTACGCACTGGATGCAGACGGTACGGGCTCCAGCGACGTTGGAGATACTGAGACGAGAGAAAATACAGGAGAGACCGAGGCCGGGGAAGAACGATGGGCATTCGAAACCGGTGGTTCCGTTGGTTCATCGCCGACGGTGGCAGATGGCAGACTCTTCGTCGGCAGCCGCGACCAGTATATGTACGCTGTGGATGCCCAGACCGGAGACGAACAATGGGCCTTCGAAACCGGCGATATGATTTATTCGTCGCCGACAGTAGCAGATGGCACAGTCTTCTTCGACAGTTACGACGACAACCTGTACGCGGTGGACGTCCAGACAGGGGGCGAACTGTGGGATTTCCAAACCCGCGGTACGGTTACGTCACCGTCAACAGTGGAGGAGGGCATGATCTTCTTCGGCAGTAGAGAGAACCTCTACGGCGTGGATGCTCAGACGGGGGACTATCAGTGGACCTTCGAAGCCGTTATTTCCTCTGCGCCGACAATAAGCGATGGTACAGTTTTCGCCAGCAGTGCAGACGACCACTTGTACGCGGTGGACGCCCAGACGGGAGACGAAATCTGGGCCTTCCAAACCGGCGGTTACGTCGATTCATCGCCGGCAGTGGCAGATGGCACGGTCTTCGTCGGCAGCGACGACGGAAACCTGTACGCGCTGGATGCCGACACAGGGGACGAACAGTGGACCTTCGAAACCGGCGATGTGATTGGGTCGGACCCGACAGTGATTGATGGCACGGTCTTCGTCGGCAGCCGCGACAGCAATCTTTACGCGTTGGATGCCCAGACGGGGGACGAACTGTGGGCCTTCGAAACCGGTGATTTCGTTGACTCATCGCCGGCAGTAGCGGATGGCACCGTCTTCGTCGGTAGTAAGGACCACAACCTGTACGCAGTGGATGCCCAAACGGGGGACGAACTGTGGGCCTTCGAAACCGGCGATTCGATCGAATCGTCGCCGACAGTGGCGGATGGCAAGGTTTTCGTCGGCAGCAACGACAGCCACCTATACGCAGTGGACGCAGGCATTGCTGACTTAAGTGAGACGGGGGAAGACAACACCGGCGATACCGAGACGGGCGGAAACAGCACTGGAGATACCGAGACGGGCGGAAACAGCACTGGAGATGCCGAGACGGGCGGAAACAGCACTGGAGATACCGAGACGGGCGGAAACAGCACTGGAGATACCGAGACGGGCGGAAACAGCACTGGGGATGCCGAGACAGAAGATGGAAATTCAGTTCCCGGCTTTGGGATAGGGAGCGCGATATCTGCCATCGGAGCCACGGGGTATATGCTGAAACGCCGGCTTACAGACGACACAGAGGAGTGAAAGCTGCGACGAATCGATCACTGTCGCTTTAACATATCAGCCCTCGTTTCTCGACGGAATCCTGCTTTTGCGAACCGCTCGGGCCACCAAAATCAGTCGCGAACGTCGCGGATCGCCTCGACGGTATCGAGATCGAGGTCGCCAGCGATGCCGCGTAGCCGCTCACCGAGTGGAGCGTCGTCATCGCTGGCACTTCCCGCGAACTCGCCCACGTCTTTGGCGTACACGCCGTTGGCTATCAGAGAGCGGATGAGCAATAGATTCATTCTTCGTAGTCTGTCGACTGATCAAAGCGGTACGCGATCCTCGAAGAGAAAATCCGCAGCAGCCGAATGAAATCGCGGCCTTAGCTCCCCTTCTCGATCGGGGCGTCGACCAGGTTGCCCCACTCCGTCCAGGAGCCGTCGTAGTTCGTCACGTCCTCGTAGCCCAGCAGCTCCGAGAGCGCGAACCACGCCAGCGAGGAGCGCTCGCCGATGCGGCAGTAGGCGACGACCTCCTGGTCGTCCGTGATGCCCTCGGACTCGTAGAGCTCGAGCAGCTCGTCGTGGGGCAGGAAGCGACCGTCGTCCTGGACCGTGTCGGCCCAGGAGATGTTCTTCGCGCCGGGGACGTGGCCGCCGCGCTGGGCGGTCTCCTGCAGGCCCGGGGGCGCGAGGATCTCGCCGGAGAACTCCTCGGGGGAGCGGACGTCGACGAGGGGAATGTTCCGCTCGACGGCCTTCTCGACGTCGTCGCGGTAGGCGCGGATGCCCTCGAAGGGGCCGCGTGCGGTGTAGTCCTGCTCGGAGAAGTCCGGGACCTCGTCCGTGGTCGGGTAGTCGTTGTCGAGCCAATACTCGCGGCCGCCGTCGAGGATCTTGACGTCCCGGTGGCCGTAGTACTTGAACTGCCAGTAGGCGTAGGCGGCGAACCAGTTGTTGTTGTCCCCGTAGAGGACGACTGTGGAGTCCTCGGAGATGCCGTGGCTACCGAGAAGGTCCTCGAAGTCCGCCTTCTCGAGGATGTCGCGCTGGGTCTGGTCCTGGAGCTGCGTCTCCCAGTTGAACCCGATGGCGCCGGGCGCGTGGGCCTCGTCGTAGGCCTCGGTGTCCACGTCGACCTCGACCAGGCGCAGGCCGGGGTCGTCGCTCTCGAACTCGCTGAGTCGCTCCTCCGCCCAGTCGGGCGAGACGAGCACGTCGTTGGCGTAGGTGTCGTCGACCATACACAGCCTCATACGATGTCCGTTCCTAAAGGCCCACCTCCGTCGGACAAAGCCGCCACTCGTCGGTTTCACCGGAGGGTGTTGCCGGGAAATGTGTGGTGGTCGTCAACACGACGACGCGTGCATACGGCCGCTATGGGCAGTCTCCGTGGGGATTCGAGCGGCACCGAGAATCATCGAGGCCGCACTCGGCAAGATTATCCGGTACCGAGGACCGGTGCGGTTTCGGGGCACTCATTTCGGCGGCCGACCAAGCGAGACCAATGACCGATCTCGTCGTCTCGATCGACTGGCTGGCCGAGCGTATCCTCGACGAGGAGGGTGCGCCAGCTGAGGACCCGCCCGTCCGCGTCGTCGACGTTCGCGACGCCTGGGAGTACGACGGCATGGGCCACCTCCCGACGGCGATCAACGTCCAGTTCGACGCCTTCCGGAGCGAGGACGGCCTCGACGACGGTGACGAAGTCGGGCATCTCCCCGGCGCCGAGGCGTTCGCGGACCTCCTCGGCGAGCACGGCCTCACCCGCGAGGACACCATCATCGCCTACGACGACACCAACGGCGTCTTCGCCGCCCGCTTCCTCGTCACTGCGCTCGTCTACGGCTTCGAGGACGTCCACCTGCTCGACGGCGACCTGAGCGCGTGGCGCCAGCAGTACCCGATCAGTAACGAGGGAGTCGACCTCCCGACGACCGACGTCGAACCGGTCCGCGTCGAGGGCGAGGACTCGCCGCTCGTCGACGCTGACGACGTGCGAGCAGCGATCGATGGTGGCGCTGGCCCCGAACCCGACGCCAACTCCGTCCTCCTCGATACCCGCGACCAGTTCGAGTTCGACGAGGGCCACATCCCCGGCGCCGTCCGGTTCGACTGGCAGGAGGCCGTCGATGCCGAGACCCGGGGCGTCAAATCCCGCGAGACGCTGGAGGAGCTCTTCGCCGAGCGCGGCGTCACCCCGGACAAGCGCGTACTGCTCTACTGCAACACCGCCCGCCGCCTGAGCCACACCTACGTCGTCCTCCGCTGGCTCGGCTTCGAGGACGTCGGCATTTACGAGGGCAGCCTCACCGAGTGGCGCGAGATCGGTGGCGAACTCGTCAGCAGCGAGGAGTGATTCCATGCGGAGTCGTCGGCGCTCACCGCGCGGTTTGGAATCCAATTCTGTCGGTTCGCGTCGGCTTCGATCACCCCAGCATCGGGGCCGTTTCGACCGTCAGACGACCGTGTGTCGACTGTCTGACGCCGAAATTTTCCCGACGCCGTCCGTGATTTTCACTTTCACCGCGCTCGGCCAACGGTTAATGTACCCACTCCCATACGATCTGTTGCTGTCACACGCTGGCCACTCCCGTGGCACTCCCCACTTTCGTACGAACGCCGGTCGCGGCTTGGGGGCCGCAACCGGCTTTCGTCTCTCTCGGAGTTCCCTTCGAGAAGCCGACGCTCCACTCGACGGTTACCCGGTTCGCTCCGCGAGCCGCTCCCGGGTATCCCGGATCCGTTCCGTCGCGTCGCTGTCGACGTGCTCGGCCAGGGACTCCGTCGCGGCGAGCAGCCACTCCGCGCGCTCGGCGTACCGCCGGACGTCGCCCGGACCGACGTTGTAGCCGTCGACGAGCTGATCGAGCGGGACGCCGTCGGCGTAGTCCGCGAGCAGGCGGGCGGTCTTGAG
The DNA here is from genome assembly GCF_000403645.1 of Salinarchaeum sp. Harcht-Bsk1. Classification (NCBI taxonomy): domain Archaea; kingdom Methanobacteriati; phylum Methanobacteriota; class Halobacteria; order Halobacteriales; family Natronoarchaeaceae; genus Salinarchaeum; species Salinarchaeum sp. Harcht-Bsk1. Next base: position 2,188,770 of record NC_021313.1, read on the forward strand.
CACCGATAGCCAGGCGTGGAAGTCGCCCTCGAAGTCCCCGATCGGGCGAGCGAGTTCGTCGGCGTGGCGCATCGCGACCTCGCTGAGGCGGCCGGCCTCGGCCTGCCCGACGTACCGGGTCGGCATCTCCGCAGTGTCACAGACGATCTCGCAGACGGTGAGCGGGGTGATCCGCTCCAGGTCGTCTGCTCGTTCGAGAGCCTCGACGACGGTCGCGCCCGTGGCCGGATCGACGTAGACGCGAGAGACGAGCGCGCCGAGTTCGGTGGCCTCCAGCCGTTCCTCGTCCGCGTCCCCAGCCCCGTCGTCCACGAGCATCCCGGCGTCGATCAGCCGGTCGATGGCGTCGGCGGCCGTGGCCTGGAGCGATGGGCCGCCACCGCAGTGGGCGCAGAACGTCTCGGCGAGCAGGTCGGCAAGCTGCGCCCGGGAGTCCGCCACGCCGCCGGCGACGGAGGCGAGCACGTGCGGCCGGAGCGATTCGGGATCGTCGAGCTTCGAGGTGACCGGCGCGGGTTCGGCTTCGAGGTAGCGCTCGCGGAGTTCGTCTCGCTCGGACGCGTCCTCCGCGACGAGGATCGCCTCGCCGTATGGGTCGAGGCCGGGCCGCCCCGCGCGTCCGAACATCTGGCGTACTTCCAGCGGCGAGAGCGGCTCGTATCCCGACTCGCCGTACCGTTCGTGATCGCGGACGATCACCCGCCGTGCGGGTACGTTCACGCCTGCGGCGAGCGTCGGCGTGGCACAGAGTACCCGGAGGTCGCCGTCGCGGAAGCCCGCCTCGACCAGGCTCCGGTGCTCTGCGGTGAGGCCAGCGTGGTGGAAGGCGATCCCCGATTCCGCGACGTCGGCGAGCGCCTCGCCGGTGACCGTCGTCGCGCTGTCCCGGAGTACGGCGGCGGTCGTCGTTTCGTCGCTGGCCTGCTCCTCGGGTTCTCGGTCTGCATCGATTGCCGTCCCGCCGTCTGCGACGCTTCCATCGGCGCCGGGATCCGTTGCGCCGTTGCCGATTTCCAGTGCTCCGGCGAGCGTCGAGGCGAGCTGCCTGGCCTCCCGACGGGAGCTGACGAAGACGAGACACTGTCCGCCGGCATTCAGGGCGTCCTGCACGATCGCGCCCGTCGCCGAGAGGTCGCCGGGCTCGATCGGGCGCTCTTGGGTCTCGACGCCGTCGCCGAGAACGAGGGTTTCGTCGGCGTAGATGCCGGTCCGGAGTTCGACGGGCCGCCACTCGCTGCGGACGACGGCGGCGTCGAGCCAGTCGGCGATCTCGTCGGCGTTCGGGACGGTCGCGGAGAGTGCAACGAGCTGGACGGCGGGGTTGAGCCGGCGCAGCTTCGCGATCGTCACTTCGAGCGTCGGACCTCTGCCTTCCTGGTCGAGGACGTGCACCTCGTCGAGGACCGCGCAGGCGATCCGATCGACCCACGCCGCCTCGTGGCGGATCGCCGCGTCGACCTTCTCGGCGGTCGCGACGACCACGTCGTGGCCCGCGAGTTCCTCGTCCGTCGCGTCGAAGTCGCCCGTCGCGACGCCGACGCTGAGTCCCGGAATCGCGTCGAAGGTCTCGGCCTTCTCCGTCGCGAGGGCACGGAGTGGGACCACGTAGACGGCGGGGCCGTCGGCCGTGAGTGCTGCGAGCTGGGCGATCATCGTCTTCCCGCTCGCCGTCGGGACGGCGGCGACGACGGACTCGCCGTCGCAGATTCCCGCTTCGACGGCCGCCGCCTGCGGCGGGTAGAGCTCCTCGATCCCCTGCCCTTCGAAGTGAGCAACGTGGTCCGCGGCGAGGGGCAGGTCGGCGACGTGCATTGGGAGTACGTCAGGCCGCCATCCTACGTAAACGTTCGTCGGAACGGGCACTGCAAGGGCGGAGGTGAACGACGGAAAGCGACAGCATCGTTCTCGAAAGCCCTCGGCGGGCTCGCGCACGCTCAGCCGGATATCCTCAGTCGCTTCGCTCCTTCGGATAGGGCCGGCTGAGACGCACGCGACTCCGCCTCGCCCTTTCAGTCCGCCAGGTGCGGTGGTTTGACGATCCCACTGTCTCGGTTGTCGTCGCGGTAGCTGCGACCGGTGGAGTTTTTCGCTCCCACGCCCCAGTTTCGGCCATGCACCCGACAGAGCGGCCCCGTCGGCTCCGTCGCGACGGCCTCCGCGAGCTGGTCGCCGAGACGGCCCTCGACGCGTCGGACATGGTCGCGCCGGTGTTCGTCGACGCGACCGCCGATGAGCGGGTCCCCATAGAGTCGATGCCCGGGCACGAGCGCGTGCCGATCGCCGAGGCAGTCCCGCGGGTCGAGGAGGTCCTCGAGACCGGCGTCGAGGCGGTGATGCTGTTCGGGATTCCGGAGTCGAAGGACGCGGAGGGGAGCCGGGCCTGGGCCGAGGACGGCGTGATCCAGCGCGCGACGCGGGCGATCACGCGCGAAACCGACGCGACGGTGATCACCGACGTCTGCCTCTGTGAGTACACCGATCACGGGCACTGCGGCGTGCTCGAATCTGGAGCAGGCGAACCGGATGGGGAAGCAGACCTTACCGTCGCGAACGATCCGACGCTCGACCTGCTCGGGAAGATCGCGACCTCCCACGCCGAGGCGGGCGCCGACGTGGTCGCGCCCTCCGGGATGATCGACGGGATGGTCGGCGCCATCCGAGAGGCCCTCGACGCCGACGGCCACGACTCGGTCCCGATCCTCTCCTACGCCGCGAAGTACGAGTCGGCCTTCTACGGGCCGTTCCGGGACGCCGCCGACGGCGCGCCCGCCTTCGGCGACCGCCGGCACTACCAGATGGATCCGGCCAACGGCGAGGAGGCCGAGCGGGAGGTCCGCCTCGACGTTGAACAGGGCGCCGATATCCTGATGGTCAAGCCTGCGCTGCCGTACCTCGACGTGGTCCGCCGCGTCGACGAGGAGTTCGACCGCCCGGTGGCGGCGTATAACGTTTCCGGGGAGTACGCGATGCTCCACGCGGCCGCCGATCGCGGCTGGCTCGACCTCGAGGACGTGGCGGCGGAGTCACTCCTCTCGATCAAGCGTGCGGGCGCGGACCTGATCGTGACCTACTTCGCCGAGGACGTGGCGCGGCGGCTCTGAACACGCTGTCCTGCTGGCCGGCACGTGTACCAATCTTGCGTGGATTGTTCGCATCATTCCGGTCACCCATCTCCGATGAAAACGATTATTCGCCACCCACCAGTAGCGACGCCCGTGGACCGACGCGCCCTCCGCTCTGCAGCGGTCGCGATCACGGCTGTGCTGGCCTTCGTACTTGCCGCCGCGGCGTTCGGCCCGACCGTCCCCGACGCGAAACCCGCCGACGGCGGTTCGCTCCCGGACGATCCGGAGGATCCCAACGCTGGCGCTTCCGGGGGCGGTGTCGAAAGCGCTGACGGCGGTCCTTCCGTGGACTGTCCGGGCTGTTCCGTCCTCGACCTCCGCTCGCACGTCGCCACGCTGCTTCCCACGGGCGATCCGCGGCTCCTGCTCGGCGTCCTCGGCATCGCAGTCCTCGGTCTCACCGCCGTCGGGCTCCGATCCGGCGAACGAGACCGGAGCGAGGACGTGGTGGCGACCGGTGACGACGTGCCCGGTATCCGTCACACCGCTCGATCGGCGGGCAGGGCCGATCGATCGCTCGACGCGCCGCCGGTCAACGACGTCTATCGCGCCTGGCGCGAACTGGCCGACGGCGTCGATCTACACGACGTCGATTCGACCTCTCCGCGCCAGGTCGCCCGGCGAGCGATCGGGGCCGGGTACCCCGCCGACGCCGTCGCGTCGCTGACGGAACTGTTCGAGTGCGTCCGCTACGGGGACGCGTCGGCGACGCCCGAACGTGAGCGCCGTGCGAGGGCAGCCGCAGATCGGATCGACGCGGCTGAGCCCGACGAGCAAGGGCAGGCGGAATCGACGGAGCAGGTGCCGCCGGAATCGAAGGATCAGACGCCGGCGGGATCGACGAGCGACGCAACCGCAACGACCCGGTCTCGTTCGAACGGCGGTGATCGATAGTGCGCCGACTCATGCTCGCGATCGGCAGTGCCTCGACGGCCGCGGGCGCGACGTTGGTGCTCACACCGATGTCCGCTCCGGTCGCACCGCCGGTCGTCCCCGCTCTCGGACTCGTCGTCGTGCTCGGACTCGCACTGGGCGGACTCGGTGCCGTCCGTCGGGCGCGGGAACGCCCGGCAGCGACGTCGCTGGCCGATACTCGCGATCGAACCGCCGTCGACGCGCCCGGGGATGCGTTCGATCGCACGCTCGCGTCGATCTCCGCCCGAGTCGACGAGGAAGAGCGCGCCCCGGTCCGAGACCGGCTGGCGGCCACTGCGGTCCAGGTCGTCGCGGACGCCGAGGACTGCTCGCGGGAGACCGCTCGAAGGCGCATCGATCGAGGCACCTGGACGGACGACCGGGCGGCAGTCGCGTTCTTCGCAGACTCGGTCGAGCACGCGCCCTCGCTCCGCGAACGGGTTCGACGCGTCCTCGCCGGCGAACCGACGTTCGCGGTCCGTGCCCGCCGCGTAATCGACGAGTTGGCCGACCGGGAGCGAGAGCCGTGAACGGGGAGCAGTTCGAGCCTGGGGTCGAGCGCACGGATCGCTGGCGTGGCATCGGCGTAGCGACGGTCGTCGCGGCGAAGCTGGGCCTTCTGACTCGCCAGCCGCCACTGTTGCTCGTCGGTGGCGTAGGTGTGGCACTGCTCGCGTACGCCCGGCTCGTCGCGCCCCCGCCAGCGACGCTCGCGGTGCGACGGACGATCGACGACGCGGACGACTGTGCGACCGATGGGGGCAACGTCACGTGCGAAGTAGACGACGGCGAGCCGGTACCGGCGTCTGGCGGGGATGGATCCGATCGTCGCACTGGTCCCGCAGGCGCTGACGCCCGAACGCACCGCAGCGTCACGCTCACTGTCGAGAACGTCGGCGATCGGACGCTGCCCCACGTTCGCCTCGTGGATGCACTCCCGGCGGGCATCGAGGTTGTCGACGGAACCCCTGGCATTGGCACGACCCTCCGTCCAGGCGACGTTGCGACCACGACCTACACCGTCGCGGTTCGATCCGGCACGCACGCCTTCGAACGGCCGTTCGCCGTGGTTCGAGACGTGGCCGGCGTCGTCGAGCGACGGGCGCGGCTCCCCGTCGACGACGGACGGACCGTCGAAGCCGACGCCACGACGCGGCTCCGCGAGTCGCCGCCGCTCCGGACGCGCTCGGCGCGGTTCGCCGGCGACCACCCGACAGACGACCGTGGCGAGGGAATCGCCTTCGAGAGCGTCCGCGAGTACCGCCACGGTGACGCGCCGAGCCGGGTCGACTGGGGCCGATTCGCCCGCACCGGCGAACTCGCGACGGTCGACTACCGCCAGGATCGCGGTGCGTCAGTCGTCGTCGCCGTCGACGCGCGCCCGGTCGCAGTCCGCGCACCGTCCTCCGATCGCCCGACTGCCGTCGAACGCGCGCTCGACGCCGCGAGTGCGATCGCCGACCGATTCGACGCCGACGGGCACCAGGTCGGCGTGGCGCGACTCGGTCCGGATCGACGGTGGATCGGCCCGGGCAGTGGCGCCGCGCACCGTCGCCAGATCGAGGCGCTGCTAGCCGAACGGCCCAGGAGCGTGACGTCGCCCGGCGCGGCAACGCCGTCGGGGAGCTCGACGGTCGCCTGGGTCCGCGAGCGGCTCGGGAGTCGCGCCGAACTGTTCCTCCTCTCGCCGCTCCTCGACGGTGACGCGGTCGAGCTAGCGACGCGACTCGACGCGACCGGGACGCCAGTGACGGTCGTGAGCCCGGATCCCACCGACGACGCCACTGCAGGCCGCGCGCTGGCGGGGATCGAACGCAGCCACCGCGTCGCCTCGCTCCGAGGTGCCGGGCTTCCAGTCGTCGACTGGCCGGCGGACCGACCGCTCGAGCGTGCGATCCCTCGGGAGGTGACGCGGTGACGGGACGACTCGCTGGCGCGTGCGCGACGCTCGCCAGTACGATCGCGCTCGTGCTCGTGGGAACCGGCACCTGGCCGACCCTGCTCGGCGGCGCGGGCCTGGCCCTGCTCCTGGGTGGGCTCGTCCGACGCCGGATCGGCGCGGTCACGCTCGGCTGTACCGGGTCGTTCGCCGCGCTTCTCTTCGCGACCGCGAGCGATCCCGGAACCGCCGGCGGACTCGGATCCTGGTCGGTCGTCGCCGCAGGTGGTGCGATCGTCCTGGCGTGGACGACTGGCCGGACGAGCGTGCAGCTTCGGACCGAACTCCCCCGAGCGAACACGACTCGGTTGGAAGCGACCCACGTCGCGGGGACGACGGTGCTCCTCGGAGCGGCTTGCTCGATCGCGCTCCTTCCAGGGGTTATCACGATCTACCCCTCCCCGCTCGGCCTCGTGCTCGTGGCCTTCGGTGCGATCGTGCTGAGTGCTGGGCTGTTCGTCGACTGACTGGCAGACTCCTGTGGCCGCCGTCGACCTCCTCCGTGGCGATCGCACCGGAACCGTCCCGTACTGTCGCAAGGTCGTCACACGACTGGGGCGGCAGTAGTGCCCAGTCGTCGAACGGTCGGGTCACCACTCGACGACGCGTTCACCGATCGGCGGCAATTCCTGCCGCGCGCTCGATCGCTGGGACGGAGATTCGGTGCAATTGTTGCCAGATGGGCAATCTCTAGGAACGTTCCCACTCGACGAACGGCCGCTTCTCGGGCGGTCTGGGCGTCGATTCGTGGACGCTCAACTACCTAATACGCCCTAGAAGAACTATGATCTCCGACGGCCGTCTGCATAGGACGATATTATTGGACAAATAACAACGCTAAGTCTTATATCCGTATGGATCAAGCAGACTATTCGTGATGCGCAATACGAACGATCACGAATTAGGTGAAATTGAGTACGATTGGAGGTTTGCGGGCTGCAGTACCGGGCGGGCCGAAACCGAGGTGACGTCCGTATGGTAGGCGCGATGCCGCTGCAGATCGGCGCCGAGACCGCGGGTGCGATCAACTACACCTGGATCCTCGTCGTCTCCTTCCTGATCTTCTTCATGCACGCCGGCTTCGCGATGCTCGAGGCCGGGCAGGTCCGCTCGAAGAACGTCGCGAACCAGCTCACGAAGAACCTGCTGACCTGGTCAGTCGGCGTGCTGGCCTTCCTGCTCGTCGGAGCGGGGCTCGCACCACTGGTGGGCGACCTCGTCGGCTCGACCGGCGGCTGGTCGTTCACGCCGAACAATTCGCCGGCGTCCTGGGGAACCGGCTGGTTCTACGGGGCCGTCTTCGCCATGACCGCGGCGACGATCGTCTCCGGGGCCGTGGCCGGCCGCGCGAAGCTTCGCGCGTACGTCACGTACACCATCGCGCTGGCAGCCGTGATCTACCCGGTCGTCCTCGCGTTCACCTGGTCCGGCTACTGGGTCAACGAGTTCCTCGGCACGTTCTTCCAGGACTTCGCGGGCGGCATGATCGTCCACGGCATGGGCGGTATCGCCGGCCTCACCGCGGCCTGGGTACTCGGTCCGCGCATGGATCGGTACAACGAGGACGGCAGCGTCAACGTCATTCCCGGTCACTCGCTGACCTTCGCCGTGCTCGGCACGCTCCTGCTGGCCTTCGGCTGGTACGGCTTCAACGTCGGCACGGCATCGGTCGTGGTTCAGGAGGGCGGGGAATGGGTGCTCAACGGTGACACGCTCGGCCGCGTCGTCCTCACGACCACCGTCGCGATGGCGATGGGCGCCATCGGCGCAGGCTCGGTCGCCTGGGCGAAGACGGGCAAGGTCGACACGCTCTACGTCGCCAACGGCCTGCTGGCCGGCCTCGTCGGCATCACGGCCATCCCGAACGTCGCGACGTGGTGGGGCGCGTTCGTCGTCGGCGGCCTCGCCGGCGCTCAGCTGCCCCTCGTCTTCGGCTTCGTCGAGAAGACGCTCAAGATCGACGACGTCTGTGCGGTCTTCCCGGTCCACGGCTCCGCCGGCGTGCTCGGCACGCTGCTGTACCCCTTCGTCGCGACCGACGCGGCGCTGGGCGGCACCAGCATCGCCGACGCCTTCGTCGCGCAGTTCCTCGGCGTCGCGATGATCACGGTCTGGACGGTCGCAGCGACCGCGGCGGTCTGGGGCGGTCTCAAGGCCATCGGACAGGCTCGCGTCACGCCCGCCCACGAACGGGAGGGCCTCGACGTCGCCGAACACGGCGTCGACACCTACCCCGAGTTCGGCAAGCCCGACGTCGCCACGGACGGGGGCGCTCCCGTTCCCGAAGAACAGCTCCGCACCGACGGCGGTTCCTTCGCCACCGACATCGAGATGGTCATGGCGGTCGTCCGCCCGGACAAGCTGGGCGACGTCAAGAAGGCGCTCGCCGAAGTCGGCGCACCGTCGCTCACGGTAACGAACGTCTCCGGCCGCGGCTCCCAGCCCGCGAAGAAGGGCCAGTGGCGCGGCGAGGAGTACACGGTCGACCTCCACCAGAAGGTCAAGATCGAGTGCATCGTCTCCGACGTTCCCGCCGAGGACGTCGTCGACGCGATCCGCGACGGCGCCAACACTGGCGAACCCGGCGACGGGAAGGTCTTCGTCCTCCCCGTGACGCAGGCGACCCAGATCCGCACCGGCGCGACCGGTCCCGAAGCGGTCTGAAACCGGTCGCTGCGGAGCATCGTATCCGACGCACTGCGGCCCTCATTTCGCCGCACAATTTTCTCCCGATTATCGTTCCGCCAGCGACGGCACAGAGCCGACCCACACTGCCCCCAATCCTGAAGCCGTCACTCTCCGACGCTAGTAGCATGCCCAGCCGCACGGTCGAGCTCGAGGGTCACATCATCGACTCCGGGACGATGGAGCGGTGTTTCACGCTCGTCATGGACCTCGGTGGCCACTTCGAGGTCGAGGCGTTCGACATCGGTCGCCACGAGGACGAGGAGTCCTACTGCCGCATGGAGGTCGAAGCCGACACCGAGTCCGACCTCCGCGAGATCCTCCACGAACTCAACAAGAACGGCGCCTACCTCTCCGACCCCAGCGACGTGACGGTCGAGCCCGCGCCGGCGGACGGCGTCGTGCCGCCGGAGTTCTACTCGACGACGAACCACCCGACGGAGATCCGCTGGGAGGGAGCGTGGATCGACGTCGAGTACCCGGAGATGGACTGTGCCGTGGTGGTCGAGGACGGCGAGTCTTCCGATGGACCGCGCGCCGAAACCCGCGTCCTCAACGGCGTCGAAGAAGGCGATCTCGTCGTCGTGGGTGACGCCGGCATCCGCGTCGATCCGCCCGAGCGGCCCCGCGGATCCGGCGGCGCCTTCGGCTTCATGCAGGGCGGCGTCTCCTCCGAGCGGCCCTCCGAATCCCTGATCGGGGAGGTCGCCGACGCCCTCGAGGAGGTCCAGGAGCAGGGCGGGGACGTCCTCGCCGTCTGTGGCCCCGCAGTGATCCACTCCGGCGGCGCGGACGACCTCGCTGCGCTCGTCCGGGAGGGGTACGTCGACGCGCTCTCGGCGGGCAACGGCTTCGCCGTTCACGACGTCGAGCGGGACATCTACGGCACCTCCCTCGGGATGGACGTCGAGACGATGGAACACCCCCGCGAGGGGCACAAACACCACATCTACGCGATCTCGGAGATCTCCCGGCGCGGCGGCCTCGAACCCGCCGTCGAGGCGGGCGTCGTCGAGTCCGGCGTGATGTACCAGTGCATCGACAAGGACGTGGACTACGTGCTCGCGGGCTCGATCCGCGACGACGGTCCCCTGCCCGACACGATCACCGACGCCATCGAGGCCCAGAACGCGATCCGCGAGCAGGCCCGCGAGGCCGACCTCGTGCTCATGCTCTCCACGCTGCTGCACTCCGTCGCCGTCGGGAACTGCCTCCCGTCGACGACGAAGGTCGTCTGCGTGGACATCAACCCGGCGACGGTCACGCAATTGCTCGATCGGGGCAGCGCGCAGGCGATCGGACTCGTGACCGACGTCGGCGCCTTTCTCCCGATGCTCGCCGATGCGGTGCTCGGCGAGGCCGCGCCGAAGGATGGGTGCGGCAACGATCGTGGCTGTGGAGGTAGCGGAACGAAGTGAGCGAAGGCGGTTTTCAACAGCATTCGCGAGCTCCGCAGGCGCGAGCGATTCCCCCGAGCCGAGCGAAGCGAGGCTCGGCTTTTTTTTGGTCCAGATTTTTTCGAGGAGGGTGCCCGCAGCGCGCCTCTGGCGCGCGAGGACACCCGACGAGAAAAAAGGTGGTTAGGCGTAGATCTTGCCCTCGATCCTGGTCCGCGCGTCGACCGTTCCTGGCGAGGTCGGCTCCCCCCGGTCGACCGCCATCGTCACGCCGACGGCCGCGAGCACCGCATCCAGCGCGTCGCCGTCGGGCTCCTCGATCGCTGCGTCGCGGACGGCCGGCGCGACGGTCGCCGGGCCCGTCGCCAGCGCGTCGACGATCTCGGCGCGACGCTCCTCGGCGGCTTCGTCGTCGTCCTTGTATCCCTCGGATTCGAGGTCGAGCCGATCGAGAGTCACCGCCGGACAGGCCTCCACCAGCCAGGTTGTGCCGGGGTTCGGGGGCATCATCGGCAACACGCTGGCGTCGTCACGATCGACGAGCGGTGCCAGGACCGCCGAGATGCCGTAGTAGGTGCTCGAGCGCATGCGGAGGTTGTACGGCGAGAACGGCGCGCCAGTCTCGTCCTCCGTCGCGCGTTTGAGTTCCACGCGGTCCCGGTCGAGCGTCTCCGCCCGATCACGGCAGGCCTCGGCCCACTCCGTGGGTCCCTCGGCTCCGTTCGGGAACGCAGCGGCGAACGCCGGCCAGGTCGACGAGTCGATCAACTCGGCGGGGAGTGCGAAGGGGAAGTCGAGACCGACGATGGCGTCGTCGGCGCCGGCGAGGAACTCGCGGAGCGCGGGGAGGCACGCGTCGCGCTCCCGACCGGAGTTCGGGAGTGCTTCGCCGGGGTAACAGCCCTCGACGACGAGCGAATCGGCCCGCCGCGTGGCGCTCGCGAGCCAGACGTTCCGTCCGGCGTCCTGGGCGCCGCTGAAGTCCACGCCGTAGACGCGTCGGCGGCCCGTCGTCGAACTCATGGCTCCCACCGCGGCCGTGCTGGTACGTTCGTGAGGCCGCTCGACGCCCCGTCACGTCGGCACATGGCATACCGGTACCCGGCCCTCCTACAAGTACCTCCTGCCCGACCAGGTCCGGTTCGCCGTCCTTCGAGCAGCCAGTGACCTCGATCGTTCCCGCTCGATTTCCCCTCGCCGATCAGTGCTCGCCGATCGGTAGCACGACGACGGGAACGGTCGCGTCCTCGAGCACTTCTACGGTGGTCGAGCCGACGCCGTCGGTCGCTGCGTCCGGCGTTCCAGCGCGCGCTCCGAGCACGATCTGGTCGACGTCACGTGTTTCCGCGAGGTCCAGGATCACCTCGGACGGCTCGCCCCGTCGTTCCACGGTCTCGACATCGACGGTCGCCAGCCGGACGCCCAGCACGTTCAGCGCCTCCTTGCCGTCGCGCGTCGCGTCGGCTCCGGCGTCGTCGGGTCCCACCACGGCGAGCGCGACGACGTCGTCTCCCCGATCGAGTCGGTCGTCGAGATAGTCGGCCGCTGCCGCCGCCGTGTGAACGGTATCGACTGCCAGGAGGCTGCGCATCGGGTGTGGCTACCGGATCCGTGGGCAAGAGCGTGCCGTCGGCCTGGCGACGGTCGCGCCGGCCGTCCGCGACGCAGCGATCGGGGAGCCCGACGGAAACGTACAAATGCGGTGCGTTCGATTCACCCACCGTGACGGAGTGGTCCCCGTGATCGAGTGGCTTCGAACCCGCCTCCAACGGGCCTACGAGCGCCAGCTCGAACGAGCGATCGACGATCCGCCCGAGCACGTCGCCGTCATCCAGGACGGCAACCGCCGGTACGCCCGCGAGCGCGGCGACGAGGCGACCGACGGCCATCGGGAGGGCGCAAAGACGACGCAGGCGGTTCTCGAGTGGTGTGAGCAACTCGGCGTCGAGGAGCTCACGCTTTACGCGTTCTCGACGGAGAACTTCGACCGTCCGCAGGAACAACTCGACGTGATCTTCGACCTCGCCGAGGAGAAGCTCTACGAGTTCGCCGACGCCGAGGAGATCCACGAGAACGAGGTCTCGATCCGCGCGATCGGCGACCTCCCGCGACTACCGGAGCGCGTTCGCGACGCCATCGACTACGCGGAACGGCGGACCGCCGACTACGACCAGTTCGTGCTCAACGTCGCGCTTGCCTACGGCGGCCGGGAGCGGTTGCTCTCCGCGACCAGAGACGTGGTCGCCGAGGCCGCCGAGGGCGACCTCGATCCGGAGGAGATCGACGTCGATACCGTCGCCGATCGACTGTACGACCGCCGGGTCCGCGACGTCGACCTGATCGTCCGCACCGGCGGCGTCCAGCGCACGAGCAACTTCCTCCCCTGGCACGCCAACGGCAACGAGGCCGCGGTGTACTTCTGCGCCCCGTACTGGCCCGAGTTCTCGCGGGCCGACTTCCTCCGTGGACTCAGAACCTACGAGCACCGCGAGGAGTCCTGGCGTCGGACCCGCGCTCGGCGGGGGATCGCGCTGCTCCGGGCGCTCGGGGGCGTCGAACTCGCCGAGGCTCGCGAGACGGTGCGGCGCTGCCGCGACGCGCTGCCAGCCGCGGAGCGTCCGGCCCCCGAGACCGATGCGACAGACGTCGCGGACCCGGCTGATCCGTCGCCCTCCGGCGAGTAGCACGGACGGCTCGTCGCGGTCGCTCCCTGGTTGCGTACGGTCCTACCTGATTCTGCCGTCCCTCACTCCTCGAACCACTCCAGCGCCTCGTCGGCTGCAGGTTCTGCGTCATTCTCGCCGTCGGGTTCGCCGTCGAAGGAGATCGCGACCGCGTCGTCGAGTCGCTCCAGCGCCGTCTCGCGCTCCTCGCCACGACACTCCAGCCCCGTTTCCTCGTCGATGGCCGTCCAGCCGTCGTCCTCCTCGACGAGGGCGATCGTTCGCTGGCTGCTCACGAGTATTGATTGCGTGGAACACAGGATAAACTGTGTGGCCGTTCGGGGTCCTGGGCCGCCTCGCGCCGACTACGCGATCCTCTGGAGCTGCCTTCAGCGGCCGAACCGTCGGCTCCGATCGGCGTACTCTCGGAGCGCCCGGAGGTAGTCGCGCTTGCGAAGGTCCCGCCAGTTGACGTCGGTGAAGTACAACTCCGAGTAGACGGACTGCCAGATCATGAAATCGGAGAGGCGCTCCGCGCCGGTCTTGATCACGAGGTCCGGCTCTTCGGATAGCACGAGTTCGGCCTCGATGTCTCCCTCGTCGATCGTGGTTGGGTCGAGGTCGCCGGCGGCCGCCGCTTCGGCGAGCGAGCGGACTGCCTGGGTGAACTCGTGCTTGCCGCCGAGCCCGACGCTCACCTGGATCGGGGCGTTCGAGGTCGCACGTTCGTCTGCGGACTCGTCCGGCCCGTGAACCGCCATGGCTCGCGGCGCGTCGACCGCGTCGAGGCCGCGTCGCAACGCCTCGATCGCCTCCGGGTCGAGCACGCTGACGTACACCGTGACGCGCTCGGCCCCGTACGCGAACGCCCACTCGAGGAAGGTGGAGAGCGTCTCGTAGGCGCCGGGCTCCAGCAGGTCGCGCTCCGTGATGACGAGCGCGACGTGCTCGGGTGGCTCGGCGTCGGAGGCACGGACGCGGAGCGCGAGGTAGCGATCGTACAGTCCCACGGGCGGTCCGACGGCGGTCGCCGCCTAAAGCGGCCCGGGTTCTCGCCAGCGGACCCCATCCCCGAACACCGCGGGAATCGCGCCAGCGAGTCCCGCCAGATTCGCATCCGCGAGCGCTTCGGGGATCGGTGTCCGTGGGCGCCGCTGGAACTTCGTCCGGGAGTGCCGCCAGATTCTCATACCCGAGCGCCCCGGGACTCGCGCCCGCAGGTGCCGACGGATCTGCGTCCGCGAGCGCCGCTCGTCCCCGGCCGGGGCCGTCTCGATTCCTCTCGAAATACCACGCCCGAAAATTACCTGTCCCGCCCCGTTTGGCCGCACGGTAGGAATCGAATACCGTCGAGTCGGGCGTTCGGGAGGGTTAAGTGATCCTCCGCGAAAGGCCCGGTACTGTGAACCCGACCGTGCGGCGAGCGGGGGCCTTCGGGGCCGTCGGGGCCCTCGCGCTCGCCGCGCCCCTGCTGGGGCGGGCTGCGATCCTCCCGTTCGTGCTCGTGGCAGCGGGAGCGCTCGCGATCACGCACGGGCCGCTGTTCGAACTGTTCGCGCGGCCGGCAGATCGCGAGGCCGGCCGGCTCCGAGGGCTCTTCGACTTCGCACTCGCGGCGACCGTCCTCGGCGGACTCTCCGTCTTCGGCGACCTCCCGGTGACCGTCTTCGCGGGCAGCGTTCTCCTCGTCGCGATCGGTAACCTCGGCGCGGAGGTCGTCTCCGTCCGGTCGTCGGTCGCACCGACGCTGGGCTTCCTCGCGGCTGGAGCGGCGGGTGCCGCCGTCGGGATCGCCGGCGCGGCGCTCCTCGCCGGTGACCAGATCGCGGCCGGTAGTCTCCTCTTACTCTGTCTGACTGGCGCGCTCGTCGGCGCACTCGTTCGCTCGATGCTGTTCCCCCGCGACGAGCCGCCGGTCCTCTTCACCGTCGGCCTCGTCCTCTGGTTCCTCGCCGCCGTGGACGCCGGCGCCGACCCCACGGCGGTCGCCGTCGCCGTCGCGGTGATGGTCGTCTTCGGTGTGCTCTCCTACGCCCTCGACACGGCGTCGCTGGAGGGCGTCCTGGCCGGCGTCCTCCTCGGCCTCGTCACGATCGTGCTCGCGGGCTACGAGTGGTTCGCGCTCCTCCTGACGTTCTTCGGCGTCGGCGGCCTCGCGACGAAGTTCCGCTACGAGACGAAACTCGAGCGGGGCGTCGCCGAAGAGAACGGCGGCAACCGCGGCGGCGTCAACGTGCTCGCGAACTCGCTCGTGGCGGTCGGCGCGGTCTGTGGGCTCGCGGCTATCGAGGCCGGCCTCGTCGAATCACCGACGGCGCTCGTTCCGTTCGCCTTCGCCGGCGCCGTCGCGACGGCGCTCGGCGACACGCTCTCCAGCGAGATCGGGGGCGCCTTCGACGGAACCAGGCTCATCACCTCCTTCGAGAAGGTCCCGCCGGGCACCGACGGCGCGGTCACGTGGCAGGGCACACTCGCTGGTGCACTCGGTACCGCGACGATCGGGGTGCTCGCGTTCGTGGCGTTCCCCGACGTCGCGATGCTCGGTGCCGTGGTCGTCGCGATCGGCGGCGCGACCGGGATGACCGTGGACTCCGTCCTCGGTGCTACGGCAGAGGGCCGACTCCTCGGCAACGCGGGCGTCAACTTCGCCGCGACGCTCGCCGGTGCGCTCGCCGCGGCTGGCATCGCAGTCGCGCTCGGGCTGGTGACGGTCACTGGACTCGCACTCTGAGGTGCCGTTCTGTGACTGCCGGACGCCGACGAACCGCTACTCGCCAAGCAGGGCCGCAGCGGTCCGGACGCGGACGTCCGTCGGCCGCTTCGTGAACTCGCCGAGGTCGGTCGCGACGATTTCGCGAACGCCCCGCTGCGCCGCGAGGTCGAGGAGCCGCTGTTCGAGGGCGTCGTCGAGGACGATCCGCACTGGGACGTGGTCGGCGGCCTCGAGGGCGTCGAAGGCGTCCGACGCGGCAACGGTCTGGAGCGGGACGCCCTCGGCGTCGAGGAATCGCGCGTCGTCGGTGCCCTGGATCGCCTCGACGTGGTCGTGGATCGTCCGCGGTTCGTCGGCGTCCTCGGGCGGCGATCCCTCGGACTCGGATCCTTCATCGCGCTCGGATCCCGCCTCGGGTACGTCGTCTACCGATGCACCCGCAGATCCGTCGTCCGCTGGCGTGCCCGCTTCGATCGCGTCCCCGTCCTCGCCAACGGGTTCCGCTCGCTCGGGCCTCGTGCAGTCCGCTTCGGCTACGTTCGCCTCCTCGCCTTCTATGGTCTCGAGATCGGCCGACGGCTCCTGCTCGTCACTGCCGGGCGTCTCGATCGCGGTCCCGCCGGAAGTTCGAGCACGCGCGGCGTCGGCGAGGTCGCTCGCGCTGGCGGCGTCGCCCAGCGCGGCGACGTCGACGGTACTGCGGAGCGCCGCGAGGATCTCTGAACGGGAGAGATCCTCGACGGAGCGGTCCGCGGGCGCGAAGGCGACGGCGTCGACATCGCCGACTTGCCGGAGTTCCTGGAGGATCAGTTCGCCGCCGCGATCGCCGTCGAGGAAGGCGGTCGTCCGACGCTCCTGGCTGAGGTCCGCGACGATCTCCGGCACGTCGGTGCCCTCGACGGCGATGGCGTTCTTGACCCCGGCGGCGAGGAGCGCCTTCACGTCCGCCCGACCCTCCACGACCACGATCGCGTCGCCGTCGGCGACGCTCGGGCCGGCGGGCAGCCCCTCGTAGGTCGTGATGTCGGCCGTGGCGACGCGGCGGCGGACTTCCTCGACGATCGCGTCGCTCGTGGCGCCCTCGAACTCCGAGAGTAGCAGCTCCTGGGCGCGATCGACGACGGTCCGGCGCGTCGCGGCGCGCACGTCCTCGAGGTTGGTGACCTCGATCGTGGCGCGGCAGGGCCCCACGCGGTCGATCGTTTCGAGCGCGGCAGCCAGGGTCGCGGTCTCGACGCGATCGAGGCTCGTCGCGATCGTGATCTCGCCGGCGGACTGCCCGCTGGCGGTCTGGACCTCGACGTCGATCCGCCCCAGTTTCGACGACTCCTGGAGCCGGCGGATGTCGAGTTCCTCGCCGAGGAGGCCCTCGGTCTGACCGTAGACCGCGCCGACGACGTCGCTCCGCTCGACGATGCCGTCGGCAGCGAACGCGGCGTGAATGAGGTACTTTGCAGAGTTGTCCATTGGTGGAGGGACGGCCGCGATCACGGCCGCCTAGCAGTTGGTTACATCTAGGGATACGAGCACGCAAAGTCCTATCGGAACTCGGGGCCTTGACGGCCGGCTCGGCCCCGATCGCTTAGATCGAGGCATCGATCGTCGGCGCGAGACTCGCCGTGGCACCGGCGTCGAATCGAAGCGGCCGGCGCCACCACGGCCCCTTGCCGGAGTCGGCCGAGAGCGCGGTGACGACGTCGTTCGCTTCCGCCCCGCCGCTGGGCTTCGAGAGCGGGATGACGGGATCGAGCAGCCCCGACCGCTCCGGATCGCCGAGCAGGTAGACGGCCCCGTCAGGCTCCGCGCGCTTCCGGTGGGCGTTCTCGGCCAGACGCTCCCGGTCTGCCGCGGGCAGTTCGTCGAATGCCTCGCCAGACACCGGGTCGCGATCGAGCCCGAACGCGCCGATCACGAACGCACCCCACTTCGGTGGTCGCCAGTCGGCGGGATCGGCGCACCGCGGCCCGGCGCCGTTCGACTCGGTCGCGCTCGATGGTGTCGGCGGCGCGATCACGCCGGGCATCGACCCTGGCGGCTCGGCCTCGCCCGCGCCGTGCTCGACGGTCCGCAGCGTCGCGTAGAACAGCACCAGGTCACCCGCGTCGAGGTCGAGCAGCGGCGCGGCCTTCACGCCGTGCTCGTCGCCGTACGTGTAGTCGCTGCAGTGGGGATACTCGGCGAAGGAGGGATCGAGGTGCAGGTCGGTGTCGCGGTGGGCGTCCGGAATCTCGACTGGCAGTCCGAGGTCGGCGTAGGTCGGGACCGTCGCGTCGGCAGCGATCGGTTCGCGCTCGGGAATCGGCACGTAGACGGCGCTGCCGTCGGGATTGACCGGTCCGCGAAAGCCCGGCAGCGAGCTATTGGCGCCGACGTTGATCGCGACCGCTCGGGGCACGGTTGGTGATCGGCGTCGGTCAGGAAAAGCGTCGCGCCTGCTTGCGGTTGCCGCGCCCAGCGTATCGAAACGTTCAAACTCCTTTCCGGGCAAGAGGGTGATGCGCGCCTGGGTAGCTTAGCGGTAAAGCGCGTCCTTGGTAAGGACGAGACCCCGGATTCAAATTCCGGCCTAGGCTTTCTGCGAACCATCGATCCGGAGCGTCAGCGACGGGTTCCGGTGAGCAGATACGCCGGACGCGGGATTCGAATCCCTGCCAGTCGCAGCGCGAACGGAGCGAAGCGGAGTGAGCGACCGTCTGGCTCTGGATTCAAATTCCGGCCTAGACTTCTTCCGAGCGCCACACCCCGGAGCGACAGCGATGGGGTCGACGCGACACGTCGAAACGTGTCGGCTAGCCGACGCTGTGGAGGGGCGACGAGAACATCGCGTCCAGGACTTTCCGCTCGGCTTTGCGGAGGTGTTGATGGAACGTGGGCGACGCCACCCCGATCGCCTCGGCGACCTCCTCGCCGGTGGTGTCGCGGGGCCACTCGAAAAAGCCAGCGTGGTAGGCGGTTTGTAGTGCCGTTCGCTGTCGGTCCGTGAGGTCGTTCACGACGTTGCGCTGGAAGTCCTTCCGGTCCTCGTGGACCCGACTGATTTGCCGACGTCGAAGCATCTCGGCGTCCGAATAGGCCGTTTCGACGGCGTCGACGATCCGCCGAGTGTCGACGCTCGGCGCGAGGTGGATCGCCATCCGATAGTCGCTGTCTTCGATGGCGGCCTGCGCGACGTAGCCGCCGTGTGATGCCACGACCCCGACCACCGGTGGATCGGTCATCCGGAGTTCGAAGCCCATTGGATCGCCGTCGGACCGGATGGTGTACTGTTCCCAGTGCGGGAGGTCCTCGGTGAGTGTCGTCATGGTATCGACGGCGTCTGGCGCCATCGTCCCGTAGACGAGGAACTCGCCGTCGTCGACCGGCACTACCTGATCGAAGGTTATCGTCCCGTCCGTCTCGGGGGCGTCGAGTCCGGCGAACACGTCCTGGATCCGGAACTCCAGCTCCACGAGTTCGTCACTCATCAGCGCCTGCTTGCGCTCGACGCTGGCGATCGCGTGGCCGACGACTTCCCCGAGTCGACTGATCACCGCCAGTTCCTGTCCCTCGAAGGCTTGCGGCCGGTCAGCGTACACGTTGATCACTCCGTAGACGGTTCCTTCGTGCGCGATGGGGATCGCGGCCGACGACCGGATCTCGTACTGCTCGACGTGGTCGCGCCACGGGTCGTGGCGGTCGTCGGCACGGATGTCCTGGGTGACCTGCGGTTCTCCCGTCCGGAACGCTCGTCCCGTCGGGCCCTCGCTCCGTTCGTCGTCGGGATCGACCGAGATCGTGACCCCGTCGAGGTACCCCTCGACGCCGGCCTCTGCACGGAGGTCCACCGTCTGGGACGCGGGATCCACCTCACCGGTCCAGGCGAACAGGTAGGACTCGGAGTCGGCCAGGCGTTCACAGACCGTCCGTTCGATCTCCTCGCGGGTGGACTGCTCGATGACCGCCTCGGTGATGTCACGGACGACGCTGTTGAGGTTGTTGAGCGCGGCGAGGGATTCGCGCTGCTGTTCGAGTTGCCGCTGGTGCTCGACTCGCTGGGTGATGTCCTGGGACATCGCCGTTGCGGCGAACACCTCGCCGTCGTCGTCGCGTACCGGGACGAAGTGGAACTGATAGACCCTGTCGTCGATCGTGTCCACGAATTCGGACGGGTCGCCGTCGAGGGCGGCCTGGTATGCCGGGACGACGGTGTCCGCGATCTGTTCCGGCAACGCGTCGCGAACGCGCCGCCCCTGGAGGTCG
The DNA here is from genome assembly GCF_000403645.1 of Salinarchaeum sp. Harcht-Bsk1. Taxonomy (NCBI): domain Archaea; kingdom Methanobacteriati; phylum Methanobacteriota; class Halobacteria; order Halobacteriales; family Natronoarchaeaceae; genus Salinarchaeum; species Salinarchaeum sp. Harcht-Bsk1. Next base: position 2,208,446 of record NC_021313.1, read on the forward strand.
GTTCTCGTCACGTCCGTGTCCCCTTCTGGCGTGCCGGCGAAGGTGACGTACCGCAGGTTTCGGTCGACGAGGGCGACGGCACCGGCAGGGAAGTTCTCGACGAGGGTTTCGCTCCAGCGTCGGTACTCCTCGAGTTCGCGCTCGCGCTGCTTGCGCTCGGTGATGTCCTGGGCAGCACCGCGGAGCGCGACGACGTCACCGTCCTCGTGGATGGGGACGCCGATCGTCCGAATCCACCGCTCGCGGTCCTCGGCGGTGGTGATGGGGATCTCCTCGTCGTAGGATTCGCCCTCCGTCATACAGCGCTCTGCGGCGTCCCGGAACGCGTCCCGATGTTCGGGGGCCACCATCGAGATGTACTCCTCCGCCGTCGGGACCAGCTCCTGGGAGGGATCGTCGACGTCCACGTCGTGCATGTCGAACAGTCCCTGGGTCCACCGCTGGTTCCCCGTCTGGACGTCCGTCTCCCACCCGCCGGTCCCGGCGAGTCGTTCCGTGTGCCGGAGCAGTTCTCGCTGGCGTTCGAGTTGGCGTTCGCGCTCCTTGCGTTCGGTGATATCCTCGAAGTAGACGGAGAGGCCCGACTCGGAGGGATAGACGTGGTTTTCGAACCACGTCTCCTGGGGCTCGTAGTACTCTTCGAACGAGACCGACTCCTGCGTCTCCAGGGCCTCCTCGAATGCGGCCTCCGCCTTCGACCCGGCTTCCACCGCGTCCCAGACGTGCGTTCCGACGAGTTCCGACGGGGAGCGGTCCAGGAGCGACCCGGCCCGTTCGTTGACGTACTCGAACTGGAGGTCGGCGTCGAGCGCGAAGAACCCGTCGTCGATCCGTTCGAACACGTCTTCCAGTTCGTGCTGGAGGTCGTCGCGCTGGCGTTCGAGGCGACGGGCCTGGCCTTCGAGTCGCGTGACGTCGGTCATCGTGACGACGACGCCGTCGACCTCACCGCCGACGGGTTTGGCGTTCACCGAGAGCCACCGCGTCCGGCCGTCGGGGCCGTCGACTCGTATCCGCTGGTCTGTGACGGTGTCACCCGTCGAGAGTGCTCGTGCCGCCGGCCGCTCGGGGTACGGGATCACGTCACCGTCGGCGTCGAGGAGCGGCTGTTCACCGAGTGAATAGCCCGACGGATCGGCGTCGTTCCACCCGAGTAGCTCCGTGAACCGTCGGTTCCCCCGATACAGTTCGCCGTCCGTGTCGAAGATGCCGATGCCGATCGGGCTCGCCTCCTGCACCTGGTCGAGGAGATCGCGTTCGTGCTGGAGTTTCCGTTCGTGTTCGAGGCGCTCGGTCATGTCGCGAGTGACTTTCACGTACCCGTCGATCGCACCGTCGTCGTCGCGGTGAGCGGTGATCGTCACGGTGGCCCAGTAGCGTGAGCCGTCGGCCCGGAGCCGCCACCCCTCGTCGTCGACTGGCCCGTCGCTCGACGCGGCGGCGAGGTTAGCTTCAGGGACCCCGGCTTCCCGTGCGTCGTCGGTGTAGAACGTCGAGAAGTGCTCGCCGACGACGTCCTCGGCCGCGTACCCCATTATCTGCTCTGCGCCCTCGTTCCAGGTCTGCACGTGCCCGTCGGGATCGAGCATCACGATGGCGTACTCCTCGACGGCGTCGACGACGGACTCGAACTGGGCGCGGTCCCGCTCGCGGGCCCGTTCGACCTCCGTTCGGGTGGTGACGTCGTAGTAGAGTTCGACGCGGCCGCCGGCGTAGGCGCCGGTTTCGACGGGCTTGCTGCGGTGTTCGAGCCAGCGCGCTTCGTCGTCCGCCGTCACGCGGCACTCGAACTGCTCGGTGGACGTGTTGTCGTCGTACGTCGCCAGGACGGTGTCGGTGAACGTCTCGCTGTCGTCGACGACCGGCGCGATCTGCTCCTCGACGAGACGGCGCTTGTCCCGGCCGAGAACGCGATCCCGGTCGAGGCCGAAGTAGCGTTCGGTCGCGTCGTTGATCCACGCGACCTCGAAGTCCTCGTCGAGGACGAAGATGCCCACCTCGGCGCCGTCGAGGACGTCGTCAATCAGGGACGCTGCCGTGGCCGACCAGTCGGGAGGCACGTCGGCCGTCGCCGGCGGCCGCCACCACACGCGACCGTTTCCACCGACCTTCTTGGTTTCGAGGCGGTCGCGGTCGACGAGTCGTTCGAGCCGTTCGTAGGTGCTCCGACGACCGAGGTCAAGCGCATCTGCCACTTCGGTCGTCGTCCTCGGTTCGCCGAGACTCTCGAAGCGGGAGAGCGTCTCGCGTAGCGCCTCGGTCAGGGACGGTGACGCCATTGGCACCTCCTCGGTGCCTGCGTTTGTAAGCCCTCCGCCGTTGGAGGCTAGCTCGGGCTGGGCAATGGACGGGAGCGACCTCCGCGGCGTCATCTCACGTGAAATATTGTTCATAATCTGGTACGCAATCTGCAACGTCTGACGGTCCACGAGTACCTAATCAGTTTTAGTACAGCCTTAGGTTTCGAGCGGCCTGACGCAGGGATACACGCCGGATACCACGGCGCCCCAAGCACTAACCCACGATGATCCAGTCACCGACCGACAGTACGGATACGGTAACGAGTGCGGCCGACCTCCCACCCGACGACCGTCACCGGTTACTCGCGGCGGAACGTCGGCGGGTAGCGCTCGAGGTCTTGACCGATTGGACCGAACCGGTCGACCTCGAGAGCCTGGCCGCAGCGGTGGCCACGCGCGAAGGAGACGACGTCGGAGCCGACGGTACCAACGTCGAACACGTGGCCATCACGCTCCACCACGCCCATCTTCCGATGATGGCTGACTTCGGCGTCATCCGCTACGACTCGGAGGCGACCCGGGTCGAAGCGTGTCCTCGCGAGCACGAGTCGTGAGCATCGGGGAGGGGTCGTAGCGCACTCTCGTCGCCTGCGCCTCTAGCGGGAGATACGTCGAGAGCGTAGAGGCACACTACGTCTGCGTTCCGCGCTCGGGCCGAATCGTGGCAGTGGGCTCCGAAGCTACCTCGCTACTCAGACCGATCGAACGGCCTCCAACAGCTCCTCGTACGGCGGTTCGTGCGTCGGATCCGCGGACTCCCACTCGTAGGCCACCTCGCCGTCGTCGTCGAGGACGAACACCGCGCGGTTCGCGACGCCGTAGAGGCCCAGGTCGGGGATGTCGATGTCGAGGTCGTAGGCCCGGATGACGTCGCCGCTTGTGTCGCTGACGAGGTCGAACGCGAGGCCGTGCTCCTCGCGGAAGGCGCCCTGGCAGAAGGGCGAGTCGGCGCTGACGCCGAAGAGGGTGGCGTCAGCGGCGTGGAACTCGTCGATGCGCTCCTGGAGCGCGACCATCTCGTTGGAACACGGCGGCGTGAACGCACCGGGGAAGAAGGCGAGGACGACGGGACCGTCACCGAGGTGGTCGGCGAGCGAGAAGTCCTCGTGGTCGCTGGTGCCGAGCGTCGCGTCGAATCTGGGGGCGTGGTCGCCAGTGGACGGCATGCGAGGGAGTACGGTCGCCCGAGACAAAACGGCCGGGCCGAATCGATTCGCGTCGCCGTGGCGCCGGTACTGGCGAGAACTACCGCGCCGACACTGCGATTTTCAGTCTCCCGGGTTCACCATCCGCCTGCGGCCATGTCCCGGAGTAGCGACACAGACGAGGCGGTACGGGCGTCATGGACGCGTTCGACAGTGCCGCTCGGGAGGCCGAAGAACGCAACGAGTCGGCCAAAGCGGAGTTCCGAGAGGCGCTCGAGGAACTCGAGGCGACGGTCGAGCAACTCCGCGACTAGACCGCCCCCTCGGCCCACCCGGCCGGCGGGTCGCGTTTTTCGGTGGTGCCGCCAGATTACTTCGGCAGGTAGCGGACGCTGAGGAACTCGTCGCCGGTCCGGATCTCGACGCGCACCGCGCCGAGCCGCGCCGCTCGCTCGATCGTCGCCTCGTCGTCGAGCACGTCGTCCACCGCCGTCTCGACGCCGTCCGCGCCGACCGTGAGCACGTGGACCTCGCCCTCGCCGGCCCGTTCGAAGCGTTCCAGTTCGCCCTCGGCGAGCGAGGCAGCGGCTTCCGCCGACCGGGTGGTCGGTTCCAGATCGACCACCTCGCACTCGATCGTCCGCCGATCGTCGATCTCGGCCGTCCAGGTCACCTCCATCGGTGGCTCGGCGGTCAGCGTTGCCTCGACGACCTCCCCGGCGTCGAGATCCGGATTCGTAGAGAGCGTGTGCAGCTGGCCGTCCTCGACGTTCCGGAGAATCGCGGACTCGGGATCGGCCTCCGTGACGAGGAAGGTGCCGACTGTCGTCGTCATACTCGAACCTCGGCGGGGAGCCATTTTTCGCTTGCGCGTTGGATCGACCGCCGAAGCAGTCGCTCTGGCGTCGGGGCCCGGAAGCGTCAGCAGAATCGGTCCGTGCGGGCGGCTGGATCGCTCGCTCGCGACCGGTGTTAGCTCGCCGGCTCCTGCTCGCCGCGATCCCTGATCACGCTGGCGCCAGGGAGCGCGCCGGCGATCTTGCCGACCCATCCGAGTTTGAAGAGGCCGAACTGCGTGAGCACGCCGAGTGCGAACAGCCCGAGGAAGATCGGGTTCTCGAGCGAGACGACGAGCGGATCGACGGTGAGGTCCGAGGCGGCGGTTTCGAAACTCCCGACGGTGAGTTGCGTCGACGCGAACGACGCACCGAGGAACGCGGTGATGCCGATGAGCGCCGTCTTCGTCAGGAACATCGCGAGGAAGGCCAGGAGGATCCCGGTCCCGAGCGCGACGCCGGCTTTCGGGAGCATCCCGCTGACGCCGGCGAGGTCGCTCACGATGTACACGCCGAGCAAGCTCCCGACCGCGAAGCCGGCGATCGCGACGACCATCGAGAGGACGGTGTAGGCAATGAGTACGCCAGCGACGACGCCGATAGCGACTGCGGCGAGCGAGGCGACGGCCCCGCTCAGTCCGATCGCGCCGCCGATCGTCGGTGCGACCAGGTAGCCCGCACCGCCGCCGAGTACCGCGCCCAGCAACGCGACGCCGTAGACGGAGAGGGCGGCCCCGAAGGCGAGCAGTACCCCGCCCCCGAGGATCAGTGCGACTCCGGTTAGTTCGACCATACCGCCTGCTCGGTCCCGACGAAGGTGAATCTTACTCCACAGCGACTCGGAACCGCCGCCGGGGCGCGCCGAATTGCCGACCGGGTTACGCTGGTAGCCGCCGATTTACGGGATATGCTCGGAAAATCGCTGGGGCGACCGGGCTGTCACCGTCAGGTCGCCTCGCCTGGCTTCCCAGCGGCGCCGCTTCCGGCGAGCATGGCTCGGAGGACGAACGCTCGATCGTCGACCCTCGACTCAGGTTTCGAGCGAGTCCAGCCGCTCTTGCGTACCGCGGCCGCCGGTCCAGTAGACTCGCAGCGTGTGTCCTTCACTCACGCGGACGATGGTCCCGTCACCTTCGGAGACGCTCGGCGGGAACGGCTGCACGGGCACCCGATCGCGGCCGTCGATGGTGAGCACGAGTTCGTCGCCGCGGACGACGTCGCCCCCGGCGTGCACCAGGCGAACGTGGCTGTCGTTGATCCGCTCGACGCTGAAGTTCGTCTCGGGCGTGGCCTCGCCGTCGTCCTCGGATACCTCGATGGCGCCGAAGACCGCCAGTCCGACGCCGAAAATCACGAGGACGACCAGGACGGCCCCGAGCGCGTCGAGCTTTCGATCGGGGCTCAGCGACATTGGCGAAGATCGACGGCGGATGCCCCTAACGGTTGTGAATCCAGGTGACCCGACATCCTTCGGTCCGGCATCTGGACGGCCGAATTGTCTCCCGCTTAGGGCGCGCAACTGGATCTCCAGCGTGGATGCCAACACGATACGTCTGACGCGTTCGGCATCAGCCGATCCAGGCTCCCGTCGACCTGCGCGAGCGCCTCGGCACGCTCCGTCGGGGGAACGCTGGTTTCAAGCGCAGCCCCCGGTTACCTGGCTGCATGTACGACCGGATCAAGGGGTTCCGGGACACCTACCCCGAGGCAATGCAGGCTCGCCGCTGGCTGTTCGACTCCATCGAGTCGACTGCGCGGGGCTACGGCTTCCGCGAGATCGACACGCCCGCCCTCGAGCGGACGGAGATGTACGTCGACAAGAGCGGCGAGGAGATCGTCGAGGAACTCTACAGCTTCGAGGACCAGGGCGACCGGTCGGTCGCGCTCACGCCCGAACTCACGCCGACCGTCGCCCGGATGGTCGCCGAGCGGGGCCAGGAGCTCACCAAGCCGATCAAGTGGTTCTCGACGCGGAAGTTCTGGCGCTACGAGCAGGTCCAGCAGGGTCGCTTCCGGGAGTTCTACCAGACGAACGTCGACATCTTCGGCTCCGCGGAGCCCGACGCGGACGCCGAGGTCCTCGCGGTCGCCGCGGAGATGCTGACCGGCCTCGGCCTGGCACCGGAGGACTTCGAGTTCCGCGTCTCCCACCGCGACGTGCTCGGCGGCCTGCTCGAGGCCTTCGACGCCGAGGACGGCACCGAAATCGACACGGAGGACGCGATCCGCGCCGTCGACAAGCGCGCGAAGCTCGACCGCGTGGAGTACATCGACGAACTCGTCGCCGCCGGCCTCTCCGAGTCCCAGGCCGGGACGTTCGACGACCTGCTGGACACCCCCGAGGAGGACCTCGACGACCTCGTCGCCTTCGCGGAGAACGAACGGATCGCCGACGCCGTCGAGAACCTCCAGGCCGTCCTCGACGCCGCGGCGGACTTCGGCGTCCGCGAGTACTGCACGCTCTCGCTGTCGACCGCCCGCGGCCTCGATTACTACACCGGCACCGTCTTCGAGTGCTTCGACGCCACCGGCGAGGTCTCCCGCGCCGTCTTCGGAGGCGGCCGCTACGACGACCTCATCGGCGACCTCGGCGGCCCGGACACCCCTGCAGTCGGGTTCGCGCCCGGCGACGCCACCCTGTCCCTCCTCTGCAAGCGCGCCGGCGTCTGGCCGGAGGAGTCCCTTACTACGGACTACTACGTCCTCACGGCCGGCGACACCCGCTCACAGGCAGCCGAACTCGCTCGCGAGCTTCGGGACCGCGGCCACGTCGTCGAGTCCGACGTCGCGGACCGCGGGTTCGGCGCGCAACTCGACTACGCCGACTCGATCGAAGCCGAAACGGTCGTCATCGTCGGCGAACAGGACCTCGCCAACGACGAGTACACGATCAAGGACATGGCATCGGGCGACCAGACGACGGTGCCCGTCGACGCGTTCCCGGGCGACCTCGAGCGGCCGACCTACGAGGACTTCGCCTGAGAACGCCATCGAACGTCCGCTCATCGTGCGCGCCTTTCGCATCGCCTACGACGGCCGACCGTTCTACGGCTTCCAGCGCCAGCCCGACGTGCCGACCGTCGAGGACGCCCTGCTCGACGGACTCGAGGCCCTGGACGTGCTGGACCCAGACGCGGACTCCGGGGTCGGCGTTCGCCCGACTCCGCCGGGCTACGCCGCCGCGGGTCGTACCGACGCCGGCGTCGCTGCGCTCGCCCAGACGATCGCGTTCGAGGCGCCGGCGTGGCTGACCCCGCGGGCGCTGAACGGCGCGCTTCCCGATTCGGTCCACGCCTGGGCCCACGCCGACGTCCCGTCGGACGATCCCGACGCTCCCGCCGACTTCCACGCGACCCACGACGCCACCCGCCGCCAGTACACCTACCACCTCCACGCACCGGCCGCGGATCCGGACCTCGCGGCCGACGCACTCGACCGGATCGTGGGCGAGCACGACTTCGCGGCGCTGACCACCGACGACACGGGGACGGTTCGGACGCTCGAAACCGGGGCCACGTGGGCGGAGCCGTACCTCGTCATCCAGGTCGCTGCTGGCGGCTTCCCACGGCACCTGGTCCGCCGGCTTGCTTCGCTCGTCGATCTGGTCGCCACTGGCGAGCGAGCGCCGTCCTTCGTCGACCGGGTGCTCGACGGCTCGTCGGTCCCCGAGAGCGACGGCGTGCCGACGGCACCGGCCGAGCCCCTGGTGCTCGCCGACGTCGCGTACCCGGGGCTGTCCTTCTCGGTGGACGAGACCGCGGCCACCTCGGCACGCGACGCGCTGGAGCGGCGCCGGCGGGAGGCCAGGACGCGCAGTCGGACGATGGCCGAACTCGCCGACGGTCTCGGAGCGGAGTGACCGACCGCACCACCCCAACGGGTTTAGTCCCGGCGCGCCGTAGCACGGTTCGTGATCGCGGGGGCACTGGCAGCGTGGCTGTCGGAGGGGGTTCCGTGAGCGAGGAGCCGCGGGACTCGGAGCGCGATCGGGGAGGCGACGGTGACGCCCCCGACGCCAGCGACGGTCCGCAGTGGCGTTCCCGCCTCGAAGCCCAGGGCGAACTGACGCCGGACGTCGTCGAGGACGTCCTCGCCGCTCACGGCGACCGGGGCAGCCGCGCCATCGACGCCGTCGGCGAGGGCCGCGTCAAGCAGTATCAGGACTTCACCGTCGTCGTCGGCAACAGCGACGAGTACGTGGTCGAAGACGGCGCCTGCACCTGCAAGGACGCGACGTACAATCTGGACCCCGAGGACCCGCGTGCGCTCTGCTGGCACGCGCTGGCCGCGGAGATCGCGCGGGCGGTCGGCGCGCTCGACCACCACGACATGTACTACTCCGAGGTCCGGGACTTCATCTGAGGAAGCTGCTGTCGCGGTCGCTGCCTATCTGCGGTTCACTCGCTGCTCGTGGCGAGAGACCGGCCCAGCCGCTGGTAGCCCAGCAGGTAGACGCCGGCGTAGAGCAACAGCCCGCCAAGGACCAGTTCCCAGGCACCGATCGTCGCGTGGCCGGTGAGCAGGTTGCCGAACGCGGCGTACTCGATCACTGCGCCGCCGATCGCGAGCGCGCCGGAGCCGACCGCCGTCAGCAGGACTGCGAGGAGTTCCGCGACCGAATCGCCGAGTAGCTCTTTCATCGCCTGATCGTGGGCGATCGATTCGTGAGAACCTTTCGGTACTCCGAAACGGGTATTGCAGCCGATTGCGAACCTACCAGCCATGCACACGCGGAGTTCCGCGGAGTATGCACGGCTCGCGAAGGGTGGCTTCGGCATCGGGTTCGCGATGCTCCTGGTCGGCGTCCTCGGCGAAGTGCTCGTTCCGATCGTCTTCGGGTCGATTCCTGGCTGGGAGGCGACGCTCTTCTTCGACCTCGAAGTGATCGGCGTGCTCACCGCGCTGATCTCGCCGTTCCTCTTCGGCATCTTCCTGCCGCTCGTGGAGTGAAACCGGCGTCGACGCTGCTGTGAATCGCACCGACACCCAGCCCGCGGAGCGATTGCCCCGCGATCAGTGTGTGCAGGTGCAGTTGCTCGGGACGGTGCGAGAAATCAACAGACGGGAGATCCGGAGCGGCGAACGGCGTTACCGCGCTGCGGCGGCGACGCGTTCGGTCTCTTCCTTCTGGTTGACCGCGTAGGTGGAGACGTCCGCGTTGGCAGCGCCGAGTAGCTGGTCGGCGAGTGCCTCCTCGACGTCGGTCGGGGACTTGAACGCGGCGTTGTGAGTGCCCTGGGCGAGGAACTCGAGGGCGGTGTCGACGCGGCGCTGGGGTGCGATGTCGACGGCCTTCGGGACGGAGATGCCACCGTACTTCAGGCGGACGGTCTCCTCGCGGGGCGCGGAGTTCTCGACGGCCTCGACGAGCACCTGGATCGGGTTCTCGTCGGCGCGCTCGTTGATCTCGCGGAACGCCTCGCGGACGATCTTCGTCGCCTGCTGCTTCTTACCCGTGTTTTCCTCGGTCTGCATGAGGCGGTTGATGAGACGCTCGACGATCGAGATCTCGCTCTTCGCGAACTGCTTGTCCGCGTGCCGGCCCATGCTGTGCGCGACGGGCGTGATGGAGATGTACCGTTCCGTACTGGGATCGGAGAACTCGATGCCCTCGATCTCCCACTCGCCGAACAGGAGCGGCTGGGACGCTGTCTCGCTCATCGTTATCGCACCGGCTTCTCCGCGTTCCCGCGGACGAGTTCGAGGAGGGCCACGCCGTTGACCTTCTCGACCTTGTAGTTCACGCCGGAGATGTCACCCATGGCGCGACCCTTCGCGCCGCCGATGCCCGCGATGGTGACCTCGTCGTGCTCGTCGATGAACGAGATCGCGCCGTCGCCGGGACAGAAGGCAGAGACCTGCTTGCCGTTCTTGATCAGCTGGACCCGCACACACTTGCGGACCGCGGAGTTGGGCTGCTTGGCCTCGATGCCGATCTTTTCGAGTACGATGCCACGTGCCTGGGGAGCGCCCTCGAGCGGGTCGGACTTCTCTGCCAGACCGCGCTCGCGTCGGGCGTACTCCGAGTCGGACCACCGGTGCTTCTGGCGGTCCCGCTGGAGCTTTCGCCCTGCGTACTTGCCGTTCGCCATAGTACACCGGGGTATCTGACCGAGGCACTTAAGGCTCGCCTTTCGGAGTCGGCCGAGACGGCCCGAGCGAGCGCGAACGACCCCGTTCGAGCAATCTGCGCGCCGCTTCGGTCCTCGGAGTCCGTCTGTGGTCGTGAAGGTACTGTGGGTGCGGACCGACGTCGATCCGGGGTCGATCTTCTTTCGCACGAATTCCCGAGTATCCCACTTCATCCAGCCATTTCCCTCGAATTACCAGCACCGTTTTGCTTCAGCATGCCCAATTTTGCTAGCGGATGGACGACGTCAGAACGGGGTTGTCCTACGGGGACGCCCTGCTCGTGCCCCAGCGTTCGCCGGTGGAGAGCCGTAGCGACGTCGATCTCTCGACGCACCTCACCGACGGCATCGAACTCGAGACGCCGCTACTCTCCGCGCCGATGGACACGGTCACGGAGTCGACACTCGCGATCGCGCTCTCGGAGGCGGGCGGATTCGGGACGATTCACCGGTTCCTGGACGCCGAATCGCAGGCCGCGGAGGTCCGTGCGGTCACGGACGCTGGCGCGCGCTGCGGTGCGGCGATCGGCATCGACGAGGACTATCTGGCCCGGGCCGAGGCAGTGCTCGACGCCGGGGCAGCCTGTCTGGTCGTCGACGTCGCGCACGGGCACCTGGAGCGCTGTCTGGACGCGGTTGCAGACCTTCGCGACGCCTTTCCCGACGCCGAGATCGTCGCGGGGAACGTCGCCACGAAACGGGGCGTTCGCGACCTCGCGGCCGCGGGAGCTGACGCGATCAAGGTCGGGATCGGGCCGGGGTCCCACTGCACGACCCGCGTGGTCGCGGGTGCGGGCGTGCCCCAGCTAACGGCCGTCGACGAATGCGCCGATGCAGCCGAGGCGGTCGACGTCCGGATCGTCGCCGACGGCGGGATCCGCTCGTCGGGGGACGCCGTGAAGGCGCTCATGGCCGGTGCGGACGCGGTGATGATGGGCAGTCTCTTCGCGGGGACGGCGGAGGCGCCCAGCGAGGTCGTCACGATCGACGGCACCCGGTACAAGCGATCGCGCGGGATGGCGACGACAGCGGCCGCGGAGGACCGGAACGACAAGGGCGGGACCGGTGACGACGACGGAGCGGCCACCGACGGCGATCTGGCTCCAGGCGCCGACGCTCTCGACGACCACCTCCCCACTGCCGACGAGGGCGTGGCGGGCTACACGCCGTACAAGGGACCCGTCGCAGAGGTAGTCACGGAGTTCGCTGGCGGGATTCGCTCGGGGTTGTCCTACTGCGGCGGCGAGACGATCCCTGCGGCCCGTGCCAACGCCGAATTCGTGGCCGTCGCTGGCAGTGCGAAAGAGCGCGAGGGTGCCCACGGCGATCACGAGTGGGAGTCCGTCTCCGTCGACTCGGTCGGTACGGCCGGTGGCGACGACTGATCGACGTCGGCGCAGTTGGCAGTAGCGACGCACCTGCCAGCAGTCACCTGGCTGACCGCGTCTCCCTCGACGACCGCATCGAGCGCGTCAATTCACGGATCGTCGAACGCCCTTCCTCCAGGATTCGCTTCGAGCGCCGGAGGGTGCGCGAGCGGAACGCTCAGTGGCTCCGCGCCGGCGTCCCGGCCCAGTGCCGGCACCCCTTGCCGTTTCTGTCGGATCGAAATGGACAGTACCGTCCACCGGACCCCACAATTTATCCGTATTCGTGTGAGCGATTCACGCACACGCACCCCGCGACCGGGGCGTGTGGCACCGTTTCACACCATTCGCTTATATACTTCGACGAAACATTTATAAGCCTTTCTACCTAACGTACGGTTAAGAGATCAGGGACTCTCGGGACCCATTTCTTCACCCCTCCGTCCCCGATCCGACCACCATGACAGAGGACGATATCCGAACCCGCACAGCCCGGCGAGACGAACAGGTCGAGACCTCCGACGAGCAGACGACCGAGGAGGTCGACGAGGAACTCCACTGTCCGGAGTGTGGCGGCACGCTCCGGAGCGACGAGGAACACGGCGAGACCGTCTGTGAAGACTGCGGCCTCGTCGTCGAGAGCGACGAGATCGATCGCGGCCCGGAGTGGCGCGCGTTCGACTCCCGCGAGAAGGACGAGAAGAGCCGCGTCGGCGCCCCCACGACGAAGATGATGCACGACGAGGGGCTCTCGACGAACATCGGCTGGCAGGACAAGGACGCCTACGGGCGTCAGCTCTCCAGCCGCCAGCGCGAGAAGATGCAGCGCCTGCGCACCTGGAACGAGCGCTTCCGCACGCGTGACTCGAAGGAGCGCAATCTCAAGCAGGCGCTCGGCGAGATCGACCGGATGGCGTCCGCGCTCGGTCTCCCCGAGAACGTCCGCGAGACCGCGAGTGTCATCTACCGGCGTGCACTCGACGAGGACCTGCTCCCGGGCCGATCCATCGAGGGCGTCGCGACGGCATCCCTCTATGCTTCGGCGCGGCAGGCCGGTACGCCCCGTAGCCTCGACGAACTCGAGGAGGTCTCCCGCGTCGACAAGATGGAGCTGACCCGGACGTACCGTTACGTCGTCCGCGAGCTAGGCCTCGAGGTCCAGCCCGCCGACCCCAAGCAGTACGTGCCACGGTTCGTCTCCGACCTCGGCCTCTCCGAAGAAGTCGAACGCCGTGCACGGCAGCTGCTCGACCGCGCCCAGGACGTCGGCGTTCACAGCGGGAAATCGCCCGTCGGCCTCGCCGCGGCGGCAGTGTACGCTGCGTCGCTGCTCACCAACGAGAAGGTCACGCAGAACCAGGTCAGCGACGTCGCCGACATCTCCGAGGTCACGATCCGGAACCGCTACAAGGAGCTGCTCGAAGCTGCCGAAGGCGACGGGTCGGCCGCACCCGCCTGAAGCGGTCCGCCACTCCGAGCGGTCGTTGTTCTCGCGGTAACAGTGTGAATCGCAGGACCGAGCTACGTGATCGGCGCGTTGCCGTGCTACCAGATGGCGTGACATTTGCCCTCAAGACTTTTGGGTGCGTCCCACATGGGTTCGATGCGATGAACGAAGCGTACGTTCGACTGTTGTGTCCCGAGTGCAAGAAGGAGTGGGAATCGACGCCCTCCGGGCTTCCCGCCCACGACACGGTGTTCCACTGTCCCAACTGTCACAACTCCAGACGACTCGCGGAGTTCGCGCGCACCGACCGCGACCTCGAGACGATGAAGTCACTCGGTGCGTAGCGCCACGCGGAGCCGAAATCGGTCAGTTCGTCGGACGTAAGCGGTTCCTACCGCCGCCTCGTCTGCTATATTGGCTCGCGTCGGCCGCGAAGATCAGGCGCTCGTCGGCGAGAGCGCCCCGCAGGCCTCACAGCGAACGACGAGCGTACCTTTCTCCTTCTCGAGCCGGGTGTCGGGGAGGCCACACTCCGAGCAGGTGACGAACTCCTCGACGTAGGCGTCGAGGGCGTCGGAGACTCGCCGTTCGGAGAACGAACCTGTCAGCCGCGCGCGACCGCTCTCGTCGATGTGCGCGCTGGTGCCGACCTCGTTCTGGAGGAACTTCAGGACGTGCTCGGGATCGCGGGACAGCGTGGTCACGGTGTCCTGGAAGTTCTCGTAGACCGTGACGTTGCCCTCCTGTCGTACCTCCGGATCGGGCACCGAGAGCCGCGCGGACTCGTCGCCGATGTCGGGCGTCTCCTCCAGCGCTCGGTCGAGTTTGTCCTCGTAGTCCATACGAACACCGTGCAGGGTCTTCCTAAAAAGACTTCAGCTCCTGGGACTGAGCACAGGAACGTGCTGATTCCTCACGATTCTGGACGAGTACAAATCGCACGGATCATGGTAACTTTACTCAAGATAATAATATAACCCTCCAGTCTCTAGCCACTGATGCTCATGAAGAAGCAGGAGCTCATCCACCTCCACGGTCTTCTCGCGGAGGTATCCGCCGACGTCGAAGCACACCTCGGTAGCGAGCTCGATCTCTCCACCTACGAAGAGATGGGAGTTCGCCCGACATCGATCCACAAATCGAAGACGGATCACAAGACGGCCGTCTTCGCCCTGGCTCGAGGCATCACCGACGATATGAGCGAGGACGTCGAGGAACGCGTCCCCGCTGCCGCCGACTGACTCGACGACGCCGTTCTCGCGACGAAATCCTTCTCCCGCAGAACCGTCTCGCCGACGCTCTGCGCTCTTTACCGTTTGACACTGCCCAGCAAGCCGTACCGTCGGGGGCAATTTCGGACGTGAGCCGTGTGCGGGGATCAGCGGCCCGTTATTCGATCAGGTCTTCGAACTCCGGAAGGACCTCGTCGTCGCCGGACGCCTCGCGTTCGTCCGCTGGCTCGTCGTCCGTGCGTGAAGGGTCGTCTGCGTCCTCTGCATCCGCGTCGGACGACTCGTCGCTGCTCGACTCCTCGTCGTCACGACCGTCCGCATCGTCCTCGATGATTTCGACCTCGAGTACTTCGAGTGGAATGTTCTCGAGACACTGCCCGATCTCCTTGCGAGCGATCCGTGAGGCGTGTTCCTCCCGCTCGACGTTGAACACCGTCATCTCCAGTTCGAGGGCGACGAGTCCCTCGTCGGCAGCGATGAAGGCCGTCTCGAGGTGCTCTCCGCAGTGGGGGCAGGACCGCTCTCCCATCTCGATCTCCACGTAATTGAGATCGGGATTCAGCATCTCGCCCGTCTTCGAGATTGCGATTCGCACGGCCTCGTCGGGGGTTTCCACGTCGTACACCGGCACCGCGGCCTCGACGACGACCCTGCAATCCATGGCTACTGCTACCGTTGGCCGCCCATCAGTATCAAGCTTGGCACCGCTCGAACAAAGTTTTGGGGTGCAGGGCAACGAGCGGCCCCAAACCTCGACATTTGGGTGTGAACGGAACGGCCGAAATTCGCGCCGTCGGTCGATATCGCTGCACGTGCGGGGCCCAGATTCGCCGGCATTCGCGTGACCTCGGTCACAGCCACGTGGTCTCGGCGGAGGATCCATGGTCCCGGCCACCCGAGCAGGGTGTATGCCTGCCGATTCGCCAGTGATCCGCGACCGTGACTCGATCGAGTACGAGTCCGTCGACGCCGCGGAGGGCCTCCAGAAGGGCGTCCTGATCGACGAGTCCCGCGGTGCGCCCACGTTCGCCCTCCGCCGCTTCACGCTCGATTCGGGTGCAACCGTCCCCCGGCACACGAACGACGTCGAACACGTCCAGTACGTCCTCGCCGGCGAGTACGTGGTCGGCCTCGCGGGAACCGAGGGTGAGGCGGACCTGGGCGACGGCGAGCATCGGGTTCGTCCCGGCGACAGCCTGCTGATCCCCGCCGGGACCGTCCACTGGTACCGTAACGACGGCGACTCCACCGCGGCTTTCCTCTGTGGCGTCCCCAACGGCGACGACTCGATCGAACTGGTCGAGTAGGACGCTCCGTCAGCGGCCTACGTCACGACGCGCCGTGCTATCCGTTGGCCAGACTCCGACGAGACGAACGACTCTTGCCCTCCCCTCGTCTACGATCCTGCGTGTCCGAGCAGGCGATGCGGGTCGGAACGCTGTTCTGCCACGGCAGCGGCGACGAGTTCCTCGTTGCCCCCTACCGCGACGGCGACCGGCTCTTTCGTGCGAAACTGGAGCTCAAGGCAACGGACGCCGGACCGCGTCCTGGCCGATTCCGGGTGCTGAACGGTGCCCAGGAGGACCTGCGGGACCCGATGGAGTTCGTCGACATCGCCCGGCGAGCCGACCGGATCCGCATCTCCGAACAGACGAGCCCCCGGGACCGCGAGCGGATCCGCGAGTGTCTCGAGGGCTACCAGCTCGAGGCGACCACCGTTCGAACGTGCCGTCACTGCTCGCAGGCCGGCCTGTACTCGCCGATCACCGAGGAGACGGCGATCAGCCACGGCGACGATACGATCTGTCGCAGCTGTGCGAAACAGGAACTCGAACGCGAACTGCGCCACCAGGGGTCGATGACCGGCGCAGCCCGCCAGCGCCTCGAAGAACTGCTCTGGAAGGTCAAGGACCTCGACCGGATCACCGACCTCCTCAAAGGACGGCTCGATCCGGACCTGACGAAGGTCGACGAGATGGACGCCACGGTCCAGGCGGTCGATCCCGTTCCCGTCGCCGATCTCGACGTCCACCCGGACCTCCAGGCCTACCTCGACGGCAAGTACGACGAACTCCTCCCCGTCCAGAGTCGCGCGGTCCACGCCGGCCTGCTGGACGGCGAGGATCAACTGGTCGTCAGCGCGACGGCGACCGGGAAGACGCTCGTCGGCGAACTGGCGGGAATCGACCGCGTGCTCAGGGGCGAGGGGAAGCTCCTCTTCCTCGTCCCGCTCGTCGCGCTCGCGAACCAGACCTACGAGGACTTCCAGGAGGCCTACGGCGACCTCGTCGACGTCACGCTCCGGGTCGGGGGCAGCCGCGTCCGGGACAGCGGGCAGGCGTTCGACCCGAATGCCGACGTCATCGTCGGCACTTACGAAGGCATCGACCACTCGCTCCGGGTCGGCAAGGACCTCGGCGACGTCGGCACCGTGGTCATCGACGAGGTCCACACCATCGCGGAGGAGGGCCGCGGCCACCGGCTCGACGGCCTGATCTCCCGGCTGAAGTACTACTGCGAGGAGCGAGCCGCAAATCGCACTACGGGAAGCGGTGGGGCGAGCGCAGACTCGCCCGAGGCGGCCGATCCCTCCGCCGGCACCCAGTGGATCTACCTCTCGGCGACTGTCGGCAACCCAGGCGAACTCGCGGCCGGCCTCGACGCCTCGCTCGTCGAGTTCGAGGAGCGCCCGGTGCCGATCGAACGGCACCTCACGTTCGCCGACGGCCGGGAGAAGCCCGACGTCGCCAACACGCTGGTCAAACGGGAGTACGACCACGAGTCCTCGAAGGGGTACCACGGCCAGACGATCATCTTCACGAACTCCCGGCGGCGCTGCCACGAGATCGCCCGAAAACTGGACTACAGCGCCGCCGCCTACCACGCTGGCCTCGACTACGGCGAACGCAAATCCGTCGAACGGCGATTCTTGAACCAGGACCTCGCCGCCGTCGTGACGACTGCCGCGCTCGCGGCGGGTGTCGACTTCCCCGCCTCGCAGGTCGTCTTCGACTCGCTCGCGATGGGGATCGAGTGGCTCACCGTCCAGGAGTTCGAGCAGATGCTGGGCCGCGCCGGTCGTCCGGACTACCACGACCGCGGCCGCGTCTACGTCCTCGTCGAACCCGACTGCGCCTACCACAACTCCCAGGAGCGCACGGAGGACGAGGTCGCTTTCCAGCTACTGAAAGGCGAGATGGAGCCGGTCCGCACCCGCTACGACGGGGCCGCCGGCGTCGAGGAGACGCTCGCGAACGTCGTCGTCGGCGGGGCCGCAGCCAAGCGGCTCAACGACCGGATGGTCGGGCAGATCCCGACGACCCACGCCCTCGGCAAGTGTCTCGAGTACGAGTTCATCGACGGGCTCGAACCGACCGACCTCGGCCGGGCGGTCACCTCGCACTTCCTCGCGCCCGACGACGCGTTCCGGATCCTCGAGGGCATCCGCCACGACGAGGACCCCTACGAGATCGTCGCACGGGTCATCCTCGCCGACGAGGGGTGAGCGTCGTGGATCGACGATTCGCCGACGTACCCGCTCAGCGGCTTCCCTCGACGATCCCGACCACGGCCTCGAGCAGGGCGGTGACGTCGAGGTCGTTCGGCACCGAGAAGTACAGTCCTTCGTCGCGTGGCGTGACGACCCGGACGACGCTCCGGTCCGTCGCGACGGTGATCAGCCCGTCCACGTCGTCGATCGTCGGGTAGAGGTCGAGGAACAGTTCCCGCTCGCGAAAGTCCAGGTCGATGTACTCGTGAATCGAGTCGGCGGCCTCGGCAACGGCTTCTCCCGACCCGTACATCGCTTCGAGGTCGTCGGAAACGTACAGTAACCGGTAGTCACCGGGCGTGTACTCTGCGACGACCAGCACGTCGTCGCCGGCCGCCTCGAGCAGGTGGTCGACTGCGCCGTCGGCGTCGAAGCCCACCAGTTTCGAGGGTTCCCGCAACGTCATGCCCGTCACATACCCGCGGATCACCAAAACTGTGGGGGGCTGTCACACGGACTGCAGCCCAGCGAAACCCTTTACCGCCGGTCGCTCGAACGACGGGTGCGGGACCGTGGGGTAGCTTGGTATCCTTCAGCGTTTGGGACGCTGCAACCCCGATTCAAATTCGGGCGGTCCCATGCCCACTTTTTACTTCGTCGGGTGTCCTCGCTCGCTTCGCTCGCTGCGGGCACCACTCCTCGTAAAAACTTGGGGGAAAAACTCCTCGGCGCTCACTCCGTTCGCGCCGAGTGAACCGCGCTCGCTTCGTCCTGTCGAGCGAAGCGAGACAGGGCTCGAGGAGCTTCGCTCCTCGGTGCTCGCGCGGATGCCTGGAGTCTACAGCATGGTCGCTCCGCGACTGCTACGGCGTCGACCGTCGCGTGAGTACGTCCGGCGCCCGCCCGCTCCCCGCCGACTCCGGTGGCGCCCAGACGACTTCGAGGGCCGTGACCCGCTCGGTGTCGTATCCCCACAGCGTGGATTCCCCGGGTTCCACCGGCCCGAACTCGGGGCCGCCGAACCAGACCATTCGGTCCGCCGTCCCAGTCTCGGTCACGTGATCGATGGCGAGCAGACCGGTGTTGTCCTCGGTGAACGCCTGGTTCCCCTCGTAGGTGATCGTGTAGTTGCTGGCCTCGGGATCGAACTCGATGCCGAACTCGGTGCCCGGCGGGGAATCGCTATCGCTGGATCCGTCGTCGTCCTTCAGGACGCTGCAGCCTGCGATGCCCGTGACCCCTGCGCCCCCGAAAGCGATCAGTACCCGCCGCCGCGACCAGTCTCCGTTCGTTCCCCGCATTGATTGATCGGGGGTGAGCGACGAGTGGACGTAGGCGTGACGATCGCAGTACAGTGTGTGAGGCTCCCTGGTGCCGTCGCTACTCGCCGACGTCGCCGGAAAATCACGCCAGGACAGGGATTTGAACCGGAGGAAGACGGTCCTGCTCACGCCCTTCGGTCGTTTCGCGGGCTGCGTCTTCCGGGCACAAATCCCGCCGTCGCCGGTGTCTCGACGCACGGTTCACTCGTCGCTGTCGCTCCTCGCTCACGTTGTGCGTCGAGAAACGCCAGGACAGGGATTTGAACCCTGAATCCCGTAAGGGAACACGCTTTCCAGGCGTGCGCCTTGCCGTTCGGCCATCCTGGCTCCTGCAGGCGAACGTAGCGCAGTCCGTCGCTTAAGGACTTTCGTTCTGGCCGCCGGATGGCGGCGATCGAACTCTGCCTGGTTCGGGCTTACCGTGTGCTGATCTCGTCTTCGTCCCTGACGATCCGCGTCTCGGCCTCGCCACTGGTGTTCTCGTTGACGAGGTCGTAGAAGTCGTCCTGCATGCCGGCGGGGAAGGTGAGCACGCCGACCCACGACCCGTCGGGCTGCCACTCCTCGCGTTCGAGGTCACCGAACTGCCGGATGCGGGCCTGGGCGCTGCCGGCGTAGTCCGCGGGCACCTGCACGGCGACGGTGACCTCGTCGAAGCGGATCGGGATCACGGGTCGGAGGGCGTCGAGCGCTTCGTCGACCTGCGGTTCGACGGGCTCCATCGGATCGATGCGGAAGTCTGTCTCCTCCAGTGCGGACTCGATGCGTTCCGGTGGGTGCGGCGCGTCGTCCATCTGGGGGTTGACCGCGTTCCGCGTGATCTGGTCGACCAGTTGTTTGTGCTTCTGCTCCTGCATCTCGCGGCGCTGCTCGGCGGTGATCTGGATCTCGCCGTCCTGGATCACTTGCGGGATGATCTCGAGGGCCTCCGTCGTGCCGAATACATCCTCGAGATCGCTCTCGGCGGGCCGGTCGCCGCTGGCGGCGTCCTCGAACACGTCCTCGGCGGCGATGACGTCCTCGAGGTCGCCCTCGAACTCCCCGCGCTTGATCTCGAGGGCGGCGTCGGGGTCGACGAGCACCTCGAATCGCTCCCCGTGGGACTCCAACCGTGCCGTCACCGCCTCGTCGAGCGATATCATACCACCGGGTAACACATCCCGGGCCAAATGCCTTTCCCGCCGGAATCGAGGCCGAACCGATCGCAAGCGGGCGGTCCGGCGGCTACTCGACGCGTCGCAGTTCGAAAACGGATCGGGCCGTGCGGTCGAAGCCGGCGCTTCGATCGGTTACTCTTCGTCTTCGTCGGCGTCCTCGACGTCCTCCTCGGGCTCTTCGGGCGCGAGCAGGTCGTTGGACTCGAGGTACTCCTCGATCTCGTCGTCGGTCAGTTCGATGAAGTTCTCGGACTCGACGTCGACGGTGGCCATCCCGATGCCCTCGGGCCGGAGTTCGCCGTCGTTGACGGAGGCGAGCGCCTCGAGCGCGAGTTCGACGCCGCCGGAGATGTCCTCGGCCTCCTCGTAGTGCTCCTCCAGGTACTCCTGGAGTTCGCCGCGGTCTGCACCGACGGCCAGCGCCTTCCACTCGTAGGGCGTCCCGGAGGGGTCGGTCTCGTAGAGGCGCGGCTCGCCGTCCTCGACGCCGCCGACGATGAGCGCGACGCCGAAGGGCCGGGCGCCGCCGACCTGCGTGTACTGCTGGATGTGGTCGGTGACGTTCTTCGTGAGGGTCTCGACGCCGATGGGCTCGCCGTACCGGAGCTGGTTGACCTGGGACTGGCGGCGAGCGAAGTCGATGAGCTGTCTGGCGTCGGCGACGTGGCCGGCCGACGCGATGCCGATGTGGTCGTCGGCCTTGTGGATCTTCTCGACGCTGGTGCGCTCCATCAGCGGGGAGCGGATCCGCTTGTCGACGGCAAGCACGACGCCGTCCTCGGTACGGATACCGATGCTGGCGGTGCCTCGCTTGACTGCCTCTCGCGCGTACTCGACCTGGTAGAGGCGTCCGTCCGGGGAGAAGATGGTAATCCCGCGGTCGTAGGCCTGCTGTTGGGCTTGTCCCTGCATAGTGTTAGTCGCGGTCGGATTCGGTGTCGCAGTTGGGTTCGGTGTCGTCGCGATCCGTTCGATCGCAATCGGATTCCGTGGCGCCGAGGAACCCCGCATCGGTACGGACGTCCACCCGGGGCGAGCGGACGGTCGCGGTGCGCTCCTGGCGTTGGTACACGACGGTTCTCTCCTCAGATGGTTCCGGTGGCCCGCCTAAATACTTTTCTTCACAGGCACGGACCGTCCCGCTCGTACCCCGGACTCGCAAGCCCACCGCATCGCCGCCGACGGCGTCGATGCACGCGAGTGCTGCACGGGCCCGATCGACCGTCCCTCGGCGGACTTTCAGGATCGCACGCCCCATCGATCCGTCCCGATCGAACCGGAGCACCGTCGGATCGATCGCCGCGCTTCCAGGATCGCCACACAGCGCCCGAGTGGCGTCCCAGACCTCGCGCTGGAACGCCCGCCGGTCGAACGACGCGTCCGGCCAGGATTCGAGTCCCACTGCGAGGTACCGATACCGCGGCCGGAGGTGTTTCGGAAGGTGTTTCATCGTGTCTGATTCCGTATGTGTGGCTCGGGATTGGCTTCGCCGTCGATCACTCCGCTCCAGGCACGACGTCGCCCTCGCCGATCCGGTGGGTGACGATCACGCCGACCTGGTCGTGGATGCGCTGTACGTCGACGACGGCGTATCCCACGTCGGTGAACGCTTCGACGAGGGTGCCGACGGTGGCGGGATCGTCGACCTCCGGCGAGTAGAAGGGGACGCTCGGGTCGGGCTCCTCGAAGAACATCACGTCGCCGAGGACGATCCGCTCTGGCTCGTACTCGGCCCAGATTTCGATTGCCTCCCGTTTTTCCGCGTCGCTGAGGTGGTGAAGCGCGAAGTTCGAGACGATCACGTCGGCGGGGCCGTCGTAGTTGGGTTCGCGGAAGGATCCCTCGCCGATTTCGACGTTGTCGAGCCCCCGATCCGCGACCTTCTGGCGGGCCTGATCGAGCATCCCCTCGCTGAGGTCTCGCAGGACGACGCGCTCGGCAGCGTCGGCGAGGGCGAGGCCGATCGCTCCCGTCCCGGCACCGAGGTCGAGCACGGTGTGGTCCGGCTCGGGTGCAGCGCCCTCGATCACCGCCCCCGCGCAGGCCCGGTACTCCTCGCTCGAATCGTCGTCGTACTCCTCGGCGACCTCGGTGAACCGGGCCGCGTGATCCTCAGGCGTCTGGGTCATACCGACCAGCTTCGACCCCTGGCTCAATGAACGCCTCGGACTGGATCTCTCGGTTCCGCTCGGCCAGCCTCCCCCACTCCGCGAGGCCGTCCTCGATCGCCTCACCCGGAATCCCGATCTCTTCGTCCAGCGCCTCGAGTTCCCGACGCGCACGAAGTTGCAGGTGCGAGCGGGGATCCGCCGAGACGACGAACGGCGCGCCGGCGTCGTCGATCAGCTCCCAGGACTTCCGCAGGTCCTTGATGGCCCGCACGCGGGTGCCGCCGGACTCGCGCAACACGGGCCGCAGATTCAGTTCGATCCGGACGCCGTGCTCGGCAGCGGCGTTCGCCATCACGTGGTTCAGGTCGCCCTGTTCGGCCATCGGATGTGCGAGCACGTCTACCTTCTCCTGCTCCACCGCGAAGCGGTTCAGTTCGATCGTCCCGCCGTGGATCCCCACGAGCGTGTAATCAGGGCGGAAGTTCCCGAGGTAGCCACTCGCCTGCTGGGCGTCCTCGGCCTGGATCTCGACCCCGTTTACGACGTCGACACCCGTCTCCGCTGCGACAGCACCCGCGTCGAACTCCGCGCGCTGGTCGCCGTGATTCCGGACGACGATCCCCTCGTACCCGTACTCCTTGGCCGTGATCGCGAGCCGCGAGACCGTCGACTCTCCCTCCGGCACGGCGTGGACGGCCTCGTACATACCACCGGGGTCGCAGGCGCCGGCCTTCCGCCTTTCGGAGCATGGGGCCAGCTGGCACCTGCATTCGCGAACGAGCGAAGCGAGTGAGCGATTCTCCGCGCCGAGCACAGCGAGGCGCGGCCTTTTTTGGCGGAGATTTTTTGCGCGAGCGGTTCCCGCAGCGAGCGGAAGCGTCCTCGCGAGCGTAGCGAGCGAGGGCTCGATAGTCGCAGCCCGCGCAGGCCGAAGGCCGAGCAGGAACGTCTATCGGCGAGCGAGGAAATCCGAGCGCAAAAAAAGGTCCTAGAAAAGATTTGCCTGCCGAAACACTTCGATCCCCTCGTTGGTGATCTCGTAGGGCTTCATCTCGCGGGAGTGGTTCGCGTCGCGGATCTTCTGGATCTCGACGGCCATCCGGGTCTCCCGGAAGTCCGACGGGCGGACGTACTGGAGGACGAACACGGCGTCCGTGAGGTACTCGACGATGCCGTGTCGGGAGGCGTATGGCGTCTCCTCGCTGGCCTCGCTGGTCAGCATCGTGGTGATGCCGGCCTCCTTGAGACTTCTGGTGAAGTCGTAGATCTCGTTCCGGCGGGTCGCTCGCTCCTCGTACATCATCTCCAGCAGTGACACGGAGTCGAGGACGAGTCGGTCGGCACCGAACTCGTCGATGAGTCGCGGGAGTTCGCTACGGATCGTCTGGAGGCTGTTGGCCATCTCGACGGGGTCGATGTCGACGACGGCGAGCTGTCCGTCGTCGACGTACTCGTCGAACTGGAACCCCTTCTCGGATGCCGAACGGATCACGCGCTCGCGGGACTCCTCGAGGGCGATGAACACGGCGCGCTCACCGTTCTGGAGGCCGCCGTAGAGGAACTGGTGGCCGAACGTCGTCTTGCCGGTCCCCGCCGATCCGATGGCGACCATCAGGGACCGTTCGGGGACGCCGCCCTGGATCATCTCGTCGAGCCCCTCGATCCCGAGGTCGATGCGGGGGATGTCCGAGTCCGGATCGTCGTCGAGGTCGGTGACGCCGACGTCGCCGAACCCACCGCCGGCGTCGGTGCCCATCGAGAACGCCGGATCGGTCGGTTCGGCGTTGCCGCCCATCCCGAACCCTTCGTCCTCTGCCTCCTGCAGCGCCGCCGTGAAGTCGTCCTCGAAGAGTCCGCCGCCGTCTTCCTCGTCGGCGAGATCGGGGTCGATGTCCTCCGCGGAGAGCGGCTCTTCACCGAGGCTATCACCGAGATCGTCGCCGAGGTCGGGAATTCGATCGTCCAGATCGTCTTCGTCCGACGACGGCGCGAATCCCGGTGTTTCCAGCGCGTCTGGTTCCTCCTCGTCCGCACCATTCTCGGTTACCCCCGTGGCCTCATCACCACTGGCCGCGCCGTCCGACTCGTCCACTCGCTCGGCGTCCGCGTCTCCGTCTCTCGCGTCACCGTTGTCGTCGGCGTCCCCGTCGTCGTCACTCCCGACCGCGCTCTCGAACCAGTCCTCGTCACTCATCCGGGGTCACCCCGGGAGCGTGCGAACGAGGTGCGATGGGCTGCGATGCAGTCATGGTGGGCCGACGGGGACGGCCGGTCGTCGTCTGCTATCTCCGACCCGATCACAGATTAAGGTTCTTGCCGGGGCGATCGAGGCCGACGCGCTCGTCTCACCGAATCGGGTAGCCGACGGAGCCCCGGTAGTATTACCTGAATGTTGGTTCAGATGCCTGTATGGTCGAAACGAACGCCGCCTCGAGTGACTCCTCGAGGAGGAAGTCGGTGACTGCTGTCCCGGTGACGTCGACGCACGACTGGCCGACCTCGACCGACGCCGCAGTGCGTCGGAGATCGATGCCGACCTCACCGCGCTCGGCACGCTCGGCGTCGGTGGCTCGTCGGCGTCCGGAAGCGACGAACGACGCTCGCAGAGTACCGTCAGCGACGCCGTCGTCACCACGATGGACACGGCTGGGGCGTCAGGCTCCGACTCGCAGTCGGTCTGATCACGCGTTTCCCGTCGACCGTCTCGATGTTCGCCGCCGACCGAACCGCCGAAGTCAGCGATCGGCCAGCCTCACGCTCGGATCGTCGACGCCGAATCTGGACTGGGTCGCAGGGATCGCCCGTTCGCTTGGCCGCTGGCCCCGTCCCGTCCGCAAATCGACGAAACCCGGGGAATTGCGTCGGCACGGTTGAAGTATCCAAAAAAGATTTCCGTTTGATATCACCATCTGCAACTGACGAGTTCTTCTCTTCGACGTTCTCTATTGGTTTCTTTCCAATTACTACAAATTATATATAAATACGCCTCTAACTACGTTATTTTTACCACCTTTGTCACTCGCCGCGTGGTGAGTTAATTCATGGTACTTACATCGGATTTCTACTTGCCTGTGGTGGGAACACACAGGTATCACCAACGGAACACGTG
The DNA here is from genome assembly GCF_000403645.1 of Salinarchaeum sp. Harcht-Bsk1. NCBI lineage: Archaea > Methanobacteriati > Methanobacteriota > Halobacteria > Halobacteriales > Natronoarchaeaceae > Salinarchaeum > Salinarchaeum sp. Harcht-Bsk1. The sequence goes on from NC_021313.1 coordinate 2,234,093, forward strand.
GACATGACATCACGAGATTTCAACGACAGACACGACGACGCGGACGAATCGAGCGACGAACGGGGGCGACTGCCGGTTTCGCGGCGGTCGGTACTGCAGGCAGCCGGGGCTGCTGGCGCGATCGGTGGTGCCAGTGGTATCACGTCTGCACTCTCCGATTCGAACACCGTCAGCGTGGGCAGCGGCAGTTACACGACGGAGTACCCGGGGGACAGCACCGGGGATATGCCCCCGACCACGGACGAGTTGCGGATCACCGACAACGTCGACCAACCGATCCCGACGAACGGCGTCTGGAGTGGGATGCACTTCGCGTACGATCCCTACGACGAGACCTGGCACGAGCACTGCAACGGTGCGACGGTCACGTATCCCTACTACGCCGACGCACGCTCGGAGGGGTTCCGGCTCCAGATTCCGAGCACGTGGCAGGGCTGGCGGGATCCCTGGGACGACATGGAGAATCAGCCCGCTGCGATCGAGGAGGCGGACTTCGTCCGGATGGACTACCAGGAGACGCCGCGGCTGGTGATCGGCAACACGGACGTCAGTTCGTACGCGGACACACGTACGCACGATCACGGAGACTGGTTCAACACCGCCCGCTGGGGCGACGGCACGACTGCACCGATGGACGTCACGCAGGTCCGTGGCTGCCCGTTCGTCTTCGTCGAGTACGGCGGCGGTGGTGCCGACCTCTCCCTGCTGGACGAGACCGACGCGGCGCTCTCGAACGCGAACGTCTCCGTCTTCGCCGACCAGGGCAACGTCCTCGGGCTCACCGTCGAACCCACGCAGTCAGGGCACTCCGTCCAGCACTTCGGCCTCTACGCGCCGGACGGCGCGAGCTGGTCGGGCGTCGGTACCAGCTCCCTCACGTCGCAGCTCGCAGGATCGGGCTACCTGACCGTGGCCGTCCTCCCCGACGGCACCGAGTCGACGCTCGACGCGTTCGAGCAGTACGCCTACAACTTCGTCCGGGACACGACGGTCGACTGGAACTACGACGAGGCCAACGCGGCCGTCTCGACCACGTACGCCTACACGCTCGAGGAGAAGGCCGAGAGTACGACGAGCGGGACGCTCTCGGCGCTGTTCCCGACCCAGTGGAAACACACCAGCGCCTCGTTCACCGGCGACGAGTACTGGTCGCCACGCGGCCGGATGAAAGTCGTCGCCGGCTCGTCGTTCTCGACGACGCTACGGTACCCGGGGATCCTGCCGGTCCAACCGGACGTCGGTACGTACGACGGCGCCCAGCTCGACCAGTACCTGCAGGATCTCCGGAGCGACTACGGTCCCTACACCGATCAGGGCGTGCCAGCGTGCGCCTACTGGTCCGGGAAGGATTTCATGCGGAACACGCAGGTGGCTCCGATCGCGGACGTCCGTGGCCTGACCGCCGAGCAGGACTACTTCCTGCAGGCGCTCCGTGGCCGACTCTCGACGTACCTGGACGTCGCCAACAACGCCTGGACCGTCGACGGTGATAGCTTCTCCACTGCCGACTCCGACGAGGTGTTCTACTTCCACGACGACCTCGGCGTGCTCCAGTCCTATCCCGACTGCGAGTTCGGGGGCGCCTTCGCCGTCAACGACCACCACTTCCACTACGGCTACCTCGTGAACGCTGCGGCGGAAGTCGCCCGTCAGGATCCCAAGTGGGCCGATAACTACGGTCCGATGGTCGAGTTGCTCATTCGGGACTACGCGAACTGGGAGCGCCCGGACACGTCGAACCCGCTCGATCCGTCCACCTATCCCAAGGACTCCTTCCCGTTCCTGCGGACGTTCGAGCCGTACGCGGGGATGTCCTACGCGGGCGGCATCAACGGCAACGACTATGGGAACAACCAGGAGTCCTCCTCCGAGGCCATCGCGGCGTACGCGGCGATGGTCAAGTGGGGAGAAATCACCGGCAACACCGAACTCAGGGACGCCGGCATCTGGATGTACACCCACGAGGTCAACGCTTCCCGCGAGTACTGGTTCGACGAGGTCGACGATTCGCTCCCGGCCAACTTCGGCAGCAACCTCGGCCCAGACGAACTCGACACCGAGGGCTCCGGCCCGTTCAAGTACTGCTCGCAGACCTGGGACGTCGGTAGCTGGCGACAGGTCTACTGGGACACCTCGGACCCGATCGAGCTGTACGGGATCAACAATCTCCCGATCGGCGGGCACTCCTTCTACCTGGGCTACGATCAGACCTACAACGAGAACAACTGGGATCGCCTGCTCACGGCTCGCGACCAGCTCGTTGGTGGGCCCGATCCGTACTCGCGGTGGCCGGACGGCTGGGCGGCAGCCGCGTGGTGTTACCGGGCGATGTCGAACCCATCGCGAGCGATCGATCCGAACATGGCCGGCGAGATGCCGATCTCCCCCACGGGGACCTCCTCGCCGTACGTCTACTACTTCCTCCACCACCTCAACGAGATCGGGATCCCCGATCCGACGGTGAGCGCAGACACGCCGTTCTATCAGGTGTTCCAGGACAGCAGCACCGGGACGAAGACCTACGTCGCCTACAACGCGTCCTCGTCCACGACCACGGTGAACTTCTCCGACGGGACGTCCCTGGACGTGGCCGCCAACTCGGTCGGGTACACCACCGGCAGCGGCGGCTCGTCGAGTGCGCCGACGGTGGACAGCCTCTCGGCCAGCGAGGTCGAGACGAGCGACTCGGACGCGGAGTTCGACGTCTCCTGGAGCGTCGGCGACAGCGACGGCGACCTCTCCTCGGTCGACCTCACGCTGACCGACGACGGCGACGGCACGACGGAGGACTCCGCCTCGATCAGCGTGAGTGGCAGCAGTGCCTCCGGGACGACCCGACTCGTCGCCGCCGGCGACGACGGCACCGGGAACAGCTACACGCTGGAACTCGTCGCCACCGACGGCACCGGAAACACCGCTTCGTCGACGACGAGCGTCACGGAGAGCGAGGACACCAGCAGCGGCAACGCGCCGACGGTGGACAGTTTCTCGATCAGCGAGGACAACAGCGGCGGCAGTCCGCACGCGGAGTTCCAGATCGACTACGCCGTCAGCGACGCCGACGGCGACCTGTCGTCCGTCGACTTGACGCTGACCGACACCGAAGACGGCCAGGTCGAGGGATCCACGACCGTGAGCGTCAGCGGTAGCTCGGGCTCTGGTACCGAGACCCTCTCCGCCAGAAAAGCAGAGAACGACGGTCACACCTACGAGGCCGAGTGCGTCGTCACCGACGCGAACGGCAACACCGACACTGCGACCGCAACCGAGGTCGAGGACGGAAGCTGATCTCCCTCGGCCCGCCAGGGTAGTCATCGGCGGGAGGAGATCCCCTCGATCGCTCCTCGTCGCGGTATCGTCGGGTATTTAATGATCGTTTTTGTGATTCCTACCGGAACCGTTCAGGCGGACGGTCGATCGATCTATGGAGAACGAGGATAGCGTTCGGCGGGGCCTCCAGCGGATCGGTCTGAGTCAGTACCAGTCCGAGGCGTACCTCGCCGTCATCCAGCACGGCCCGCTCGCGGCGGTGGACGTCGCCGAGAAGAGCGGGATCCCGAGTTCGCGCATCTACGACGTGCTCACCGACCTCGAACACGACGGCTACGTCACCACGTTCGAGCGCGAGGATCGCCGGTACGTCCAGGCCACCGAGCCGTCCGATCTGGTGAACGTGCTCCGTCAGACCGGGGAACAGCTCTCGGAAACGGCCGAGGACATCGAGGAGGTCTGGGAGCAAAACAGCATCGACGACCACCAGGTCAACCTCGTCAAACAGGTCGATTCGACGCTCGAACGAGCACGGGCGTTCATCGAGAACGCGGAGACGTCCGTCGACGTCGCGGCGACCCCGTCCCAGTACTACCAGCTTCGCGAAGCGCTCGCGACGGCCCACGCCAACGACGTCGTCGTTCGGGTCTCCATCGAGGACGTCTCCCCCGGCCAGATCGACGCCACGCAGCCGGTCACCGAACTGCGGCGCCGCGGGATTCCCGGCCCGTTCGTCGCCATCGTCGATCGGACGTACACCTGCTTCTCCCCGAACGATCGAGCGGCCTCGGACTACGGACTCGTCGTCAACGACCGCATCCTCTCCTTCATCTTCAGGTGGTACTTCCAGCTCTGCCTCTGGTCGGTCTGTGACCCGATCTACGTCGCCGACTCGGAGGGCAAAATGTACGTGTCGCTGGTCGAGTTCGTCCGGGACGTCTACCCGCTCTGGCTCGAGGGAGCGATGCTCCCCGTGACGATCGAGGGGACCGATCCGCAATCTCGCGACAGTCGTCGCGTCTCGGGCGTCGTCTCCGGGATCCGGTATCCGGACATGTCGCTCGAACGCGGACACGTCCCTACCTACAGCGATCTGTCCTCCTTTCTCACGCTCGCGGTCACCGACGAAACGGGCGAGACGCACCTCGTCGGTGGCTGGGGTGCCGTGTTCGAGGATCTGGAAGCCGACCGGATCGTCGTGCACGGCTCGAAGGTCGTGCTGCCGCCGTCGCTGCCGGCGGAGCTCGGTTGAGCCGACTGTTCGGCGGGTTCAGAGTCGTCGATCCAGGAAGTCGTCGACGAGCGAGAACACCCGAATCTTTCGCCGTACGTCCGAGGAACTGTGTCCCTCCGCGTCGAGTTCGACGTACTCGTAGTCGCCATCGGGGCCCTCCTCGAAGCCTGCCTCCTGCAGCGCCTCGTCGAACCGTCGCGCCTGGGAGACGGGGACCCGCGTGTCGTTGGCGCCGTGCAGCATCAGCAGCGGTCCCTGGACGTTCTCGACGTGCGTGATCGGCGACCGCTCCTCGTACAGGTCGGCGTTCTCGTCGGGGTCGCCCATGTACTTCTCCATCAGTTCGGAGCGGAAGTGGGGCATCGTGTTCTCGTACATGTCCCGGAGATCGGAGACGCCGACCCACGAGATCACGGCGTCGTACAGGTCGGGATACTGCACGGACTGCCAGTACGCGGAGAAGCCGCCGAACGATCGGCCGTACGCGATCACGCGGTCCTCGTCGATCCAGTCGCGCGTCTCGAGGACGTGTTCGGCTGCCGTCGCCACGTCACCCTGCTCGGCGCCGCCCCAGTCGTCGTAGAGCCGTTCGACGAACTCGCGGCCGCGACCGGTCGATCCGCGGTAGTTGACTTGCAGCACCGAGTAGCCCCGCGAGGCGAGGAACTGGGTGAACACGTCGAAGTTCTTCGTCTCGTGGAGCCGCGGGCCACCGTGCGGGTGGACGATGAGGGGCGAGGGCCGCTCCCCGGAGTCGTACAGGAGCGCGCCGATCTCGAGTTCGTCGTAAGGCTCGTGTTCGACCGCTCGCGCCGGCGTCTCGGGGACGCCGTCGGATTCGAACGTGACGTACTCGGCGTCGACGAAGTCCTCGCGGTCGAAGGATCCGTACTCCGCCTCGCGGAGCACGTCGTACTCGTCGGTCTCGAGGTCGTAGGCGATGATCCGCGGCCGCGTCGTCGGGCTCTCGTGGGTGAGCACGACGCGACCGTCGGCGAGGACGGGCGACTCGCCGTGGCCGAACTCGGAGACGCCCGAGGGCACCTCGAACGCGCGTGACTCGCCGGTTTCCACGTCGTAGATCACTGGCGTGACCGTCGCGTCGCGCATCCGGAGCGCCAGGAACCGATCGCCCCCGGGGAGGAAGCACTCGGCCATCTCCTCGTCGGCGCCCTCGCCGTACCACGTCACCTCGTCGGCGTCGAGGTCGTAGATCCCACACCGTCCGACGTCGGTCGTGTTGTCGGCGACGAGGAGCCGATCGCCGTCGGGATGCCAGTCGGCGGGCACGCACTCCGCGCCCGTGTCTCCGATCTGGAGGTTCCGCGGGTTCCCGCCGTCCGCGTCGGCGACGTAGCTGTCGACGTTGCTGAACTCGTCGCTCTCGTTCGTCGCGAAGGCGACCTGCTCGCCGTCGGGCGAGAGGAGGCCGACGAGCGTGGCGCGCTCGTACTCGGTGACCGTCGTGGTCTCGTCGGCGTCGAGGTCGTGGGAGTAGAGGTTCATCTGCCCCTCGTGATTCGAACCGACGAGCACGACGTCGCCGTCCGCTCCGACGTCGTGCAGCCCCGACTGGCCCGCAGATTCGTACACGGACTCGACGGTCCCGGCCGCGTCGATGGCGTACACGTCGAACTGCTCGTTGCCAGCCTGGTCGTGGTGGAAGAACATGCGGTCGCCGTCGGCGTCCCACTCGAGCGTCGACTTGGAATCGCGCGGCACGTCGCCGTCGCTCCACTGCTCGACCTCGCCCGTCGCGACGTCCAGCACGTGGAGTTCGTTCCGCCCGGTCCCGTCGTGGTAGAACGCGATGCGATCTCCGTCGGGCGATACCGTCGCCTGCGCCAGGGTCGGCAAGGACGCGAGCGCTTCGAGCGTTTCGTCGACGTCGTCCCGTGGCACCTGTTTTGTCATCGTATATCCTGATGGTACCCGGGCAGGGCCTTAACTAATTCCAGAACGACACTTCTGTTTGATTGGAAACAGGAGTTGCGTCGGCCGAACGTAGCGGCGGGAGCTGCCGACGCGTGCCGCCCGTGCGATCGACCGTCCATCGATCCCGATTTCGGTGGCGTGCGCGGGACCGGATTTGAACCGGAGCAAGACATTCCTGCTCGGGCCTACTGCCCTGCGCGGGCTGTGACTTGCAGGGTTCAAATCCGGTCCTGCTCCCTCACTCCAGCCGACTCGCTACGCTCCTCGGCTTCCGTTCAGTGCGCGGGACCGGATTTGAACCGGCGGACCCCTACGGGACAGCGTCCTAAGCGCTGCGCCGTTTCCTGGCTTGGCTACCCGCGCTCACTGCAACGTAGCCGCCGACCCGGAAAAGTAGCTGTCGCTCCTGTACAGCCGCTACCTGGTGGCGTGCTCAACAGGGCTTAGTAGGATTGGGTCCTCACGTTCGGTGTGCACAGCGCGAAGGATCGCCGCGACAACGCGGAGTGGATCGAGGCCATCGAGGAGGCGGCTACCGACCTCGGTCTCGACGACGAAACGGGTTCCGTCGCGGTCGATCTCTTCCTGTCGACGGTTCCCGACGCCGACCGCTCGAAACCGGCGGCGGTCGCGGCGAGCGTTTACGCCGCGACGCTGATCGCAGGCGAGGGCCGGACGCAGACCGCCGTGGCCGACGCCGTCGGCGTCTCGCGGATTTCGGTCCAGCAGCGCTGGCGGGAGCGTCTCGAGAGTGCCGGGATGGAGCCACCGTCCTGGTGAGTCGCAGCGGGCGAGGGCCGCTTCTCACTCCCGCTGCGGGTCACGCCCGGAACGCTCCGGCGTCAGGGTGCCGTGCTCGTCGATCTCGCCCTGGACGATCCGGGTGCTGGAGATGATCTCGTCGTCCTCGGCGAGGACGTGATCGACGACCTCGATCGTGAGTGGTTCGAGGCCGCGCTCCGCTCGGAGTTCGTTGATGTGCTCGCCGACGGGCGCGGTCTCCGGCGAGACGACGAGGTACTCGAGAGAGGGGTCTTCGGCGGCGATGCCGGTGGGCGAGTCGAGCGGGCGCACGTCGAAGGAGCGATCGCGTTCCTCCGCGATGGCGGCCAGTTCGGCTTCGAGGTCTGCTTTGCGCTCCTCGAAGGGCCGAACGTAGCGATCGACGTTTCGCGTCTCGGGGGCGAGTTCGTCGGTCGTGAGCCCCACGACGACGTCGCCGAGCGAGAACGCGTGCTCGAGAAGCGCGCGGTGGCCGTCGTGTACCGGGTCGAAGGTTCCACCGAGCGCCACGTCCATACCGGTCGGTCGCGGCCCCGCGGGAAAAATGAGTCGGACCGGAACGCGCTACTCGTCGTCTTCCCCGAGGAGTTCGTCGTCGGGCGAGTCCGCGTCCGTCTCGTCGGTCTCCTCGACGGCTGGTTCGGTGCTCGCGGCCGCGGCCGCCTCCGCACTGCTGGATCCGTCCTCGACTGTGATCGTCACCGGCTCCTCGTCCAGATCTGGTTCGGTACTGCCAGCGCTGATGTGTCGATCGAGGTTGAACACCGTGTTGAGTTCGGTCTGGACGCGCTCGGCGACAGTGCCGACCAGTTCGCTAGGTGCGATCGCGGCGTACTCGTAGGGGTTGTTGCCGGCGCCCTCGCTCTGTCGCTTGCGGCGCTCGACGATTCCCTCGTCGTGAAGTTCGGCGAGTGCCTCCCGGACGGTGCTCGGGTAGAGGCCAGTCCCCTCGGCGATCTCGTCGCTCGTGCTGTGGGGGGACTGTCGCAGGTGGACGTAGATTCGCGCCCGCGTCTCGGTGTCGAGCATCCAGGAGAGCAGGTCCACGAGGCGCTGGTCGAACTCCTCGACGGCCCGGTCCGTCTCCTCGCTCAGTCGGTCGGTGAGCTCGTCGCGACGCGAGCGATCGTCGGTCGCGTCGTCCGCCCGTGTGGCCCCAGCCCCCGCTTCGGCGTCGTCCGAAGCGTCGTCTCTCTCGTCGGTGGTATCGTCCGCAGACATGAGTCGTCTCTGGAGCGACGAAAGTCGGTGATGCGTAAAAAGCTTGCCTCGAACGCGCTCTCCCGGGGCGCCGTCCCTCCGTCACCTGCTCGCGTCCGCTGCTTACTGTCCTGGCAGGAGGAGCGATTCACAGAGCGCGTCGACGTCGGCGTCGGACTGGAGGCGCCGTTGCCGCGCGGCGCCGCTCTCGGTCTCGTAGATGTCGCGGATTCCATCGACGTCGAGTCGGTCGGCCTCGCGCTCGACGACCTCGCCCAGCGGAACCGTCGTGCCGTCCGGTTGCAGGAAGGACGCATCCTGGCCGTACCTGATCGCGCGCCACTTGTTCTCGTCGAGGGCCTCGCGGCGGTAGGCCGTTCCGTCCTCGCCGTCCTCGTACCGGTCCGCGAGGTCGAGGACGAGCGCGTGGACGTACTCGACGAACGCCATCACGCGCGCCGGATCCGCCTGGCCGTCGGGGGAGCGAACCTCGACGGTGCCGTGCGCGGAGTGGGGCCGGACGTCGTACCAGAGTTCGCCGCGGTCCTCGATCGCGTCGCTGTCGATCATCCGGTTCTCGAAGGTCAGGTAGTCATCGAAGTCCGCGAACTGCGTCGGGATCCCGGTGTTGGGCAACGCCTCGAAGATCTTCGCGCGAGCGGAGTGGAGGCCGGTGTCGAAGCCACACCAGAACGGCGAGTTGGCCGAGAGCGCGAGGATCACCGGGCAGTACCAGCGCAGTTCGTTTGCGATCCAGGTGGCCTTGTCCGCGTCGTCGACGCCGACGTGGACGTGGAGACCCGCGGTGGTGTTGCGGTGCTGGGGGTACTGGATCCGATCGAGTTGGGCGCGATACCGTGGCTTGTCGGCGTGTTCGAGTTCGCGCCACTTCGCGGTCGGGTGGAGGCCCGCGGCCGCGATCTGGAACCCGTTCGCGCTGGCGTGCTCGACGAGGGCATCACGGACGTCGTCGAGAATCCCGGCAGCGTCGTCGAGCCGGTCGATCGTCGGCGTCTGGGTCTCGATAACGCACTTGAAGAGTTCGTGGTCCAGCCGGTCCTCGAGAATCTCGGGTGGCTCGGTCTCGTAGACGAGTTCGTCGGTGCCGGCCGTCGGGCGTCCCGCGTCGTCGACGACGTAGAACTCCTCCTCGATGCCGATCGTGCCGAGTTCCGTGAACACGTCCGCCGAGCCGCGATCCATCGACCGGCCGTTCGAGTGCCGCCGTCAAATAGCGTTCGAAGCCGGCCTTCGTCGCCTTCGGCTCGGTCGTCGATCGTCCGGTGCGGTCGAGCCGGTTCAGTCGTCGAGGAGGTCGGCGAGTGACACGTCGTCTCGGTCGGCGAGCAGCCGCGCGAGCGCCCGGAGGTCGCGCTCGTCGAGTTCGTGGATCGCGCCGTCGCCGACGCACTGGGCGATGTGGTCGACCCGCTCGTCGTCGGTCGCCTCGACGGAGACGTCCACGTCCAGGAGCGGACAGTCCGGACCGCGTCGTTCGCGCTCTGCGCGACGAACGCCGGCCGCGAGGAGCCGTTCGGGATCGGCCGCCACGTCGGCGGCACCGAGATAACAGAACGCGATCGCGTCGACGATCGCGTCGGTGATCCCGCCGGTCTCGGGGTCGAACACCTGCTCGCGATCGCGCTCGGCGAGTCGCTCGACGAGTAGCGGGAAGTCGAGCATCGCGTCGCGCGTCCGCTGACGGATCCGGTAGCGTGCGTCGTAGCGCGATTGCTCGCTGCCCAGCGTCACGTCTCCCCTGAGAAATCGGCGGTCCGCTGGGGTGAGAATGCCGCGTCCCCTGTCGGCGTCGGCCATACTCGCCGGGTTTGGACGAAGGTACAAGAACCTTCTGCCGATCCGGCTAAATGCTTCCCGGTCCGACCCGCATTCGCCGGTGTCCGTCTCCCTATGCCTCGCCCGGACGGATCCGTAGACGTCCACGGTCGGCGGCAGTCGGTCGCGTGAGTCGCCGATCGTACTAAGCCGATACTGACGAGATTGCCGTCAGCCTCGCCCGGACTGGCAGAAAGTACTTGTATCGGAGGCCCTTACTTCGGGTGAACACGATGCAAGGTTCCCAACAACAGCAGGCCTACGACCGGGGGATTACCATCTTCTCCCCGGACGGACGCCTCTACCAGGTCGAGTACGCCCGCGAGGCGGTCAAGCGCGGGACAGCAGCGGTCGGCGTGAGGACGTCCGATGGCGTCGTCCTCGTCGCGGATCGCCGGACGCGTTCGCCTCTCGTCGAGGCCAGCAGCGTCGAGAAGCTCCACGAGGTCGACGACCACCTCGGGATCGCCTCCGCGGGGCACGTCGCCGACGCCCGACAGCTCGTCGACCTCGCGCGGCGTCGCGCCCAGATGGAGTGGCTCCGCTACGACCAGCCCCTCGGCGTCGAGGCGCTCACCAAGGAGATCACCGACCACATCCAGCAGTACACCCAGACGGGTGGCGCACGCCCCTTCGGCGTCGCGCTCCTCGTCGCGGGCATCGAGGACGGCGAGCCGCGCCTCTTCGAGACGGACCCATCCGGCACGCCCTACGAGTGGTCCGCGGTCGCCGTCGGCGGCGGCCGCGACACGATTCAGGAGTACCTCGAAGATCACTACGGCGAGTCGCTGACCCTCGACGACGGCATCGGACTCGCCCTCGAGGCGCTGGCGAGTGCCTCGGATGGCGACCTCGATCCCCACGGCGTCGAGATCGCGACGGTCGACGTCGAGAGCGAGCGCTTCGACGCGCTCGATCCGGACACCGTCGCGGCGATCGTCACCGAACACGGCCTCGCCGAGGAGGGTGGTGATGAATGATGGACGACGCACGCGGGCGTGACGGACTCGTCCCCGACGGCTCCACGTCGGATCCCGATCCCTTCGCACCCGAACTCGTCCCGAACGACGCCGTCGGCGACGCGACCCAGCACCACGACGACGAGACCGTGAACAAGACCGGGACGACGACGATTGGCATCTCGACCGAGGACGGCGTCGTCATCGCGACCGACAGGCGCGCCTCGCTGGGCGGCCGGTTCGTCTCGAACAAGCGGGTCCAGAAGGTCGAGCAGATCCACCCGACCGCAGCCCTCACGCTCGTGGGCTCCGTCGGCGGCGCCCAGAGTCTAATCCGGACGCTGCGCTCGGAGACGAGCCTCTACGGCACGCGCCGCGGCGAGGACCTCTCGATCCCCGCGCTCGCGACGTTCGCCGGGAACGTGATGCGTGGCGGCCCGTTCTTCGCGACGCACCCGATCCTGGGCGGCGTCGACGAGGACGGCAGCCACGTCTACTCGATCGACCCTGCAGGCGGCGTCCTCGAGGACGACTACGTCGTCACCGGGAGCGGCACCCAGCTCGCCTACGGTGCGATCGAGGGCGAGTACGACCCGGAACTGTCCATCGAGGAGGCCGTCACGCTCGCGGCCCGCGGCGTCCACGCCGCCACCGAGCGCGACACCGGCTCCGGTAACGGGATCTACGTCGCGACGATCACCGACGACGGCGTCGACATCGAGGACTACGACGACGTCGCGGAGCTACTCTAGGCCGACCGCCTGTTTCTCGACTCCTCCACTCCACCGCTTCTGCGCGACCGCCGACAGCGGCACGACACTCGATCTCACGTTCCACCGGGGTTTTCGTGGGCTTTCAACAGCCGCTCTCGGGTGGGACTGGAAGGGGCCGACCGGTCGCGCTCGCTCGGGAAGTAAGCACTGCTGACGAGCGAGCGTAGCGAGCGAGTCAAGCGCGCAGCGACCGGGCGGGCGCGAGCGGGAGGGGGCTTCCAAGCTGTCTGCGTCGCCAGCATCGGCCCGAACGTTCGAACGCGAATTCGAGAGCCAACGGCTTAGTGGCCCGCCACCCAATCCAGTCGCTACATGCAGTTCTGTGAGGAGTGCGGTTCGATGATGAAAGCCGACGGGGACGTGATGGTCTGCACCAGTTGCGGCGCCGAGCAGCCCCGCGACGCCGACGAGGAGGCAGCCTTCGTCAGCACCGAGGAACAGAGCACCGACGACGTCATCGAGACGGAGGAGGGCGCGGACTTCGAGGGGAAACCGACCGCCAACGACGTGCACTGCGACGAGTGCGGTCACACCGAGGCCTGGTACACGATCAAGCAAACCGGCGCGGCCGACGAGCCGCCGACGCGGTTCTTCAAGTGTAAGGAGTGTGGGTATCGCTGGCGGGAGTACAACTGACGGCCGGCCGTTACGTCGGCGAACCACTGCCAATTCGTCGCTCCATCGAGGTGAATAGATATGTACAGCGGATTATTTACTGAAAGATCCCGAACAATTCCGGTTCGACGGGTTTTAGCCACGACACGACAATCCACGTGATAGCATGCCACTGCACAACAGGACCGTTCGGCAGGACGTCCGCGAGCTCGGCGCCCTGCTCGGGGACGTCCTCGAGGATCAGACCTCGACGGCCGACTTCGAGACCGTCGAGGACCTCCGGACCTCGGCCATCGACTACCGCGGCGGGGAGCTCGGATCGCGCCAGCACCTCCACGACGTGCTCGACGGCCTCTCGCCGGAGGAGAGCAGCGTCGTCGCTCGCGCGTTCACGACCTACTTCGAGCTGATCAACCTCGCGGAGGAACGCGAGCGCGTCCGGGCCATCCGACAGGGCTCCCAGGACGACGACCTGGAGGACAGCCTCGAGGAGGCCGCCGAGGAGCTCGCCGACGCGGACCTCGACCCCGACGAGGTCGAGGCCGTGCTCGACGACGTCCTCATCGAGCCGACCTTCACCGCGCACCCGACGGAGGCCCGCCGGAAGACGGTGAAGTCGAAGCTCCGCGCGGTCGCGAACCACCTCGAGACCCTCGACGAGCGCCACCTGACTGACAAGGAGCAGGGCCACGTCGAGCGCGACGTCGACGCCGAGGTCACGAGCCTCTGGCAGACGCCCCAGGTCCGGAACCGCCGCCCCGAACCCGAGGACGAGGCCCGGAACGTGCAGTGGTACCTGGAGAACACGCTCTACGACGTGGTCGCCGAGGTCTACGACGAGTTCGAGGCCGCCCTCGACGACGAGTTCGACGACGTCGACGTGCCGAAGCTCTTCGAGTTCCGATCCTGGGCCGGCAGCGACCGCGACGGCAACCCGTTCGTCACGCCCGAGGTCACGACCAACACGCTCGAACGCCAGCGACGCGTCGTGCTCGAGAACTACCGCCAGGACCTGAAGGCGCTCTCCGGCGTCCTGAGCCAGGACGGGAGTCGCATCGACGTCGGGGAGGCGTTCGAGGCGTCACTCGAGGAAGATCGGGAACGCCTGCCCAAGATCGCGGAGGAGGCCGAGGAGCGCTACCCCGGCGAGCCCTACCGCCAGAAGCTCAAGCTGATGCGCGAGCGCCTCCAGCGCGTCGGCGACGTCCGCCCCGGTGGCTACGAGGACGCGACCGAGCTGCACGAGGATCTTCAGGACGTCGCGAAGAGCCTCCGGCGCAACGGTGCCGACGCCGTCGACGAGGCCCACGTCGAGCCGCTCGCCCGCCGCGTGGACACCTTCGGGTTCAGCCTCGCGTCGCTCGACCTCCGCGACCACCAGGCCAACCACACCGAGACGATATCCGAATTGCTCGGACGCGAGGGACTCGATTACGCCGGCATGGACGAAGAGGAACGCGTCGAGGTGCTGACCGACGGCATCCTCCAGGACGAACCGGTCGTCGACCTCGAAGACCGGGAGGGGCTCTCGGACACCGCTGCCCGCGTCGCGCGACGCTTCCACAAGCTGGGCGACTGGCAGCGGGAGTTCGGCGTCGAGGCGATCGACACCTACGCCATCTCGATGACCGACGAGCCGTCTCACGTGCTGGAGGTCCTCTTCCTCGCGGACCACGCCGACGTCGTCGAACTGCCCGGCCACTGCGGGCTCGACATCGTGCCCCTCCTCGAGACGGAGTACGCGCTCTCTGGCGCCCGCCGGATCATGGGCACGCTGTTCGAGAACGAGGCCTACGCTCAGGCGCTGGAGGCCCGCGACGGCCTCCAGGAGATCATGCTGGGGTACTCCGACTCCAACAAGGAGAACGGGTTCCTCGCCGCCAACTGGTCGCTCTACAAGAACCAGCGCCGTCTCGCCGAGATCTGCGACGACTTCGACGTCACGATGCGGCTGTTCCACGGCCGCGGCGGCTCCATCTCCCGCGGCGGAGGGCCGATGAACGACGCCCTCCTCTCCCTGCCGAACTCGACGATCACCGGGCAGGTGAAGTTCACCGAGCAGGGCGAAGCCATCTCCGAGAAGTACGGCAACCCGCGGATCGCCGAGCGTAACATCGAGCAGATGCTCAACGCACAGGTCCGGGCCCGTCACCGTGCCATCGAACAGCCCGTCGAGGACGTCCCTGAAGCGTGGTACGACGCGATGGACGAGATGGCCGACGCCGCCCGCGAGGAGTACCGCGACCTCCTCGAGACCGATGGCTTCGTCCAGTACTTCGAGGAAGCGACGCCGATCACCGTCATCGAGGACCTCAACATGGGATCGCGACCGGCCTCCCGCTCGGGCGAGCGCAACGTGGAGGACCTCCGCGCCATCCCGTGGGTGTTCTCCTGGACGCAGTCCCGGTGCATCCTCCCGGGCTGGTACGCGATCGCCACGGGCATCGAGTCCTGGCTGGAGGACGGCGGCGACGTCGAGACGCTCCAGGAGATGTACGAGGAGTGGCCGTTCTTCCAGACGCGCCTCGACAACGCCGCGCAGGCGCTCGGCCGCACCGACTTCGAAATTGCCCAGGAGTACGCCGACCTCGCTCATCCGGACCTCCGAGAGGAGTTCTTCCCGCGGCTCCAGGACGAGTACGAGCAAGCCGTCGATCTCCTCACCGACATCACCGGCCGCGACCACCCGATCGATCGCGAGTGGCTGCGCGAGTCGCTCGATCGGCGTAACCCCTACGTCGACCCGCTGAACCTGCTCCAGACGCACCTGCTCGCCCAGACCCACCGGACGGAGACCGAGGAGCGTACTCTCCGGCTGACGGTGAAGGGCATCGCAGCGGGGATGAAGAATACGGGATAGGACCTTTTTCCGCTCGGGTTTCCTCGGCCGTTCTTCGATCGGCCTGCGGGAACCACTCGCGCAAAAAATCTCCGCCAAAAAAGGCGCGGGCTCGTCGCTGCCGCTCCTCGCCCGCGGGAACCGCTCGCTCCTTGCAGTCGCTCGCGGATGCTCGCGGCAGTCGTCACGCCGGCCAATAGTGAGGCCCACCGCACCTTTTTCCCGACGTGCTCCGACGCGAACTGCATGGGCCACGACTGGGCCGACGCCGACCACGCGGGGCAACTCCACCACGTCGAGCTATACGCGTCGGACCTCGACGCGTCGGCCGACTTCTGGGGCTGGCTGCTCGGCGAACTCGGGCACGAACCAAAGGACGACTGGGACGGCGGCCGGTCCTGGGTGAACGGGCCGACGTACGTCGTGCTGATAGAGGCCGAGGACGAGGAGCCTGCCTACGATCGGAACGCACCGGGGTTGAACCACCTCGCGTTCCACGCAGGGTCGCGAGAGCAAGTGGATCGGATTATCGAGGGCGTCCGGGAGCGCTCGGACGCGTCGGTGCTCTACCCGGATCAACATCCCCACGCCGGTGGCTACTACGCGCTGTACTGCGAGGATCCGGAGGGTATCAAAGTGGAAGTCGTCGCGCCGGAGTGAGGAGGGCCGGGGCCGCGTCGATCGCTTGCTACAGGCTACTGCGTTGCGTACCGCCCGTCGGCGGTCCGCTGGAGGTGGCCGGCGTCCTCCAGTTCCCCGAGGACGCTCAGGAGACAGAGCTTGCCGAGGTCGAGCGTGCCGTCGAGTTCGTCGATGGTCGCGGTGCCCGCGGCGTCGAGCGCGAGGTAGCACAGCTTCGACTGGGCGGTGTCGAGGCCGTCGGGAATCTCGAGCTCCGCGGCGGCGACGCCGGCGAGCTTCTGCTCGGTGGACGCGCTCATCCGCTCCACCCACCGGCGAGGTCGCCGGCGACGTTCTCCTTCCAGTCGGCGTGCCCGCTCTCGCAAGCGGGACTCTCTGCGAGGTGGTCGACGAAGCCAGCGCCGGGGTCTGCGAGCCCGGCGCCACAGAACGGGCAGGTCGACGGGTCGGACCAGTTCGAGGGGACGTTGGTAGCGGCCATGCGTACCTGTGACTGCAACGGCATGAAGTATAAACTTTGCCAGAGATATTATTATACACCTAATACAGTATTAAGATCTCTCCATGGTGGTGCGTATCGCTCCATCAGGGCTCGTTCGTGAACGATAGCCGTACTGTCGGCTCGGCGTGCGAATTGATAGCGAACGATCGTGGTTCGAGACGCCGTCTGTCGCCGCTCGGCGCTACAGCAGGTATCGGTCCGGATCGCCCCCGAGGTCGACGAACTCGTCGGTCGCGTCGATCAACTCTTCGGCGGTCGAGGCTTCGAAGGAGAGGACTTCGACGCGCACGCCCTCGTGTCGGAGGTGCGAGCAGAGGCGCGCGAAGTCGCCGTCGCCGGTACAGAGGACCATCGTGTCGACGTGGGAGGCGAGCGTGACGGCGTCGAGGCTGATCCCCACGTCCCAGTCGGCCTTCTGCGAGCCGTCGCCGAACGTCTTGATGTCCTTGATCTTCGGTTCGAACCCGATCTCCTCGACGGCCTCGAAGAAGCTCTCTTCTTCCGGCGCGTCCGCACGGATCACGTACGCGATCGCACGCACGAGTTCGCGGTCGTCGACCGCCCGCTCCAGAAGCGCGGCGTAGTCGACGTTCCGCGTGTGCAGGCTCTGGGCCGTGTGATAGAGGTTCTGCGCGTCCGCCAGGACGGCGACGCGCTGGCCCGGATGCGTCGTCATGCTCCTTGCTGGGTGAGTCCAACGGAAATAGTTTCTGCGCCGCTGCTGCCGTTGCACGGCCGTCGGCGCTGGCGCCCGAGACGGTCTCGTGGGTCGAAGCACTGCTGCCCGAGCAGTCGATCCCGCAAACGCATCACCCATATACTGGCGGGTGCAACCGGCGAGCGTGCCCGAGCCCGTCGAGACCACGGATCCGGACGGCGTCGACTTCGGCCGGGTGATGCAGCTCACCTTCGTCTACACGATCGTGATCGGCGCGCCGCTGGTTGCGCTCGTCTCGATTCCGTTCTCGCTGCCGACCTGGGGCGATCGCGCGACGTTCGCGATCAGGATCGGCGCGATCGTCTGGTTCGTGACCTCGATCGCGGTCTACCTGCTGGAGCGGCGACGGGTCGCCGAGTCCTGAGGTCCAACGCCCCGTAGGGGACGATCAGTAGTGCTGCTGGACGCGATCCTCGACCCACTGGAACGGAATCCCGGCGCGCTCTGCGGCCTGCTCGTCTGTCGCCGAGTCGCCGATGAACACCGTCGAGACCGGCGTCGCGCCGATCTGATCGAGTGCCGTCAGCAACGGCGTCGGATCCGGTTTCTGTTCCCTGAGGGTGTCTCGCCCTACGAGCGAGTTCACGTACCGGTCGAGACCGTGCTTTTCGAGTGCGATCTCGACGGCGTCCTCACAGTTTAGCGAGCAGACGCCGATCGGGTCCCGCGTCGAGTCGACCTCGTCGGCGAGCGGCAGCGCCTCGGAGGCCTCCGCGCCGGCCCGTTCGTGCTCGGAGAGCACGGCCTCGACCTCGTCCTGGACGGCGTACCGTCCTGCTTCGTTCACGAGGCTCCAGAGGTCGCGATCCGGATCGACGTCGTGTCCGGCGTCCTCGTACACGGCGACGACGTCGCTGGCCGCCTCCTGCCAGTCGACGTCGAGACGAACCAGCGTTCCATCGAGGTCGTACACCCGGGCCTCGAACTCGTGTGACACGCTCGAAATTACTTGCCAGTATGGCCTAAGCGTTGTCGGTCCACCTCGTTAGACTCCAGGGGCACCTCCCTGGCGATCCACTCGGGAATCGCCGCTCCTGGCGTCAATTCTGATCGTTCGTAGCTGTCACTTCTGCCTCTTCGTTCCGGTCACTCCTACTCGCGATCCGGAGTCCTCACTCGCCCGTGTCACAGCGCCCGCGTCCCCTCACTGCTCGCCGAGGACGTGCCGCGCGACGATCTCCTTTTGAATCTGGGTCGTCCCCTCGTAGATCTCTGTGATCTTCGCGTCGCGGTAGTACCGCTCGACGTCGAACTCCGAGACGTAGCCGTAGCCGCCGTGGATCTGCAAGGCCTCGTTCGTGATCGACATCGCCGACTCGCTCGCACTGTACTTCGCCATGCTCGCGGCCACCGCAGCGTCGTCGGCCCCTGCCTCGAGCTTCCGGGCGGCCTCCCGCGTGAGGAGCCTGGCGCTCTCGAGTTCGGTGCGCATCTCGGCCAGCTTGTGCCGGATCGTCTGGATGTCCGCGATCGGGCCGTCGAACTGCTCACGCTCCTGGGCGTACGCGACGGCGTCGTCGAAGGCCGCCTCCGCGAGTCCGACGGACTGTGCGCCGATGGCAACCCGGCCGCCCGTCAGGATCTCGAATGCAGCCGCGAGTCCCCGCCCTTCCTCTGTCAGGCGATTTTCGGCGGGAACCCTGACCGAGTCGAGCGTGATCGGCGCGGTGTCGGAGGCGCGCAGGCCGAGTTTGTCCTCGGGCTCGCCGACGGCGAACCCGTCGAGATCCGTCGGCACGAGGAACTGCGTGACCGTCTCGCCAGTGTCGTCGGGGCTGGCACCTGCCCCCGCGTCCTCGGGCACCGCCTTCGCGAACACGATGGCGACGCCGGCCCGCGTTGCGTTGGTGATCCACTGTTTCTCGCCGTCGAGGACGTACTCGTCGCCCTCGCGCCGAGCCGTCGTCGTCATCTCCGCGGGGTTCGAACCGGCGCCGGGTTCGGAGAGGGCGAACGCGCCGACGGGCCGGCCGGTCGCCATCTCGGGCAGCCAGCGCTCGCGCTGGGCGTCGCTCCCGAACGTGTCGATGCAGGCGCAGGCGAGTCCGTGGACCGACATCGCAGTCGCGATCGACAGCGAGCCGTAGGCGACGGCCTCGTTCAACACGGCGTAGGTCACCATGTCGGCGTCGATGCCACCGAACTCCTCCGGCACCGCGATTCCAGTCAGATCCAGTTCGGTCAGGTCGTCCCAGGCGCCCTCGGGGAACGTCTCCGTCTCGTCGCCCTCGCGATCGGCTGGCCTGAGTTCCGTCTCGGCGAACTCGCGGACCACGTCCCGCATGGTCCGTTGCTCCTCGGTCAGCTGCATGGGCTCCCTTGCGCGGACTGCGGCATAACGGTTGAGGCGCCCGGACGGGCAGATCCGGGGATCGATGCGGCGATGCGGCGATCGCTGGACGGCTTCTCGTGGGACGTCGGACTACTCCTGCTCGGGCGACCGTTCCCCGGCGACCTCGTCGGGGACGTCAGGTGCGTGGACGTTCTCCGAGGCGAGCGCCTCGGGGTGTTCGTCCGCGATCCACTGGCCGACCGGAGTGCCTCGCTCCCAGTAGTGCTCGAAGAGGCGTCGGCCCCACTCGATCGCCGCGTCGCCTTCCGCGACGACCTCGGAGGTGGCATCGAAGCTACCGTCCGGGGTCGGAAGCGAGAACAGCAGGGAACCGTCGGTCACCGTCATCGAGATCGACGCGGGCTGGACGCGGATCTGGAGGTCGCCGAGTTCGGTGTCCGGGCCTGCGGGCTCGTCTTCGAGCAGCCGGTCGACCATCCCGGGCGTCATGATCAGTCGCCGTCGTTCGGCGTCGGTCTCGAGCAGGGCCTCGGCGTGGCGATCGCTGTAGATCGGCGCGACGATCGCGACGGTGGTCGCGCTCTCGATCGCCCGCTCGACCCGGCGTGCCGCGCGGTAGGGATCGGTGTCCGGCGAGCGAACGACCTCGCAGCACTCGAGGCGGTCGATCGTGCGACGGAACTCGGCTGGGAGCCCGGTTGGGTCGTGGGCCGCCCAGTACTCCGCGTCGCCGCCGATGACGCAGTCCAGACGCTCGCAGCGCTCGACGGTGTCCGCGACGAGGCGGCCGGCCCCGGTCAGCCGCCACGCGCCCTCGGACGTCTCCTCGACGTAGCCACGGTCCTCGAGTCGGCCGAGGGCGTCGTACACGGCGGACTCGCTTGCGTCACAGGCGGCGACGATCCCACGCCCGCTGTCGTCGCAGTCGGCGAGTCGTGCCAACACCTCCCGTCGCGCCTCCGAACCAAGGACGAAGGCGACAGCCCCGGTCATCACCGGCGGTTCTTGCCGACGGAACATAGCTATGGTGGAACGCTCCACCGATCACGGCGAGGCAATCGGGCCGCCGCCTCGCCGCCGAGTATCCCGGCCAGTTAGGAACGCTCCAGCCTGCCCGGAGCGGTCTATGGTAAGAGGAATGACAAGTACTATGTGCCCGGCTGTCGATTGAGCATATGCTGCGTCGATCGTAACGCTCGGCGAGTCCCCGCTCGTCGGGCGCCCCTGCCCGCTGACGCAAAACCCCTGCAGCCCGCGTGAACGCGCCTACTGTTCGCTCAGTTCGACGTCGAGTCGCTCCTCCAGCGCCTCGACGACCGACCCGGGAACCCCCGCCTGGGTCGCTCGGCCCTGCTCGATCGCGAGCAGCGTTGACTCGTCGATTCCCATCTCCTCGCCGAGTTCCTCGCGCTGGAGGCCCGCCTCCTGGCGCGCTTCGGTGAGCGCTTCGCCGTAGCCGGAGACGAGGTACGGGAGCGGGTCGTCGTCGTAGTCCGTGCCCTCCTCTTCCCAGTGGGAGGAGTCTCCGTCCCAGACGTCGTTGGCCTTGGCGGTGTTCTGGACCGCGCGTCGGGTCCGGTCGATCTCCTGGTCGTCGTCGCTACCCCCCGCGTCCTGGCCGCCGCCCGTCCGGGATTCCGTCTTCGCCGCGTCGTCGTGGGGCGCGCAGTCCCGACACACCAGCAGCTGCGCCCCGGCCACGTTCGCCTCCCGGAGGGCGTCGGTCTCCGCTCCACAGAGTTCGCAGGCGTCGCCGTCGCCCGAACCCGAGGAGCCACCCGTCGAGTACTTCGCCATGGTGACCGCTATCGGCTCGCTCTATTTAAGGCTACGCCGTCGCGGTCCCGAGCGCCGGCACTCCGTCCGGTGATCCGGAAACGGTCCCAAACGAAAGTGCTTTTACTACCCGGTCGGCAAGGTTGGGTTGCGTCGATTCACTTGCGCGTGGGTAGCCAAGCCAGGCCAACGGCGCAGCGTTGAGGGCGCTGTCCCGTAGGGGTCCGCCGGTTCAAATCCGGTCCCACGCATCCTACCGCGAGCAACACCGCGAGCGGCAGGTATGCGCGGCCGGTTTGAACCCTGGAAGTCGCAGCCCGTGCAGCGAGCGTAGCGAGCGAACCGGACCGTCTTCCTCCGGTTCAAATCCGGTCCCACGCACTTCCACTTTTCCGAGGAGCGGGTCGCGTGCGACCCGCTCCTCGCAAAACTTGGGGAAAAGGCCGCTTCGCCCCTAGCCGCACCGCTCGGAACCGCGCTCGCTCCCGCGGGAGCGAGCGCGGATGCTTGTTGGCGGTTTGCGCACTGGTCTTGATGTGAACGGCCAATCAGACTATCTCGGTTCCGTTTGCGTGCACCACATGGATCGAAACGGGAGTACCAGCGCGACGGTTGCGGCGTTCTACTTTCTGATGGCCTGAGGACGACGGAGCGCCCCCGAGAGCGATCCGGCGGAGCGTTCCCCGGCTCTGCCGGCGCGTCACGCTGCCTCCTTCGCCGCGGCCGGGAGTTACTTCGGCTGTCAGTACACAGCACGTCGCATGACTGCAATCCAGGCCGAGGCCCTCCGAAAGTCCTTCGGCGACCTCGCGGCCGTCGACGGGCTCTCGCTGTCCGTCGAGGCCGGCGAACTCTACGGGCTGCTCGGCCCGAACGGCGCGGGGAAGACGACCGCGATCGAACTCCTGACCGGGCAGCTCGAGGCCGACGGCGGGTCGGCGAGCGTGCTCGACGTCGATCCCGCGGCAGAGCCGATCGGTGTCCGCGAGCGCGTCGGCGTGTTGCCGGAGAAGGAGGCACCACCGTCCTTCCTCACGCCGCGGGAGTTCTTCGACTTCGTCGGCCGCGTTCGGGGAATCGACGACGCGACCCTCGAACGGGGCGTCGAGGAGTGGGCCGGCCGCCTCGGCATGGCCGAGCACCTCGACACGCTCGCCGCGGACCTCTCCCGGGGCAACCAGCAGAAGGTCATGATCGCCGCGGCCTTCCTCCACGACCCCGACGCGGTGTTCATCGACGAACCGCTCGCGAACCTCGACCCGATCGTCCAGGAGCGCGTGAAGGAGGCGCTCGTCGAGTACGCACGGGACAACGCGGTGATGCTCTCGACCCACCACGTCGAGGTCGCCGCGGAGGTCTGCACGACCGTCGGCATCGTGCACGGCGGTGAACTCGTCGCCGAGCGCGACCCGAGCGATCTCGCGCCCGATCGCACGCTGCTCGACGAGTTCCTCGCTGCCGTGGAGGACGGCCACGCCGCTGCCGATGGGATCGCGGACGACGGCGCTGGTGCCAGCGCGGCTGCCGACGGTGCCGGAGGCGTCTCGGCCGCGGCGCCGCAGGCCAGAGGATCGCCAGCGGACGACCCGGACGAGGAGGATCGCGGGCGATAGCATGTCTGTGAACCGTGCGCTGTTCGCGGCGATGCTCCGCGAGGAGTGGCGCCTGCACGTCCGCCTCTTCGGGGGCTGGCGCTTCGCCGCGTTCCCGATCGTCGTCGCTGCGCTCACGGCGTCGGCCGTCGCCGCCCTCGCCTGGGCCGGCGTCGACGTCGCCGTGGCGATCGCTGGCCTCCACGCGCTCGTCTTCGCGTTCGGCCTCCAGACTGGCTCGATGGGGCTGGTCGCCCAGGACGCGCTGGAGCGGATGCTCGGCGAGATTTCCCTGCTCGTCTCGACCTGGCACCACCTCCCGCTCTCGCGGAGCCGGGTCGTCGCCGCCTTCCTGATCCGGGACCTCGTCTACTACTCGGGGCTGATCTTCCTCCCGCTCGCGGTCGCGTTCGTCCCCGCGGGCCTGCTCTACGACGACGCCTTGCTCGCAGCGGCACCCAGGCTCCTCGTCTCGCTGCCGGCGACGTTCGCACTCGGACTCGCGACGACGACTGCGCTGATCGCGCTCGTCCAGCGGGGCATCCCCGGAACGCTCCTCGTGCTCGGGTTGCTCGCCGGCGTCGGCGGCGCGATCTGGACCGGACTCCCCATCGCCGACGTCTCGCCGTACGGGCTCTACGACGATCCGTCGCTGCTCGCGGTCGCGGGGACCGCCGTCGGCATCGCGATCACGGCGAGCGTGGGGTTCACCGGCCTCGGCCGGTCGGATCCTCGCCCAGCACGAACCCGGGAGCCAGCCCTGGGCGCGCTCGCGGATCGCATCGGCGACGATCGCGGCCTCGTCGCGCGATCGCTGCTCGAACTCTCCCGCTCCGCAGGCGGACTCGGCACGATCGCGTTCTCGGCGACGGTTCTCCTGGCGGTCGCCGGCGGCGTCGTCGCGCTCGTCAGCCGGATCGGCGGCGTCGATCCGCAGGCGGGGTTGACCTTTGGCCCGCTGCTCGGTCTCTCGGCGTTCACGAGCTACAACTGGCTGACCACGGCCGCGGACGCGCCGTCATACCGCCGATTCCCGCTCTCGATCGGTGACGTCGTCGCCGCGAAGCGACGCGCACTCGCGCTCGTCGGGCTCCCGGTGGGGGTCGTCGCCCTCGCAGTCGCGCTCGTCTGGCTGGGGACGACGCCGGTCGACGCCGGACTCGGCCTCCTGCTGTTCGCCGGCATCCACGTCTACGTCGGCGGCCTCACCGCGTTCCTCGCCGGCCTCCAGCCCAACGAGTTCCTCTTCGACACCGTCCTGTTCGCTGCGTTCGGGCTCGCGGTGCTCGTACCCCTCGCGCCGCTGTTGATCGTCGCCCTCGTCGTGCCCTCGCCGGGTCCGGGGCTGCTCGCCGGCGTCGCGACGACGGCGCTGGTGCTCGGGGTCGTCGGAACCGTGCTCGGTCGGCGGGCTGGGCCCCGCTGGGAGGCGCAGTACCGGAGCGGCGCGGTCAGCTGAGAACGTTCGGTCGCGTCGACGCGCTCGCACTCCGCAGGCGATTCGATGCGGTTCCCCCGGTGCTCAGTCGACCTGCCACTCGAACAGCCGTGCGCCGGAGTCGGCACACTCCAGTGTAACCACGGTGTGGCTCGTACAGCAGGACTCGACCTGCTCCTCGCTGAGTTCGGCGGGCTGGCCGTCCGGGCACTCCTCGACGAACACGCGGAGGCCGGCGACGAGCGCGGCGCGCTGTCGGAAGTCGAATGCGTCCCACTGCGCGGAGTGATCGGCGAGCGTGCGGGCGCCCGCGGCGTCGAGGCGCATGGCCGCCTCCGAGGGCCACTCGACGATCGGCCGATCGTGCTCCGTCACGACGGTTCCCTTCTCGTAGCGCTGGACGTGCACGTGCTCGCGCCCGAGGTCGATCCCGATCTCCGCGGCGGCGGTCTCCGGATCGAGTTCGTCGGGGAGCGCCTCGAGGTGGGCCGACCAGTCCCGATCGAAGGCGTCCGTGAGACAGAGGTCGTCGACGTCCTCGCAGGGTTCGACGGCACCTGCGTCGAGGAGCAGCTGTTCGTGGTCGAACGCCTCGACGCCCTCCTCGGCGGCGTCCCGCTCTGCGGTCTGGTCGTCGTGTGCCCCGGCGGGCGCGACGCCGACATCCGGTGCCTTGCCGAACTTCTCGAGGACGGACTTCGGCAGGTACTGCTTCGTCAGCGTCGGCGTCTTCGGGACGAGGTACCCCCGGAGCCAGATGCTCCCCGCGGCGAGCACTGCGAACACCGCACCCACGCCGAGGGCCGGCGTTGGGCCGAGCAGCTGCGCCGCCACCGCGACGAGCAACGCGGTGAAACAGACCGTCAGGAGGACGTTGACGTAGGTGCACGCCATACACCGGTTCTCGCCAGTGTACTCCGGCTGGCGCAGGCGATCGAGATGTGGCATACAATCACACGAACGGAGCGGACGGACAAAGTGGGTTTCGTTCGCGCTCCACGCGGTGAACTCGACGTGTCGCTCGCCGATCGTTCGGCGTAGCCGCTCCCTTCCACCGCTTCCCGTTCGTCTGCCGCCGGTTTACGTTCGTGCAACAATTCGCACGGACACCTGCCTTTTTGCCGGTACTCGGCGTACCCTTAGGGCATGCACGTACGCCAGGCATCACCCGCGGATGGCGACCCCGTCCGGGAACTCGTGGAGCGATCGATGCTCTCCTCGTACTCGCTCGGGCCGGGAACGATCACGGCCGCCGTCGGGGAGTGGTTCGGGACGGACGCGCTCGCGGAGAAGCGCGACGACGGCGACCGGGCCGTGTTCGTGGCCGAACGCGACGACGCGATCGTGGGCGTCGTCGACGCGGCCTACGTCCCGGAGACCGGCACGGGCGACGTGCTCTGGCTCCACGTCCATCCCGACTACCGCGGCGAGGGCATCGGCCGTCGACTCTTCGAGGCCGCCACCGACTGGCTCGCCGACGCCGGCGCCGACCACGTCCGCGGGCTCGTCCTCTCGAACAACGCCGACGGCAACGCATTCTATCGCGAACTCGGCTTCGAGCGCGTCGGCGAACGCGAGGTCGAGATCGACGGCACGCCCTACACCGAGCACGTCTACCACGGCGAGGGCCGCGAGCGCGTGACCGTCCTCGAGGACGACGGTCGCGAGGTCTACGTCGATCTCGAGGACGCCAGCCGCGGCTCCCTCGGTCCCTTCTTCACCGTCTTCGCCGACGCCGACAAGACCGAGCGCTACGGGTTCCAGTGTGGCCACTGCGATACCCTCGCGACCGCGATGGACTCGATGGGACGCGTCGAGTGCAGCGCGTGTGGCAACACCCGCAAGCCCACCCGCTGGGACGCCGCGTACCTCTGAGCGGCATGGACGAGCGGCGCGGACGAGCAGCGCGGGAAGCGGGCGGCCTCCACGGGCCGCTGTGAGCTCGCGTCGACGACCGGGATCGGCAGCCACATGGCGATCGCGTCGCAACGCTCGGGTAATGTTGCGAGCGTATCTCCGCGACCGGGTTCGTGCGGCG
The DNA here is from genome assembly GCF_000403645.1 of Salinarchaeum sp. Harcht-Bsk1. NCBI lineage: Archaea > Methanobacteriati > Methanobacteriota > Halobacteria > Halobacteriales > Natronoarchaeaceae > Salinarchaeum > Salinarchaeum sp. Harcht-Bsk1. The sequence continues at coordinate 2,260,536 of NC_021313.1, forward strand.
ACGGCCGTCCTCGGCACCGTCTCGCTCGCGCTCGTCTTCGCCGCCGCGGGCCAGCGCATTCCGACGGCGCTGCTCCCCGACGCGCCCGACGCCGTCCTCGACACGATTCCACACGTCAACGCCGCGATCAGCCTGCTCGCCATCGCGACGATCTCGCTGGGCTGGCGCGCAATCCGGAACGGGCGGGTGGATCGCCACCGGAAGCTGATGGTGTCCAGCGCCGGCCTGTTCGCGGCGTTCCTGGTCCTCTACCTCTATCGCGTCTCCCTGCTCGGGCCACACGGCTTCCCCGGCCCTGACGCCGTCTACCTGTACGTCTACCTCCCGCTGCTGGCGATCCACATCCTGCTGGCGATGGTCTGCGTCCCGTTGCTGTGGTTCGTCGGGCTGCTCGGGGCGACGCGAACGGTGCCGGAGATTCGGCAGAGTCCCCACGCCAAGTACGGCCGGATCGCCGCGTCGCTGTGGCTGATCTCCTTCTCGCTCGGCGTCGTGGTCTACCTGCTGCTGTACGTCGTGTACTGATTCCCCAGGCGAGGAAGTGCGTGTTTGGCGTCCGGATTTGCGTGTACGGCACTCTCCGCACCGTTCGTGTGACCACCAGCCCGCTTCCCTGGCCAGACGACAAGTCTTATCGCCGCCTCGTCACCTACGAGCGAGCATGAACGAGGAAGCGGTGCGGGAGCGGCTCGCGACCGTCGAGGACCCGGATCTCGGTGACGACATCGTCTCGCTCGGACTGGTCAACGACGTCGAAGTCGGGGGCGACACGGCGCACATCTCGCTGGCGCTGGGCGCACCGTACTCACCGACGGAGACGGCGATGGCGGCGAAGGTTCGCGAGGCGCTCGCGGACACGGACCTGACCGTCGAACTCGACGCCGACATCGACCTCGACGACGGGGGCTCCCAAGAGGGGATCCTGCCGGGCGTCGAGAACGTCATCGCGGTCGCGTCGGGCAAGGGCGGCGTCGGGAAGTCCACCGTCGCGGTCAACCTTGCCGCGGGGCTCGCGGAAATGGGCGCGCAGGTCGGCCTCTTCGACGCGGACGTCTACGGGCCGAACGTGCCGCGGATGGTCGAGGCCGACGAGCCGCCGCGGGCGACCCACGACGAGACGCTGATCCCACCCGAGCAGTACGGGGTGAAGCTGATGAGCATGGCCTACCTCGTCGGGGAGGACGACCCCGTCATCTGGCGGGGTCCGATGGTCCACAAGGTTCTGACACAGCTCTGGGAGGACGTCGAGTGGGGCTACCTCGACTACATGGTCGTCGACCTGCCGCCGGGCACCGGCGACACGCAGCTCACCCTCCTCCAGTCCGTCCCCGTCACGGGGTCGGTGATCGTGACGACGCCCCAGGACGTCGCGCTCGACGACGCCCGGAAGGGGCTGGAGATGTTCGGCAAGCACGAGACGCCGGTCCTCGGCATCGCGGAGAACATGTCCACGTTCGTCTGCCCGGACTGCGGCGGCGAGCACGACATCTTCGACGCCGGTGGCGGTCAGCAGTTCGCGGACGTCCACGAGATGCCGTTCCTCGGCTCCGTGCCGCTCGATCCCGCGGTCCGGGAGGGCGGCGACGACGGGCGGCCGATCGTCCTCGACGAGGAAGGCGAGGCCGCCGAGGCGTTCCAGGAGATCACGCGGAAGGTCGCGAACAACGTCGGGATCGTCCGCCGACGGGACGTCTCGAATCGCGCGAAGGCGGAGGCGGCAGCCGAAGCCGACGCGGCGGAGGCCGAGGCAGACGGGCACGCACCGGAGTCCCCGGAGATCGGCGGCGATTCCGCCGAGTGAGCGGGGACCGGCGGCCGATTACTGCAACGTCGCCCACGCCAGGAAGGCGAGCGCGACGAACTGCATTCCCCGGAGCACCGCCACCGCGGATTGCACCGTGGCGTCCGCGGCGTAGAGCATCTTCATGCTGAAGAAGAAGTAGATCGCCACGCCGTTCTCGGCGAGCAGGACGAGCCCGAAGACGACGAGCGCGAGCACCAGCGGCGTGCGGAACTCCCGGTAGTTCCTGATCCAGACCGCGGTGAGCGCGATCAGGATCGCGATGTTCAGCGCCGAGACGGCCGTGGCGACGTGGAGTGCATCGACCATGGTTACTCACCCACCTCGTCTCGGACGATCTCGTGGAACTCCTCGCGGTGGGCATCGAAGCGATCGGTCAGGAAGTAGAGCGCGCCGTAGCCCTCCTGCCCCTGCTCGACGACGTCGTGCTCCTCGAGCTTCTCGAGGTGGTGCCTGACGGTGTTGTAGTCCATCTCGATCGCCTCCGCGAGCCGATTGGCGTTGCGTGGCCGTTCGTCGATCGCGCGGACGATCGCCACGCGCGTCGAGCCCCCGCGGGTGCCGACGAACAGGTACCACAGCGCCTGCTCCATACACGTCTCGCCTCGGGCGTTCACGGTCGGGGGTGATAGGTACAGGGGGTCTGGGTGACGCCGCCGCGGACCACCGCCGGTCCGCGTCGGTCGCCTTTCGGGAGCCGCCACGGCGGGGCGCTACCCCCGCGTTTCTCACGGTATCACCGTCTTCGACACCCAGCCGCTCGGTCCGGCGGGGAAGGCGTCGCTACGCTCCTGGGGTTGGAGATCCCCCTCGCCGTCGATCACGCGCGCGACGACCTCGTGCTCCTCCTCTTTCCGGTAACGATAGCGCCACTGGCGCGTGACGTCCTCGCCGGGGAGCGGCTCCGCGAGTTCTGCTTCGTTCCAGGTCTCGCCGCCGTCGACGGACACCTCGACGGTCTCGACGCCGCGATCGCCAGCGTACGCGTGGCCACCGACCTCCTGGCGGCCGTCCTCGAGTTCGTTCGTCGGCTGGGTCCAGATCTTTGCGACGGCGGGGACGCGAGCGTGGCCGTTCCAGCCGCGCTCCTCGTAGAACCCCTCGACGGGGTCGTTCGTGGCGTGGAGTTCCTCGATCCACTTGACGTTGAGTTCGCCCCACGTGCCGGGGAGGTGGATCCGGGCCGGGAAGCCGTGTTCGCGCGGCAGGAGATCGCCGTTCATGCCGTACGCGAGGAAGCCGTTCTCCAGCGTCTCGCGGGGGACGCTCGCGACGTAGCCGTCGGCGGCGTGCATCTCGACGTGGCTCGCCTGGAGGCCGGCCTCCTCGAAGAGGGCCGCGAGCGGGATGCCCGTCCAGAGCGCTGTGTCGAGCAGATCGCCGTTGAGCGAGTCGCCGATGCAGCGTAGCGCGATGAACCGGTCTTCGGACTCGTGTTCGCGGAGTTCGCGGTAGTTCAGTTCGATCTCCTCGTCGACCTCGCCGGTGACCCGGAGCCGCCAGTTCGACTCCTGGACGATCTCCGGCGCGGCGTTCTTCGAGACGTTGTAGAAGTCACCGATCTCGCTGATCGGCGGCTGGACGCCCTCGATGCCGAGGCTCGTCGTCTGCGCCGTCTCGACCCGCTCGCGCAACGACTCGGCGTCCGCGAGTGGCTCGGCGTCGATCTGGAACGCCTCGCTCGTCAGGAAGTCGCCGAGGACCTTCGAGATCACGCCGATGCCCAGCAGCGCGCCCAGGACGCCGACGACCTCCCGGCGCTCGGGATCCACCGGCCGCGGTTTGCCTAGCGCGGTGCCGCCGTACTCGCCGACGGCGACGGGGAGTCCGACGCCGACGGCGACGAGAACGGTCTGGAGGAGGTCGCCGGTCAGGACGAACGCGAGCGCGCCGGCGAGCAGGGTCGAGAGGGCGGCGCCGGTGAGGAACGCGTCGGCGTGCCAGTAGCCGACGACGAGGCCGACCGCGGCGATGGCGGCGAGGACGGCGAACGCGAGCCCGATGGCGGAGAGCACCTGGAGCGTCTCGGCCGTCGAGCCGAGCTCCTGGATCGCCCAGTTCATCATCGCCGCCGGGGTCTGCTCCGTGACCCAGTCAGAGATCACGACCGCGTAGTAGTCCCGCGTCCAGCCGCCGCTGGCGTAGCCGACCGCGAGCCCGGCGAGTCCCGCGACCGTGGCGAACAGCGCCGTGCGCTTTGGCTGCAGTGTCTCGCGCATCTACCCTCTCGTGACGTAGATCCCGACGCCGCCCAGGACGGCGAGCCCGCCCACGGCGAGCGCCCCGAGCTGGAGGGTCGACAGTCCGTCGTCCGATCCCCCGGAGTCGTCCATGCTGTCTTCGTCCATTCCGTCCTCCTCGTTCATGCCACTGTCGCCGTCCATCGAGTCGTCACTGTCCATCGAATCGCTGTCCATCGAGTCGGCGCCGTCCATTGCGTCGTTCGTCCCGCCGTCGTCCATCGAATCGTTCTGCATGGAGTCGTTTTCCATCGAGTCGTTGCCCATGCTATCGTCCTGGACGCTCGCGATCGACGGGCCGCCGGCGTCGGTTCCGGCTGCCAGCGCCCCGCCAGTGAGCGGGATCGCGATCGTACACAGTACCACCAGTCCGACCAGCACGCTGTGTCGCGTCATTGCGATCGGGGCTGCAACGGATTCGGGGATAAGCGATTTTCAAGGTCCGACCGAACTCCGTTCGAAATCGTTCTAGAATTCGTCTCGAATCGCCCGGTGCTGGAGCCCCGCTGCCGGTGCTCGTGGGCCCCAAACCCTCGCGCGCATCGACGCCTCCTGGCCCGCCTCACTACCGCTGCACCAACGGTTAGGTGCCCCCGGTGGCTACGAACGGCCATGAACGGCTACGAGGCGCTTGCCGACCTCCCGCTCGCGATCACGAACTGCGAACTCCGACGGCTCGAGGGCGAGACAACCTCCGACTTCACCCGCGTCTCGACGGAGATCCACCTCTCTGGCAAGGGCCACACCGGCGTCGGCGAGGACGTCACCTACGAGACCAGCCACCACGAATCACTGCAGGAGACCGGTCCGCCGCCGATGGAGGGCGAGTACGACCTCGACACGTTCTCCGAGATCGTCGGCGACCTCGACCTCTTCCCCGACGACGAGCCCGAGCGGGAGTCCTTCAGACACTACCGCCGCTGGGGATTCGAGAGCGCGGCGCTCGACCTCGCACTCAAGCAGGCCGGCGAGACGCTCGCCTCGGCGCTCGACGCCAGCTACGATCCCGTCCGGTTCGTGATCAGCACGCGACTCGGGGAGCCGCCGACCGCCGATCGCGTCGAGTCGCTGCTCGCCGACGATCCGAGCCGGGAGTTCAAGCTCGATCCGACGGTCGAGTGGGACGACGACCTCGTCCGCACGCTCGCGGACACCGACGCCGTCCGGATCACCGACCTCAAGGGACACTACGAGGGCACCGACGTCGACAGCCCTGCCGACCCCGACCTCTACCGCCGCATTCTCGACGGCTTCCCCGAGGCGATCGTCGAGGACCCGGCAGTGACGCCCGAGACCGAGCCGATCCTCGACGGCGAGTGGGACCGTCTCTCCTGGGACGCGCCGTTCCACGACGTGACCGACCTCGAGGACCTCCCCGAGACCGGCTGCCTCAATCTCAAACCCTCACGATTCGGCTCCATCGAGTCCCTGCTCGAAGCGATCGAGCACGCCGACCGTGAGGACAAGGCCGTCTACTTCGGCGGCCAGTTCGAACTCGGCGCCGGCCGGGAGCACCTCCACGCGCTCGCCTCCCTGGTCTGCCCCGACGCCCCGAACGACGTCGCACCGCGCGGCTACAACGATCCGAACTACGACGGCCCGCTGCCCGCGAGCCCCCTCGAACCGCCGACCTCGCCCACCGGGATGGAGTGGCCCCGCTGAGCCGCCGGGTACCGCGAGCGTTCGCGTTCCACCGGGGTTTCGTGGGATTGCACACGCCACCGCGACGTAGCTCGATGTGACGATCCACCGTCGGGTGGGTCTGGAAGGGGCCGACCGCTCGCGGATTGTAACGACGCAAGCACCGCAGGGAGGGAGCGAAGCGACCGAGTGAGGAGCGTCGTTCGAAAGAGCGGAGCTCTTTCGTGATCACGAGAGATCTTCGATCTCTCGGACGACAGCGAGTTAGAATCCGCGAGCGGGAGAGGGCTTCCAAGCGGTTCGCTGTCGTCGCGTTTCCGCGGTCTCGTTGGCGGACTCCGCTGTCACGTCCATTCGAATTCAATCCCGGTCCTTTTGCTGTCCCGAATCAACAATTCGAACGTGGACGCGAATCAGGAGGATCTCTCCAACCCCTTCGGCATGGACGAGGACTGCGAGAACTGCCCCGGCCTCGTCGAGCCGCGCTCGCAGGTCGTCCACGGCTACGGCGACGTCGGCGGCGACTTCCTGTTCGTCGGCGAGCGCCCCGACGCCGGCGCCGACGAGTCCGGCGTCCCCTTCACCAACGGCCCCGCGGGCGAGCGCCTGCTGGGGATCCTCCGCCGCTGCGGCCTCTGCGGGTCACCCGTCGATTCCACCGAGCCGGAACTCGCGAACGTCTACCTGACGAATCTCACGCGCTGCCGGCACCCCGAACGCCCGCCGACCGACGAGGAGATCACGAACTGCGAGCCGTTCCTCAACGCCGAGATCCGGATGATCAACCCCGAGATCCTCGTGCCCGTCGGCGAGCGCGCGCTGGAATGGCTCGTCGAGGACTACACGACGACGGATCCCGACGACGTCTCGCTTCCCGACGCCCACGGCGAGCGCCTCCGGGGGCGGGGCTTCGAACTCGTGCCGATGGTCGATCCCGCGACGATGACCGACGAGCAGGCCGACGACTTCGTGCACGACTTCTCGGCGCTGATGGCGACGGACTATCGGCAGACGAAGGGCCGGCGGAGTCGGTAGGGTGGTTCGGTCGGCTCGGATTCGTTCGCGGTTGGGTTTTTGCTCGTTACCAGTAGGGCGTTCTGCGGCCGCCCGAGGACGCTCGGCCCGCGAGGAGCGCGATTCCTGCGAACGCGACCGCGATCAGTAGCGGCGCGAGGACCATCGTCTCGCTCGCCTGGCTCGCGGCCTGCTGGACGCCGACGGCGGCGAGGAGCGTGGCGAGGCCGACCGCGACGCTGCCGAGTGCGCGTGACTGGAGTATGGATTTCGCATTCATGCTCGTACGTGGACACTGGATCGGGGTAAGCGTTTGTGGGTGTTCGTTTCTGCATCGTGTTCTCCGAAAGCCCCCGAGCGCTCGGTGACCCGGGGCTCGCTGCGCTCCTCGGCCTTCGGCCTCCGGTGCTTGTTCGTTCGCCTCGCTCCGCTCGGCTCACCTTCGCCCGGGGACCGCCGACCGCACGGCCCCTTTCGAAGTCCCGCCCCGCAACAGCACCTCAATCCTCCCCAACCTCCTGCGCTGCTCACGTCGCTTCGCTCGTTGCGCTGCTCGTCCCTCGCGCGGCGGCGCGGCTTCGCCGCGCAGCTTCGCGCGCCACCGCACCTCCGCCGAATTTCCGCCGACAGATCACTCCCCGATTTCTTCGAGCACGGATTCACCTTCGCCGTCCTTCGATCCCACTCCCACTCGTCGTCGATCCGCACGCGACCGTCCTCCAGCACCGAAATCTCGCCGACGGAGTGGCCCGTCGCCGTCTCGCCGTTTTCGTGTAACTGGACGTAGCGGACGTCCCACTCGCCGTCGTCGATCGTCCCGAGCAGGTGTCCCTCGACGATCGACCCGCCGGCGTAGCGCGCGCTGATTCGGTCGCCGGTCTGCTCGACGGTGAATGTAGTCTCATCGCTGACCTCGCCGGCGTCGTCGTTCGCGACGCCGACGAGCGTGCGGCCATCGAGCGAGATGCCCTCGGTCATATACCCTCCCTCGCCAGCGGAGTCCAAAACGGTTCGCCCGGGCACGCCACGGCGCCGGTTCGCGTCGTCCCTGCCCAGCTTCACTTTCACCGTGCTTATCAGGGACCGCATTACCCCCGTGGCGCCCCACTGTTCGACCATGGACCGACAGCTCCCATCGCTCGATGCCGGGGTGACGCTCCTCGAAACGGACGACGCCCCGACGGCGCTCTACCGGATCGTCGGCCGCCACCTCGCCGACGAGCCCGGCGCGCCGGCGTACTGGCTCGACGCGCGCAACGCCGCCTCGCCCGCGACGATCCGCGAGCACGCACCGGGCAGCGCCGCCCGATCGATCCGGGTCGCTCGCGCGTTCACGGGCTACCAGCACTACGAACTCGTCCGCGGACTGCTCGGACGGATCGACCCCGACGCCTCGCTCGTCGTCGCGCCGAACCTCGGCGCGCTCTACGCGGAGGACGACGTGCCCGAGTACGAGGCGGACGCGATGATCGAGGTCGTCTGCTCGCTGCTCGAGCGGGTCGCGGCCGCCCTCGACGTGCCGGTGCTCGTCACCGCTCCCGGGTCGACCTACGCCGACCGCGCCCGCGCCGCCGCGGACCGCGTCCTCACCGCCACCCGGACCAGCGCCGGGCTCCGCGTCGAGGGCCCAGACTTCCAGACGGACGTCTACTGGTCCGCGGGCGGCTTCCAGACCACGATCGCCTACTGGGTGGATCTGCTCGGCACGGCGACATCCGCGCGCTCGGCGCCCGCCGCGGACACCACGCTGGTGGGGATCTGAGATGGGCCGGACGAGAGCGACGACCCGCGATCGACTCGACGCGCTCGAACGCGAGTGGATGCCGTTTCGCCGGTCGCTCCGCCGGCGCCACCAGCCCGCGTTCGATCGCCTGTTCGAGCACGCCCGCGGCCATGCCGAGGCCGCGACCCAGCAGAACCCTGCCGACCCCTGGCGCGGATTCGTCTTCGCCGTCCTGCTCGCCCAGGAACAGGCGACCGCGGCCCGGGAGGAGGAGATTGCCGCCCTGGAAGAGAAACTCGCCGACCGCGAGGCGGAGGTCGAGCGGCTTGCGGCCGACGTCGACGCCCTGCACGAGCGGGTGGCCGAGCTGGCGGGCGAATCGGTCGCTGCCGACCCCGAGCCCTCCGCCTGAGCCGTGGCGTTCACGATCGACGTCCGCGACGACGGCACGCCGGTCCGCTGGGAGCTCGACCCCGACGGCGGCGCGACGCCCACCGCCGATCCGGACTACCAGCCGGCGATCTACGTCGCGGCGCGGGACGACCGGACCGGCGCGCTCGAGTGGCTCGCCGACGCGCTCGCCGACGATCCGAAGGTCGCGGCCGTGGAGCGCGTCGAGCGCTACCGGTCGCTCCGGGCCGACGAGCGATCGCCGATGTGCGAGCTCCGCCTCGACCGCCTCGACGAGGTGCGTCAGGTCGCCCGCGAGCTCCGCCGTCGCGAGCACGAGCAGTTCCTGCCCGGTACCTTCCAGCTGTACGACGTGGATCTCGATCCGGGGTTCCGGTACGTGCTCGATCGCGGGCTGGACCCGACGCCGGATCGAGACCTGGTGACGCTCGACCTCGCGCTGCCCGAGCCAGCGGTCGCCAACGGGGACGTCCGGCCGCTGGAAATCGACGGAGAACCCGCAACGCCGGACGGCACCGGGGCGGGATCGGCGGCCGCCGAAGCCGCCGTCGCCGACGCCGTCGAATCCGTCCTCGACGCCCGGGACCCGGACGTCCTCCTGCTCTCTTCCGGCGAGATCGTCCCGCTCCTCGCCGACGCCGACGTGGACCTCGGCCGCCGCCCCGGTTTCAGTCGGATCGCCGGCGAGAGCACGTTCGTCAGCTACGGCCAGGTCGGTTACTCGCCGGCGCGCTACGACGTCCCCGGGCGGGCGCTGGTGAACCGCTCGAACAGTTTCCTGCTGGGTCACTCCGCGCTCGCCGGACTGCTGTACTTCGTCGAACGGGCGGGCAAGCCGCTCCAGGAGATCGCGAAGGACTCCATCGGCGGCGTGCTCACGGCGATCGAGATCCGGGCCGCGCGGCAGTGGGACGGCGAGCGCGTCGTGGATCGGGTTCCCGGCCGCCGCGATGGGGTGCCCGCTCCGTGGCAGAAGCGCCAGACCGAGGGCTGGAAACCCCTCGACACGCTCCACGCCGCCGACCGCGGTGGGTTCACCTTTCAGCCCGACCCCGGCCTTCACGAGCACGTCCACGAACTCGACTTCGCGTCGCTGTACCCGAACGTCATCTGCGAGTACCGGGTCTCGCCGGACACCGTCTGCTGTGACTGCCACGACGCCAGCGACGTGTCCGCCGTCGACGCATCCGCCGAGCCGCTCGATCCCGACCTCCGGGTGCCGGAACTGGACTACAGCGTCTGCCCCGACGGCGACGCCTTCCTCGCGGAGGTGCTCGAACCGCTCATCGAGGAGCGCCAGGAGCGCAAGGCGGTGGTTCGCGACGCGGGACCGACCGAGGACACCGCCGCCGACGAGGCCGTCGTCGAGGCGATCAAGTGGGTGCTCGTCTCCTGTTTCGGCTATCAGGGCTACCGCCACGCGAAGTTCGGCCGCATCGAGGTCCACGAGGCGATCAACGCCCACGCCCGCGAGATCATGCTCACCGCGAAGGCGATGCTGGAGGACGCCGGCTGGCGCATCGTCCACGGCATCGTCGACAGCGTCTGGGTCACCGCAGCGCCCGATCGCGAGCAGCGCCCGATCCGCGAGGTCGCCACAGAGATCACCGAGGCGGTCCGGATCGAACTCGAGTACGAGGGCGAGTTCGACTGGGTCGCCTTCTGCCCGCGCAAGCGCGCCAGCGGCGCGGCGCTGATGCGCTACTTCGGCCGCTGGGCCGACGCGGAACTCGACGCAGCTGGAGACGACGAGTCGCCCAGCGACGACCCGTTCAAACTCCGCGGGATCGAGGCCCGCCAGCGCTCGACCTGTCAGTTCGTCGCCGACGCTCAGCGGGACCTCCTCGAGACGTTCGACCGCGAGCGTGCGCCCGAACCAGTGTGCGACCGCCTCGAACGACACCTGCGGCGGCTTCGCTCGGGTACGGTCGATTCGGCCGACCTCGCGATCACCCAGCGCGTCTCGAAGGCGGCGGGCGACTACGAGCAGGCCACGCGGGCGAAGGCGGCACTCCAGCGCGCCGCAGCCGTCGGCGTCCCGCGATCGCCCGGGCAGGACGTCGAGTACGTCGTGGTCGACGACGCGCTGTCGGGACCCGAGCGGGTGCGGCTGGCGTTCGAACTCGACGAGCACGCCGGAGCGGGGTCCGCAACCACCGGTGCCCCCGCAACCACCGGAGGCGCAGCGACCGACGATCCAGCGAGCTACGACGCCGAGTTCTACGCCGACCGACTGCTCCGGGCCTGCGAGAGCCTGGTCGCGCCGCTGGGCTGGAACGAGGGTCGGATCCGCTCGCACCTCCAGCACGATCGCGACGCGACGCTGTCGGCGTTCGGCGAGTGAGTGCGCGCCGGCCGTTCGACGCCGAGGACCGCGGTCAGGGTCCGGTCGCGTTCGTGGCCATCCCCGATTCGGGCCCCGGTTTCGCGAGGTCGTCGAAGCGGTCGCTCGCGTTCCGGCGTCGCGCCGCTGTCGCCGTCCGGTCGACCGTCGCGAGCGCGAGCGAATCGCCGCGGGGCACCCGCAACACGACTCCCTCCTCCCGTGCGGCGGCGGGGAGGACGGCCGTCGAGACGGTCTCCTGTCCGCGGCCGTCCTCGAACAGCACCACGGCTGTGTCGTCTTCGATGCGATCGACGACCGCGGTTCCCGGTGCGTCGTCGCGCCGGGAGTCTCCAGAGTCGTCAGAGCGCGATCGGCCGTCGCCCTCGCCGTCCGAATCGTCCTCGAGCGCGAGGTTCTGGATCCCCTCGAACGCCGAACGAGCGGCCGACGCGGGGAGCAGTGCTAACAGCGTCGCGAGCAGGTCTCGTCGGAGCACGCCGCCGGGTCGCCGCGGCATCGGCCATAAACCCGTGGCGCGAACCGACGCGAGTGTGGGGTCGATCTCGGCCGAACCGCATCAGGGGCTGCCGAATCGCCTCGGCACCCCGACGCGATCCAGTAGGTTGCCGAGTCGCGCCGGGATGCCTGCCGGATCACTCCACGACCCGTTCCAGATCGGGGCCACGCCGCCGTGCGATCCCCACTCGTCCAAGCAGTATCCTTAAGCCCGAGCCTCGGGTACCCGCCGGCTATGGGCGTCAGGTGCACGTTGCTCGGGCACGCGTACGGCGAGGCGGAGATCGAGCGCGAGCGCGAGGAACGCGGCGACGAAGCGGTCGTGACGATTCGAGAGGTCAAGACCTGCAGTCGGTGTGGGGACCGCTCGGTCGTCAGCGAGAACAAAGAGGTGACGGCGGTCGAGAGCGCCGGCAGCGAGGTCGCGACGCCGAGCGACGCGGACGCGGCGCCGACGAGCGAGCCGCGCCCCACCGAGCCGGGGGTCGACGATACGGTGGCCGAGGAATCCGTGGAGGAAGCGGCTGTCGACGCCGGCCCGGAGGGCGGCGAAGCAGGCGCAGCCGACGCGTCGGAAGCGGGACCGGAGCAGGACCCCGAGACCGACGACGGCGTCATCCTCGATGACGAACCCGACGAGGAGCCGGCAGAGCGCGAGTACGGCGAGTGGCCCGACGCCGAGGAGGACCACGCCAGCGCGGAGGCCGATCCCGCCGCTGCCGACGAGGACGCCAACGGCGGCCCCGCTCCCTGGCCCGACAGCGACGATGAGGCGGACGAGGGGTTCGACGCCGCGACGCCGGACGACGAGCCTGCAGCGGACGTCGAGTATCCCGGTTCCGCCGACGCCGAGCCGCCGGGCGACGGGTCCGGCGACGCGGAGGCCTCGGCGGACGCTGCAGAGATCCTGGACGACGAACCAGCGACCGAGCGCCCGCCGGCCGACGAGGGCGTGGACTTCGAGCGCGCTCGCGAGACCAGTTCGCCGAGCGCCCCCTCGACCGGGGGCACCGAACTCTACTGCCCGGCGTGTGGCTACCGCGACCCGAGCCGCGACGGCTCCCTCCGCGAGGGCGACATCTGCCCGGAGTGCAAGAAAGGCTACCTCGCGGCCGGCGAGTAACCGTCAAGCCCGACGCAGTTCCGCGTTCTGCGCTCGTTTCTCGTCCGATTCGTATCCCGTTACCCCGTCGCTTTTCTGCTCCCAGTTGTGGACGGCGTTCTGCTCGATCGTGGGGGAATTCTGCTTGGTTCGTCGTCGGTGAGCGTGCTCCGTCGCGACCGCGCAAACCGCCCCGACCCCAGCCTTTATCTCTGCGCCACGCCATAGCATACCACGTATGGCGTCTGCACCCGGCAGTTCGGGCGACGACATGTTCGACGAATTCCTCGCGTCCCGCGGTCACGAACAGACGACGTGGGAGACCGAGTACAACAAGAAGCGGTGTCCGGAGTGCAGTGGAATCCACGACGTAGACGCGACGAACTGTACGGTGTGTGGCTGGCAGCCAGGCGAGTAGATCGCTACTGGCGATTACCGCGACGGCGGCGATATCGGTGCCCATTTCTGTCAACGAAATCATCTGTTCCGGAAGGACTATGGTACGATATTTCCTTGCAAAGGATGGGAGATACGAATGCCGGAATGTCAGAACTGCGGTTCGTTCGTCACCGAGGCCTACGCGCGAGTGTTCACGCCCCGCGGCGTCGACGAACCCCGCGTCTGTCCGGAGTGCGAGGACAAGATCCGGGACGGCAGCGACGTCCGGGAGGCCCGTTCACCGCGAAACAACTGACGAACCGACGGCGTGCGACTCCGGCGTTCGTGCGATCGCATAGCAGTACCCGGCCTGATACGTTTCTGTTCGTCCTACCGCAGGTACGTCCTCGAGCTGCCGGCACACCCGAACCCTTAGGACGACGCCGACGAACGTTTCGACCATGTTCGATGATGAGGAACTGCGGTCTCTTCGGGAGTCCCGCGAGGCGTGGGAATCGAACACGCTCCAACCGGTCCTCGACCGGCACGGCGAGCGCAAGGACCGCTTCGCCACGGTGTCGAACCTCGAGGTCGATCGGCTGTACGACCCGACGGACCTCGAGGATCTGGACTACGAGGACGACCTCGGCTTCCCCGGCGAACCGCCCTACACCCGCGGGCCGTACCCGACGATGCACCGTGGGCGCACGTGGACGATGCGCCAGTTCGCTGGCTTCGGGACGGCCGAGGAGACCAACGAGCGCTTCCACTACCTGATCGACGAGGGGCAGACGGGTCTCTCCACGGCGTTCGACATGCCGTCGCTGATGGGGATCGACTCCGACGACCCGATGGCGCTCGGCGAGGTCGGCAAGGAAGGCGTCGCCGTCGACTCGCTCCGGGACATGGAGGTGCTGTTCGACGGCATCGACCTCGGAGAGGTATCGACGTCCTTTACCATCAACCCCTCCGCGCCGGTGATCTACGCGATGTACGTCGCGCTCGCCGACGTGCAGGGCGTGCCGCGCGAGCAGGTCCGCGGCACCCTCCAGAACGACATGTTCAAAGAGTTCATCGCGCAGAAGGAGTGGGTCGTGCCCCCGGAGCCGTCCCTGAAACTGGTCACGGACGTGATCGAGTTCGCGACCGAGGAGACGCCGAAGTTCCACCCCGTCTCGATCTCGGGCTACCACATCCGCGAGGCAGGGTCGACGGCGGTCGAGGAGCTGGCCTTCACCCTCGCCGACGGCTTCGCCTACGTCGAGGACGCGATGGAGCGCGGGCTCGACGTCGACGAGTTCGCGCCGCGCCTGTCCTTCTTCTTCAACTGCCACAACTCCCTCCTCGAGGAGGTCGCGAAGTTCCGCGCCGCGCGGCGAATCTGGGCGGAGAAGATGGACGAGTGGTACGACGCCGACGCCGCGGACTCCCGGCGGCTCAAGTTCCACACGCAAACCGCAGGGCAGTCACTGACGGCCCAGCAGCCGCTGAACAACGTCGTCCGGGTGACGATCCAGGCACTGGCCTCGGTGATGGGCGGCACGCAGAGCCTCCACACCAACAGCTTCGACGAGGCGCTCGCGCTGCCCAGCGAGAAGGCCGTCCGCGTCGCACTGCGGACCCAGCAGATCATCGCGGAGGAGTCCGGCGTCGCGGACACGATCGATCCCCTCGGCGGGAGCTTCGCGGTCGAGGCGCTCACCGATCAGGTCGAATCCGAGGCGATGGCGTACATGGAGACGATCCGCGAGCGGGGCAACGGTTCGATGCGCGAGGGCGTCCTGGACGGCATCGAGGACGGCTACTTCCAGCGCGAGATCCAGGACTCGGCCTACGAGTACCAGGAGCGCGTCGAGGACGGCGAGGAGGTCGTCGTCGGGGTCAACAAGTACACCATCGCAGAGGAGACCGCCGCGGACACGCTCCACGTCGACGAGGAGCAGGCGAGGGAGACGCAGTTGGATCGCATCGAGTCCGTCAAAGACGAGCGCGACGAGCAGGCCGTCGAGGATGCGCTCGCCGCTGTCCGCGACGCCGCGGAGAACGACGAGAACACGATCCCGGCGATCGTCGACGCCGTGAAGGAGTACGCGACGATGGGCGAGATCATGCAGGTCTTCGAGGACGTGTACGGGGAGTACGCGGGGGAAGTCGGACCGGCCTGAATACCCCTGGCTGCTTCGATCCGTCCCGTTCGTTCCGATTCGTCCCGCTCGGCGAAACGACTTTCAGAATGTATGCCCTCTGCATACATATGAGCACGAGCATCCGAGTGTCCGAGGAAACCAAGGCGAAACTCGACCTGCTCAAGCGTGACGACGAGACGTTCGACGAGTTGCTCCGCCGACTGGCGGGTGAAACGGAGCCAATTGAGATCGGTGCATGGGACGACGAAACAGCGGACAGGGCGCGGGAGGCGGTCGACCGGTCACGTGAGAGTTTCGGGCGATGACGTTTCTCGACTCCTCCGCGATCATCGACATGCTCGACGGCGTCGAGCGGACCGTCGAATGCGTCGAGGCACACGGAACGCCGTATCTCACGTCCTCGATCTGTGTGTTCGAAGTCCTCGAAGGCGTACTCGGCAGCGGAACCACCGACGTGATGGCGGCACGACAGCAGTTCGGCGGCGTTCGCGCGCTGGAGTTCAACGAAGACATCGCGATCGAGGCGGCTCGGTTGCAGGATGCGCTGCTGGCCGACGGCGAGCCGATGGCTCCCCGCGACCTGCTGATCGCTGCGACGGCTCGATCGACTGGCGACCACCTCGTCGTCAACGATGCGGATTTTCAGACGGACGTACTCGAGGAGACGATCTCCGTGACGAACCTCGCCGAGTAGATCGGACGCGGCGATCGAGGAGGATCGAACGACTTCACTTCAGTAGCAACGTGCTACGGGGTCGTTTCCGCCGACCAGCGGGCTCTTCAAAGATTCACTCGCCCCCGAATTCACATGATGGCGCGGGGGCGACCGTCTCCGGCATGAGAACACTTAACCCGGTGTTGTACGATTATTTTCGGTGTATGTCAGACGCTGACACCGAGGCCGAGCTCGAGGCCCGGCTCGAGGAGCAGGAGTCCTTCGAACCACCCGAGTGGTTCGTCGAGCAGGCCAACGTCTCGGACCCGGACATCTACGACGAGTTCGAGGAGAACTGGCCGGAGTGCTGGGAGCGCGCCGCGGACCTGATCTCCTGGGAAGAGGAGTACGACCAGGTGCTCGACGACTCGGACGAGCCCTTCTACGAGTGGTTCACCGGCGGCGAACTCAACGCCTCCTACAACTGCATCGATCGGCACGTCGAGAATGGCCAGAAGAATCGTGCGGCGATCCAGTGGGAGGGCGAACTGGGCGAGGAGCGGACGATCACCTATCAGGAGCTCCAGCGCGAGGTCGAGGCCTTCGCTGCCGCCCTCCGGGAGCAGGGCGTCGAGGAGGACGACGTCGTCACGCTTTACCTCCCGATGCTGCCGCAGCTCCCGATCGCGATGCTGGCGTGCGCCCGCATCGGCGCGCCACACTCCGTCGTCTTCGCGGGCTTCTCCGCCGAAGCCCTGGCCGAGCGGATGAACGCCGCCGAGTCCGAGTACCTCGTCACCTGCGACGGGTACTACCGCCGTGGCGAGGCCCTGAACCACAAGGAGAAGGCCGACGAGGGCCTCCAGCAGGTCGATCACGACGTCGAGTCCGTGATCGTCGTCGACCGTCTCGGCGACGAACTGACGCACTTCCTCGGCGACAACGCCCACGACTACCAGGAACTCGTCGACGAGCACGAGGGCGCTTCCGTCACGCCGGTCTCCCGCGACGCCGAGGACATGCTGTTCCTCATGTACACCTCGGGTACCACGGGAACGCCGAAGGGCGTCAAGCACACGACCGGAGGGTATCTCTCCTACGCCGCATGGACGACCCAGTCCGTGCTCGACGTCAAGCAGGAGGACACCTACTGGTGCGCCGCGGACATCGGCTGGATCACCGGCCACTCCTACATCGTCTATGGCCCGCTCGCGCTCGGCACGACGACGGTGATGTACGAGGGGACGCCGGACTACCCCGAGAAGGATCGGCTCTGGGAACTGGTCGAGAAGTACGGCGTGGACATGTTCTACACCGCACCCACGGCCATCCGGGCGTTCATGAAGTGGGGCCAGCAGTACCCCGATTCGCACGACCTCTCGACGCTCCGCCTGCTGGGCACCGTCGGCGAGCCGATCAATCCGCGCGCCTGGAAGTGGTACTACAAGCACATCGGGCACGAGGACGTCGCCGTCGTCGACACCTGGTGGCAGACCGAGACGGGCGGGATGATGGTGACGACGCTGCCCGGGATCGGCGAGATGAAACCCGGCTCGGCGGGGCCGCCGCTGCCGGGCATCGACGCCCGCATCGTCGACAATCAGGGCGACGAAGTCGAGCCCGGTGACGCCGGCTATCTCACGGTCAACAATCCGTGGCCGGGGATGCTCCGGACGCTCTACAAGAACGACGAGCGGTTCCTCGAGGAGTACTGGCGCGAGTACTCCGACGAGGAGACCGACGAGTGGGTCTACTTCCCCGAGGACGGCGCGTCCATCGACGAGGACGGCTACATCACCGTACTCGGGCGGGTCGACGACGTGATCAACGTCTCCGGTCACCGCCTCGGGACGATGGAGATCGAGTCGGCCGTCGTCGACGTCGAGGGCGTCGCCGAGGCCGCGGTCGTCGGTGGCACCCACGAGGTCAAGGGCGAGGCCGTCTACGCCTTCGTCATCACCGAGGACGGGCAAAGCGAGGACGATGCGCTGCGCGAGCGTGTCGTCGAACGCGTCGAGGACGCGATCGGTCCGATCGCGCGGCCCGAGCGAATCGTCTTCACGCCCGACCTCCCGAAGACGCGGTCGGGCAAGATCATGCGTCGGCTGCTCGAGGAGATCGCCGACGGCGAGGAGCTTGGCGACACCTCGACGCTGCGGAACCCCGACATCGTCCAGGACATCAAGGACGAGGTCGACGCCAGCGACTGAGTAGCGCTGGCAGCCACACGACCTCGTCGAGCAGGTGGAGTCGCTTTTTCCGTGTCAGTCAGGTGCCCAGGACTCGGCACCGTGTCGTGACTCGGGAGTGAATCGAACGGAGCGGTCTCTCTCTCTGTCTCACGAGGGCAGTGGACGGATCGCTGCGACTCGTGAGTGGACGAAGCGGAACACCGTCCCCAAACGGTGCCAAAGCGGCGTGTGAACTGGCAACCGTCACCGACGTGCCACCCCTCTCCCAGGAGAAGGCGGACTCGCGTGAGGCGACGGACGGCGGTAGCTCCCGACTACTGCAGCAGCCGTTACGCGTTGTTCATCCGCTGGCTCGTCCGCTCGCCACAGCGCTGGCACTCCCGAACCCGGTAGGGCTCGCGGGAGTAGTGGGCGTTATCGGAGTCTTCGGCCTCCGTCATGATCTGCACGGAAACTTCGTGCAGCGTGTCAGTCCCGCAAGCGTCACAGGGCTCGGTCATCCCGTTTAACGAGTTGTCAGTCGTCGCCATACTTGATCGTAGTAGGCTACCACTATAACAGGACACGAGCGTTTTCAAATCGGGAAAAAACCCCGTACCTGAGCGGGGTGGCACCGTATCGTACACCGGTGCGTTCGAAACATCAAAGGTGAGTGTTCGAAACGCGAGTGGATGTCACGATGGATCCCACGATTCGGGTCGGGGATCGAAAGTCGCCGAACGATCGAACGCCCGCTACGGAGCCCGTCGTAACGCGGGCCGGCCTCGCTTTCAGGGGGAAACCGTTATGCTCCACGCGAAACCAAGCGTTGAGACGTGGGAGACGAACGGCCGATCGAGGACATCCTCGATACGATCGGGGACGATCACGCGCGGGACGTGCTGGCCGCGATCAGCGAGGAACCACGCCCCGCCAGCGAGGTCGCGGACGCCTGCGACCTCTCCTTGCCCACGGTCTATCGACGGATCGAGATGCTGAAAGAGCACAAACTCGTCTCATCGGAGACGGCCGTCGCCGACGACGGGAACCACTACGACGTGTTCAAGTCGAACTTCGACGGCACCGTCATTCGCCTGCGCGACGACGAGTACGACGTACGCATCTACCGCAAGGAGAACATACCCGATCGGTTCTCGAGCCTCTGGGACGAACTCTCTCGGTGACGGGTCCGAGCTGGGCACCGATCGACCGTCGACTAGCGACTGCGTTCCTGCGATTCTCGCCGTCGACAGGGGAGCGTTTTAGACCCTCCCCTCCCACGGGACGGGCATGGCGGCGTACACCGAGGTCCTGGAGGCAGTCCTGATGATGCTACGGCTCGCACTGTTCGCCCTCGCGCTGGGGCTGACGATCATCAGCTTCCAGGCCTACCGCGAGAACGGCGGGAAGCGACTCGAGTCTGCATTCATCGGCTTCGCCTTCATCAGCATGGGCGTCGCGATGACGTCGATGGGCGACCAGGTGGAGTCGCTGGAGCTGTTCTTCTCGATCGCGGAGACGGTGCCCTTCATCATCGGTTTCGGGATGCTCTGGATTTCGCTGTACCGGTAGTCCGGCGGCTGTTTTTCGCGCGCGAACTGCAGCGGCGTTCACCGGGTCTGCGAGCCTCGACCCCCAGACCGCGAATCGAACCCTTTTAGACGCAGACGACGGTATCCGGCGGTATGGCCATCAAACCCGCCTACGTCAAGAAGACGGGCGAGATCCTCATGGAGCGCTACCCCGAGGCGCTCTCGACGGATTTCGAGCACAACAAGGAGGCAGTCACCGAGCTGACGAACATCGAGTCCAAGGGCGTTCGCAACCGGATCGCGGGCTACATCGCGCGCAAGCAGGCCGCCCAGCCTGCCTGAATCGGGATTCTGGATTTTCGACGGTCGTTCGTTCCCGGTAGTCCGTGGGCTGCTTCTCCATTTCGGGGGGTTGCAATCGATGCAGTGGGCTCCGAAAGCCCCCGAGCGCTCGAACGTCCTCGCTCGCTGTCGTCCGAGAGGGCGAAGCCCTCTCGTGATCACGAAAGACGCTTTGCGTCTTTCGAACGACGCTCCTCGCCCTTCGGCCTGCGGTGCTTGCGTCGCGACGACGCCTCGACCGTACGGCCCCTTTCGAAGCCCACCCAAACTGCCTCATTCCTCCCCAGCCTTCTGCACCGGAAGACGGTCCTGCTCGCTACGCTGCGCGGGCTGCGTCTTCCGAGCCATCGTTCGCTTCGCTCACGATGACGCTCCTCACGTCGCACTGCTCGCTGTGCTGCTCGGCCCTCGCGCGGATTGCTCGCTCCGGCCGTTCGCCCGTACGAGGGCTCACGGCCTCCACGAGCGCGCGCCGATGTGGACTACCGGGGATTTAGTGATTCTGTAGGGAATCAATCGGGTGGGATTGGAAGGGGCCGACCGGTCGTCGCCGTAGGCGACGCAAGGACCGCAGGGAGCGACAGCGACCGAGGACCGCAGCGAGCGTACGGCGACGAGCGGGAGGGGGCTTCCAGGTGGTCTGCGTTAGCGCGGTCTGCCGATATCGAGGCAATCCGATCTGGTCCGTCACTGACGACCATGCAAATCACTTCCAAACCGTTTTGGCTGCCCACCCCCCAGACCGGGCCAATGTCAGTACGCGTTGGCGTCATCGGCGCAACGGGCGCTGTCGGACAGCGCCTCATCCAGCAGCTCGCACCGCACGACGACTTCGAAATCGCGGCGCTCACGGCCAGCGAGTCGAGCGCGGGCAAGCCCTACTCCGAGGCGGCGAAATGGCGGGCGTCGGGTCCGATCCCCGACGGCGTCGGCGACGTCACGGTCGTCGAGACCGACCCGTCGGCGGTCGGCGACGACGTCGACCTGCTCTTCTCCTCGCTGCCGTCCAGCGTCGGCGAACGGGTCGAACCCGCGTTCGCCGAGGCGGGCTACGTGGTCTCCTCGAACTCCTCGAACGGCCGGCTCGACGACGACGTGCCCCTCGTCATCCCCGAGGTCAACGCCGACCACGTCGACCTGATCGAGGTCCAGCGCGACGAGCGCGGCTGGGACGGCGCCCTCCTGAAGAACCCGAACTGCTCGACGATCACGATGGTGCCGCCGCTGGCCGCCCTCGACGACGCGTTCGGCCTCGAGTCCGTGACGGTCTCGACGCTCCAGGCGGTCTCCGGCGCTGGGTACGACGGCGTCACCTCGATGGAGATCATCGACAACGTCCTCCCCCACATCGGCGGCGAGGAGACGAAGATGGAGACGGAGACCTGCAAGCTCCTGGGCGGCTTCGACGGCGCAGAGCTCTCCTGGCACGACGTCGAGGTCTCCGCGTCGTGTAACCGCGTACCGACGCTCGACGGCCACCTCGAGAACGTCTGGGCGGAGACCGCCGAGGACGCCGGCCCTGCCGAGGCCGAGCAGGCCTTCCGCGACATGCCGTCCGTCGACCTCCCGAGCGCGCCCGAGCAGTTGATCCACGTCCACGAGGACCCGAACCGCCCGCAGCCCCGACTCGACCGCGACGCGGAGGGCGGGCAGGCGATCTCCGTCGGCCCGGTCCAGGAGACGCCCGACGGCATCCTGTTCGACTCCCTCGCACACAACACGATCCGCGGCGCGGCCGGCGCGAGCGTCCTCAACGGGGAACTCCTCCTCGAACGCGGCTACCTCTGAGCGGGCGGCCCCCTCGCGACCGTTTCGATCCCGATTCGACCTGGCCAGCCACGACGCGACACTTGATAGCAGCGGGGCTGTGTACGAGCGAAGCACCACCGGACCACGGCTATCACCGATCGCCTGCCAGATGCACCCGTCATGGGAGCCACGGAGGCCGACGATCGGCACGTATCGGAGGAAATCGGGTTCGACGACCAGCTGCTCGTCGGGGGTGCGCTCGGCGGAGTGCTCGCCGGCGTCCTGATGGGCCTGCTGATGCACTACCGGATGGGGATCATGGAGGTCGTTGGCGGCCTCTACAGCGTCGAATCCGTCACGGCGGGCTGGATCTTCCACCTGGTGCACGCCGTCCTCTTCGGCGTCTTCTTCGCGATCGGGCTGCAGTGGCGTCCGTTCGCGAAGTACGACTTCGGCCCGCTCGCCATCGCGCTCCTGGGCCTGGCCTGGGGCGTCGCGCTCTGGATGGTCGCTGCCGGGGTGATCATGCCGCTCTGGCTCGACGCGATGGCGCTACCCGCGCCGGACCTGCCGAACTGGGCAACGAAGAGCGGGACCGGCCACCTGGTCTACGGCGCGACCCTCGGCGTCGTCGTGGCGATCGCCGACCGGCTCTGAGCACCGGCTGTCTCGGCGACGACGTATCTCCGCTGACGTGACGAACCGCTTTTTACCGGAGCGCTCGACGCCGCGTCTATGGCAATCGCCGTAACGGATCTGCTCTGGAGCGCCCTCTTCGTCCTCCTCTACCTCCTGATCGCCGCCGTCGCCATCGTGGGTGCGGTCGGAATCCCTGCCTTCGTCGGCAAAATGGTCTACGACCGAGCGCAGTCGGAGGACCTCTCGAACCCCGCGGGGATCGGACTCGGTGCCGCCTTCTTCACCGTGCTCGTCGGGCTGTTCGCGATCGGCGTGCTGTTGTTCTACGTCGGTTGAGGTGCGCTCCTGTCGATGGGCGACGGCGTCCGATCGTACTGCCTCAGGGGACGACGTTCTCCAGTTCCTCGCCGGCTTCCGACCGCCGGACGTTGCCCGCGAGGATGTCCGCGAGCCGATCGTAGTACTTCGGGGTGTAGCCGGCGTTGTGCGGCGTGATCCGGACGGTCTCGAGGTCCCAGAGCGGGTGGTCGTTCGGCAGTGGCTCCGGATCGGTGACGTCGAGGTGTGCGCCGCGCAGCCGGTTCGACCGCAGCGCCCAGAGCAACGCGTCGGTGTCGAGGACGGGACCGCGGGCGACGTTGACCACGTACGCGGAGGGCGGGAGCGTCCCGAGTTCGTCGCGACCGATCAGGCCCTCCGTCGTCTCCGTCAGCGGGCAAGCGAGCACCAGTTGATCGGTGCGTGCGAGCGCTTCCTCGAAGGCTGCCTCGTCGTCGAAGCCCAGCACCTCGTCCGTCGGCCCGCCCTTCTCCGGCGAGTAGCGGATGCCGATAGTGTCGACCCCGAACCCGTCCAGCCGATCGGCGATCGCGGTGCCGATCGCGCCGAGGCCGACGATGGTGACGGTGTCGCCCATCAGTTCGTGGGTCTGGTAGTGCCGCCACTCGTTGCGGGATTGGCGGCGCTGGCCCGCCTCGAACCGGCGGACCGCGGCGAGGATCGCGCCGATGACCTGCTCGGCCATGTTCGGGCCGTGGACGCCAGAGGCGTTGGTGACCGTGACGCCGGCCGCCCGGAGCGCGTCCATCGGCAGGTGGTCGGTCCCCGCGTATCCGCATGCGAACAGCTCCATCGCGTCGGCCAGTTCGAGCAGTTCCTCGTCGATGGCCCGACCGGTGACGTAGGGGACGCCCTCGATCAGCTCTCGTTCCTCAGACGGCGTGGTCGCGACGGCGACGTCGTGGTCGGGAAGCCGTTCGCGGAGCTTCGCGCCGTAGGCCTCGACGGGCTCGCCGTGGGTTCCCTTGCTGAGTACGAGCACGTCGGCTGGCGGTGACATACCTGGGCTTCTCGCGCTCCTCACGTCATCGTTTCGGCGCGATCTCGATTCGTCGAGGTCTTCCTTCGCAGTGCAGTCGGATTCGGTCCGCCGGTCCGGCGATGGTCCCTCGATACGACGGGCGTCCCGGTGGTCGCCGTCCCGAACTTGAAGGCCAGGGCAGTCGTACTCGCTAGCATGGACAGCGAGCAGCGCCGGCGTCCGCGGGTGTCAGTCCACGAGGAGCAGGCGGTGACGGAACCGGTCGTGGCTGGGTTCTCGGAGTTCGGCCTCGCGGGGCTCACCGCGGTGGATTACCTGACGACCCAGTTCGAGATGGAGCCGGTCGGCCACGTCCGGGCGGACGGCCTGCCCTCGATCACGCCGTTCACGGCCGGCGAGCCTCGCCACCCGGTCCGTCTCCACGCGTCGAACGACGTGCCGGTGACGGCGCTGGTCGGCGAGCAGTTCGTCCCCGTGTGGGCGGCCGACGAGTTCGGCGAGTCGCTGCTGGAGTGGATCGACGCCTCCGAGGTCGACGAACTCTGTCTCGTCTCCGGCATTCCCGTTCCCCACGGCCCCGAGGACCACCGGGCGTTCTGGATCGCGACGGAGGACTTCCGGGAGCGGCGCCTCGAGGAGACCGACCTCGACCCGATGGGCAACGGCTTCCTCGACGGCGTCGGCGCGGCACTGCTCGACCGGGGCATCGACACCGACCTCGCGGTGAGCGTGCTGGTGACGCCGGTGCACCCGCAGGTCCCCGACGCCGACGCGGCGCTTCGACTCCTCGAGGGGCTCGTCGACGTGTACGGCATCGACGTCGAGACCGGCCCGCTGGAGACGTTCGCGGAGGAGGTCCGGGAGTACTACGGCGAACTCTCCGCGCGCCTGCAGACCGTCGCCGAGGACGACCAGCCCGAAGACCGGATGTACATGTAGTTCAGTTGTAACGACGACCGATCCGTCCTGCCGTCAGGTCCGTCCCAGAGCAGTCGGGCGGTTTCTCGTCGAGCGGGTACTACGGGCTTACGAAACACGGTTGTACTCGATCCGCAATAAATACGTACCGGTAGTGTGAATCCAGCACAACCGATGGCCTCAGACGACTTGCGCACGACGCTCGAACGGGTCGGGGAGCGATTCAACCTCGGGGAGTACGGCACCGACGCCTACCTCGCCGTCCTCGAACACGGCGAGTTGACCGCCAGCGAAATCTCAGAGCGAACGGACATCCCACAGCCCCGCGTCTACGACACCGTCCGCAGCCTCAGCGACCGCGGGCTCGTCGAACTCCGCGAGTCCCGTCCGATGAAGGTCGTCGCGATCGACCCCGCGGAGGCCTTCGAGGAGCTCGAGAGCTCGCTCGACCGGATGATCGCCGAACTCGAGGCCCGGTACACCGCGCCGGCTCGCGAGACCGAGGCCGTCTCGCTGGTTCGCTCCCGTGCGACGATCCTCCGGTACGTCGAGGAGGTCATCGAATCCGCCGAGTACGAACTCGCGCTCTCGCTGACGCCCTCCCTGCTCGAGCGCTTCGAGACCCAGCTCGGCCGCGCCGTCGATCACGGCGTCAGCGTCGACCTGATCGTCACGCCCGGTGCCGAGGCACCGGACCCCGACGAGTACGACTACACGACGGTCTGTACGAACGCCCGAACCCGCCGCGGGATCACGACCCCCGTCATCGCCGTCGCCGACGGCGAGTACTCCGTCTACGCCACCCAGGACGCGATCCGCGACGATCGCGAGCGCTACGGCGTCATCTTCAACCGCTCCGCGCTGGGCTTCCTCCTCTCTGGCTTCTACGGCACCGTGCTCTGGACCACGAGCGAGGAACTGATCAGCGACGGGACTGACCGCTCCTTCCCCCGAATCTACGCCTCGATCCGTCGCTGCGTCAAGGACCTCCAGACCGTCGAGGGCCCGCTGTACGCCACCGTCCGCGGCCGCGACGTCCTGACCGGCGAGCCCCGGGTCGTCCGCGGGCGCGTCATCGAGATCACGTTCGAGCACACCGAGGAGGTCGCTGGCCTCACGGTCGAGACCGAGGACGGCACCGTCACGATCGGCGGCCAGGTCGCGACCCTCGAGGACATCGAATCCCACGAACTCTGGATCGGCAAAGAGGAACCGCCGGAGATCGAGTAGCTCCCGCGTCGAGGCCTGCTACCGCGTCGCTGTCGCTCGAACGGCACCGGCCGCTCACGACCGATCGAGCGCGACCAGGACGCCCCGGACGTTCATCGCCGTCTCGGCCATCGCCTTCTCCTCGCCCCAGAGTTCGTCGGTGTCGACCGACGCGAGCAGTCGGTCGACCACCGCCTCGTCGCTGGCGTCCTCGCCGCCAAGCTCCTCGCGTGCAGCAGCGACCGCGTCGACCCAGTCGGCGAGCACTGTCTCGTAGGCCGCGAGGTGGTCGGCGGTCCGTGCGGGCCCGAAGTGGGCGTAACAGAGCACCGACGGATCGAGGTCCCTGATCGTCTCGACGTCCGCCAGCGCCTGTTCCGGATCGAAGTTCGGCGGCGGCGACGTCGGCTCGACGGCGTCGCGTTCGGGCACGTAGATCCCCGCCGCGTCGGCAGTGAACACCGCATCGTCGGACGGTGAGTGGTAGACGACCTGGTGGGGAGCGTGGCCTGGCGCGTGGTGGGCCACGAGCTCCCGGTCGCCGAGGTCGATTCGATCGCCGTCCGTGAGCGTCTCGATGCGGTCCTCCGGGATCGGCACCGGATCGGCGTAGTACTGCCACTGGTCGCCGACGGCGCGCTTGGTGCCCTCGACGAGCCGTTCCGGATCGACGAGGTGGGTGGCCCCGATCTCGTGGACGTAGACCGTCGCGTTCGGGTAGTCCCGTGCGAGCCGACCCGCGCCCCCAGCGTGATCGAGGTGGACGTGCGTGACGGCGATCGCGGCGAGGTCCTCCTCGCCGATCCCCGCGGCCTCGATCGCCGCCTGGACGTGCTCGTAGTCCGCGCCGATGCCGGTGTCGACGACCGCCGGTTCGGGCGCGTCGATCACGTACACCGAACCGTAGCCAGCGACGTCGTACATCCCCGTGTCGACGTAGCTGATCCCCGCGCAGTCCCCGAGTTCGACCGCCGCGACGTCTCCGGGCTCCATACCCGTGCTGGGGCCGCCGATCGCCAAAAGTCCGGGGGTGGGATCCCGGTCGCGCCTGCCGCCTCGGCGTCGGGACTGTGCTCGCCACTCGTTCTGGGTCCCACCGATCCGGCTGGGTCCGCTGCCTCGCGCCACACCTTTAAGCCAGATACCGCGGCGACGCCTGACCATGTCCCAGGACGACCTCGCTGAGCGACTCGACGCTGTCGAACGCAGACTCGACGCGGCGTATCCGGATGCGGCGGCAGACGGTACGACGGAGCAGGCGACCGACCGGATCGAGACGTTCGCCGAACGCCTGGCCGACCTCGAGGCGGCGGTCGAGGCCGTCGAGGGCTACGTCGGGGAGATCGAACGCGTCGACGCGGAACTCGAACAGCGGGCGGACGCCGCGCTCGCGACGGCCGACGGGCTCGAATCCCGGGTGGAGCACCTCGAGGCCCGCGTCGGGGGCGACGGCAGCGACCTCGAAGAGCGCCTCGCCGAACAGGACGCAGCGCTGGCGGCCCTCCGGAACGAGGTGGAGGGACTCGAGGATCGGATCGGTGAGCGGCAGGCTGACGGAGACAAGTCGGCCGCTGGCGACCCACTTGACGAGTTCGCAGCGGTCGGCGCCGGGGACGCGCCGGTCGATCCTACTGACGATGGCACCGGACAGGTGTACGCTGGGACCAGACGAGACGCCAGTTCCGAGCGAGAGCCCGACAGGGTGGCGGACTCCCCGGGCCAGTGTACGTGTTCGGACGCCCCGGCGGGTCCGCCGTCGGCAGCCGATTCGCCTCCCACCGCGGCCGCCCGGCACTCCGCACCCGATGGCGGCGTGGCGATCTCCAGCAGGTCGGAGGATCCACTGGATCGACGGAACGCGTCGACGGAGTCGATCGAGGGAGCAGCCGACCAGCCGCCCGGGACGCCGGGACTGGGGACGACGAACTCGCCGGCCAGTCCCGAGGCCACCGGCTCCTCCAGCCCCGGTGATTCGACTTCCCGTGAACCCGGACGTCGGTCCCATCGGGCATCGTCGTCGCAATCGAGCGTCTCCGGCTGGGGCGAACTAGGGTCTGGAGTGGACGAACCCGACGCCGATCGCTCCCGGAGCGGCGACGGTCGTGGCACTGCCGAGGAGGATCCCGGCTTGGCCGACGCGAACACCGAGACGCTGCTCGATCGGCTCCGCTCGCTGCTGTGATCCGCGTCGTCGTCACCGTGCTCCTCGCGATCGCCCTGCTCGCGGCGGCGCTGCCGGCGGTCGAGGACGCCGCTGCCGATCGCATCGAGCGCCAGCTCCGGGCAGACATCGAGGCCATCGATACGGCCGCGACCGAGCTGTTGCGCTCCGAGGAAGCGGTCCCCGGAACCGCTGGCGCCCGCCGAACCGTGTCCGTGACGCTCGCTGCCGACGGCATCGCGGCAGCGCCGGTCGAGGAGGTCCGGATATCGAGCACTGACCGACGCTACAGCTTTCGCGTCGAGGGCCGGGGCGAGCGCAAACTACGCGGGACCGTCCCCGTACACACGCTCGGCGACGAGCCGCTGGTCCTCCGCGAACCCGGCACCCACGAATTGGTGCTCGCGCTCGTCCGGGTCGAGGGCGAGCGCCGCGTCGTGATCGCTCGCATCGAGGCCGTCCGCGACGGTGCACTCGGCGGTACGCGCGCTTCGGCGACCGGCCCTCCGGGGGTTCAAGACTGATGCCGGGGCGAACGCCGGCAATGCAAGACCTGCTCGACCGCCTCTTCGGCGCCGGGCTCGATTCCGGATGTGCCTGCTCCGTGAGCACCGACGGCGCGACGCTCGCCGTCGACGCGACTGACTGCGACGGCCGACTCGCGTCGGCTCCCGCGTGCCGAGCGGCGATCGCCGACGAACTGTGTACCCACGACGTCGAGCGGATTCGCGTCCGCTCCTCGGGCGTGGACCGCTACTACGACGAGGACGCCGTCGGACTGTTGAACGCCGCCGGTCGCTTCGCCGCCCTCGCTCGGGAGGCCGACCCCGACCTCGCCGAGCGAGCCAGAACCGAGCCGCTCGCTGCCGCCGCCGACGCCGGCGCTCGGGCACCGCCGATCTCAGCGATTGCGGCCGAGGTCGGCCTGCTCGACGCGGTGAGGGACGACGATGCCGATCCGTTCCAGCCCGCGATCGCCCCGTCGGTCGCCGACGCCCGGGTGCGGACCGCGCTGCCCCCGGACGCCCAGCTTCGTACCGCCCGCGAACTGCCGACCGGCGCGACGGTCAGAATTTACGACGCGCCTGGCGAGGGTGCCGCCACTTACCACCTGGATCCGGCCGAGAGCGACCTCGACGAGTCGGCGCTCGCCACCCTGGCGGACGCCTACGAACTCCTGGCCGAGCGGAGCGACGAGCCCGCACCAGTGGCGGCCGTTCGGTCCGCACTGGAGCACGGGACGGCTGCCAGCCGCAGCAGCCCTACCGGTGACGGCCACGACCGTGGCTACGCGTTGGTCGACGGTAGACCGGCAGACGACGGCTCGGCCGACCCCGCCCGAACAGACGCCGCTCCGGCCGACCCCGCCCGAACAGACGACGCCGACGTGCGCACACTCGCCGCGGTGTTGCGCAAACACACCCGCGGATTCGGCGTCCTCGAAGACTGCTTCGCGGATCCGGCCGTCTCCGACGTCTACGCCAGCGGTCCAGCGGCGGGTACTCCACTCTGGGTCGTCGCCGACGGGGAGCAACTCCGGACAAATATCCTGCTGGGCGAGGACGGCGTCGGCGCCATCGCCTCGACGCTCCGACGTCGGAGCGGCCGATCGTTCTCCAGAGCGAGTCCGACGCTCGATGCAACCGCCGAGATCGCCGAGCAGACGGTCCGGGTCGCGGGCGTCCTCGATCCGGCCACCGAAGGCCACGCGTTCGCCTTCCGCTCTGGCGGCGAGGAGGCGTTCACGCTCCCGGCGCTCGTCGCGAACGGGACGCTCCCGCCGGCTGCGGCCGGACTCCTCTCCGTCGCGGTCCGACGGAGCGCTGCCGGGCTGCTCGCGGGCACGAGAGGTGCGGGCAAGACGACGGCGCTGGGTGCGCTGCTCTGGGAGTTGCCCGCGACGACGCGATCGATCGTGATCGAGGACACGCCGGAACTGCCAGTCGCGACCTACCAGGATCGCGGCCGCGACGTCCAGCCACTTCACACGACTCTCGAGGAGGGTCCCGGCGTGACGCCGACCGAAGCCCTCCGGACGGCCCTCCGGCTCGGGGAGAGTGCGATCGTCCTCGGCGAGGTACGCGGCGAAGAGGCTGCCGTGCTCTACGAGGCGATGCGGGTTGGCGCGAGCGGCGAGACCGTCCTCGGCACGATCCACGGCGACGGCGGGGAGGACGTTCGCGAGCGCGTCGTCGGAGACGTCGGCGTCCCCGAGTCGTCCTTCGGCGCGACCGACCTCGTCGTCACCTGCGAGTCCTACCGCCGGCCGGACGGCGAGCGCGCCCGCAGGGTGGCCGCGATCGAGGAGGTCATTCGCGGGGAGGACGGGGTCCGGTTCGCGTCGCTGTTCGAACTCGAGACAGCCGCGTCTGCCAC
The DNA here is from genome assembly GCF_000403645.1 of Salinarchaeum sp. Harcht-Bsk1. NCBI lineage: Archaea > Methanobacteriati > Methanobacteriota > Halobacteria > Halobacteriales > Natronoarchaeaceae > Salinarchaeum > Salinarchaeum sp. Harcht-Bsk1. The sequence goes on from NC_021313.1 coordinate 2,290,908, forward strand.
AGACGGTCGAGCACGGCTCGTTCCGACCGGTCGAATCGACCGCGGCAACAGCCGACTCCTGCAGGCACTCACGAGACCTGGCGAATCCTACGCCGTGCTCCGGGAGCAGATCGACGCGCGCGCCGAGTTTGTTGGCTCGCTCGCCGACCGTGGCACGACGGCGCCGGCGGCGGTCACGACGGCCTACGCTCGTCGCGGTGATGGGCCGTGCTGACCCGAACCGTCCGTGGACTCGCACGGCTGTATCCGGCGGACGTCGAGGCGAGCGACGACCTCGCCCGGGCACTCTCCTTTCTCGAAGCGGGTGTCACACCGGCCAACGTCGTCCGGGCCGGATACGGCGCTGGAGCGGTGGTCGCGTGCTGCGTGCTCCCCTTCGCGTTTCTCCCTCCGACCGCGTATCGCCCGATCGCGCTCGTCCTCGGGACCGGCCTCGCACTCGGGGTCGTCCACGCGGTCCACCGCGGTCCGATCGCCCTCGCAGCACTCGGTCGGTCCCGCGCACTCGGTGCCGCTCCTGACCTGATCGGCCGTGCGATCCTCCGGATGCGGGTCGATCCGGCGACGGAGTCCGCCGTCGCGTTCGCCGCCGACTCCGGCGACGGCCCGCTCGCGGCGAGTCTCCGGCGACACGTCCGCGCGACGGCCGGTGCTGCGGGCTCCGGCCTCGACGGCTTCGCCGCGGAGTGGCGCGAGTGGTTCCCAGCGCTCGCGCGAGCGTGTCATCTCCTCGCTGCTGCGGGCTCGGCGGGGGCGGCCCGCCGCGAGCGCGCTCTGGAGCGATCGCTCGAAGCCGTCCTCGAGGGCACGCACGAGCGCCTCCAGTCGTTCGTCACCTCGATGGGCGGTCCGATCACCGCGCTCTACGCGTTCGGCGTCCTCCTGCCACTCGCGCTCGTGGCGGTCGTCCCCGGAGCGCGAGCCGCTGGATTGCCCGTGACCCTGCCGGTCGTGGTGGTGATCTACGACCTCGTCTTGCCGGCCATCCTCGTCGGGGCTGCCGGCTGGTTGCTCGTGCGACGGCCCGTGGCGTTTCCGGCCCCTCCCATCGACCGGTCACATCCGGACGTGCCGGATCGGCCGTGGGCTGGGCCGCTGGCGGGCGTCGCTGTCGGCGGGATCGGCGCCGTCCTCGCGACGATCCTGATCGGACAGTGGGCCGGTGCGATCGCCCTCTGCGGGATCGGTGGCGGCGTCGCGCTCGTCGTCTACGCCCGTCCGATCGTCGCGGTTCGCGAGGAGATCCGCGCCATCGAGAACGGGCTCCCCGACGCACTCTACCTGATCGGCCGCCGGGTCGACGACGGCTACTCGGTCGAACGAGCGCTGGAGTTGGCGGCCGAGCAGCTACCGGACGCGACGGGCGATCTCCTGGCCGACGCTGCTCGGCGCTGTCGCGTGCTCGGCGTTGGTCCCGACGTCGCGCTCCGCGGCGAGCACGGCGCCCTCGCGACCGTGCCGAGTCGCCGGGTCCACTCGACTGCACAACTCCTCACGCTCGCGACGCAGGAGGGAACGCCGGCGGGGCAGGCCATTATCGCGATGGCCGGGCACCTCGAGGATCTCCAGTCGGTCGAACGCGAGGCCCGCCACTCCCTCGCCAGGCTGACCGGGACCCTGCGGAACACCGCGGCGATCTTCGGACCACTCGTCGCCGGGGCGACCGTCGCGCTGGCGGACGGCATGGGTGCCTTCGGCGCGGATACTGAGGCCGTCGGGACCATGCCGACGGCCGGGCTGGGCATCGCGGTCGGCGCGTACGTACTCTTGCTCGCTGTGGTCCTGACGACGCTCGCGACCGGGATCGAGCACGGGCTGGATCGGCCGCTCGCGAGCTACCGAGTCGGACTCGCGACGACTAGCGCGACCGTCGTGTTCCTCGTCGGCTTCCTCGGTGCGGGATTGCTGTTCTGAGTTGCGCTCCTGTCCGCGTCCTCCGGTCCGTTTCGTCCCCCTTCCGGCCGTCCACGCCTTTAGGTGGGAAGGCGCGGCGAACCCGGGCCATGCTTGGTCCACCGATCGACGCGTGGTACGTCTGGATCGGCGTCTCGCTGGTCTCGCTCGCCGTGCTGGGCGTGGCCGTCGTCGCGACGCCCGAACCGCTATCGAACGCCGAGGCCGCGGCGGAGACGATCGAACAGGTCGATTCGAGCCGGCCACCCGCCACCGCGACGCACGACATCGACGCCGAGCGCGTTCGGATCGGCGAGTACCGGCTCGTCCTGGAGGGCGAGGACACCGAGCGTGCGACGATCGATCACGGCCGAATGGCGGCGGCGCCCCGCGGGACCGACCTCCGGCGGGTCGCCCTCGGCGCGTCGCCGGAGTCAGTCTTCGCTTCGGAGTGGGCGTTCGGCGAGGCCGTCGAAGCCGCACGGTCGGAGCAACGGATCGTCGAACCGGCCGGTGATCGGCTGGTCGTCCGGAAAGTCAGCTACGGAGGCTCGAATGTCCTGCTCGTCACGGCGTGAGGACAGCGTCCACGCCGGGGAGTCCGGGATCGTGCGTTCCTGGGTGGCGGGATCCGTGATTGCCGACCAGCGTGGCCAGACCGAGCCGATCGCGGCCCTGGTCGCGCTGCTCGCGATCGCGATCGGGCTCGGTCTCTACGCCGGGGTCGCTGCGGACCAGTCGCCGAGTCGCGACGGGACGAACGCCGAAGCGACGATGCAGCGGGTGGAAGCTGCGATTCTCGAGGATGGGGTGTTCAGCGATCACGGCGATCGATCGGTCCTCCCCGAGCGATTCGGTCGACCCGGAGAGACTGTGCGTATCGAGATCACGGATGCCGACGGTTTCGTCTGGACGCTCGGTCCACGTGCTCCACCCGGCGCGGCGAGTGCCTCCAGACCGATTACACTCGATTGGGGACGGAACCGTATCCCGGCGCAACTCACTGTCTGGGTGTGGGAATCGTGATCCGATGCATTGCGCCGAGCGCCGCCCAGAATCGAGCGATCAGCACGGTCCTCGACGCTGCGATCTTCCTCTTGCTCGTCAGTGCCGCGATCGGACTGCTGTATACCGTGCCACAAACTGGCGACGATGCGAGGGCCGATCCCGACGTCGCGGCGGAGACTACGACGACGCTCGCAACTTCGATCGCGACGATCGACTACGTGCCGACAGCGGACGGTGACGCCGACTCGTCGACCACCAACCGCTCGGACCGCGGGACGATCACCGAACTGCTCGCGGAGACGACCGTCGCGAACGCCGAGCTTCGAGGGGAGGCGTTCACACGCGCTCCGAATCACGAGGCAGCCGTCCGGAACGCGACACGGCGGACGATCCGGCGGATCGACGGTGACGTCGAGGTGCAGGTCCGGACCCGCTGGCGGCCACTCTCCGGTTCCGGGCTCCGCGGCGGCATCGTCGTCGGCCCATCGCCGCCGGCCGACGCGGACGTGCACGCCGCGACGATGCGAGTCCCGGTCGGTACTGGCACCTCCGTCGGGGCGGCGCGACCCGACTGGTTCGCGCCGACGGCACCACCCTGGACCGAACTCGAGACTGTCGAGAGCGCCGACGACCGCCGGTTCGGCCGTCGAACGTCGCTCGAGACCGTCACAGCCCGGGGCGACTGCCGCGGGCTCGCTGGCGTGCTGGCGGCTCGCGCCGTCGGCACCGCGTTCCCGCCTGAGCAGACGGCGATCGCGATGCGCGAAGAGAGCAACGCCGCCGAGGCGATCGAAACGCGGTACGTTACGGCTGGACGCGCGCTCGGTTTGCGCCAGGATGGCCTGCCACTGAACGACGACGTTCGCCACCTGAGCGGCTTTCTCGCAGGCGAACTCGCCGCGCCGTTCCAGGCGGCTTGCGAGGGGTACGAGACGCCCGAGATCGCCGCGAGTCGAGCGGCGCCCGAAATCGTCACCGTGTCCGTCAGGACGTGGTCGCCGTGAGACTCGCCGAGGACGAGCGCGGCCGGGTCCCGTTCGCCCTGATCGGCGTCCTGCTCCTCCTGGGATCGGTCGCCGTCGCGACCGTCCAGCTCGACGACAGTCGCATCGACCAGAACGTGGCTCTCGCAGGGGATCGGGCGGAGGCGGCCGCAGAGACGACGCTTCGCGACGCCGTCCGCGACGCTGGCGCACGAGCGGCTGCGAACCCCGTGATCACGCCGGCCGAGACGACCTACGGCGAGGTCCTGGATCAGGACAGGCCCTATCGCTCCTACCTCGAGTTGCTGATCGCGATCGAGCTCCGCGAACGCCTCGACGGGACGACACAGCGCGTCGGGAACGCGACGGCGACGGTCGCGCTCCAGCCGATCGAGGATCCCGCTAGCGCCCGGGCAGCGATCGAGGCGACGACCGTCTCGGCGACGGACCGCGGACTCGTCGCCGTTACGGTCGAGGACGTTCCGATCGCGATCCAGCGTGACGAATCGACCGTCGCTCGCCGCCACCGCACGCTCTCCGTGAACGTCACGACCCCGGTGCTCACGCTCCACGAGCGGACCACGACGTTCGACGATCGGCTCAGCGGCGAGACGCTCGAGGTCGGCAGTCTGAGTCGGGGGCTGACCGGTGGCCTCTACGGGCTCGGCTGGACGCGTGGCTACGGCCAGTACCTCGGCCTCCCGATCGAGGACGTGATCGCGAACGGGCACGTCGAACTCGTGACGAACCTCGCGATGCTCGATGTCCAGCGGTCGGTGTTCGGGAACTCCGATCGCGAGGGCGAACGCCGGCTCGCCGAAGCAGCGGTCGCCGCTGCCGAAGAACAGGCCGTCGGTGCGATCGCTGGCGGGTTCCGGGACGCAGCCCTGCCCTACAACGAATCGACGCAGTTCGCCGAGCCGTCCGTCGACCCGCCCGAGGATCGCTCGACGACCGTCGGCGTGAACGACACGGCCGACAGAGCGCTCGCGGACCTTCTCGACGGCGAGTCCAACGGCGATGCGACGCCCGTCGGCGACGACGCGGGCTCCGAGCCCTGGGAGTACGCCCTCCGCGAGTACGCCGAGACGGCGGCCTCCATCGACGCACGGCTGCGCACCGAACGCGTCCGTCACGAGCGCACGCTCGTCGATCGGGAGCGCCCGACGGGCAGCGGCTGGACTCGCGTCGGCGTCGTGGACACGGAACCAGTCATCGAGGCCGTCAGAGAGGGTGACGCGCGACTTCCCGAATCCGAGGCGGGCTGGTACCGTGAACGCGAGCACACCCGGGTGGTCGAACTGACCGAGATCGAGACGGTCCGCTACCGACACGAGAACGGAACGATCCGGAACGGCGCGGATCGGTACTCCCGCGAGGTCGACGTGGGGCTGGCGATCGGGAGCCGACCACTCCCGCGGTCCTGGATCCCGGAGCGGTCGATCGGTACGACCGACGGAGACCGCTACCAGGCCCTGGTCGATCGGGCGGAAACGCGGTTGCTCGCGGAGCGAGGTGGCGTCGACGAGATTGCCAGGACGGTCGCAGCGACCGGCGAACTCACCGGCGACGCCACCGTCAGTCCCGACGACGAGGCAACCGAGACGATCTCGCGGGCGGCGTACGCCGCGCTGATTCCCGATCGTGAAGCGATCCGGGACGTGCAGACCCGGGCACCCGTCACCCACGCTCTCACGGGCGCGTCGCCGATCGCCGATCTGCGGGAACGGATCCGTGCCGACGCCGAGCGGTACCGCTCGATTCCCGCCGAGTACGGCAGTCTCGAGGAGCGAGCGGTGGTCTCCGCAGAAGGACTCTATCTCGACCACGTCCTCCGGCGTCTCGGCGAGCGATCCTCGGGTGCCAGCGGCGTCCGCGAGTCCGTCACCGAGAAGATCGGTGCCTCCCACGACGCCGGGCTCGACGCGCTGCTCGACGTCGGGATGAACTACGCGCGGCCCGAACCGGCGACGATCGACGCCCAGCGTCCCGCACCGGATCTGGATCTCACCGTCGACGCCGGTCCGGGCTATCTCTCACGCGAGGCGGAAACGGAAACGACCGTTCCACCGCCACGAGATCCCTACCACCCGATCGGCGTGCGGACGTCGACGATCGCATCACTGCCCACGGATCACGTCACCCAGAAGATCGCGAACTTCGTCACCGGCCTGTTCGGCGAGGAACGGGAAGAGCGAGCGCCGCTCCCGATGGCTGCCCGGACGCTCCGCAGCGTCGACGCCATCGACGAGGAACGCGCAGCAGACGGCGGGCTCGCCCAGCCCCGGAGCGAGCTACGGGACGCGGTCGGGAGCGGGCTCGAGGACGTCAACGACGCGGCGGTCGACGCGCTCGAAGCCGAGACGTCGCTTGACGAGGAGGCGGCTACGTCGGTGGTGACCGAGGCGCTCGATCGGTGGAGCGACGACGCGACCCGCGTGATCGCCTACGACGACGGGCGCGCGACGGCGGCGGTCGCCGAGGTTGCCGGGAGCCGGGACGGCGTCTCCAGGACGGATGCCGATCGCGCACAGACGATGATGCGCGACGCCGTCGCGGAGAACTTCTCGGACGACAGCACCCACGTCGCGCTGGACACGGTGGAGTCAACGTCCGAGCCAGCCCGACGGATCGTCGAGAGCGCAGTCCAGGAGGGCGTCGAGCAGGCCAACGAGCAGATCGTCAACGCGACGCAGGATCGCATCAGGCGAGCGACCGGGCTCTCCGTCCTCCCGACGCGGGGCGTCCCCGTCACGCCGGTCCCTGGCTGGTGGTACGCGACGGCGAACGTCTGGCACGTCGAGGTCCACGGAACGTACGCGAGCTTCGCGGTTCGAGCCGAGCAGGGCGGTCCGAGCGGGGGGAGCCAGCTAAGCTACGTCCGGGACGGCGGCGGGGTCCACGTCGATGTCGACGGTGACGGCCGTCCGGAGCGCCTCGGCGCTTCGAGCCGGATCCAGTTCTACGCGTCCACCACCGTCGCGGTCGTCGTCCCGACCGGTGGCGGTGGCGTCGGGAACGAGGGGACCGGATTCGTCGACGTGAGTCCGGGCTGGAACGCGACTCGACGCGGGCCCGACTGCCCCCAAACTCCCGGTGGCGTCGGCCAGTCCAGTCCGAACTCGTGTTCGAATCCCTGGCACGAGGCAGGGTGAGAAAGGCACTTGCCCGCGCTCGCCGAACACCCGGCCGATGCTACACGAGGAGCGGACGTCGGTCGACGCCGAGACGCCCGCCGGACTCGCCGAAGAGTACTGCACGGAACTGGGTGCGATCGTCGAGGCCCACGGCGTGGACGACGTCGCTGCCGACACCGGGATCGACGAGGCGACGCTTCGCGCGCTCGTCGACGGCGACGCCGAGCGTGCGGCAGCCGCACTCGACCTCGAGGACGCGGCCGCGATCCAGGCGCTCGACTCCGCCCTCGACGCGGACGCGATCTACGCGGAAGCGTGCGACCACCTCCTGCTCGGGATGTCGATGGCCGTCCTCGACGTGGACACGATCGCCGCTGAGTACGAGGGCGAACGCTCCGGGAAGGGGATCCAGCAGCGCATCGAACGCCGCGCACCGATGACGCTCGCGGAGTACGCACGCATCGAGCACTTCGTGGCGAACCGACGCTGACCGCGGCGGCGGGAAGCGCGAACCGACGCTGACTGCGGCGGCGGGAAGCGCGAACCGACGCTGACCACGGCGGCTGGAAGCGCGAACCGACGCTGACCGCGGAAGCGGGGAGCACGAGACGACGTAGACCGCGGAGCCGACGAGCGAAAGCCGACGATGATCCCGAACGTGGGCTGCACGAGTCGACGCTACCGGCCAAGCGAGGGCTTGGATCCTGGACTCGAATGCATCGACCGCCGTCGTTTTGCCTCGCCGCGCCATTCGATCGCGCATGCAGGTCGCCATCCTCGGCTGCGGCTACGTCGGGCTCGAACTCGGCCGCCAACTCGTCGAGCGAGGACACGACGTCGTCGGCGTTCGACGGTCGGCGCAGGGCGTCGCGACGATCGAGGACGCCGGTTTCGACGCGGTGCAGGTCGACGTCACGGACTCCGACGCGCTCGCGGCGGTGCCCGACGTCGACGCCGTGGTCTTCATCGCGAGTTCTGGTGGCCGCGGCGCCGAGGCCGCCAGGGAGATCTACGTCGACGGGCTCCGGACGACGATCGACCACTTCGGCGGGCGCGAGTCGACGCCCGAACAGCTTCTCTACACCTCCAGCACGGGCGTCTACGGCGACCACGACGGCGACTGGGTGGACGAGACGACGCCGATCGAGCCGACGACGGAGAAGACCGCCGTGCTCGCGGAGGCCGAGCGGATCGCGACGGAGGTGGCCGCCGAACACGGGATGGACGGGAGCGTCGTCCGCTTCGCCGGACTCTACGGCCCGGATCGCTACCGGCTGGAGCGCTACGTCGAGGGGCCGGTCACCGAAGGCTACCTGAACATGATTCACCGTGACGACGCGGCGGGGATCGTTCGGTTCGTGCTGGAGGAGACCGCGGATCGACGCGACGGTGATAGCGACTCGTGGCCGGACCCGCTGCTCCCGAACGACGTCCTCCTCGCGGTCGACGACGAGCCGGTTTCGAAGTGGGCGTTCGCGGACTGGCTCGCCGAGGAGTGTGGCGAGCCCGCTCCAGAGAAGCGGACCATCGAGGAGCGGCTCGCTACAGGCGATCTCTCCGAGCCAGCAGAGCGCCGACTGCGGACGAGCAAGCGCTGCTCGAACGACCTCCTCCACGAGGTCGGCTACGAACTGGCCTATCCGACGTTCCGGGAGGGGTATCGGCAGGCGATCGAGGCCTATGGTGCGTGATCCGGTCGTGTCCGTCGGTAACGGCCTCCTGCGATGTCTCGGAATCGGGGCAACGATTTAGTTGATTCGCTGATTCGAAGGCGTATATGCAGTTCGAGCAGGCCGCGGGCGTCGTCGGGCAGGTCGACGCCGTCTCCGGCATCGATCCGCTGCTCATCGCCGCGGCCGTAGTCGTCGTGCTGGTCGTGGTCGCCGTAACGTCCTGGACGTTCCTCAGGTTCCGCCGGTCGCCTGGCGAACGCTTCCAGAAGGCCCTCGCAGGCAGCGAGGAAGTGGCGATCCTCACGCACCCGAACCCGGATCCCGACGCGATGGCGTGTGCGATGGGCGCCGCGCGGATCGCCGAGTTCGCGGGCGTCGACGCGACCATCCAGTACGCGGGCCAGATCCGTCACCAGGAGAACCGCGCCTTTCGAACGGTCCTCGAGTTCGAGGCCGAACAGATCGAGGCGAAATCCGACGTCGCCTGCGACGACGTCGTCCTGGTCGATCACAACGTGCCCAGGGGATTCCCGGGCGCGGAAGGCGTCGAGCCGATCGCCGTCGTCGACCACCACCCCGGCAACGGCGTCGGCACGCGCTTCACCGACGTGCGGCCCGAGCGCGGCTCCTGTGCGAGCATCATCGCGGACTACTTCCAGGACCTCGGTGCCGATCGGTACGGCCCGGAGGACACGCCGCCGGAGGACGGCGGACTGTACGTCGACGCCCCACTCGCGACGGGGCTGGTGTTCGGGCTTCAGTCCGACACGAACCGGCTGACGGAGGGAGCGACGCAGGCCGATTTCGACGCCTGCTCCTATCTCTACCCGTCGATCGACAGCGACCTGCTCGAACGCATCGCGGACCCGGAGGTCACCGCCGAGACGCTCGACGTCAAGGCGCGGGCGATCCAGAACCGCCAGATCGACGGCTCGTTCGCGGTCAGCCACGTCGGCGAGATCACCGACGCCGACACGATTCCCCAGTCCGCCGACGAACTGGTGCGTCTCGAGGGCGTCGGCGCCGTCGTCGTGATGGGCGAGCGCGACGGGGTGCTACACCTCTCGGGGCGCTCCCGGGACGACCGCGTCCACATGGGCGAGGCGCTGGAGGCGGCCGTCGAGAGCGTTCCGATGGCGAGCGCCGGCGGTCACGCCCGGATGGGCGGCGGTCAGCTCTCGATCGATCACATGGAGGGGATCGGGCCCTCTGCCGGCATGGACGTCCCCCAACTGACCGAGCGGCTGTTCGACTGTCTGCGCGGCGACGTCTGAGCCGGCGGCTCCGAGTGCTACCCCTGCCAGGCCGGAGAGCGTACCTTTTTCCCGCAGAAGGCGAGTACCACAGGTATGCCGACCCGGGTGGTACTCGGCTGTGGGCCCGAGTACCGGGTGCTGCTGGCACGCCTCGCCGCCGCCGGAGACCTCCTCGTCGTGGTGGACGACGGGGCAGAGGCCAAGTGGCTGACCGAGCGGGACGTGCCGGTCGTCGAGGCCGATCCGACCGACCCAGACGTCCTCCGCGGCCTCGACCTCGCTCCAGAGAGCGTCGTCGTCGCGACGGGGACGCCCGACGAGACCTCACGAATCGCCGCCGCGGCTCGGGAGGTCTTCCCGAATGCACGATTACTCTCCCAGCCCAGCGTCCAGCGCGAGGACGGCGAGACTGCGGCCGCGGCGGGAACGACCGATCCGGCCGGCGTCGTCGCGGACCGCGTGCTCGAGTACGTCGCGTCCGAGGCCGGGCACCGGGCGCTCGAACTCCGCCAGACGCTCCGCGAGACGGAGCAGCCGATCGCGGTCCTCACTCACGACAATCCCGATCCGGACGCGATCGCCAGCGCCGTCGCACTCGTCGAGATCGCGGCGGCCGTCGGGGTCGAGGCGGAGGTCTGTTACTTCGGAACCATCGCCCACCAGGAGAACCGAGCACTGGTGAATCTGCTCGACCTCGACCTTCGCGAGCTCGAGGAACTCGACGAGCTCGAGGAGTACGGCGGCCTCGCCCTCGTCGATCACGCCCGCCCCGGCGTCAACGATCAGCTCCCAGACGGCACGCACGTCGACGTCGTCATCGACCACCATCCGACGCACGGCCCGGACGAGGCGGGGTTCGTCGATCTGCGAAGCGGCGTCGGATCGACGAGCACGCTGCTCACGGAGTACTTCGATCGCCTCGGCGTGGAGTTGACCGAGCCGGTGGCGACGGCCCTGCTCTACGGGCTTCGGGTGGACACGGACGACTTCACCCGCGAGGTGTCCGGCGCGGACTTCGAGGCGGCGGCGACGCTCGTCCCGAACGTCGATACGAGCGTCCTCGAGCGGGTCGAGTCGCCGAGCGTCAGCGAGGAGACGATGGAAGTCCTCGCGTGGGCGATCGAGCGCCGGCAACGACACGGTGCCGCGCTGACCGCCTGCGTCGGGGAGCTCTCCGATCGCGACGCGCTCGCCCAGGCCGCGGACCGCCTCCTCGACCTCGAGGGCATCTCGACGACGCTCGTCTTCGGGATCATCGACGACACCGTCTTCGTCTCGGGCCGTGCCAGGGGCGCGGGTATCGATCTCGGTGCGACGCTCCGATCGGCCTTCGGCCAGCTAGGCAGTGCGGGCGGCCACGCCGACATGGCTGGCGCGCAGCTCCCGGTCGGGATGCTCGTGGAGGCCGACGACAGCGACCCCGTGGCGATCGTCGAAGAGGTCCTGACGAACGCCTTCCTCGAGGCCCTCGAGACCAGCCGCTCGACGGCCGCCGGCGGGTACGCCCTCGCCGGGGACGGCCTCTCTTTTCTCCCTGACGTCCGCATGGACGCTCCCCGGTTGCCGGAGCTAGACGACACAGGAGACTGACAGCGATCGCTTCATCGTGACACGATTCTCTACCACCAGTGGAACACGCCCCGCTGTCGCCAGGGAACGCTTTTCCCCTGTCCGCCCGTCGCCACGTCCATGACCGTCGCGGAGGGTGCGAATCACGCTCGCGTTGCGGCGTACATGACGGAAGACGTCGCGACGGTGGATCCCGAGGAGACCGTCGCGGCCGTCGCCGAGCGGATCGTCGAGTCCGAAGACCACAGCGGCTTCCCCGTCGCGGAACGCCGCCAGGTCGAGGGGTTCGTCTCGGCGTCGGACCTCCTGCTGGCCGAGGACGACGCGCCGATCTTCACGGTGATGACGACCGACATCCTCGTCGCCCATCCCGAGATGAAGGTTACCGACGCGGCGCGCGTCATCCTCCGCTCGGGGATCCAGAAGCTCCCCGTCGTCGACGACGCGGGGACGCTCGTCGGGATCATCTCCCACGCGGACGTGATCCGCAGTCAGATCGAGCGCGCGACCCCGGAGAAGGTCGGGAAGCTCCGCCGGACGCTGGAGGGCATCCACGACGTCGAACTCCGCGAGGAACGCCGCGAGGTTGCGCTCGACGAACTCATCCCCACGCAGGGGAAGGTGTACGCCGACGAACTCGAGGGGCGGCGCTACGAGCTGGAACGCGGTCTCGCGGAGCCGCTCGTCGTGATCGACGACGCCGGGACGCTCCTGCTCGCCGACGGCCACCACCGCGTGCTCGCCGCCGACCAACTCGGCGTCGAGGAGATGGAGGCCTACGTGATCGTGATTGACGAGTTCGTCGAACTCGGGATGCTCCGCACCGCGCGCCAGGAGGGGCTCGAACGCATCGCCGACATCGAGGTCGTCGATTACGCCCGTCACCCGCTCATCGAGACGACGAAGCGACTGCAGGAGTAGCCGGATCGCGTCGCGTGCGTCGTGAGGCGTTCCCGGCACGTTCCCTCTGCGACGTCTGCCACTCAGCCTTCGCCGTCGAGGATCGCCTGCACCTCCTCGCGCGTCGCGGCATCGAGCACTCGCTCGGCAAGTGCCTCGGCGTCCTCGAGCGTCGTCTGCTGGACCTTCGCCTTGACCTGTGGAATCGTCACGGCACTCGCGGAAAACTCGTCGAGGCCCAGCCCGAGCAGGAGTTCCGTCACCGACGGATCGCCGGCCATCTCGCCACACATCCCGACCCAGGCGTCGTTCTCGTGGCCGCCCTCGATCGTCGCCCGGATCGCCCGCACCACGGGCGGGTGCAGCGGGTCGTGGAGCGAGGCCACCTGCTCGTTGTCGCGGTCGGCCGCCATCACGTACTGCGTGAGGTCGTTCGTGCCGATGCTGAGAAAGTCGAGGTGCTCGGCGAGTTCCGGTGCCATCCGCACCGCCGCCGGCGTCTCGATCATCACGCCGAGTTCGGGCCGGGCGACCGGTTCGCCGGCGTCGCCGAGGTCGTCCTCGACCGCCGCGATCCGCTCGAGGACGGCCTCCAGTTCCCTGAGTTCGGTCACCATCGGAAACATCACCGCGAGGGCTCCAGTCGACTCGTCGCTCGCGGCGTCGTTCGGCGACCCATCGCCTGCCGCAGCGTCCCCCGCGGCGCGGAGCAGCGCGCGGAGCTGCGTCTCGAACAGGTCGCCGTCGGGCCCGAGCGAGCGCCTGACGCCCCGGACGCCGAGGAACGGGTTGGGCTCCTCCGGCAGGTCGAGGTAGGGGATCGGTTTGTCGCCGCCGACGTCGGCGGTCCGGATCACGATCCGGCGGTCTGGAAACGCATCGAGCGCGTTCCGGTAGGCCTCGAACTGCTCGTCCTCGTCCGGTGGTGTCGACCGGTCGACGTAGAGGAACTCCGTTCGGTAGAGACCGACGCCGTCGGCGCCGTTCGCGACGGCTCCTTCGAGTTCGACGGGGCGGCCGACGTTCGCCGCGACCTCGATCGGGTGGCCGTCGGCGGTCTCGACCGGCTCGGCGATCACATCGACCTCGCGACCTCGCTTCGCTGCCGTCAGGGTCGCCTCGTCGGCATCGACGACGACGGTGCCGACGTCTCCGTCGACGACCAGCTGTTCGCCGTCCTCGACCTCGCGGAGGTCGTCCCCCACGCCGACGACCGCCGGAATCCCGAGCGCTCGTGCGACGATCGCGGCGTGTGCAGTGCGCCCGCCGACGACTGTCGCCAGTCCGGCGACCCGGTCCGGATCGAGCCGGGCGGCGTCGCTCGGTGCGAGGCGTTCGGCCAGCAGGACGGTGCCCTCCGGTAGCGCGGAGAGGTCGACGGCGTCGACGTCGGCGAGCGTCCGGAGGAGCCGGTCACGCACGTCTCGGAGGTCGTCGGCGCGCTCGGCCAGTCGACCGCCGCTCTCCTCGTACTGCTCGATCGGATCGTCGAAGGCGGTCTCGACGGCGGCCTCGGCAGTGTGGCCCGCCTCGATCGCTGTCTCGACCGACGATTCGATCTGTGGGTCGTCGAGGAACTGGCGGTGGGCGTCGAGGATCCCTGCCTCCTCCTCGCCGAGGTGCTCGGCGGCTCGCTCGCGCTCGGTCTGGATCGCCGCCCTCGCGGCGTCTCTGGCGTCCTCGAATCGCTCCCGCTCTCGCTCGGGGTCGTCGCTCTCGTGCTCGAACTCCGGGAGCGGTGGGTCCGACCAGCGTGCGGTGCCGACGCCCGACAGCGGCGTCGCGCCGACGCCCTCGAACGTTCGCGTCATGGTTCTTTCTGGGTGAGGAGGCCCGCGAGTTCGTCGAGGGCAGCCTCGGCGTCCGGGCCCTCGGCCGTGATGCGCACGCGGTCGCCCTGTTCGACGCCCAGCCCGGTGACGGCGAGCATGCTCCCGGCGTCGACGGCTGAGGATGCTGCTTCTCCGTCTTCGCCCTCGGCCGGACCGACGGTGATCTCGCTGTCGTACTCGTTGGCGGTCTCCACGAACACGGCCGCAGGCCTGGCGTGGAGGCCGGCCTCCTGTCGGACGGTTACGACGCGATGCATGACGTGCTTCCCTGCTGCGACGGCGGCTCTTGATGCTGTTCCATGTAGCCACTTGGCCGTTCTCGTCAATGAGTCTCGTGCTGGGTGAGGTCCAATTGGCTGCCACCGTGCGTGCAGCCGGACAAGAGTGGTAGCTACCCGGCAATCGAATAGTATAGAAATAATGTTATATCGAAAGTAGGAATTAAAACTCTCTTCGTCCGCATATGCGGAATATCTGGATATTAGTATACGATAACTGATGCGACGTTTTAATAGCTGAGGCATGGTATCGAGGTGCATGAAGAAGCTGATCAACGACCCCGCGGACGTCGTCGACGAGATGCTCGACGGCATGGTAGCAGCGTACCCGGACAGCCTCCGCCGACTCGAGGGCAACGAGGTCCTCGTTCGCGCCGACGCGCCGGTCGATGGCAAGGTCGGCGTGGTCTCCGGTGGCGGGAGCGGTCACGAGCCGACCCACGCCGGCTACCTCGGCGAGGGGATGCTCGACGGTGCGGCCGCGGGGGAAATCTTCACCTCGCCGACGGCCGACCAGCTCGAGGCCATGATCGAGGAATGCGACGCCGGCGAGGGCGTGCTCAGCGTCGTCAAGAACTACGAGGGCGACGTGATGAACTTCGACACCGCCGCCGAGATGGTCGAGATGGAGGACGTCGACGTTCGCCAGGTCGTCGTGGACGACGACGTCGCCGTCGAGGACTCGCTGTACACCAGCGGTCGACGGGGCGTCTGCGGGACGATCCTGGTCCACAAGGTCGCCGGCGCCGCCGCGGCTCGCGGCGACGACCTCGACACCGTCGTCGAACACGCGGAGGGCGTCATCGACAACGTCGGCACGATGGGCACTGCCCTGACCTCCTGCGTGACGCCGGAGAAGGGCGAACCGACCTTCGACCTCGGCGAGGACGAGATCGAACTCGGGATCGGGATCCACGGCGAGCCGGGCACCGAGCGCGTCGACATGATGCCCGCCGACGACGTCGCGGACCACCTCACCGAGGCCGTGCTCGAGGACCTCGACCTCGACGCCGGCACCGAGGTCCTCACGATCGTCAACGGGATGGGCGGCACCCCGCTCTCGGAGCTGTTCGTCGTGGAGCGACGCGTGGACGAACTCATGGACGAGCACGACCTCGAGGTGTGGGACGCCTGGGTCGGCGACTACATGACGTCGCTGGACATGGAGGGCTGCTCGATCACGGTCTGTGCCCTCGACGAGGAGCGCAAGGAACTGCTCGCCGCGCCGGCTGACACGCCCGCGCTCACGGTCCGTGACTGATCGCGTCTCCGCCGTCAGCCGTTGCCAGGAGCGACGGACGGGGTACGACCGGGGCGTGCGGACGACGGCGCCGGAGCTGGAACGCCCGCGGAAGGACACGCAGCCATGACAGACGAGATCGACCAGGGAGCGGCAGTCGAGGCGGCCGTCCAGGCGGTCGCCGATCGCCTCGCCGACGAGAAGCGCTACCTCACGGATCTCGACTCCGCGATCGGCGACGCCGACCACGGCGCGAACATGAATCGCGGGATGCAGGCGGCTGTCGAGGCCGTCGCCGACGCCGACGAGGACGATCCGGCGACGCTCGTACAGCTCGTCGGCCGGACCATCGTCTCGGAGGTCGGCGGCGCGGCGGGCCCGCTCTACGGCGGGTCGGCGATGATCGCGAGCAAGGAACTCGCCGACGGCATCACCGCCGAGTCGACGGTCGCCTTCGGCGAGGCGTTCCTCGAGAAGGTGCAGGACCGCGGCGGCGCGAACGTCGGTGACAAGACGATGGTCGACGCGCTGACGCCAGCGGTCCACACGTACAAGAAGTCGATCGAGCAGGACGACCTCCCGCCGCTGGCCGCGCTCGCGAAAGCCGTCGACGCCGCCCACCGGGGCGTGGACTACACCGTCCCGATCCGGGCGTCGAAGGGCCGAGCCTCCTACCTCGGCTGGCGGTCGGTCGGCCACCAGGACCCCGGAGCGACCTCGACGCTCTACATTCTCGAAGCGCTGCTCGGCGTTGCCGAGGAGCACCTCGAGGGGCCGGTCGAGGAAGACGCGACCTCGCCGAGAGTCCCGGACGAGGAGCCCGCGGGGGACGGCCCGGCCGCAGGCGGGGAGAACGGGCCACCGGAGGGCGGGGAGAACGGGGGACCGTCGAGCGAGGCGGACGACTCGGAGGCCGACGAGGGATGATCGCGCTCGTCGTGGTCTCCCACAGCGAGCAAGCAGCGCTCGGCATCGCGGAGGTCGCCGCCGAGATGGGCGGCGACGCCCGGATCGTACCGGTCGGCGGCGATCCCGACGGCGGAATCGGGACCACCTCGCCGTCGATCCAGGACGCGATCGAACGGGCCGCCAGCGGCGACGATCCTTCCGACGAATCGGCCGACGGCGTCGTGGTCCTGGTCGACCTCGGGAGCGCCGTGATGAACGCAGAACTGGCGATCGATACGCTCGACGCCGACTACCCGGTGCAACTCGCCGACGCGCCGATCCTCGAAGGTGCGCTCAACGCCGCGGTCGCGGCGGCGTCTCCGAAAGCGACGCTCGAGGGAGTCCTCGCGCGAGCGGAAGAGGCGCGCGACTACCGGAAACTGGACTGATCTACCGGAATATTGGACTGATCGCGCTCGCCGGACCGGGCCGAGTGGATTTGCCGCCACCCAGTCGAGCGTCACTAGCGGGACGCGGTATTACGTCCCGTCTGCGAGTTCGTCGAACAGCGCGTCCACGCGCGCCTCGATCTCGTCGCGAATGCCGGCGACGACTTCGGGTGGCTTCCCGTCGGGATCCTCGAGGTCCCAGTCCCGGTTCTCCCCGCCCCAGCCGGCCGGACAGACGTCGTCGGCCGAACAGCCCATGGTCACGACGTAGTCGCTCTCGGAAATCTCCTCGAAGGTCACTTCCCGGGGCGTACGATCGCCGACGTCGACGCCGACGTCCTCCATCGCTCGGACGACCTCGTCGTGGACGTGGTCGGCTGGTCGGGTCCCGCCAGTCAGGAGGTCGATTTCGTCCTCGAGGGCCCGTTCACGCACCGCGCGCTGGGCGAAGGCGTAGGCCATCTGGGAGCGACCCGCGTTCTGGACGCAGACGAAGGCAACCGTCGGCCGGTCGGACGGGGGCATCGTTCGAGCAACGGAGCCCGTGGTAGAATTAGCTGTCGCGTTCGAGCGACGCCACAAAACCGGGACGATCGTAGCAGTGCATCGGCCTTCAGCGTGCGACGCGTCGAGGAGCGTGGCGAACGGCCGCCGGCGTTCGGGACGGTCAGATCCCGAGGTAGCCGGGGCTATCCAGCACGTCGGCCAGGTAGAGCAGGCCGATCGCGAGCGTGTAGATCGTGATCGACATCGCGGGCGGGTCCACGTGGGTTCCGGAGTGAGCGTAGAAGATCCGCTGGGTGAACTCTGCGAGCAGCGACCCGATCAGCCCTCCCAGGATCGCGAGGAGCATCACGCCCAGTTCCGAGTTCAGTTCGGCCGCGGCGACGACGGCGAACGTCGAGCCGCCCAGCGTGATGTGGTGGGTCACCGGGAACTTCTCGACCCCGAGGTTGAGGAAGAGCAGGCTCGCGGCGGAGATGCCGTAGGCCATGAAGATGCTCCCGGTCATGATCCACGTCCAGCCACCGAGCGCACCGCCGACGAGCCCGATCGCCGCGACCCCCGACCACTTGTACTGCTGTGGGAGCCAGGGCTCGACGGCGAGGCGGCCGCTGCCGTCGCCGCGTTCTTCCTCGCGTTCGAACGGCCCCATGTCGAGCCACCCACCCCGAACTGGGTCGCCCACGACCGGGTAGCCGAACGGAATCCGAACGAGGACGGCCGTGGCGAACACGGCGAACGCGATGCCGTCGTAGGGAGCGTCCAGCGCGCCACTGAAGCGAGCGATCAACATTCCGAGGACGCCGACCACCGCACCGACCGCGAGGATGTCGGGTTTCGTGCCGAAGGCGTAGAGAATGTTCTTCCCGAAGTGGTAGTCCCAGTCTGCAGGCTCCATCTCCGGGTATCGATACCCAGCGTACGCGGTCGCCGCGACGCCGCCGGCGAAGGCGACGTGCGGGCCGGTGACTGGGCCGAAGCCGATCGTGCCGGTGACGCCGGAGGCGAGGTCGGCGCCCCCGAGTTCGGTGAACTCTGATCCTTCGCCTCCGAGCGCGGCCAGTCCCTCTCCCAGCAGGACGACGAACCCGGTAAAAACGAAGGAGGGGAGCGCACCGACGGCGGCACCGAAGGCGCCCCCCGCGGCTGCCGCGAGCACGAGCACCGCGAAGTGCTCCCAGCTCATGTCGAGGATCGGGACCTGGAGGAGGACGTCCGCGACGGGGAACAGCACGGTCACTCACCTCCGTCCCTGGCCCAGTCGAGCGAGCGCTCGACGGCGTCCTCCCAGCGGTCGTAGAGCCGATCCGCTTCCGTGGCGTCCATATCCGGTTCGAACTCGCGGTCTACCACCCAGTTGTCCCGCAGCCCCTCGACGTCGTCCCAGTAGCCGACGGCGAGGCCGGCGGCGTAGGCCGAGCCCAGGGCGGTCGTCTCGTCGACCTCCGGCCGGGCGATGTCGGTGTCGATGATGTCCGCCTGGAGCTGACAGAGGAAGTTGTTCTTGACCGCGCCGCCGTCGACGCGGAGCGTCGCCATCTCGACGCCGCTGTCGTCCTCCATCGCCTCCGCGACGTCACGCGTCTGGTAGGCGATCGACTCGAGCGTCGCACGGACGATGTGCTCCTTGCGCGTCCCGCGAGTGATCCCCACGATCGTGCCACGCGCCCGGCCGTCCCAGTGTGGCGCGCCGAGGCCGGTGAAGGCCGGCACGACGTAGACGTCGTCGGTGGAGTCGACCTCGCGTGCGAGCGACTCCGTCTCGCCGGCGTCCTCGATCAGGTCGACGTCCTCGAGCCACTCGATCGCGGCGCCCGTGATGAAGATCGCGCCCTCGAGGGCGTACTGGACGGGTTCGCCGGATCGCTGGTAGCCGACCGTCGTCAGGAGGCCGTGTTCGGACTCGACGGCCTCGTCGCCGGTGTTCATCAGGAAGAAGCTCCCGGTGCCGTAGGTGTTCTTCGCCTCCCCTGCGTCGAAGCAGGTCTGGCCGAAGAGCGCCGCCTGCTGGTCGCCGAGCGCACCGGCGACGGGGATCTCCGCGCCGAGGAACCCGTCGGGATCGGTCGTGCCGTAGGTGTCCTCGTCGCTGGAGGGGCGGACTTCGGGGAGCATCGCCTCGGGGACGCCGAACTCGTCGAGGAGCTCGTCGTCCCAGTCCATCTCGTGGATGTTGAACAGCATCGTCCGCGAGGCGTTCGTGACGTCCGTGATGTGGTTGCCCGTGAGGTTGTAGATCAACCACGAGTCGATGGTCCCGAACATCACCTGCCCCTCGGCGGCCCGTTCCTCGACGTCCGCCGGCCGGGCGCGGCCGGTCTTCACCGGATCGGCGTTCTCGAGGAGCCACTCCGCCTTCGTCGCCGAGAAGTAGGCGTCTGCCTCGAGGCCGGTCTTCGCGCGGATGTCGCCGACCTTGTCCTCGGACTCCAGCTCTTCGATGCGGTCGGTCGTTCGGCGATCTTGCCAGACGATCGCCCGGTGGACCGGCGACCCGGAGTCGGCGTCCCACAGCACGGTCGTCTCTCGCTGGTTCGTCACCCCGATCGCCTCGAGCTGCTCGGCGTCGATGTCGGCGCTCTCGAGCGCCTCCGTGACGACCTCCTTCGTCGTCTCCCAGATCTCCATCGCGTCGTGCTCGACCCAGCCGGGCTCGGGGTAGTACTGTTCGTGCGTCTCGTATGCGTTCGCGACGACCTGGCCACCGTGGTCGAAGACCATGAACCGCGTGCCGGTGGTCCCCTGGTCGATCGCGCCGACGTAGGTGTTTGCTGACATGGACCCAACCCGCACCGTATCTCTACTGGCGCAGGCCTAGCAGCGATAACAACACCTTCTATCATAAATGTTTGCGACTTAGTACCACGGTAGGTTAACGATACCTGCGTTGGCGCCGGGCTACCGGGTCAGTAAGACCCACGTGACGGCGACTGATGGGCCGTGGCTGGCCGGTCGGCATCGGGGTTCCTGGGTAGTGACCGCCGTCCCGTCCATCGATGCAGCCGCCGTCTAGCCGGCTCCGCCGGAGTCGGTCGGAACGGTCTCGCTGCGGGTGATAACGTCGTCACTCGCCGGCGAGTGGTTTGCCTCCCGCAGCCGCGGCGTCCGGGACGCGGCTGGATGGCTCGGCGCAATTCTGCCTTACCGATCCATATCTATACTGCCCTTCGGCCACCGTCGGTACTCTAAAGTGTGGTCGAGCCTAGCACGGAGGTAGATGATAGAATCGACGACGGGGGTACTGGTGATCGGCGGCGGCTCGACGGGGACCGGCGTCGCGCGGGACCTGGCGATGCGCGGCCTCGACGTCACGCTCGTCGAGAAGGGCAACCTGACCCACGGGACGACGGGCCGCATGCACGGCCTCCTCCACAGCGGCGGTCGCTACGCGGTCTCCGACCAGCCCAGCGCGGTGGAGTGCATCGAGGAGAATCGGGTGCTGCGGGACATCGCGAGCCACTGCGTCGAGGAGACCGGCGGCCTGTTCGTGAAACGTCCCGAGGACGGCGAGGACTACTTCCAGCAGAAACTCGAGGGGTGTCGCGAGTGTGACATCCCGGCGGAGGTCCTCTCCGGCGAGGAGGCGCGCGAGGTCGAACCCTACCTCGCCAAGGACATCGACAAGGCGATCTGGGTGCCCGACGGCGCGATCGACCCGTTCCGCCTCTGCGTCGCGAACGCCGAGAGCGCGACCGACCACGGCGCACGAATCCAGACCCACGCCGAGGTCACAGACGTCCTGATCGACGAGCCAGAGGGCACCGACGAGCGCCGGGTCGTCGGCGTGGAGGTCCGCCAGACCGGCGGCACCGGGACACGGACCCACGGCGTCGCCGAAGAGACGGAGCGGATCTACGCCGACCACGTCGTCAACGCGACCGGCGCCTGGGCCGGCCAACTCGGCGAGATGGCGGGCGTCGAGGTCGCCGTCCAGCCCTCGAAGGGCGCGATGACGGTGATGAACGTCCGGCAGGTCGACACCGTCGTCAACCACTGCCGTCCCAAGGGCGACGCCGACATCGTCGTGCCCCACGAGACGACGGCGATCCTGGGCACGACCGACGAGGCGGTCGACGACCCGGAGCACTACCCCGAGGAGCAGTGGGAGGTCGACCTGCTCATCGACAACCTCGCCGAACTCGTGCCGATCCTCTCGGAGGCCCGGACGATCCGGACGTTCTGGGGCGTCCGCCCGCTCTACGAGCCGCCGGGCACCGGCACCCAGGACACCACCGACATCACGCGCGATTTCTTCCTGCTCGACCACGGCGAGCGCGACGACCTGCCCGGCATGACGAGCATCGTCGGCGGCAAGTTCACCACCTACCGCATGATGGCCGAGCAGATCAGCGATCACGTCTGCGACCTGCTCGGCGTCTCCGCGGAGTGCCGGACCGCCGACGTTCCCCTTCCCGGGAGCGAGAAGCCTGGCCGTCTCGACGACGCCATGGAGCAGTACGGCCTCCGCTCGCCGATCGCACGCCGGAGCGCCGAGCGCCTGGGCTCTCGAACGGAGGCCGTGCTGGGAACCGACGCCCCGAACCCCGTCGTCTGCGAGTGTGAAGGGGTCACCCGCGCGGAGCTCCAGCACGCGATCGAGGGCGCCGGCTCGGACCTCAACGACGTCCGCATCCGCACGCGGGCCTCGATGGGGAACTGCCAGGGCGGCATCTGCGCCCACCGGATGGCCGCCGAACTCCACCCCCGGTACGAGGCGAACGCGATCCGCGAGTCTCACGACGAACTGCTCCAGGAGCGCTGGAAGGGGGAACGCCACGCGCTCTGGGGCGACCAGCTCGCCCAGGCCGCGCTGAACTACGCCCTGCACGCGACGACGATGAACCTCGATCGCGATCCGGCGCGGACCGGCGAGACGCCCGACTTCGAGGCCTTCGACGGGGGCCCGACCCAGACGGTCGCCCAGCCGGCCGCCGACGGCGGTCGACGAACAGGTCGAGGGGGGGACCCGCCGACCGATGGCGATCGCGACGACCGGAGGCGGGACGATGGCGATTGACTCCGACGTCGTCGTGATCGGCGGCGGACTCGCCGGCATCTCGGCCGCGCTCGCCGCCGCGGACGCCGGCGCGAAGACGCGCCTCGTCACCGCCAACCAGAGCACGCTCCGGCAGGCCAGCGGTCTGATCGACGTCATGGGCTATCCGCCGGACGCGGCGGGCACGGACGCGTCCCAGCGCGGCGCGCCGGCCCGTACCGACGGCGGACCGGTCGCCGACCCGTTCGAGCACATCCCCGACCTCCCCGAGGGCCACCCATACGAACGGGTCGGCGTCGACGCCGTCCGCGACGCCCTCGCCGCCTTCGACGAGGTCGTCGAGGGGTACACTGGGGAGCACACCGACGCGAACGCGCTCGTCCCGACCAACGGCGGCGCGATCAAACCGACCGCGCGCTATCCGGTCCACACCGCGGACGGGCTGGCCAGCGACGACCGGGACGCCCTCCTCGTCGGCTTCGAGTCGCTGACGGACTTCGACGCGCCGCTGGCCGCCGAACACCTCCTGGCTGCGGGCGTCCCGTTCGCGGTCGAGGGCGTCACCGTCTCCTTCCCCGGCGAGTTGCGCGCCGACGCCAAGACCACTCGCTTCGCCGACCTGCTCGAGAACGACGAGATTCCGGCGGCGAAAGGCGGTACGAGCAGCGGTGGGACTGGTGGCGGGGCCGGAGGCGGTCGCGCTGGCGCCGTCCACCGCACGCGCACCGGTTCCTGCCGCGCCAAAC
Source organism: Salinarchaeum sp. Harcht-Bsk1 (assembly GCF_000403645.1). Taxonomy (NCBI): domain Archaea; kingdom Methanobacteriati; phylum Methanobacteriota; class Halobacteria; order Halobacteriales; family Natronoarchaeaceae; genus Salinarchaeum; species Salinarchaeum sp. Harcht-Bsk1. Next base: position 2,314,260 of record NC_021313.1, read on the forward strand.
TCGTCGAGCGGATCGACGACGCCATCGACGACGCGACGGTCGATCCCGAGCGCGTCGGCTTCCCCGCCGTCCTCGGCGAGGACCGTCCGAGCGCAGTTCGCATCGACCTGTCGGATCGACTTGGGATGCCGGTGTTCGAAGTACCGACGGGTCCGCCGAGTCTGCCTGGTATTCGGCTGGAGAACCAGCTCCACGAAGCGCTGGAAGCCCGCCAGGTCTGGGTCGCGGACGGCCAGGCGGTCGTCGACTTCACGGCCACCGACGGACGAGACGAGGACCGCCGGATCGAGCAACTCCAGGTCGAGACGCCAGGCGGTGGCACGACGCCAGTGTCGGCCGAGCAGTACGTCCTCGCGACCGGCGGGCTCGTCGGTCGGGGCATCGACTCCGAACGCGACCTGGTTCGCGAACCGATCTTCGACTGTCACGTGCCCCACCCCGAGGATCGGTACGACTGGTTCGCCGACGACGCGTTCGGCGACCACCCGTTCGCGGCCTTCGGCGTCCACGTGGATCGGTCGCTCCGGCCGCTGGACGCCGACGACGGGATCGAGTTCGAGAATCTCCGCGCTGCGGGCTCGGTGCTCGGCGGCTACGACTTCGCCGCCGAGAAGTCCGGCGCCGGCGTCTCGATCGCGACCGGGCACGCGGCGGGGACTGCGGCAGCGGAGGAGATCTGATCATGCACGGACAGCCACCAGCGGGCGACGATTCGGCGGACGGGGACGACGACCGATGCGACCACGGCTGCGCCGAGGACGCGGCGCACCGCTCCGCGGATCCGGCGGGCGGAGATTCGGCCCAGAACGCCGCCGATTCGGCGGACGGCGACGCGCCGGCACCCGCGACCGACGGCGGTGAGTCTCCAGGTGCGAGGCGAACCTCGTCGGAGCCCCGCTCCGACGGTGGCGTCGATTCCGGCGTCCCGGGCGAGGTCGGCTCGACGGCCGCAGCCAGCGCCGGCGCGGAGGGGACCGACGAGTTCGATCCCGTCGAGGTGTTCCCCGAGAGCGACGAGATGGACCTCCGGCCGGGGGCCGACAGCTGCTACAAGTGCTCGACCTGCGACACGAACTGCCCGGTCGCGGAGGTCGACGACGAGTTCCCCGGTCCGAAGTTCCAGGGGCCGGAACAGTGGCGCCTCTCTCGGAGCGACGCGCCGGAGGTCGATCCCTCCATCGAGAAGTGCTCGAACTGCATGCGGTGTGACCACGCGTGTCCGACCGACGTGCCGCTCTCGCAGATGCACAACACCGCCCGTGGGAAGTACGTCGACGACCAGCTCTCGCCGTACTCGCGGACGTACATCAGGAAGAAGCTGCTCTCGAACTACGGCCGACTCGGGCGGATCGGCGCGATGGTACCGCGGCTCACGAACGTCGCGTTGAGCAATCGCGCGCTGCGGTGGGTCGGCGACAAGGTGCTCGGGATCACCAACGAACGGGAGTTCCCCGAGTTCGCCGACCAGACGTTCCGGTCGTGGTGGGAGGAGCGTGGCGGCGCCCAGGTCGAGAGCCGGCGTCGCCGCGTCGCGTACTTCCACGGCGACTACGCGAACTACAACACGCCCGAGGTCGGCAAGGCCCTCGTCAAGGTGTTCGAGGACTTCGGCTACGAGGTCGCGGTCCCGCGCCAGCGCTGTTCGGGCACGCCGATGTTCGCCAACGGGATGCTCGACGACGCGCGCCGCGCCGCCGAAGTCAACGTCTCGGAGTTCGCGTCGCTGATCGAGGAGGGCTACGACGTCGTCTGCTCGTGTACCTCCTGTTCGATGGCGCTGCGCCAGGAGTACCCCGAACTGTTCGACATCGAGGGCATCGATCGCGTCGCCGCCAACACCTACGACGCCGTGGAGTACCTCCGGATCAACGAGGACCTCTCGGCTGCGCTCTCCAAATCAGACGCCGACGTCCCGGACGTCGCCTACCACGCGCCCTGCCACGCGCGAAACCAGGGCCTCGCCGACCAGGCGCTGGAGGTCGGCGCGTCCATCGACGGCGTGCAGGTCCAGGACGTCGGCGACTCCTGCTCGGGCATCTCGGGCACCTACGGCTGGAAGTCCAAGCACTACGACACCTCGATGGCGATCGGCGAGGAGATGTTCGAGCACATGGAGTCCGCCGACGCCGACACCGGAATGACCGAGTGCCCGACCTGCGCGATGCAGATGGAACATGGCACGGGCTACGAGGTGAACCACACGCTCCAGCTGATCGCCGTTGCACTCGACCTGGAGGGCGAGGCGTGGTGACCGCGAGCACAGCGGGAGCGGGCCCTGCGATAGCGGCGGCTCAAGGCGGTACCGACTGCGAGGGAACCGCGCAGCCGGAACGGTCATGTCGGCGGACCGGGAACCTGTCGCTCGACGCGTAGCCACCGACGATTCAGGATGGACCTCAGCGAACGAATCGAACGGCGTCAGATGCGGACCCGAGACGATCGGCTCCTGCTCGATCGATCGCTTCTCAGCCCGACGGTGCACCTCGACGAGCCCGTGGGTCGCGCTCCCGCACTCGAGTCGTTGCTCGACGCCGTCGAGCCGGTGTTCGAGGGACGCCTCCCGCCGACGCTCGCGGTCGCGGGGCCGGCGGGCGTCGGGAAGTCCGCGGTCGTCGGCTCGCTGTTTCGAGCGCTCGACCAGCGCCTCGGCGTCGGCGGCTCGATAGCGACGACCACGCGTGGTGGCTCGCCCCAGCGGTCGTTCGCGACCGTCGACTGCAGGCACGCGCCGACGCCGTTCCGGTTCTACCGACAGCTCCTGTGCCAGCTCGGGGACGCGGAGGTACCGGCACACGGCGTCGGCACCGCACGGTTAAGGGAGGAGGTGATCGACCAGCTCGGACCCCAGGGTCGCTGGGCGGTGATCGCCGTCGATCACGTCGCGGAAGCCGCGGATCTCGATCCGACGAGCGTCCGTGAACTCCTCGACCCGGTCGCCGACAGCGTGTCGCTGACCTGGGTCGGTCGGTCTCCCCCGGTCGACGCCGAACGGACCGTCCGGATCGAGCCCTACCGGCACCACGCGCTGACGGACGTCCTCGCGCATCGGTGCTCCAGGGCAGCCAGGACCGACGCCTTCGACCACGACGACCTCCGGACGATCGCCGCCCGCAAGGAGGGCAACGCTCACGACGCGCTGGCGGTGGCGCTGGGTGCCGCACTCCTCGCCGAGGCTGCGGGCGATTCCGCGATCGACCGGGAGCACCTGACGGCTGCGAGCGCGGCGGTCCCCGAAGGCACCGTCCACCTCGACGCCGTCCTGGCGCTCCCGGAGAACCGTCGGCGGGTGCTCGCCGAGTTGCTCCGACTCGATCCCGCCCCGACGGTCGGTGAGGCCGCCCGCGACATCGCCGATCAAACGGACCTCACCGCCGGGACGGTTCGGCGCTTCTGCTACGAACTCTCCGACGCCGGCGTCCTCGCTCGCCACGGCGGCGACGCCGACGCCCGCGGTCGCGACCCCAGCCACCTCACGCCGGCGTTCCCGTGGCTGGCATTCGCTGGGGTCGACGACGTGCTCTCGGTCGCCGACGTCCGGGATCGGGTGGAGCGCGAGGCAGCACCGCTGGCCACCTGGTAGGCGGTGCTGGGCAGTTTCGTCGCCCGGCAATCGGTTCGGAGCAGCATCTTCGAGCAATGGCTTCGTAGGAGCGTCACCGAGCAATCGCTTCGCCCAGCGTCGCCGTCGGACCGCCGGTGGTACTCAGTCGTCGCCGTCCTGACTCGCGCTCGGCGCGGGCACGGCCTCGCCGCTGGACTGGAGTTGCTGGCGCGTCGACACGTCGAACTGCCCGACGACGTCGGTCAGCCGGTCGGCCTGGCTGTCGAGCGAGCGGGCCTTCGCCGACACTTCGCCGATCTCGACGGCGACGTCCGCGGAGGCGTCGGCGACGCGGTCGGCCTCCCGGGAGGTCTCGGCGGAGACCATGGCGACGTTCTCGACGAGTCCTGCGAGCGCCTCGACGGTCGACGCCTGGTCGTTGCTGACGTGGTCGATCTCGTGGACGCTGTCGCTGACGTTCTCGACCCGGTCGCTGACGGTCACGAGTTCGGCCTCGAGGTCGTCGACGGAGTCGACGGCCGCGGTGATCCGGTGCTCGACGGCGCCGATCTCGTCGGCGGTCTCCGTCGCACGGGCCTGGAGCGACGCGATGGTCTCCTGGATCTCGTCGACGGCCTCCTGGATCTCCGCGGAGAGCTCCTGGACCTCGTCGGCGACGACGTCGAAGCCGCCGTTGTCGCCAGTTCGGTCCTGGTCGGTCCGGGCGGTCTCGATCGCGGCGTTGAGCGCCAGCATGTTCGTCTGCTGGGCGATGTCGTCGATCAAGGTGATCGACTCGGCGATGCGCTCGGCGTCCTCGTTCAGCCGGGCGATCGTGTTCGCGACGCGGGCCGTGTGATCCTCGGCCTCGTGCATCTGGTCGGCCGCGGTGGTGGCGGTCGAGACGCCGTCGTCGGCGAGTCCGGAGACCCGCTCGGCCTCCTTCGCGATCGTGCTCGTCGTCGCCGCGACCTCCTCGATCGTCGCGGAGAGTTCCCGCACTTGCCCGGCGGCCGCCTGGAGGTCGTCGGTCTGGCGCGAGGAGCCCTCCGAGATCTCGCGGACGGACTTGCTGACGGCGTCGCTGGCCTCGCCGATCTCCTGGGCGCTGGCCTGGAGTTCGCTGCTCGCGTCGTCGACGACCTCGGCGAAGCGTGCGACCTGCACGACGGCACGCTCGAGTTCGGAGAGCATCCGGTTGACCGAGCCGGCGACCTTCGCCATCGCCTCGTGGTCCGTCTGGGCGTCCAGTCGTCGGGTAAGGTCGCCGTCGGCACAGGCGTCGAGCACCTCGCTGAAGCGCTCGGCCTCCGCGAGCAGTTCGTCGTTGTCGACCTCCAGCGAGCGCCGCGCCGCCTCGACGTGCTGGCGTTCGGCTTCCAGTTCCTCGATCCGCGCTTCGGTCCCGTCCCGGAGTTCGGCGATCGCGTCGTGGGCGCGGCCGAGGTCGTCGATCCTGGCGGTCTCGACGTCCCGCTGGTAGTCGCCCGCGGCGATCGCCTCGGCGTCGTCGGCGAGCGAACGGAGCGAGCGACCGGTTCCTCGCCCGAGCACCACCGCGAGCAGGAGGAGCCCCGCGGCCGTCGCGCTGCCGATCCCGGCGATTCCGGTCAGAAGGGCGTCGGTCGTGACGGCATCGCCGTCCGCGCCGGCGAGCAGCCAGTACGCGACCCCGGCGTGCGCTGCGCCGACGGCGAGCCCGACGAGGAGGCACCAGCCAGCGACCTTCGCGCCGTATCGCCGTCGGATGGCGGCGGGGACCACAGTGTGGAGTTGCATAGAGCGTGACGGGTATCTTGCAACTCCGTTGATTCGGGGGCGGTATAACGCTTTGTGCCATCGTTGCTGGCTACTCTCGTCACGTTTCGCGTGACAACAGGGCGCTCGGAACTCGGTAGACGCGAGAAACGTTCCATGCAATCGGAGACGAAGCCGGATCTGGCCCGTTCGGGCGCTCGTGCGACGGGCTCCGTCCAACAGTCGAAAGCGCGAGAAGAGTCGAAAGCGCGAGAAGGATCGGCGGGGAACGCGACCGGGACGGGCGCTGCAGCCTACACCAGGTCCTCGATGGCTTCGGCGACCTGCTCGGGCGTGTCGCCGACCTGCGCGCCGGCCTCGTTCAGCGCGTCGATCTTGGACTGCGCGGTGCCGGTGCCGCTCCCGGAGACGATGGCGCCTGCGTGGCCCATGCGCTTGCCCGGCGGGGCGGTACGGCCGGCGATGAAGCCGACCACGGGCGTGTCCATGTACTGGCCGATGTAGTTGGCGGCCTGCTCCTCGTCCTCGCCGCCGATCTCGCCGCACATGACGACGGCGTGGGTCTCGGGGTCGTTTTCGAACGCCTCGAGGGCGTCGACGAACGTCGTCCCGATGATCGGGTCGCCGCCGATGCCGATGGCGGTGGACTGGCCGAGGCCACGCTCCGTGAGGTTGTCCACGACCTGGTAGGTGAGGGTGCCCGACCGGGAGACGAGGCCGACGTTCCCCTCGGAGAAGATGTTGCCGGGGAGGATGCCGAGTTTGGACTCGCCGGGGGTGATGATCCCGGGACAGTTCGGGCCGATGAGGTTCGTGTCGACCTCGGTCAGGCGCTTGCGGACCCGCGCCATGTCCTGGGTCGGGACGCCCTCCGTGATCGCGACCGCGAGGTCGATCGGTGCGTCGAGGGCCTCCATCATCGCGTCACCGGCGAACGCCGGCGGCACGAAGATGACGGACGCGTCGGCGTCTTCCTCCTTTGCGGCTCGCTCGACGGTGTCGTAGACGGGGACGCCGTGGACCTCCTGGCCGCCGCGGCCGGGGACGGCGCCCGCGACGACGTTCGTGCCGTAGTCGATCATCTGGCCGGCGTGGAACTTGCCCTCGCCGCCGGTGATGCCCTGCACGATGACCTTCGTATCCTCGTCGACGAACACGCTCATGCGAACCACCCCGTGGTGAGCATGAGGTCGTCGTGCGTGAGCGAACGAACGTCGTGAGTGAGCGAGCGTACTACGGAACTCATGCTTCCACCTCCTGGGCGTACTCGACGGAACGCTGGACGGCGTCCTCGAGCGTCTGTTCGACGGTGACGAGGCTCTCGTCGAGGATCTCCATGCCCTCCTCCCAGTTCGTGCCCGCGAGGCGGACGACGACCGGCTTGGGAATCTCGTCGAACTGGCCGAGCGCCTCGTTGATGCCGCGGGCGACCTCGTCGCCGCGGGTGATGCCGCCGAAGATGTTGAACACGACGGCGTCGACGTTGTCGTCGGAGAAGACCATGTCGAGCGCATTGGCGATCCGCTCGGCCTTCGCGCCGCCGCCGACGTCGAGGAAGTTCGCGGGCTCGCCGCCGTAGTGGTCGACGAGGTCGAGCGTCGTCATCACGAGGCCCGCACCGTTGCCGATGATGCCGACGTTGCCGTCGAGGCGGACGTAGTCGAAGTCGTACTCGTCGGCCTTCTGCTCGAGGGGGTCGTCGCTCTTGGTGTCCTCCTCGTACTCGGCGATCTTCGGCTGGCGGAAGAGGGCGTCCTCGTCGACGTTGAAGACGGCGTCCGCGGCGACGACCTCGTCGTCGCTCGTGACCATCAGCGGGTTGATCTCCGCGTCGGCGCCGTCGTTGTCGTCCCAGAGCTGGTAGAGCGTCTGGAGGACGCCGGCCACGTCGATCGCGATGTCGCGGTCGACGCCGGCCTCGAAGGCGGCCTTCCGGGCCTGGTAGGGATGCATGCCGAAGGCGGGGTCGACGTGCTCTCGCACGATCGCGTCGGGGTCCTCCTCGGCGACCTCCTCGATGTTGACGCCGCCGCGGGTCGAGACCATCGCGACGGGCTTGCCCTCGCCGCGGTCCATCGTCACGCCGACGTAGAGTTCGTTGACGAAGTCGACGGCGGCCTCGACGAGCACGCGGTCGACGTGGATGCCCTTGAGGTCCATCCCGATGATGGACTCGGCAGCTGCTTGGGCCTCCTCGGCATCTTCGACGAGTTCGATGCCGCCGGCCTTCCCGCGGCCACCGACCTGCACCTGGGCCTTCACCGCGACGGGATAGCCGATCTCCTCGGCCGCGGCGACGACCTCCTCGGGCGTCGCTGCGAGCTGGGAGTCCGGCGTCGGGATCCCGGCGTCGGCGAAGAGCTCCTTCGCCTGGAATTCGTGGAGTTTCATAGTGGGACGTGCTCGGGAATCCCCCGCGCGCGCAGTTAACGGCACCGAAACGTGTGACTACCTGGCTCGGTTGGCGATGCGGTCGTGTGACGATCGGTCGGTTCCCGGTGTGGCAGCAATCTCCTTGCGGCGACGCCAGAACCTTTCAGTCCTCACTCGGCCGTCGGTGGAACGCTTCGAACGAACCCGAGCGTCGCGGGATTGAACTCGTAGCTGGCGCCACACTCCGGACACTCCGCACGCAACAGCTTCCCGTGCTCGTACTTCTGCCAGAGGTCCTTCTGGAGCTGGTCGATCTCCAGCTGGACCTCCGCGCGGCACTGGCCGTTGTTGCAGGGGAAGGCGACGTACCAGTTCGGGGAGGACAGCGTGCCGATCGGCTCGAGTTCCGAACGAACCCTGCTGAGGAGGTTGAACACGGTGACCTCGGGGTTCTCCGCGTCGTACTGCACGCCGTCCGTCCCCTCGACGTAGCCCCGGAGGTAGGCGTCGTCCTCGACGATCGGGATGATCGGCAGCCCCTTCGCGACGGCGTAGCCGAGTTCCTGGTTCACCCAGTAGTCCGCCGCGCCCTCGTCGGTCAGGAGCGCGATCGCGAGGTCGCTGTTCCGGAGTTGCCCCTCGAGGTTCCGGCGCACGCGCCCGGGCTGGACCTCTTCGCCGGCGAGCGCGACCGTCAGCGGCAGGTTGCGAATCGACGAACAGAGGTTCTGTGCGACGTCGAGGTCGGCCGTCGCGTGCGAGACGAAGACGCGGGTTTCCGCCATGCCCTGGCGTGCGAACCCGTCACACAAATTTCTTCCGTCGGTCCTCTGAAAGTTCCGCGTCGCTGTGGCCATCTCGGCCCGCTGCCCGGTGCCGTGGCGGGACGCTTATACCCGACCGTGTGAATCTCCCACTATGGGCACGAGGCTCCGGACCCCCGAGGATCGGACCTGCGAGCGATGCGGGCGCGAGGAGACCTGGGACGAGGACGACGGCGTCTGGCGAATCGTTCGGGAGGACGGCGAGCGAAGGGTCGGCGATCCCTACTGCATCCACGAGTGGGACATCACCGGGGAGTTCTCGCCGATCGAAGAGTACTGACGAGCGCAATAGGGGTGGGGCGTCGCCGATCGACTCCGTTCTGGCTACCGTCACGCCCACGAATCCGTGGCTACCGTCGACACTACGACGCCGTTGTGACCGCTATAGCTCGCCCGCGAGCACCTTTGCGCCAACGAGCACCGGGTCCCAGACCGGACTGAACGGCGGCGCGTAGCCCAGGTCGAGGCGCTCGACTTCGTCCACCGTCAAGTCGGCCTCCAGCGCCGTCGCGACGGTGTCGATCCGCACGGCAGCGCGGTCTTCCCCTGCGATCGTACCGCCAATGAGCCGGCCCGTTTCCCGATCGGCAGTGAGGGTGACGACCGTCTCTTTCGCGCCCGGATAGTAGCCCGATCGAGAACCTGCGGTGATCGTCTTCGAGATCGGATCGAACCCGGCCTCGCGTGCTCGCTCGTGATCGACGATGCCAGAGCGACCGCACTCCATCTCGAAGGCCTTGAGCATCGCCGTGCCGGCGATGCCGCCGACGTCGGTGGGATCGCCCGCGACCGTCGCGCCGATCGCACGACCCGCGCGATTGGCCGTCAGCCCGAGTGGGACCCAATCCGACTCGCCGGTGACGACGTGTTCCATCTCCGCGCAGTCACCGGCGGCGTACACGTTCTCGACGGAGGTGCGGCCGTAGTCGTCGATTCGGATCGCACCGCTGTCGCCCAGTTCGATCGGTGTGTTCTCGACGAGTTCGACGTTGGGCGCGATGCCGATGCCGACCAGAACCGCGTCGAGGTCGAGCGTGGTCCCGTCCCTGCAGGTCAGGCCACTCACTCGACCGTCCTCGCTCTCGAGCGCCTCGACGACCGTATCGAGGTGCACCTCCACCCCGTTCTCCCGGAGGGCGTCGGCCACTTCGTCCGCGACGGCGTCGCCGAAAGCGGGGATCAGGTCCACGTCGCGCTGGAAGACGCGGACGTCGACGTCGTGGGCGTCGAAGGCCTCCGCCATTTCCACGCCGACGTAGCCGCCGCCGACGATCGCGACCGTCTCTGGTGGTGCCATATCGCCGAAGCGGGCGACGCGCTCCTCGTCGAGGTACGGGTCGCCGCCGAGGTCCGCAGCGGTGAAGGAGTCGGGGTCGGCGAGCATCGCCCTGATCGCCGCGGCGTCGGGGAGTCCGTGCAGCGAGAACACGCCCTCCAGGTCCGTGCCCGGGATCGGTCCGGTGATGGCGTGGGCGCCGGTCCCGATCAGGAGGTCGCCGTAGGGCTGGTCGAAGCGTCCGTCGGGCCCCTCGACGCTGACGACCTGTTCCCCCGTGTCGATCGCAGTGACCTCGTGTCGGCGTCGAAGGTCGATGCCGCGCTCCTCGGCTTCGTCCGGGGAGAGCGATAGGAGGTCGGTGAGGTGCTCGACCTCGCCCTTCACGAAGTAGGGCGTGCCACAGTGGGCGTACGAGACCCAGTTCCCCCGCTCGAAGACGATCACGTCTCGGTCGGGATCCTCGCGCTTGCACTTGCTCGCGGCGGAGAGGCCGGCGGCGTCGCCACCGATCGCGACGAAGGGATCGGGCATACAGGACCAGGCGACGGCGCCTGGCCTCAAAGTTCTCCGGTCGTGGGAAGTCCGCGCCCGACCGCCGGCATCGTCGCGATCGATCGCTGCTCGTCGCCGCGGTCAGTCGGCGCCACAGCGCGGTGTTCACCGAACCCCGGTGCCGATCGTGACCGGCCCTTCCCCCGGTTGGGCGTTACTCCTTCTCCTCCTCTCGGTCCGCGTCGAGGTCTCTGGCGAGTTCGACGATCTGCACTTCCCAGTCGTAAGTCGAGCCGCCGGTCTCGAACTCCCACGCGCCACGAACGTCGACGTCGGCGTGGATCGCGGCCTCGACGACGGCCGCTAGCGCTGCCTCGAACTCTTCGGCGCTCGAAATCGAGCGGTCTGGACGGTGGTCATCTGTCATGTGGGTGCGGGCCGCCCGGCCTCGACGCGAAGTGTCGGCTGACCCCTCGTCTCGCTCGAGGTCGATCTCCGGACAGGGCGTTCGGTCCATCAATTCCGACCAGTCCCAGACGCAAAGCCCTGGCGTTATACCTGGTGTACCATGCATAATCTGAGCGCCTGGCATACCAAGCAGGCCATATTTACCCGGCTCGAACCCCAAGTAGGACCGAGAGCAATGACCGTCATCGCTCACCTCAGAATCCCTGCCGACTCCTTCGAACTCGGGCGCATCCTCGAGCTCGAGAGTGGGACCACCGCGGAACTGGAGAACATGGTCCCGCTCGGTGAGCGGGCGGTCCCCTTCTTCTCGGTCAGCGAGGAAGTCAGGGCGGACTTCGAAGCGAACGTTCAGGACCATCCCTCCGTCGATCGCATCGTGGAGGTGACGCGCCACGAGGAGGAGCGGCTCTACTCGCTCGACTGGAACGTCGGCCGCGACGTCTTCTTCCAGGGAATCGTCGAACTCGACGGTCAACTCCTGAGCGCTGCGGGCACGGCTGGCACCTGGGAGTTCGAGATCCGCTTCCCCACCCACGAGACCCTCAGCGAGTTCCAGGACTACTGCGCCAGCGCTCACATCGACCTCGAGGTCGGACGCATCTACAATCCGACGCGCCCGGGGACCGGGATCTGGTACGGGTTGACCGCGGCCCAGCGCGACACGCTCATGCGGGCGGTCCATGGCGGTTACTACTCTATCCCCCGCGAGATGTCGACGCAGGACCTGGCCGAGCAACTGGGCATCTCGGACCAGGCGGTCACCGAGCGATTGCGACGGGCGATCGTCGGTCTCGTCCAGAACACGCTCATCGCCATGGAGGAAGACTCCGAGGAGCGCTTCGTCCCGGTCGAGTGACGAGCGTCGTCCGGGCGCCTCCCCGTCCCGACGACGGCCTCGCCATGTCACGTATTAACGACTTTGCTGACCAAGCAGGGTCGTGATGCGGCGAGCACCCTAGCGTAGAAACGTGACCGATGTGAGAACTTTCGAAACCGCACTCGGTGCGCTGGGGCACACCTATCGACGCCGCGTGCTGACGGCCCTCCTCGAGCGGAACCCACTCGACGCGACGGATCCCTCGTTCGTCGACGGCGCGTTCGGGCAGTCGACCGACGGCTTCGTGGATCCCGAGCGCGCGAGGATCGCGATCCACCACACGCACCTCCCGAAACTCGAGGCGGACGGCTACGTCGAGTGGAACCCGGAGGACGAGACGATCGTCAAGGGACCGAACTGGGAGGAAATTGCACCCCTCGTGGAGTTGCTCAGCGAGAACGAAGACGAGTTTCCGATGCAGTGGGCCTGACCCGGAGACGACGGCCTCTCGCGTCGCTGTGGATCCCGATCGATAGTTCGACGACCGACGGCGTCGCGCTGTTCTCGGTCACGGAACCACGGCCCCGTCGCGGCGCGCAGCGAGAAACGACGAAAAGCAACCCTTAACTCTCGCTGGCCGGTTCTGCCCTACATGGCTGGAACTATCGACGTGCTGGTCCCTGGCGGCCAGGCGAATCCGGGCCCGCCGCTCGGGCCGGAACTCGGCCCGACGCCGGTCGACGTTCAGGCGGTCGTGCAGGAGATCAACGACCAGACCGAGGCATTCGACGGCACCGAAGTCCCCGTCACCGTCGAGTACGAGGACGACGGCTCCTTCGAGATCGAGGTCGGCGTCCCGCCGACGGCGGAACTGATCAAGGACGAGGCCGGCTTCGACACCGGCTCCGGCACCCCGCAGTCCGAGTTCGTCGCCGACATCAGCGTCGACCAGGTCAAGCAGATCGCCCAGCAGAAGCTCACCGACCTGCTGGCGTACGACGAGAAGAACGCCGCGAAGGAAGTCGTCGGGACCTGCACCTCGCTGGGCGTCACCATCGAGGGCGAGAACCCCCGCGAGTTCAAGAAGAAGATCGACGAGGGCGAGTACGACGACGTCTTCGCCGAAGAAGCCGCAGCGTAGCGAGGCTTCGAGGCGAAGGCTCGAAAAACGACCGCAGGGAGTTTTTCGTAGTTTCTCTGAGGCAGTGAGCGGAGCGAGCCGTCGAAGCGAATTCACGTCTCAGAACCGCTCTCATTTCCGTTCTCGATTGACACGTCCGGAGTCCAGGGTTCGACGATCGGTACAAACGGGAACGTGATTCGTCGAATCACTAGCTCGCTATGCCTTCCCCAGCGCTCTCATCGCTGCCCAAAGACCCAATCCGCCCTCCAAACCCTCTGCCCGCATTCGATTTCGACGGGCAACGTACCCGAGTTTTATGGTCGTCGAAGAACTCGAGAGTGAGTAGTGATGGCAGTCGTGGAATCCGAGGCCCGCCGCGCGATGTGTTCCGAAATCGAGTCGCCGACAGCCAAGCTGGTCTACCTGTCGCTGGCCGAGCAGGGTCGCGCATCGGTCCAGGAGCTACAGGACCGGCTCGGCGAGCCACGCATCACGCTCTACGGGGTGCTCGACTCCCTCGTCGACTGTGGCGTCGTCGAGGTCGACCGCGGATCCGGCGGCTCCGTCTACGCGCCGGCCTGATCGCGGCCGAGGAATCGACGGCGACGGACGGCGTTACAGCTCGATCCGCTCGACCAGCTGATCGTCCTCCTCACTCTGCGCGCTGATCGCGACGATGCGGACGTGTTCTTCGAGCCCGGAGTTCTGGAGTTTCGCTTTCAGCAGGTTGTCGACCTGGTAGACGCCGGCGGCGCTGGTCATCTGGATCTCGACGAGCACCGCCGCTTCCTCGCCGGGCATCAGGGAGACCTGCTTGATCGCGCGACTGGAGATCGTGTTGATCCCGCGGCCGCCGGTCTCGTAGGGAATCCGGGAGCGCCCGCGTTCCATGTCCAGCGCATCGGCGACGCGGATCACGCCCGCTTCGAGCGTGAGGGGCTCCTCCTCAGTGTGGTGAGTGAGGATCGCGTGCAGGGTCTCCCCTTTGACGCGGACGGCGTCCCCCACGTCGTAGAACTGCGGGAGGAACTGGTCGAGGAGGTCCGCCGCCAGCGGGATCGAGTAGTACGGATGTTCGTCGCGGTGGACGACGTGACCGATGTCGTGCAGCGTCGCGGCGAGCGCGACGATCACCGCCTCGTCGGCCTCGTCGAGGCCCTGGTCTGCGGCGCCGTTGAACTCGACGCCGGCGTCCTTCAGCAGGTCGTAGAGACAGAGCGCGCGGTGGCGAACGATCTGGACGTGCTTGGTGCCGTGATCGTTGTACCGCTTGCGCTTGACCGGGTTGACGTTCTGGGCTTCGAGATACGCCTGGACCTCCTCGTCGCTCTCCAGCATCTCCAGGACGTCGTTGACGCGCCCGTCCGGAAAGGCGTGCTCGGCGTCCGGATCGTACCTGTGACCACCGTCTCCGTGCTCGACCTGCTCGCTCATGCAGCCAGGTACGGTCGAGACCCGCAAAAGGGCAGCGCCCGGTCGGAATTCCGCCGCTCGGCGTCTCCGGGCGTGCTATTGCCGCAGCGTCGGCGGTATCGGCTCAGTCCAGGTCCTCGACGGCCGCCAGGACCTCGTCGTAGTCGGGTTCGACGCCGGGGTCGTCGGAGACCCACTCGTACGCGATCTCGCCGTCGGTGTCGACGACGAACACGGAGCGCTTCGCGACGCCGTAGACGCCCAGTTCGTCGAAGTCCATCTCGATCCCGTACTCCTCGATGGCGTCGCGGTTCAGGTCGCTCGCGAGGTCGACCGCGACGCCGAGTTCCTGGCGGAACTCGTTCAGCGAGAACGGCGTGTCGCGACTGACGCCGACGACCTGTGCGCCGGCGTCCTCGAACTCTCCGAGGCGGTCGTCGAAGGCGCTGATCTCGTGACTGCAGACGCTCGTGAACGCGCCGGGGAAGAAGGCGAGGACGACCGGACCGTGCTCCAGGGCGTCGGACAGGGAGAACGATTCGATGTCGCCGGTTGCGAGCGGTGCTGTAAACTCGGGGGCTACGTCGCCGTCTGCTGGCATCGACTGGGCGTTGTGGGTGGCGGCGGAAGGGGGTTTCGAGAGCGGCGAAGGACGTACGGCTCGCTTCGCTCGCCGTGTTCGTTCGAGCGGAGAACGGTGGGGATGGGATTTGAACCGTTGCGAGAAATGCTCGCTCGCGGTACTCGCTGCGCGTTCCTCGCAGGGTTCAAATCCCACCGCCATCGTTCCGTCTCGTAGACGACTCGCACCGCTCGTCGTTGTTGCTCGACGGAACGGACGGTGGGGATGGGATTTGAACCCATGAGTCCGTGAGGACACCTGCTCTCAAGGCAGGCGCGTTGGGCCGCTCTGCCACCCCACCAGTTTCGATCGACCCCAGTTAGCAATGCGTACCGACTGGTCGTGGGGGTCGTGTTGACCGACGCGGACGCGAAAGTTGAAGCTATCGTTCCATCGGCCGCCCATCACTCACTTTCCCAGTCGATGCCGTCGACGACGATCTCCTCCTCGAGATCTACTACGACGGAGTACTGGGTGTCGTCGTTCTCGTCTGCGATCCTGACGACTGCCTCGTCCTCGACGTACTCGGGCTCGCGATCGACTGTCACCGTGCCCTCCTGATCGCTTTCGATTACGAACGTCTCCGAGGTAGCGTTGCCGGTCATTGCGTCCTCGTGCTCGTCGGTAGGCGTGGCGTTTATCGAGAAATTCTCATTGACGGTCAACTTCCGGATCGGCTCCACGGAGAACTCGTAGTCGCCTAGCTCCGCCATCGCCTGTTGGACGCTCGCGTTATCGCGTGCGACAGCCACTGCAGTCTCGCGTTCGGCGGCTGTGAACGGCTGGACGCGTTCGGTGTTGATCTGGAACGTCCCGTCTTCGGCTTGCTCGAATTCGATTCGCTCCAGATCGCTCACGTTCTGGACGACGGTCTCGTGACCGCCAGCGTGCCGGAACGTGACGTTCTCGTCCGAGACGACGAACTTCGGGCCGGTGCTGTCCGTCGTGAGCGCGCCGGTCGCTCCGACGGACGTGCCGGCGAACGCCATCCCGACGCCGATTGCGGCACAGACGACGAGCAGCAGCGCCCGGGAGCGTAGGACGGCGAGCATGTGATCGTTCATTGGGTGAAAGAGCGGATCAATCCTGTGCTGAAACGCGTTGGAAATGCATTACAAACGCGTTTCTCGGCCGTTTCAGGCGGTGAGCACGGTGGGAGAGCGTTACGCATTAAACGGGGACTCGAGATAGCTGTGCGTATGGATCGGCCGGCCCTCCACGGCAAGCGATTGCTGGCTGCAGCGGTGTTCGTCGCCGCAACCCTCGTGCTTGCCGTCCAGTTGATCAACCCCTCGCCAGTGGTGGTCTCCGTCGGGGAGAACGGCGCCCAGACCGACGAGCTGGGCCAGTATTTCACCTACTCCGACGTCGGAACGATCGCCGGCGCCGCGCTCCTCGTGGGAGCGACCGGCACGTACATCCTTACGGGCCCGACTGCAGCGCGGTCCGAACCGTCGGCGCGCCAGTCCGGCTCGACCGACTCACGCGGGGTGACAGCTCCGGCGACCCCCGCGGACGGAGTGGTCGAGGACGGGGGCAGCACGGCGGCGACTTTCTCCGTCGAGCAGCAAGAACGCGAGGAATGGGAAACGGCGCACGAGGGGCTCTACGGTAACGAGAAGACCGTCTACGGCGTGGTCCTCGACGCCGACGGGAAGCTCCCACAACGAGACATCGTGGAGAGGACGGATCTCTCGAAGGCGACCGTCAGCCGGACGTTGGATACCCTCGAGAGCAAGCGACTGGTCGAACGGAAACGCCGCGGGATGGGGAACGTCGTCGTCTTGCAGTAACGCTCTACAGCGTCCGAAACGCCCGACGAAATCGGTTTCGGAACACGTTTCCAATCAAACACTTTCTGGCCTTTCATCCAAGGGGTATACGAGAGCGATCCGGTGGACGTGCCCGGTCGGGCCATCGCCCGTGCGCCGGCCCGTCGGTTCCCGAACGGCCCTCCAGCCCGAGCCGATCACGTCCCGCGGAACGCTCTCGGAGTTCACACCAATGAGATCGAAGCTAGTCGCACTCGCACTGGTTGCAGCGGTCGCCCTCGCCACGAGCGGCGCGGCGGCCGCGGTCGGTGCGAATCCCGCGATACAGGACGCAGACGAATCGACAGCAGAGCACCAACTTCCCGACGACTACACCGTCGAGGTCACGGACCGCCACGGGGTCCTCAGCGACGCCGAGGTCGAGGCTGCGATCCAGGCCGCCTGGGCCGACGAGGAGGTCCGGAGCTACTTCGAGAACGCCGACGACGTTCACTTCGACCTGTGGGCGCCGGATGCCGACGAGGACCGCGTGATGGTCTCCGTCGCGCCGGCCGACGAACCGGGGCAGACGCGCGTCTACGGCAACTACCTCGTCGGTGCCGACACGTTCACCGACGTGCGCGAGCCGCTCACGGCGAACGAGTCCACGACGATGGACGTCCAGCGCACCGCTGACGGCAACTTCGAGGTCGAGGACGGCGGTTCCCTCGATCCGGCCGGGGACGAACCGACGAACCTGACGGCCGACGAGTCGGTGGACATCGACGTCGAACTCGGCTCCGCCGCGGACGGCACGCTCACGGTCCAGTACGACGACGCAAACGCGACAATCGTCAGCGACGACGGTGCGGTGGCGTTCTCGCTCCCGGATCTGCTGACCTGATCCCCGTCGCGATACACGCTCCAGCGGGTTCCCGACTTCCTGACAGCGTCGGGGCCCATTACTCCGCTCTTCGAGCGACTATGCGGACTGGTTGCGAGGAAGCTATCCACCCGAACGCCCAACTGTTGGTACGAGTACCCTCGCTTCGGGTATCGACCGCAGTTACTCCTGACCGAGCCCGAGCTCCGACACCACGTTCGCGGTCGCCTCAGGCACCAGCCCGTCGGCGCGAATCCGCGCTCGGAGCATCGGCAGCAGATCCCCGACGTCTCCGACCTCCTTCAGGAGCGGCTGCATCGCCTCGAAGTTCACGCCGAGGTCGGCGTCGGCAGCCCGGTCGGTGATCGTCTCGACGGCCGGCGCGGCGAAGGCGTCCTCGAAGTCGATCGGCTCGGCGAAGCCGGCGTAGTACACCCGGCCGCTCGGAGCGGGACCGAGGACCACCGGGTCGCTCCGGAGCTTCATCGCCGCGGCGTCGATCGCCGTGCGTCCGGCGAGCGGCGCTTCGGGCCGGAGGATCGCCGCGGTGTCGACGCCCTCCTCGCGGAGCAGGTGCGTAATCGTGTTGCCGATTCTGGCGGACTCCGTGGAGCCGACCTGCACCTCGTAGCGAACCGAATCCGGATCGTCGAGCACCGTCCCGACGACCTCGCGCAGTTCGGCCTCCGGATCGACGGCGTCGTGATAGTCCGCCGCCGGCGGGTAGTTCACGAGCAGGTCGCCGCCGCTGCGCGCGACCGTCGCGACCGCATCCTGGACCATCGCCTCGTACAGGGCCGCGGCCTCGTCGGGGGTACAGACGTCCGCCTCGACGAGGTCACTCAGGGCGTGGCCCGCTCGCGGCGGCTCGGCCGGCAGCGCGACGACTGTCATGACCGCGGGTCGGTCGCGGACGGCCTTCATCGTTCGGACTCTCGGTCGAATGGAGTTGGTATCGGTCGTTCTGACCGAATCGACCTGTCGAGAACAGTTTGGAAGCCCCCGACCGCTCGACTCGGGCGACTCGCTGCGCGCTTCCCTCGCTCACTTCGTTCGCTCGGTCCAGTGCTTACTTCGTCGTCCTTCGTCGAGCGGTCGGCCCCTTCCAGTCCCGCCCGATGGTGATTTTCCAAGCTGGCGAATCCCCGGTGGATCATGTGGGTTCGCGAATTCGCGGTGGCGAAGTCGTCTGCCTGGTGGCGGGAATCCAGACGCGCCGAATCCCGGGAATCGACGCCCGCGTTTTTCCGGCTGGCGGTTGTCACTGAATAGCATGACGACCGCGCTCCTCGCCGCCGGCGTGCTCCAGCTCGCGGATCGCCTCGCGGACATCGGTCCCGAACTGATCGACGAGTACTGGCCGCTCGTGAAGCGGCTAGGCTGGTTCCTCGGCGTTGCACTGCTCGTCACAGTTCCGGGCTGGTACCTGCTCGTGCCGTCGGTCTCCCGGATCGTCCGCCACCGCAATCGCAACAACCCGACGCTCGAGCAGGCCATCGCTCGTCACCTCAGATTGATCGTGGTCGTCTTCGGCATCGCCGTCGGTGCCGCGGTCGCCGGCTTCACTGGCTTTCTCACCGACTCTGCGATCGTGATCGCCGCGGCGACGCTTGCGCTCGGCGTCGCGGCCCAGTCCGTGGTCGGCTCCTTCGTCAGCGGGACGGTGCTCGTCGCCGACCCGGAATTCAACGTCGGCGACTACGTCAAGTGGGCGGACGGCGAGGGGACGATTCGCTCGATCACCCTCCGCGTGACCCGGGTGCAGACGCCGGACGGCGAACTCGTGACGATCCCGAACGACGTGCTGACCAAACAGGAGATCACCCGGCCCTTCGGGCACGGCCACTTCCAGGTCGTCCAGTACGTCAGTCTCTCCTACGACGACGATCTGGAGGCAGCGCTCGCCGGACTCGAGACGGCTGCGGAAGGGCTCGAACAGAGTCTCGACGCACCCAGCCCGCAGGTCTACGTGGACGAGTTCGGTGGCGACGCCATCGTCGCGCGGGTGCACTACTGGATCGACGAGCCGGATCGCCGCGAGGTGTTCGCCGCCCGGTCGACCTTCGCCCGCTCGGCGAAGCAGCGGCTGGAGGCCGCCGGACTCACGATCGCACCGGCAGCCAAGCGGAACCTCCAGGGCGCCATCGAGGTCGCGGACGCGGCCTGAGATCGCCGCAGTCGACGTGGCCGAGATTGGCCGGATCGCCCTGCGCAAACCGGCCCGGAGCGCCCCGCGGGACGGTCCAGAACGGCCCACGCGGGGCGGCCTGGAACGGCCTGCGTGGAAGGGCCCGGATCGGGCGGATCGAGAGCGAAGCCCTTTCGCCGAGCCGATCCGAAGCGAGCCCGATGCACGACGAGCCGCCGACGCCGACCGAACTCGACCGCATCCGCCGGGTGGCGAACTTCCAGTTCGGTCACGGGGGTGCGGCGGCCCTGTTCCCCGAGGTCGGCCCCCGCGGCACCGAAGCCGTCGGCGACGTCACGATCACGCGCACCGCCTCTGGCCGCGTCGAGCAGTGCTTCGACGACGGCGACCGGCTCTTCACCAAGGAGACCAACGGCCGGTTCGTCCTCTCCGTCGAGGGCGGCCGCCGGATCGTCGAGGGGCTGGACGCCCCCCGCCACCGCGTGGAGGTTGGCGAGGAGAGCGTCGAGTTCGTCAGGGACGGCCGCAACGCGTTCGCGAAGTTCGTCCGGTCGGTCGATCCTGACCTCCGACCCGGCGACGAAGCGGTCGTCGTGTACGACGGCGACGTGCTCGGGGTCGGGCGTGCCGAACTCTCCCCCGACGCGATGGCGGACTTCGACACGGGCGTCGCGGTGTTCGTTCGACACGGCGCCGGCGACTGAGCACCTGTCCCATCGCTATCGGCTGCTTCGGTCCTCACAGTGGCAACAGCAACCGCGGCCGCCGTGTCACCTGTTCACGAGACTTTATGCCAAATCCGGACGATCGTTCGTGACATGAACTGGCGGGAGGCCGAAAGCACGTACGAGGGACCGGGCGTTGGCGAGTCGACGATTCCGGAGCTGTTCGAAGAGACCGCCGAGCGGAACGCGCATCGTCCAGCCCAGCGCTACAAGGGCGGCGTGTACGACCGGACGATCACCGAAACCGTGCTGCCGGCGGCATCACCGGGCGAGTTCCGGTCGATCTCCTACGACGAGATGCGGGACATCGTCCACCACCTCGCTGCTGGCTTTCGCGACCTGGGGGTCGACGCCGGCAAGCGGGTCGCGATCTTCGCCCACACGCGGATGGAGTGGGCCCAGAGCGACTTCGGCGTGCTCGCAGCGGGCGGCGTCGTCACCACGGTGTATCCGGAGTCCTCCGAGGGGAAGGTCTCCTACCTCCTCTCCGATCCAGACGCGACCGGCGTCGTGCTCGAGGGCGACGAGCACCTCGAACACGTGCTCGCCGTCCAAGACGACCTCGATCTCGAATTCGTCGTGCAGATGGACCGGCCCGGGAGCGGCAACGCGAGCGACGACTTCGACGCTGCGGCGGTCCACGACGAGCGCGACGACGTCCTCACGCTGGCCGAGGTCCACGACCGCGGCGCAGAGCTGTACCACCCGGAGGAGTACGAGGAGTGGGTCGCCGAGCGCGACCTCGACGACCTCTGCAGTCTCATCTACACCTCGGGGACGACCGGCAAGCCGAAGGGCGTCCAACTGACCCACTGGAACTTCCGCTCGAACGTCAACCAGGTCCTCAGCCGCTACGGCGATCGGCCCGACAAGGACGTCCCCGCGCTCGACGCCGAGACGAGGACCGTCTCGTACCTCCCGCTGGCCCACGTCTTCGAGCGACTCGCTGGCCACTTCGTCATCTTCGCTGCCGGCGGCAGCGTGGCCTACGCCGAGAGCCCCGACACGCTCCAGGAGGACTTCGGCCTCGTGCAGCCGACCAGCGCGACGAGCGTCCCGCGCGTGTACGAGAAGATCTACGACGCGATCCGGGAGCAGGCCGCGAGCTCCGAGCGCAGGGAGCAGATCTTCGAGTGGGCCGTCGACGTCGGCCAGCAGTACCACGAGGCCGACTCGCCGGGCGTCGTGCTCCGCGCGAAGCGAGCGATCGCAGATCGACTGGTGTTCTCCAAGGTTCGCGACGCGCTCGGCGGGGAGATCGACTTCCTGTTGAGCGGGGGCGGGAGTCTCTCCGCCGAACTCTGCTCGCTCTATCACGGGATGGGGCTGCCGATCCTCGAGGGCTACGGCCTCACTGAAACCGCACCGGTGATCACGGTCAACCCGCCCGAGGAACCGAAAGTCGGCACGATCGGGCCGCCCGTCATCGACGAGGACGTCTGGGTGGACGAGTCGATGGTCCCCGAGGGCCAGTTCCCGGAGGACGAGGGCACCGTCGGCGAGTTGCTCGTCCGCGGCCCGAACGTCACGGACGGCTACTGGAACAAGCCCGAGGAGACCGAGGAAGCGTTCCTCGACGAGTTGCCCGAGGGTGCCACCGAGGGGCCGGGCCAGGACTGGAACCAGTCCGGCAAGTGGTTCCGGACCGGGGACATCGTCCACCAGCGACCGGACGGGTACGTCGAGTTCCGAGAGCGCGCCAAACAGCTCCTCGTGCTCTCGACGGGGAAGAACGTCGCGCCGGGGCCGATCGAGGACGGGTTCGCGGCCAGCGAGGTCGTGGAACAGTGCATGGTCGTCGGCGACGGACGGAAGTTCGTCGGCGCGTTGATCGTCCCGAACTTCGAGGCCGTCCGTAGCTGGGCGGACTCCGAGGGGATCGAACTGCCGGAGGACGACGGAGCAGTCGCAGCCCATCCGGCCGTTCGTGAACGGATTCAGGAGGAGGTCGACCGCGTCAACGAGCCCTTCGAGGAGTACGAGACGATCAAGCGGTTCGCGATCGCAACCGAGGAGTTCACCGAGGAGAACGACCTGCTCACGCCGACGATGAAGAAGAAGCGCCGGACGATCCTCTCACGGTACGAGGAGTCGGTCGAATCGCTCTACGAGGACGAGTAGCGACGAACGCGGACCGGGAACCGTACTGTTCTCGCTGGCGATTTCGCTCCGTCGTACACCGGGAGTAAATGGGGTTGCGCCAACCTGTCCGTGGTCACCGATCGCGTGCCGTACCCGAACAACCACTTCTGATCGTCTCGTCGATCGTTTGGACAACGGAAGCGCCGTCGAAATCGAGTTTCTACCACGCGATCGACTATCATAAAACAAATTTCAGTGACGAGTAAATCGTTTTTCTCATCAGAGTTCTTTCTATTCTACATTGGGTATTACCGTCTTCCATGGTGTTCGAGTACGCTCTTGACACGCAATGGGTGCTACCCGAGATACACAGAAGACGACGCTCTACGTCCCGATCTCGAACACCTGCCCGTCAACGGACCTATTTCCATCAAAAGTTTACTGGCAGATGAGCCAATATTTTGTTTTATATGTGAATAGTTCACCAAAGAATTTTAACCCTTGCCCAACTGTGACACGCTTGGTGACGACACTGCTGCCATGCGCTACCACACCACGACGGTCGGACGGACGGTCTGGACACCGTCCGACGGGCGGAGATGGGGGACCTGTGTGGGAGTGGCGACGCACCACTGCGAGGGGGACGTCGGTACGCGAACCGGCCGCGGGCCAGTTCGTGCGGCGGAATACCTGAATACATGAACGAATCACGACGCAGCATACTACGCAAGGCATCGGCTCTGTCGGCGCTCGCGGTCGGCGCGAGCGCGACAGCATCGGCGGCGGACTGTAGTTCAGTATCGGACTGGCAAAACGACGTCTCCTACTCGAGCGGCGATCAGGTCCAGCACCCAGACACCGACGGTATCGAGTGTCTCTGGGAGGCGGCGCTCAACTCGCTGAACGCCGAACCGTCCCGTTCGAGCGCGTACTGGGACTACGTCGGCGACTGCGACGGCAGCGGTGGCGGCAGCAACTCGGCACCGACCGCGTCGTTCACCACGAGCATCTCGAATCCGGCACCCGGCGAGGACGTCAGCTTCGACGGCAGCGGGTCGTCGGACTCCGACGGTTCGATCTCGTCGTACAGCTGGGACTTCGGCGACGGCTCGAGTGGCTCCGGCCAGTCGGTGACGCACAGCTACTCGTCGACGGGCGACTACACGGTGACGCTCACCGTCACGGACGACGACGGCGCGACCGACTCGGCGTCCCAGACCGTCTCGGTCACGAGCAGTTCGAACTCGGCACCGAGCGCGTCGTTCACGGTGTCGCCGTCCTCGCCGACGACCGGCGAGTCGACGACGTTCGACGCGGCGGACTCCTCGGACTCGGACGGCTCGATTTCGTCCTACAGCTGGGAGTTTGGCGACGGCTCCTCCGGCAGCGGGCAGTCCGTCACGCACTCCTACAGCTCCACGGGCGACTACACGGTCACGCTGACGGTCACGGACGACGACGGCGCGACGGACTCGAACGCCACGACGGTGACCGTCCAGTCCGACAGTGGTGGAGGCGGCGTGGACTGCTCCGGCGTCTCCGAGTGGCAGTCCGACGTTGCGTACTCCGGCGGCGACCAGGTCACCTACGAGGGGGACCTGTTCACGGCGGAGTGGTGGACGAAGAACGACCCGCCGGACGACTCCAAAAACGTCTGGACGCTCGAGGGCTCCTGTAGCTCGAGTGGGGGCGGCAACTCCGACCCAGTCGCCTCCTTCACGAGCAGCCCGAGCTCACCGGATCCCGGAGAGCAGGTCGCCTTCGACGCGAGCGGCTCCAGCGACCCCGACGGAGACTCGCTGTCCTACAGCTGGGACTTCGGTGACGGTTCGAGTGGCTCGGGCCAGACCACTGGTCACACCTACTCCAGCGAGGGCGACTACACGGTCACGCTCACCGTCAGCGACGGCAACGGGGGCTCGTCCACCGACTCGACGACGCTCTCGGTCGCTAGCGGGGGCTCAACCGGTGGCAACCGCATCGTCGGTTACTGGATGCAGTGGGCGCAGTACGACCGCGACTACGTGCCCGCCGACATCCCGAAGGACCAGGTCACGCACCTGCAGTACGCGTTCATGCGCCCCGAGTCCGACGGCACGATCTCCGGGCTCGGCGACTCGAGCGCACAGAAGTACCTGTTCCCGCAGTCCTGGCACGACGTCACGAGCTTCGGCGACATCGCCTCGAACACCGACGTCACCTGCCTGATCTCGATCGGTGGCTGGAGCGACTCCGAGAACTTCTCCGACGTCGCCCTCGAGGAGTCGAGCCGACAGAAGTTCGCCGACGAGTGCGTGCGGATCGTCCGCGAGGCGGGCGTCGACGGCGTCGACATCGACTGGGAGTACCCAGGCGGTGGCGGCCACCCCGACAACACCGTTCGCGACGGCGACCAGGAACGCTTCACGCTACTGGTCCAGGCGGTTCGTGACGCCCTCGACGCCGCGGGCGCCGAGGACGGCAAGGACTACAAGCTGACCGCGGCGATGGTCTCCGGTGGATCGAAGGCCGAAGGGCTCGAGCACGGCACCCTCTCGGGCCTGTTCGACTTCGTCTCGATCATGACCTTCGACATGCGCGGTGGCTTCAGCGACTACACCGGCCACGCGTCGCCGATCTTCCAGAACCCGAACGATCCCTCGAGCAAGGCGTCGACCTACAACGTCTCCTCGGGCGTGTCCTGGTACGTCGACAAGGGCTGGGACCCCGGCCAGCTGAACATCGCGACGCCGTTCTACGGCCGCAGCTTCTCCAGCGTCGAGGCACCCAGCGGCGACCTCGGGAACGGCACAGACGATGGCCTCTTCCAGAACTTCAGTGGCACGGGCGGGGGCTCCTTCCCGCCGGACACCGAGTCCAGTGGCATCTACGACTACTGGGACCTCTCGACGGTCGGCACCGCTCGCTCGACCAGTCAGGTCGACCTCTCGTCGTCGGACTGGACGACCAGCTACGACGATACCGCAAAGGCGACCTGGAGCTACAACCAGACCGACTCGCTGATGATCAGCCATCCGACGCCCGATTCGGTCCAGCAACGGGCGAGCTGGCTGGCCAACAGCGACTACGGCGGCACGATGATCTGGGCGCTGTCACACGACACCGTCGAGCACCACCTGCTCGGCGAGCTCAGCAACGGCCTGCTCTAACGCAGCGCCACCTGGGCGTCCAGACGACGGTGCGGGCCCGGCGTGCGGGAGCGACCCCTGCCATACCACCCACGCTCCCGCTCGTCGACAGGCCTGCGCCGGGACGGCTGCCGACACGATCGACTGACACAGCACGCAACCACGACCCGATTACTACGACACATGGATCTCAACAGACGCAGCGTTCTTCGCAAGGCATCGGCACTCTCCGCACTGGCGGTCGGCGCCAGCGGATTCGCAACAGCAGCGGACTGTAGCTCGGCCCCCGCGTGGGACGAGACGGTCCTGTACTCGACTGGCGACCAGGTGCAACACCCCGACGGCGACGGGATCGACGCGCTCTGGGAGGCCGAACTGGACTCCCGGAACGCGGAGCCGTCACGTTCCAGCTCGTACTGGAACTACGTCGGCGATTGCGACGGCAGCGGTGGCGGCAGTAACTCGGCGCCGACCGCGTCGTTCACGACGAGCATCTCGAATCCGGAACCCGGCGAGAACGTCAGCTTCGACGGCAGCGGGTCGTCGGACTCGGACGGGAGCATCTCGTCGTACTCCTGGGACTTCGGTGACGGCTCGAGTGGCTCCGGACAGAGCGTGAGCCACTCCTACAGCTCCAGCGGGGACTACACGGTCACGCTGACGGTCACGGACGACGACGGCGCGACCGACTCGGCGTCCCAGACCGTCTCGGTCTCGAGTGGCAGCTCGAACTCGGCACCGACGGCCTCGTTCACGGTGTCGCCGTCCTCACCGACGATGGGCGAGTCCGCGACGTTCGACGCGGCGGACTCCTCGGACTCGGACGGGAGCATCTCGTCGTACTCATGGGACTTCGGCGACGGCTCCACCGCGACCGGCCAGTCGGTCACGCACAGCTACTCGTCGACGGGCGACTACACGGTGACGCTCACCGTCACTGACGACGACGGAGCGACCGACTCCAACGCCACGACGGTGACCGTCCAGTCGAGTAGCAGCGGTGGCGCCTGTGACGGCGTCTCGGAGTGGCAGTCCGACGTCGCCTACTCCGGCGGCGATCAGGTGACCCACGACGGCTCCCTGTGGACCGCAGAGTGGTGGACGAAGGGCACCGAACCCGCCGAGAGCGAGAACGTCTGGACGCTCGAGGGCGCCTGCGACGGTGACGGCGGCGGGGGCGGCGGAAACGAGTCGCCGACGGCCTCCTTCACGTCCTCGCCGTACGCGCCAGCGCCGGACGAGACCGTCACGTTCGACGCGGCCGACTCTTCGGACGCCGACGGCTCGATATCCTCCTATTCGTGGGACTTCGGTGATGGTTCCTCGGGCTCCGGCCAGTCCGTCACCCACAGCTACGGATCGACGGGCGA
Organism: Salinarchaeum sp. Harcht-Bsk1; assembly: GCF_000403645.1. Lineage (NCBI taxonomy): Archaea > Methanobacteriati > Methanobacteriota > Halobacteria > Halobacteriales > Natronoarchaeaceae > Salinarchaeum > Salinarchaeum sp. Harcht-Bsk1. The sequence continues at coordinate 2,341,058 of NC_021313.1, forward strand.
CTACACGGTCACGCTCACCGTCACGGACGACGACGGTGCGACTGCGACGGACTCGACCACCGTCTCCGTCGAGACGGACTCCGGCGGTGGCTCGGGCACCTCGACGTTCGCACCGTACAACCACATGACGACCCAGCCGGGGACGAGCCTCGTCGACCACTACAACCAGGCCAGCAACGACGCGTTCACCCTGGCGTTCGTCCTCTCGGACGGTAACGGCAACGCCGCGTGGGACGGCGCGCCCGACCAGCTCGTCGGCGAGTTCGGACTGGCTTCCGAGATCCAGGACTACCAGGACACCGGTGGCGAGGTGATCATCTCCTTCGGCGGCGCAGTCGGGACGATGATCGCCCAGGACACCACCGACATCGCGAAGATCAAATCGGAGTACGAGAAGGTGATGGACACCTACGGCGTCACGCACCTCGACTTCGACATCGAGTCGGTGAACCAGGACGCCGTCGATCGGCGGAACCAGGCGCTCGCCGAGTTGCAGTCCGAGCGCTCGGACCTGAATGTGTCCTACACGCTACGGTGTCGGACCACCGGACTCACCAGCCACGGCACCTACGTCGTCGAGAGCGCCCGCGACCACGGCGTGGACCTGCAGTACGTCAACATCATGACGATGAACTACGGGTGGGTCGAGCCCAGCGCGAGCACGGTCAAGGACTCCGCCAACGGCACCCACTCCGACCTGCAGGAGATCTTCTCGGGCATCTCCAGCGACGAGGCCTGGAGCATGCTCGGCGTGACGCCGATGATCGGCGAGAACAACTCCGGCGGGGCGCACCACCTCGACGACGCCCAGGAGGTCGCGACCTTCGTCCAGAACAAGGGCATCGGGCTCGTCTCCTTCTGGTCGATCGACCGCGACAACGGTAGTTGTTCGACCGGCACGGTCTCGGCGACCTGTAGCGGCGTCCAGCAGTCCGACTACGAGTTCTCCGGGATCTACAACGACGTGCAGTAGCGGGACTGCACCGCCACCCGGTTCGCGGCGCGGATTTTTCTTCGGCAACGCTGGACGGTGGAGCCGGCGGCTCCGGCAGCGGCGTCAGCCGCGAATGTCTGCCCGCCACACGATCCGGGTCCCTGGTGGCCTGCGGAAATCAGAGATTTCCGGGCGGCCAGAAGACTGCGTCTTCTGGCAAACTGAAAGGGCGAGGTCGGGTCCGGGAAGCACGGCGAAGCAAGCACGTAGCCGATCGAGCGTAGCGAGTGAGGCGCGGAGCGCAGCGAGCCGCGCGACCGGAGCCGATCCAGGGCTTTCGAGGCGGTTGAGGGTGCCGTACGGTCGACTGCAACCCGGCGTCCGAAACTATTCCCTAGCGATTTCACCAACCACTATCACGCACCACTGCAAACCTCACGAACGACATGGACAGACCGGTCCGCATCCTGGGCGTGCCGACGGACTACGGCGCGAACCGCCGCGGCGTCGACATGGGCCCGTCCGCGATCCGCTATGCGGGGCTCGAAGCGGCGGTCCGGCGGGTCGCCGACGAGGTGCTAGACGACGGTGACATGGAGGTCGTTCGCGCGGAGAGCACCGATCCGGATCGCGCGCCGATGGATGGGCGGGCGAAGTTCCTCGCCGAGATCGAAGACGTCGCGGACCGACTGGCAGATCGCGTCGCTGCCGCCTGCGAGGCTGGCACGCTCCCGCTGGTCCTCGGCGGCGACCACTCGATCGCGATCGGATCGATGGCCGGCGCGGCCCGCGACGCGGACCTCGGCGTGCTCTGGTTCGACGCGCACGGCGACTTCAACACGCCGAGCACGACGCCATCGGGGAACGTCCACGGGATGCCCCTCGCGGCGGCGCTCGGCCGTGACGAGTTCGCGGAGATGGAGTGGGCCCAGGCGCCCGGTCTCGCCCCCGAGCGCGTCGCGATCGTCGGCGTCCGGAACCTCGATCCACCGGAACGGCAGGCAATCCGGGACTCGCCGGTCACGGCATTCTCGATGTCCGATATCGACGAGCACGGGATCGTCGACGTCGTCGAGGCCGCGATTGCGGCCGCCAGCGACGGCGCGGACGGCCTGCACGTCAGTCTCGACCTCGACTGGCTCGATCCAAAGGAGGCGCCGGGCGTCGGGACGCCCGAACGCGGCGGCGTGACCTACCGGGAGGCCCACGCGGCACTGGAGGCAGTCGCCGCGGCGTCGACGCGGACGCGGTCGCTGGAGGTGGTGGAGGTCAATCCCGTCCTCGATCAGCACAACGAGACGGCCGAACTGGCCTGCGAGCTGGTCGCGAGTGCGCTCGGCGAACGGATCCTGTAGGAGAGCGACCGCGGTGGGTGCGCCGCCCGCGGCGAGCCGGACTTACAGCTGTTCGACGCTTCCTTCGGCTTCGCGCTCGCGGAAGACTTCGCCCTCGAAGAGCGTGACGACGACGTCCTCTTGCTGCCAGGCGTTCGGCGGGAGACCGGCCTTCCGGCACGTGCGCTGGAGGTACTCCTCCTCGGTCCAGCGCTGTTCGAGCGGAACTGTCGGGTAGAGCCAGCCGTGCTCCGCGCCGCCGTCGACGGCGACGCCGTGGGTGCCGAGTTCGAGGTCGGCGAGCGGGTCGTCGGTGAGCAGGACGTTCGTGACTGCACAGACCGAGACGGTGAGGTTCGAAAGCTCGGGCGGGGAGACTTCCGAGCCCGCGGAGTCGCCGGAGGCCGCCTCGATGGCGGCGTCGACGATGACGTGGCCGAGACGTTCGCTGGCCTCGTAGCCGCCGGCGCAGCCACGGAGGCTTCCGCGGCCACGCGTCGATTCCAACCGGACGAACGCGCCGGTGCGCTGGTAGAAGGCGTCGCGCATGCTTCCGGGCTGTTCCCGCTGGCCGTTCCGGACGTAGAGCTCGACTGCCTCCCGTGCGAGCTCGACTGCCCGTGCCCCGTCCTCGTACGTGAGATCGACGGTCTGGGCGTCTGCCATACCCACTTCCAGGGGAGAATCGCCCTTCAAGGTGTCCCTTCGCGGCTAGGGATTGATGGTGAAAGTTTCCGGTTGTCGACTCGCAGGGTGCTCGCAGGTACGTGGCAGTACCCCGCAATCGCTTCGCACACCTGGAGTCTGGAGCACTTCCGGCGTCGCGGCATCGACGCGAAAGTTCTCGGCCCCTGAGGGACGCCGATCACGCACTACGCCAGCGAACTCGCGAACGCGGCAGCGAACGCCTCGACGGAGTCCCAGTCGGTGTACTCCCAGTCGCGGCTGGTGTCGGTGTCGCCGCCCTCCTTCCGAGCGATTCGTTTCATCATGAACTTCGTGAGGAGGCCGTACTCGCTGTACTTGAGCGCACCGGCGACGCTGAGCGTCCGATCCGGCTCGAACCCCGTCTCGTCGAGGAAGTCGTGGATCAGCCCCTCGGCATCGGCCTGGCCCTCCTCGTCGCCTGCAGCGCTCAGGCTGACCGAGAAGAAGGCCGTCGGCATCGCGTTCAGCGTCTCGACCGCCTCGTCGACGAGTCGCCTGATCGCCTCCGGCTGGCTACCCATGTGGATCGAACCGCCGATCATCGCGGCGTCGTAGTCGGCGAGCGAGAAATCGGCAGGAAGGTGTTTCGCGTTCAGCAGGGCGACGTCGTGGCCGGTCGCTTCGACGACCCCTGCCATTCGCTCGGCGACGGCCGCGGTCTGTCCCTCGCTCGTACCGTAGAGCATCAGGACCGACGCCATCAGCGATCACCCGGGCGCTCGAGAGCGTTGCGGCCAGTGCTGGAGGGCGGCGAGTCCGCAGTTTGAGCGGTGGGGAACATCGATCGCGGCTACGACGGCTGTCGGGAAAAGTGCGATCCCGGCGGGACCACCACCGCACTCACCGAGATCGATTCCGGTTTGTCACCAGAAGGGTCGCCATGGAAACGACTTTGCCGAGGGATCGCTACGGGGGTCGTATGGCCCTCGACGACTTCACCGAGTACGATCCCGACGAGGACGACGCGTCGGGCGACGCAGTCGAGGACGAGAGCGCGCGGGACGCCGACGAGGAGGCCACCGACGTCCACACAGCCTCGGAGGCGTCAGCCGACGACGCGGCGGGGCTCACCTACGAGACGGCCGACGCCGAGGCGCCCGAGCGGGTGGACGGCCTCGGCATCCTCTCGACCTCGCGCGGGCTCAGGATCGACGAGACGGGCGAGGAGACCGAACTCCAGGCCTACGTTACGGCGCCGAACCGGAGCGACGTGCGCGTGGGATCGTACGTCCTCGTTCCGTATCCCGAGAGGGGCGATCCCGGGGCCTCCGGCGAGCGCCTGTTCTGTCGCGTCGCCGGCCTCGAGTACGCCCAGGAGTTCCAGAGCGACGACGCGACGGAGCTCCGGGCTCGCCGTGCGATGCGCGAGGGAGCCATCGACGAGACCGACTACAAGTTCCTCGCCGACCTCGATCCCGTCGCGATCATCTACGAGGACGGCATCGACGAGGAGACCGGCGACCCCGAGCAGAAGCGTCGCGCGACCGATCGGGTCCCCAAACCGGAGACGACCGTCCACCGCGCCAGGGACGCCGACGAGATCAAGACCGGGCTGAAGATCCCCGGCGACGGCATCTTCCTCGGCCACCTCGCCGTCGGTGGCGAGCGCGTGACGACTGCCGCGGCGCCGCCCACCATCGACTACCGGCTCAACGACGACTACACCGCCGGCGACCCGCTGCTCTTCCGGCACACCCTGATCGCGGGTGGCACTGGCTCCGGGAAGACCCACGCCGCGAAGAACGTCCTCCGGCAGGTCCTCGACGACGAGCGGACGTATCCGATGGGCGACGGCCGCGAGGTTCAGGCGGCCGTCGTGCAGTTCGACCCCCAGGACGAGTACGCCCAACTGCACGACGACAACCCCGATCTCGACGCCGACACGGCCCGACAGTACGAGCGGGAGGGCATCGCCAACGGCGGCCACGACGACACGCTCGCCTTCGTCCCGAAGGTCGGTTCGGCGACCTACGACGGCGGCGGGCACCGCGCCGAGCAGGTGGAGTTCACCGTCCCCTTCTCGATGGTGCGGGGCAACCCCTGGCTCGTCGCGGGCAGCGGACTCAACGACAATCAGTACCAGGCGCTCCACGAACTGCTCGACCGATTCTTCGGCCAGTACGGCAGTGATGGGACCTACGATCAGTTCACGGAATTCATGGACGACCCGGCGCTTCGCGAAGAACTCGACGAGACCGGGCGCGTCCACGAGGCGACGTTCGACGCCGTCTTCCGGCGCGTCCGTGGCTTCGGGCACGTCTTCGACCAGGACGCCCGGCCGATCACCGACCAGGTTCGGGACCTCGTGCGTCCCGGCGGGCTCTCCGTCGTCCCGACCTACCACATCTCCGACTCCCGGGCTGCGGAGGTCGTCGTGCTCGCCGTCGCGACGCTCCTCGTCGACGAGAAACTCTCCAGTGATCCGACCTACGACCGGATCAAGGATACCCCGCTGATCGTCGGGATGGACGAGGCTCACAACTACCTCACCGACGCCGACAGCGTCCAGGCCCGGCGCGTGATCGGGACGTTCACCGACGCCGCGAAACAGGGCCGGAAGGAGCGCCTCGGCCTGTTCCTCGTCACGCAGGACCCCCAGGACATCCACGACGCCGTGTTCAAGCAGATCAACTCCACCGTCGTCCTCAACCTCGGCGACGAGGACGCCATTTCGGCGGTGAACATCCCGACCGCGCTCGAACAAAAGGTGCCCTACATGGAACAGGGGCAGATGGTCGTCTACTCGCCGGACAACTCCGAGCCAGTCGAACTCGTCGGTCTCGAACACTGTCTCGTCAAACACGAGTGAGTCCGTCGGCAGACGCCACGGTTCGTTCCCGAAAACTGCCGTCCGGCGACTGGTTTTAAGCCACCAGCGTCCGTCGGTTCACGTATGAAACGCGTCCTCGTCGCGTACGACGGCTCACAGCAAGCAGACGCCGCGCTCGACCACGCGCTGGCGGAGTTCTCCGACGCCGAACTCCACGTGCTCTGCGTGCTGGATCCAGCGGAAGCCACCTACGCCTCGACGGAGGAGATGCCCGCCGTCGCCGACGGCTGGTACGACGAGGCCACGGAGGAAGCCGAGCGCATCCTCGCGGAAGCCGAGGAGCGAGCGGGCGACCGCGAACTTGTCACGGCACACGTCGTCGGCCGACCCGGCCACTCGATCGTCGAGTACGCAGAGGAACACGACGTCGACCAGGTGGTCACCGGCAGTCACGGTCGGACCGGCGTCGCACGGCTGCTCCTCGGGAGCGTCGCGGAGACGATCGTGCGTCGCTCGCCGGTGCCCGTGACGGTCGTTCGGTAGGGAGCAGTCGACGCGCTATCTGGAGCACTCGGTGCGGAGAATCGGACCGTCCGTCAGTGCGGCGAATACCCGTCGATGACGCCGTCACAGTCCGGGCAGGACACGAGCGACGCGCCCGTGTCTTTGGCCCCGGAGCTTCCCGCGGGGCCAGCGCCGCTGGATCTGGTTTGGCGGACGGTGCCGCTGCCGCGCAGTTCTGAGCCGCAGTAGGGACACTCGTACATCGGATGACCGCTCCACGTGTGGCGTGGTAGCGATACACATGACGGCAGGAATCGGCATAAGCGTTGTGTCCACCTGTCACACTGGCCGAGTGCAGCGAGAAACCGGCCTACAGCGGCGGCATTCGACGTGCGACGAACACGTCGCTGGAGGGCACCGTTTCGCCTGGAAACCGCCGCGTGGGCGGCCGACGTGGGCGATAGGCTTCGACGAACGCTGCAGCTGGCGGGCGATCGTGAGTCGGTGGGGACGGGCGCGGCGGTCGTGATCCGGCGGGACGGGCGAGACGGTCGAGGGAGGCGGTGCGGACCGAGGCGGTACGGACCGAGTCAGGCCGCGTCCTGGAACTGCTGGAGCGCTTCCGCGGCGTTCTCGACGGCGGCCTCGCGCTTCGCGGGATAGGCCTCGACCTTCGCGCGGAGCGTGATGCCGTCGCCGAGGCGCGTCTCGCCGCCGAAGGCAGCCTGCTTGTCGAGGCTCACGAACAGTTCGCAGTTGTCGGTGACGCGATGGTCGAGTTCGTCCTCGAGCGTCCCGAAGTCGTCGCTCTCGGCGACGACGGAGAGCACGTGCCGGACGTCGTCGGCGTTCTCCAATCGCGTCGAGAGGACGAGGATGCGATCTCCGAGGTGGCCCTCGGTTGCCTGCCGCTCGAGTTCGGCGTCCTCGGGAAGGAAGTGCCGGAGGGCGTCCTCGACGCGCTGCTCGTGCTCCGTCGCGTAGACGAACGTCCGCAGGTCCACGTAGTGGAACGGGACGCTCGCCATCCCCTACTCCTCGTCGGCGTCGGACTCGTCGTCCTCGGCCTCGTCAGCGGCTTCGAGGTTGTCCTCGGGCACGCCGGTCTCCTGGCCGTCCTCGAAGCTGACGGTGTAGTTGGCGTCGCCGAACATCGTCTCGACGATCTGCGTGACCGTCCCCTGCTCGCCGTCGAAGTCGCTGTGCTCGTCGTGCAGGACCACTACGTCGTCCTCCTCGAAGCTCATACCCCTCGCTACCGCCGTCCCGGGCAAAAAGGGCGCGATTCCTCGTCGTGGCTACGGCGTAGCGAGGACGACCGCGGCCCAATTCCTCCCTTCCCAGCCAGACTTGCTCGGCTACTACCGAAGTTCGGTCCCCTTCCCGCCGCTCTGGACGGAGATGGAAAGTACTCGGCACTTATTCTTTCATCTATGAGATTCAAGTAATAATTATACGGGTGGGATTCGTAGGCACACCAGCCAATGACGCGCTCACCGAATCGGCCGACGGACACCTATCTCGACGTGCTCCGGACGCTCGGCGTTACCGACGCCGCACTGGGACGCCATCACGACGCGGACGCCGAGGTGCCCGTTCGGCTCGCGATCGACCGGGATCGCGGATCGCCGACCGCGGACCTCCTCGACGCGCTCGCGGCAACGGGTCGCATGCTGGACCTCCGGGACGGGCTCGACGCGGCCGACGACGCCGGCCTTGGCGACGCGCTCGCTCGATTTGGCTTCCGCGTCGACCTCGCCGACCCGGACGCAGACGGTGGCGGCGAGGAAGTCGTGCTGACCGTCGCCGACGCGGTGACCGGCGCCACCGATCGCGTCGACACGGCGCAGGACGGAGACGCCGCCGAGAGGACGCTCCGGTCTGCGCTCCTCGACCCGGCCGGCATCGAACTCCGTGCGCTGCTCGACGGACGCCACCTCGTCGCCGAGAAGCGCGAACTCGCGACGCTGGCGGAGCGCTACGGCCCGCGAATCGAACCGTTCGACGATCCGCTGTTGACGCCCGAAGCCGCTATCGACCGCGACGAGTTCGAGCATGCCATCGCGGACCGCACCGAGGAATCCCACATCGGCGACTCGGTGGATCCACCCACAGAACCAGCGAACCCGGACGCCATCACCGAACCCGGGAATGCGGACGCCATCTCCTGGACGAACCCCACCGACGCGGATGGACCTGCGTCGGAAGCAGTCGACGCCGCACTGGCGGACTCCGGTCCGCGGACTCACACGATCGAGGACGACGGCCTCGACGACGCGCCGGCGGTCGGCGGCGGCCCGAAGCGCACCGTTTCCACGAGCGGAATCGACGGCGTGTTCGACAAGCTCGAGTCCGGAACGACCGACGACGCTCCAGCCCACACAGCTATGTCAGATTCGATAGACGCCGACACCGACGCCGCGACCGACGAAGACGAATCGAGCACCGACCCCGTCGAGACGCCGCAGGGCCTCACGGGCGGACCGACCCGGACGGTCTCGTCCACGAGCGCCGACGACATCCTCCAGCGAGCCACGGGGAGCGACGACTTCGATTCGATCGCCGCCGAGGAAGGGGAGGCCGACCCGGACGCGGTCCTCGCCGACGCCGACGGGGTCCCGGAAGCGATCGAGGACGAGGTCGAGACCGGCAGCGGCGACGACGGTGCGGACGAACGTGCGGAGGACGCCGAACGGCCCCAGCACGCCGAAGCGGAGTCGGACTCCGAGACCGAGCGCGGTGGCGCTACGCCGCCGACGGTCGACCCCGCGGCGCCGGAACCCGCCATCCCAGCGGACGACGAGCACCCGACCGGTCCACAGACGCGCCGCGTGGAGGACATCGGTGCCGCCGAGACGTCCGAGACCGAGGAGGACGACGAGCAGGACGCTGCTCGCGACGGCGGCAGCGAGCCGGTGGCCGAGGGGTCAGGAGACGGCGATCTGCCGGTGGTCAGCACGTCGAGACGCTCGGCGAGTGATGCCGCTCACGACGATCGCCGTGACGCCGGGGGTGCCGAAGGCGCGTCTGGCGGCACCGATCGCGGCGCACCGACGGACGATGCCGAGTCGCCGTCGCTGGGCGACCGAGGCAACGCCGAGGACGCGACGGCCTCCGACGAACCGAGCAGCGCCGCCGATGCGAGCCCGTCTATCGATGCGACCGAGTCTCCCGAAGCGAGCGGTGCCGCCGATGCGAGCCCGTCTATCGATGCGACCGAGTCTCCCGAAGCGAGCGGTGCCGCCGATGCGAGCGCGTCTTCCGATACGACCGAGTCTGCCGATGTCAGCGGTGCCTCCGATGGGAACGAGTCCGCCGATGCAGGCGCGACCTCGGAAGCGAGTAGATCCTCGGACGATCACACCGCCGGTGCGCCCGAGCGTGGTGACGGCATCGGCGCCGACCTGCACGGCGACGACGTCGAACTCCGGTGCGGCACCCAGACGGTCGATCGGGGTAGCGATCCGGCACCCGACCTCTCGGCGGTCGAAGCCGAGGACGGGACGGGTGCCAGTGCGGACGGCCCACTGGCTGGCGCCGGCGGCCTCCGGCCTGACGACGGCCCGCTGGCTGGCGCCGGCGGCCTCCGGCCTGACGACGGCCCGCAGGCCGACGCCAGCGACGACGCGGCGCCGTCGGACGCCACGGCCGCTCCCGCTTCCGATGGCGATCAGTCTGCAGCGGAGAACGCGGAGTCCACGGAGTCGGGGCAGGGGCTCGTCAGCCGAATCGCGTCGCGACTGTTCGGCGAGTGACCCGGACGGGCCCCACTGCCGGTCGAACGGCCGGCCGTCTCAGGAGTCGAGGAACGCCTCGATGCGGTTCGTCGCTTCCTTCAGGTCGTCGAGCCCCGTCGCGTAGGAGACCCGGAGGTGGCCGGCGCCGCCCTCCCCGAACACGTCGCCGGGGACGGCCGCCACGCCGGCCTCGGTGAGGAGGTCCTCGGCGAAGGCCTCCGCGTCGCCGCCGGGCACCTCCGGAAACACGTAGAAGGCGCCCTTGGCCTCGAAGCAGTCCATCCCCAGTTCCTCGAATCGGGAGAGGACGAACCGCCGCCGTCGATCGTACTCGGCGACCATGTCCTCGACCTCGTCGTCGCAAGAGCGTAGCGCCTCGATCGCGGCGTGCTGGGCGGTCGTCGGCGCCGAGAGCATCGTGTACTGGTGGATGCGATTGAGGGCCGCGATCACGTCCGGCGGCCCCATCGCGTAGCCGAGCCGGAGGCCGGTCATCGCGTGGGCCTTCGAAAAGCCGTTGAGGACGATGGACCGCTCGCGCATGCCGGGGAGCGTCGCGATCGAGACGTGCTCCTGGCCGTAGGTGAGGTCCGCGTAGATCTCGTCGGCGAGGACGACGAGGTCGTTTTCCCGGCAGAACTCGGCGACTTCCCGGAGTTCCTCCTCCGGCATAATCGCCCCGGTGGGGTTGTTCGGGTAGCAGTAGAGGAGGACGTCGGCGTCCTCGGCACCGGCCTCGCGCATCGCTTCGGGCGTGAGCCGGAAGTCGTCCTGCGCGGTCGGGATCGGCCACGACTCGCCGCCGGCGAACCGGACGCCGGGTTCGTAGGAGACGTAGGTCGGGTCCGGGACCGCGACGACGTCGCCGGGATCGACGATCGCCCGGAGCGCGACGTCGACGGCCTCGCTGACGCCCGTCGTCACGAGAATCTCGTCGTCGGGGTCGTACTGGAGGTCGTAGGAATCGTCGACGTGCTGGCTGATCTCCTCGCGGAGTTCCCGCTTCCCGCGGTTGGCGGTGTAGGACGTCCGCCCCTGCTCCAGCGAGTGGATCGCAGCGTCGCGGGCCGCCCACGGCGCGGAGAAGTCCGGCTCACCGACGCCCAGCGAGATCACGTCCTCGGCCTCCTCCGCGAGTTCGAAGAAACGTCGGATGCCCGACGGCGGCGTGTTCTGGACGCGCTGAGAGATGGTGAACTGGTGGCCGGGTTCTTCGCGACTTCGTGAGTCTTCCTGCTCGCTCATGGCGACACGGAGAGGCGCTCGTCGTCGTCGCCGTCGCCGAAGTTCACGCCGCGGTCCTTGTACGTGTCCATGACGTAGTGGGTGACCGTCTGCGTGATCTCCGGGACGGGCGCGACCTTGTCGCTGATGAACCGGGAGACCTCGCGCATCGAGTCGCCCTCGACGCGCATGTCGAAGTCGTAGTCCCCCGATACCAGCTGGAGCGTCTGGACTTCCGGGAAGCGGGCGAGCCGCTCCGCGATGTCGGCGTAGCTCGTCTCGCGGTCGAGGGTGACGTTGAGTTCGACGAGTGCGACGACCCGCTCCTCGTCGACCTCGCCCCAGTCGACGATCGCCGAGTAGCCGCCCACGACGCCCTCGTCCTCGAGGCGCTCGATGGCGTCGGCGACTGCTGCCTCGTCGGCGTCGAGCATCCGGGCGAGGTCCTCCGTCGATCGACGCGCGTCGGCCAGCAGCAGGTCGAGCAGCTCCCGCTCGTTCATACCCGTTGTGGGTGCCACGGCGTGCATAAGGGTTTCCACGCCCATCGGTGTGGTAGCGAGCCACGTGGCTCCGGGAGGTCGTCGACCGGCGCGTTCGGGGCTCGTGCGTATCTTGGACTCGAATAGGATTGCGCCCGCATCCACCCACCGGCACGATCCACTTGCCGTGAGAACGCACTTCAGTTTCCCGCGTGAACGTTCAGGGGATGACGGAGCCCGGGCGCGAAGCGGCGGACGACCCGTCGGATCCCGAGGTGGGGGCCGCTCGCGACGAGCGGATCGCTCCCGACAGGGAGACGGACCCCGACGACGTCGCGGAGACGGACGAGGCGACCTACACGAAGGAGGGCGAACTCGAGCGGACGATCGGGCTCACCGGCGGGCTCTCGATCGGGATCGGGACGATGATCGGCGCGGGGATCTTCGTGTTTCCCGGCATCGCCGCCGGCGAGGCCGGCCCCGCTGCCGCCGCCTCGTTCGCCATCGGCGCGGTCGTCGCGTTGCTCGTCGCGCTGCCGGCCTCGGAGCTCGCGACCGCGATGCCCCGCAGCGGTGGCGGCTACTACTTCATCTCCCGCGGGCTCGGCACGCTGGCGGGCTCGGTCGTCGGGCTCTCCCTGTGGCTCGGGCTGGTCTTCGCCTCCGCGTTCTACCTCGTCGGCTTCGGCTACTACGCGATCGACTCGCTCGCCGAGGTAGGCATCGTCGTCGACGCCGCGTTCGTCGTGCCGATTGCGCTCCTGTTCGGCGCCGGATTGACCGTTCTGAACGTCACCGGGACCGAGAACGCCGCGAAGCTCCAGAACGGCGTCGTCGCCCTGTTGCTCTCGCTGCTCGTGGTGTTCCTGGGGGCGGGGATCGCCGACGCCGTGGGGCTGACCGGCCAGTCGAGCGCTCCCGAGACGTTCGCGCCCTTCGGGGCATTCCCGATCGTCACGACCGCCGCGCTCGTGTTCACCTCCTATCTCGGCTTCGCGCAGGTGGCGACCGTCGCCGGCGAGATGAAAGCCCCCGGCCGGAACCTCCCGCTCGCGATGGTCGGCTCCGTCGTGATCGTCGGCGTGCTCTACGTCGCGACGGTGTTCGTGGCGACCAGCGCCTTCGGGAGCGAACGGCTCGCCACCCTCGGCGAAACGGCGATGGTCGAGGTCGGACGCAACTACCTCGGCGCCGCCGGCGCGATCGCGATCCTCCTCGGCGGCCTGCTCGCGACGGTGTCCAGCGCGAACGCGTCGATCCTCAGCACCTCGCGTGCGGTCTACGCCGTCTCCAGGGACGGCGTGATTCCCGAGTGGGCGAGTCGAATCAACCTCCGGTTCGGTACGCCCCACGTCGCGCTCGGCCTGGCCGGTGGCCCGATCCTCCTCCTGACCGCGACCGGCCAGGTGACCGTGCTCGCGGAGGTCGCCTCCTTCCTCCACCTCGTGATGTACGGACTGCTCTGCGTGGCGCTGCTCGCGCTCCGCCGGAACGAGCCCGAGTGGTACGATCCGGCGTATCGGGTGCCCGGCTACCCAGCCGTCCCGATCCTGGGGGCCATCGGGAGCTTCGGGATGCTCGCATTCATGCAACTGGCCTCCCAAGTGATCGGACTGGGAATCATGCTCGCAACCGCCGGGTGGTACGCCTACTACGCGAGAGACGTCGAACTCAAGGGGGTGCTCTAGCCCGTGGTGCGCGTCGTCGTCCCCGTGGAAGTACTCGAAGGCGAGACGGTGTCCGCGGGACTCGTCGGCCTCCTCGCGTCCGCGGACATCACGGTCCTCGGCTACCACGTCGTTCCCGAGCAGACCACGCCCGAGCAGATGCAAGCGCAGTTCGGCGAGCGGGCGAGGGATGCGCTCGCGGACCTCACCGACGAGTTCCAGACCGCTGGCGGCCAGGCCGACTTCCGCCTCGTGTTCACGCACGATCGCGAGCAGACCGTCGACCGCGTCGTCGACGAGGTGGACGCCGAGGCGGTCGCCATCACGGGCACTACCGGCGAGGTGACGCGCCTGCTCGTCTCGCTGTCGGGCGACGTCGCCGCCGACCGGATCGTCGCATTCGTGACGGCGGTCGCTGCCGACCGACCGATCGAGGTGACGCTGCTCTCGGCGACCGAGGAAGAGACTGCCGACCCTGGCCGGATCGAGGCCGTCGCGGACGCGCTCGCGGAGGCTGGCGTCGACGTCGTCGCGGTGACTGCCGCAGACGACCCGCCGCTCGACGCGCTCGTCGACGCGGTGCCGGGCCACGACGCGGTCGTGGTCGGCGAGCGCGCTCCCTCGCTGTCCTCGATTCTGCTGGGCGACTTCGAGGAACGCGTGGCGGCCGCGACCGTCGGGCCGGTGCTCGTCGTCCAGCGACCCGCGGCCGAACCAGGAGACGAGGACGAGCAGGAGGAGTCCCCGCACTCTGGAGAGCGAGCAACAGACCGAGAGGATTCGGGGGAGTAGCCCGCTGTCACCGGGGCCGCGGCGATCGCATCGCGAACGCATAAGCGACCCCCGGTGTAATGGGCGGCTATGAGCGACGAGACGGCCGGATCGGGCTGGTTCGCGGGCCTCGATCCCGGCGACGCGTCCGGTGCCGCCGAGCGGATTCGCCGCGGATCGGCGGCCGAACCCGCCGACTGGCCGGCGGCCGCCGTCGAATCCGGCACCGTGCCCGACGAGGACGCCTACTACGATTTGCTCCACGAGACGACCGTCGCGGCGACGCGATCGGCCGTCGCCGAGGCGGAGGGTGCAGACGACCAGCAACTCGCCCACCTCGTGCGGGCGATGGACGACTGCAACCGGATCGCGAACGAACTGGCCGAGCGCGTCGCGGAGTGGGCCGGCGCGCGACTCGGCGAGTCCGGCAGCGGCGTCGGGTTCGCCCGCAGAATCGCGAATCGCGATCCTGGAACTGGCGACGCCGGTGCGGACGCCGGCGAGAAACGCCTGATCGGCCTCGCCCAGCGCTGTGCCGACCTCGACGACGAGGCCGAAGCGCTCCGCGCGGAGATCGAGCGCTCGGCACCGCAGGTCGCCCCGAACCTGAGCGCACTCGCGGGACCGGTGCTCGCTGCACGACTGATCTCGCTGGCCGGCGGCCTCGAGGACCTCGCGAAGTCGCCGTCCTCGACGGTTCAGGTCCTCGGCGCCGAGGACGCCCTCTTCGCGCACCTCCGCGGACAGGGCCCCTCGCCGAAACACGGCGTGATCTTCACGCACGACGCGGTCCGCGGGATGCCCCGCGAGAACCGGGGTTCGGCGGCACGCGCCCTGGCCGGGAAGCTAACCCTCGCCGCGCGCGTCGACTACTACTCCGGTGAGCGCAAGCCCGAACTCGACGAACAGCTCGACGCCCGGATCGAGCGGATCCGCGCGCGGACCGACGACGCTGATTCGGAGTCCGGGGGTGACGATCAGTGAGCCTCCCCGACGGCGTCGAACGCCGACAGTTCGATAACGAGGAACGCCTCGCGACCCGTGGCCCGTCGGTCTACGGCGAGCCGACCGACGGCGCGTGGCGCGCCTGGGACGCCCGCCGCTCGAAACTCGGTGCGACCCTGGAGAAGGGCATGGAAACCGGCCTCGACGGCGGCGATTCGGTTCTCTACCTCGGCGCGGCGAGCGGGACGACGGTGAGCCACGTCGCGGACTTCGCCGGCCCGACCTACGCCGTCGAGTTCGCCCCGCGGCCGGCACGCGACCTCGTTGGTGTCGCTGAGGATCGCGACCGGCTGTTCCCGCTCCTGAAGGACGCACGGAAACCCGAAACCTATGCCCACGTCGTCGAGAGCGACCTGGACGCGATCGTCCAGGACGTCGCGACGCGGGGGCAGGCTCGCGTCGCCCTCGAGAACCGACAGTTCCTCGCGGAGGACGGTCGGCTGATCGCGGCTATCAAGGCCCGGAGCGAGGACGTGACCGCCGAGCCCGCGGACGTGTTCGAGGACGTGCTGGGCGATCTCGAAGACGGCTACGAGGTGCTCGACACCGAGCGACTGGAGCCGTTCCACGACGACCACCTCGCCGTCGTCGCGCGGCCGAAGTAGTCAATCTGTGTCGGTAACGCAGCCACGCCCCCGCTCAGAAGTAGTCAGTGTAGTCGACCGTGCCAGCGCTGGGCTCGCGGTCGCCGAGGATCGCGGCGCGGATCTCCCCTGCGACCTCCGACGGGGTTCGGTCCGTGGTCTCGATCTCGTAGACGGCGTCGCGGCCGTGGCGATCGACGGCCTCCGCGAGGATCACGTCGAGCGCCTCGCTCTCGGCGTTCTCCGCGATACTGGCGTCGGACTCGGCCCTCGAGGGATCGTCTTCGCCCCGCTGTTCGAGTCGGCGTTCGAGTTCCTCGGGTGCACACCGGAGGACGATCACCCGATCCACGTCGAGGTGGTGGGCGAGGTGGGACTCGATGAGGACGTGCTCGCGGTCGGCGAGAAAGTCGGCGATCGCCTCGAAGTCGACGACGAGGCTGTCCCGCTCCTCGTCGAGTTCCTCGTAGAGGCCCTCCGGCTCGATGACTTCGTTGAGGTGGACGACCTCGAGGCCGTTCGGGACGCCCTCGTCGCTCCCTTCGAGGGCGTCGACGGCGCTGGTCTTGCCGGTGCCGGGGGTGCCGGTGACGGCGACTCTCATCGGTCTGTGGCTGCTTCGGCTTCGGCGTCTCCGGCTGCGCCGCCATCGCCTCGGGCCGCGAGCACCTCGTTGACGGTTTCGACGGCCTCCCTCGTCTGGTCCTCGGTGCCGCAGGTGATCCGGATGCACTCCCGGAGCCCGAAACTCGTGCAGTCCCGGACGATCACGCCCTCCCGTTTCAGGGCCTCCGCGACCGCTCCGGCGTCGCCGACCTCGACGAGGAGGAAGTTCCCGCCACTGGGCCAGGTCGGCGCGTCGATTTCGTTCGCCATGTACTCGCGGGCCCACTCGACGGTCTCGACGGAGCGCTCGACGTGCGCTTCGTCGTCCATCGCAGCGAGTCCGGCCCGGCAAGCCAACTCGCTGACCGCGAAGGGCGTGTTGACCCGGGCGTAGGCGTCGGCCCAGTCGTCGGGAACGAGGGCGTAGCCGAGGCGGAGGCCGGCGAGGCCGTAGGCCTTCGAGAAGGTTCGGAGGATCGCCACGTCGTCGCGCTCGTCGAGCAGGCTCCGGGCGCTCTCGACGTCGGCGAACTCGCCGTAGGCCTCGTCGACGACGATCAGGGTCTCCTCGTTTGTGCGATCGGCGATCGCCTCCACGTCGTCGAGCGGGACGGTCGCCCCCGTCGGGTTGTGCGGACTCGTCAGGTAGACGACGCGCTCGCCGTCGTAGGCGTCGAGGACGACGTCCGGGGTGACCTGGAAATCACGCTCTTTCGCTACTGGGTAGGTCTGCACCTCGCCGTGGTGGTACCGGGCGCTCATCGGGTAGTAGGCGAACCCCGGTTCGGGGACGAGGATCTCCTGGTCCGGCTCGATCGTGGCGCGGTGGAGGAGATCGATCGCACCGTCGGCACCCGGCGAGAGCCACACCTGCTCGTCGTCGAGGTCCCAGTGCGCGGCGATGGCGGCGGTGAGATCCGAGTGCGCCGACGTCGGGTAGGCGGAGATCCGATCGGCGTGGTCTCGGAGGGCCTCGACGGCGTCCGCCGGCGGGCCGAAGGGGTTCTCGTTCGAGGCGAGTTTCGTGAGATCGGCCGGATCCATTCCGAGCTCGCGAGCGACCTCCTCGATGCCCTCGCCGGGCACGTACTCCGCGTGCGAGGACAGATCCCGTGGTTGCATGCTCGAATCGTGGGTGGGTCGGCACGTAACGGTTTTCGTTCCGTGGGACGCTGGGACAGGAATTGCATCTGAAACAGGTACTGCAGCGAACCGCTTGGAAGCCCCCTCCCGCTCGCGGATGCTGAGTCGCTGCGCTCCTCGGCTCCGCTCACTTCGTTCGCTCCACCTGCGGTGCTTACTTCCTCAGAATCCGCGACCGGTCGGCCCCTTCCAGTCCCACCCGGATGAAAATCCGGGCATCACGAAATCCCGGTGGTCCGCGTCGGCGCGCGCTCGCGCCGGTGAGCCGAGCGAAGCGAGGCGATCCTCGTCGGAGCTCGCTCCGACGTAGGCTGCGAGCCCCATGCGGGCGAGCAGCCAGTCGCGCGGCACCGTGCGAGGGGCGAGCGAGCGCTGTTTGCGAGCGAGTCGGTTGGGGAGGACGTGGGCTGTCTGGGGGACTTTCGGACGGAGCAGTACTCAAGACTGTTTCGAACGAATTCGACAGCTACTCGATGCGAATCGTGTTGCCCTCGATCGATCGCGGGAACGTCGTCAGCCGGTCGATGCCGTCCTCCGTCACCGCCACAGTATCGGAGTGCCGGTACCCCGCCGTCTCCGTGTACAGCCCCGGTTCGATCGTCCAGATCATCCCCGACTCCATCGTCGCGTCGTCGGGATCGTAGTCGGTGGCCTCGCTCTCGCAGTGCTCGGACCAGCCGAGGTCGATATATGGCGGCTCGTGGCCGTCGAGGCCGATGTTGTGCCCGACGTGGTGCCGGGCGAGGTCGGCGACGCCCTGCTCCTCGAAGTACTCCGCGACGACCTCGTCGACGTACGAAATCTCGACCCCCGGGCCGAGCGCGTCGATCGCCAGTTGCTGGGCCTCCGTCGCCAGTTCGAAGTAGTGGCGTTGCTCCTCCCCGGGCTCGCCGAGGAACATCGTTCGCTCGAGTTCGGAGAAGTAGCCGTCGACGTTCGCGGTCGCGCCGGTGATCATCACGTCGCCGGGCTCCAGCCGTCGATTCGCGGTGTGTCCGTGGGGCAGGGCGGTCTGCTCGTCGGTGATGTAGCCGGCGTGGACCGGGCCGTCGCCGCGAGTCCGCGCGACGTACTCCTCGCCGAGGGCGTCGAGCATCGCCCGGGAGCCGTCCATCGAGGCGCGCTGGCTGACCGTAGCGGGATGGGCGCCGACTTCGGTGTAGTCCGCGAGGTAGCGATGCGCGAGGTTGGCCCAGCGTGCGGACTCCCGGACGAGGTCGACCTCGGCGTCGGACTTGGCCCAACGCATCTTCGGGATCCAGGCCTGCGTCTCGACCGTTAGTTTCCCGTCCGTCGCGTCGGCCCGCTCCCAGGCGTCGGCAAAGCTCGGGCCGGCGTAACCCATCACGCCGGGTGCGCCCTCGCCGTCGGCGGCGATCGATTCCACGTCCAGTCCGTCGAGCATCTCGACCACGACGCCGATCGGATTGCCGCCGGGGTAGTCCCGGTAGTGGTGCACGTGGTCGATGCGGGGGTTGGACTCGACGCGCTCGACCTCGAGACGCGGGACCGTCAACTCGATCCGATCCTGGGTCACCGCGAGGACGACCGGCCGCTCGGTCTGGATGTGCGCGAAGCCGGTGAGGTACTCGATGCTCGTCGCGGAGACCCACACGCCGGCGTCGACCTCGGCGTCGGCGATCCGGTCGCGGACGGCGTCGAGGCGGGTCGCAAACTCGCTGGCTGGAAGCTGCGTCGGCATACCGAACCCACGACCAACGGCCGAATAAGGGTTGGTGGCCCGGCAGTCTGGACGACGTGGTATGCAAGTGGTGAGTATAAGCAACGATACGACCAAGTACGAGGGCTGTGTAACGAATGCGCATGGATCGCGAAATCACTCCCGAAACACTGCAGGGTACCCTCGAGGAGCTCTCCTACCCCGCCCTCCGGCCCGACGCGGCGGCAGAACTCAAGGACGTTACCGTCGACTTCGGCGACGAGACGCTGAATCTCGGTGCGATGATCTCCGAGACCGGTCCCGACTCCTACAAGACGCCCGAAGAGCTCAAAGCGGCTATCGAGGAGCGCATTCCCGACGCGATGCCGCCCTAAATCTCCGCACGAGCCGCTCGCAGCTTGTTGCTCCGCTGGGCCACCAGAAAGCGGACCGCTTAACTGCGCCACCGGCGCAGTACTGACAACCGATGCAATTCTGCGACGAGTGCGGTTCGATGATGAAAGCCGAGGACGGTGTCTGGGTCTGTGGCAGTTGTGGCTACGAAGAGGCCCGCGACTCCGATGCCGAGGCCGCGATGGTCACCACGGAGGGCCAGGAGGAGTCCCAGGTCGTCGACACCTCCGACGTCGACGTCGAGGACATGGGGCCGACGACCGGCGCGATCTGCCCCGAGTGTGGCAACGACCGCGCATTCTGGGAGATGAAGCAGATCCGCGCCGCCGACGAGTCCGAGACCCGCTTTCTGACGTGCACGGAGTGCGAGCACAAGTGGCGGGAGGACGATCACTAACTCCCACCTTTTTTCTCGTCGGGTTTCCTCGGTCGCTCTTCGAGCGACCTGCGGGAACCCTCCTCGAAAAAATCTGGACCAAAAAAGACTGACAGCTCGGAGCTTCGCTCCTCGCTGTCAGGGAACCGTTCGCTCCCTGCGGTCGCTCGCGGATGCTCTCCGCAAGAAGACCGCTACCGCCGAGCGAACACGAGGTAGCCGGTGTGGCCGACGCCGCGCGTGGACGGACGGGTCCCGCGCTCGTCGACGTCGAGGTCGCGCTGGATCGTCTCGCGAGCCCGGATCTCCCGGAGGCCTGCTGCTCGTGCCGCCTCGACGACCTCCCGGGTCGCTTCGACGAAGGGCGAGTAGACCGCGAGCGCGCCGCCCTCGACGAGTAGTTCGGGAGACCGCTCGACGACGGCTGGCGCGTCCTGCGTGTCGAGGGTGAGCACGTCGAACGGTACCGAGGCGTCCCCGTCGTCGGCCGTCCCCTCCTCGAGGAGGCTGTCGATTTCGTCGGTCAGGTCGCCGGCGCGAACCTCGACGGCGTCGGCGAGGTCGGCGCGCTCGAAGTTCTCGCGGGCGTTCTCGGCGAACCCCTCGTCGCGCTCGTATGTGAGCACGTCCGCGCCAGCGTTGGCGAGGTACGCCGCGAGCACCCCCGTGCCGGTGCCGGCGTCGAGCACCCGATCACCCGATCCGGCACCCGTCTCGCCGAGCACGAGGCCGGCGTCCCGGGGCATCATCGGCGCGCCGGTGCGCTCGAAGTGGTCGAAGAAGTCGGGGAGGCGGGGCTCGCGGATCGTGAACGCTTCGCCGATGTGAGTCTCGACGGTCTCACCGCTCGTGGGGTCCGATGGGACCTCGAGAATCCCGAGATCGGTCTCGAGTCGCTCCCCCGGTGCGAGGAGGTACTCCCGATCGTCTCGCACCAGGAGCACGTGCACCGTTACTCCAGCTGGGCGACCGCGGCGGCGAGGTCGCCGTCGTTGTCCTCGAGCGCCTCGCGAGCCTCGGCCTCGCTCGCGCCGGTCCGCATCTGGACCATCTCGACGTCCTCCTCGGGGATGCCGCCCTCGTCAGCAGCGGCGTCCTCGTCGGCGGACTCGACCGCACTGGCGTCGCCTCCGGCGCCGCGGGGACGCTCCTCGGGATCGCCGACGACGGTGTAGGTCGCCTGGCCCCGGGCGTCCATCTTCGTGACGTCAGGCGCGTCGAAGACGAACTCCGAATCGGCGGTCTTGATGACGACCTCCTCGGCGTCGAGTTCGTCCATGTCGATGCCCATCTGCTCCATCATCTGTTCCATCTTGCGCGGGTCGAACCCGCCGCCGCCTCCGAACATGCGCGAGGAATCGGTTGCCGCGGGCAAATACCTGACGCACCGCGGATCTGAGGAGTTTGCGACCGCTCACAAGGTTCATCGGTGAACCGGAGGACTGCGGCGGTACGGTGGCGGTTGCACTACTGTCCGCGAGCGACCGCAGGGAGCGAGCGGTTCCCCGGTGGCGAGCGCAGCGAGCCACCGGCTATTTTTGGTCCAGATTTTTTCGAGGAGGGTTCCCGCAGGTCGCTCGAAGAGCGACCGAGGAAACCCGACGAGAAAAAAGGTGGGAGTTAGTACGCGTAGTCCGCGTACCCGTCCGACGTGATCGCGTCCGTCGTCGTCGAGTCCTGCAGTTTCTGGAGGGCGTCGTGGAAGTCCTGTTCTCTGACCACGGTGCGGTCGTCGCGGATGGCGAACATTCCGGCCTCGGTCGTGAGGGAGTTGATGTCCGCGCCGGAGAAGCCCTCGGTCTCGGCGGCCAGCGTGGCGAAGTCGACGTCGTCGGCGACGTTCATGTCGCGGGTGTGGATCTCGAGGATCTTCTCGCGTCCCTCGGCCTCGGGCTCGGGCACCTCGATCAGGCGGTCGAAGCGACCGGGACGGAGGATGGCGCGATCGAGCATGTCGAAGCGGTTCGTCGCGGCCATGATGCGGATCTCGCCGCGCTCCTCGAAGCCGTCCATCTCCGAGAGGAGCTGCATCATCGTCCGCTGGACCTCGGCGTCGCCGGAGGTCTTCGACTCGGTACGCTTGGCGGCGATGGCGTCGATCTCGTCGATGAAGATGACGGCGGGCTCGCGCTCGGAGGCGAGTTCGAAGAGATCTCGCACGAGGCGGGAGCCCTCGCCGATGAACTTCCGGACGAGTTCGGAACCGGCCATCTTGATGAAGGTGGCGTCGGTCTCGTTGGCGACGGCCTTCGCGAGCATCGTCTTGCCGGTCCCTGGCGGGCCGTGGAGCAGGACGCCGCTCGGGGGCTCGATGCCGACCTCGTGGAACTGCTCCGGGTTCTCGAGGGGCTGTTCGACGGCCTCGCGTACCTCGCGAACCTGTTCGTCGATGCCGCCGATGTCGGCGTAGGAGACCTGTGGGGAGGCGTCGACCTCCATCGCCTGCGCCCTCGCGTCGGTCTCCTGATCGAGGACGGTCTTGACGGTGAAGGAGTCGTTGACGGCGACGCGGTCGCCGGCGTCGATCCGCTCGCCCATGCGCTCGGAGACCTCGGTGAGGACCTCCTGGTTGTTGCCGTGTTGCTTGACGATCGCCTCGCCGTCGTCGACTTCCTCGACGGTGGCGACGTACAGCGAGGTGGTCTTGAGCGTCTCGTTCTCGCGCTCGAGCCGATCGGCCTCCTCCCGGAGTTCGCGGCGCCGCTCGTCGGCGCTTTCGAGCTGCTCGCGGAGCTGGCGGTGGACCTCGAGGATCTCGACGTAGTGATCGCGGAGCGCGGAGAGGCGCTCCTCGTCGTCCATCTCTGGATCGAGTTCCAGCCGCGGGCGGTCCGGGAGCGAGGGACTGTGCGACATCAGTTATCTTCGATAATGGGGCGGCGTAGAAGTGCCTTTTGGGTCCGGTGATGTTCGCAGGGGGCGACACCGTCGGACGGGTGGCAGACGCCCGGCAGACTGCAGGCGGTTTTCGGCGAGTGGGACGCTCCCACGTGGTCGGTAAGCGGTTGCTTCAGAGCGTCTCCGCCACGTCGTCGAGGCGCTCGTCGTACTCGGCGATCGCTGCCTCGACCGCCTTGCCGGACTCGACGTCGACGCCCACGATCTCCAGTAGCTCCGGCGGGGAGCCGCGGCCGCCACGGGAGAGGAACTCGAGGTAGTCCTCGGTGGCGTCGCCAGGCGTACTCGTCTCCGCGTCGAAGTCCGCGGCGATCTCCCGCGCGATGGCGACCGCCGAGGAGATGCCCGTCGCGTACTGGTAGACGTAGAAGGCCCAGTAGAAGTGGGGAATGCGCATCCACTCGCGGGTGATGTGGTCGTCGATCACCGTGGGCTCGTAGTAGTCGGCCTTCAGATCGCCGTAGAGTTCGTCGAGCCGGTCGGGCGTCAGGGACTCGCCCTCCTCGACCAGCCGGTGGGTCTCGTGCTCGAAGTGGGCGAACATCGTCTGGCGGAACAGCGTCGAGCGGAACCGTTCGAGGTACTCCTCGAGGACGCGCGCCCGGAACGCCTCGTCCTCGACCGTATCGAGGAGGTGCCGCGTGAGGAGCGTCTCGTTGACCGTCGAGGCGACCTCCGCCACGAAGATTTCGTAGTCGCTGTAGACGTAGGGCTGGGCGTCGTTCGTCAGCTCCGAATGCATCGAGTGCCCCAGCTCGTGAGCCAGCGTGAACATCGAGGAGACGTCGTCCTGGTAGTTCATCAGGACGAACGGCTGCGTGTCGTAAGTGCCTGCGGAGTAGGCGCCGGAGCGCTTGCCCTTGTTCTCGTAGACGTCGACCCAGCCGCCCTCGAGGCCGGCCGCGACGCGATCCTGGTACGCCTCGCCGAGTGGCTCGATGGCGGCGAGCACGTGATCGGTCGCCTCCTCCCAGGTGACCTCGGGCTCGTCGTCGCCCGTCATCGGCGCGTAGATGTCCCACATCTGGAGGTCGTCGACGCCGAGCGCCTCCCGCTTGAGTTCGGCGTGGCGGTGGAGCACGTCCAGATTGTCCTCCACCGTCTCGACGAGCGCGTCGTAGACGGAGACTGGCACGTTCGAGCCGTCGAGCGCGGCCTCCCGCGCGGTGTCGTAGTTCCGGGCCTCCGCCAGTCGAACGTCGGCGGTAACGCTGTTCTCGTAGGAGGCACCGACGGTGTTCCGAACCGTCCCCCACTCCTCGTAGAATGACTCGTGGACGGTCTGGCGGAACTCGCGATCCGGGCGCTTCAGGAGGTTCGTCAGGTTCGCCTGCGAGATCTCGACGGCCTCCCCGTCGGGATCTTCGACGGTGGGAAACTCCATATCGGCGTTCGCGAGCAGCTGGTAGATGTCGCCGGGCGCGCCGGTGACCTCCGAGAGGTCGGCGAGTAGCTCCTCGACCTCCGGCGATCGCGTGTGAGGCTTCATCCGAAGGACGTCCTCGAGGTGGAACTCGTAGGGTTCGAGCCCGGGTTCGTCGGCGATCAGGTCCTCGAGGTCGTCGCGGTTCCACTGCTGGATTGCAGGTTCGAGGAAACTCGCTGCGCTCCTGGCCTCGGCGGAGAGGGTCTGGGCGCGGCCCTGCATCGCCTGGTACTCCTGGTCGCGCGTGTCCTCGTCGCTCCGGAGTCGGGCGTAGGTCACGACCTGCGAAACGGTACGCATCGTGTCGTCGCGCAGTTCGAGGAGGTCGAGGAGCGCCGTCGCGTCTGTCACGTCGGTTTCGTCGTACTCGTCGAGTTCGGCGACGGCGTCCCGGGCGTCCTCGAATGCAGCCTCCCAGTCCTCGTCGGAGGCGTAGATGGATTCGAGATTCCAGGTGTCGGCGTCGTCGAGTTCGGATCGTTCGGGAACGGTAGCCATATGTCGGCGAGAGACCGCGACCGCCGAAAGCCTTCTGCAGTCATGGTCGAGTGGCGGCACGTGGCCCGGGACGGCGAGAGCGTTTATATCGGTTGCATCGCAACCTGAGGTAGTGACATTCGCGCGAGGCTACCTCCAGGGGGAGCCGACAGTTCTCGTGGCCGCGGACGGAGCGGCCGCGCGGTCGATCCAAGCCGTCCTCGAGGCGTCGTTGTCCGGGTACCGAATCGCGAACGCCGACTCGATCGCAGCAGCGACGGACGGGCTCGACGAGGCGGTCAGCTGCGTCGTGACGCCGGGGACCCTTCCCGACGGTTCCGGCGTCGACCTCGCAGCCCGGATTGCCGATCGCGAGCGCTCGCCGCCCGTCGTGCTCGTCCCCCGAGAAATCGACGAGACCGTGGCACTCGCCACGACGGACGGGGTCGCGGCGATCGTTCCTGCAGAACACGAGGACCGCCTCGCGGCCGCGGTCGACGACGTGGCGTCGTCGTATCTGGAGCGCTTCGGGAAGGAACTCCAGCTCGAGGCCGTCGAAACGATGTTCGGGGCGATCGAAGACGTCTTCCAGATCAAGGACGCCGACGGCCGCTACCTCCGGCTACTGAGCAACCGTGAGTGGCCGTCGGAATCCGACGCACTGGGCCGGACCGACCGGGTCCTGCACGACGACCAGTTCGGCGTGAACGAAACGTACTACGCCGAGGACCAGCAGGTACTCGACAGCGGCGACCCGATCCTGGGCGAGGTGACTGCCTACGGTGACGGGCCGCTGTTCTGGCTCGAAACGACGAAGGTTCCGCTCCGGGACGACGACGGCACCGTTCGCGGTCTCGTGGGCCACGTTCGGGACGTCTCCGATCGGATGCAGGACCGCTCGGAACTCGAGCGCAAGAATCAGCGACTCGATCGCTTCGCCGGGTACGTGACCCACGACCTCCAGAATCCCCTCTCGATCGCGACGGGCTACCTCGAACTCGCCAAAGAGGGCGACGAGGAAGCGCTGGCCGCCGTGGAGGACGCCATCGAACGGATGCAACAGCTGATCGACGACATCGAGATCCTCGCACGCGGCGAACAACGGATGCTCCAGACGGGTGACGACGGGACGCTCGTGGCCGCCCAGCAGCACGTCGTGGAGATCGTCCGGAACGTCTGGTCGGTACTCGCCCCCGAAACGGCCACGCTCGAGATCGATCTCCCGGAGGGAACCGTCCTGTACGCTGGCGAGCAGGAGTTCCGTTCGATGCTCGAGAACCTCCTCAAGAACGCGCTCCAGCACGGTGGCGAGGACGTCACCGTCCGGATCGGACGGGTCTACGGCGGAATGTACGTCGAGGACGACGGTCCCGGCGTTCCCGTCGACGAGCGCGACGAGATCTTCGAACAGGGGTACTCGACGGCGAAAGGGGGTACCGGGACCGGCCTGGCGATCGTCGACGAGGTCGCTACTGCTCACGAGTGGGACCTGGAGGTCGAGACGGGCACCGACGGCGGCGCGCGGTTCGTGATCGGCAACTGTCTCCTGATCACCGATCGCGATCACATCGCTGCACCTAGCGAGTCGATCGAACTTACCGAGCGAGCAGACGTCGGCGAACCGGGCACGCCTGGCCGATCTCACTTCGATCCGGACGACGAGACCTGGACGATAGAGAGTGCCGGCGAGGACATCTGGGGGTGGGAGAACGACTTCCACTTCGTACACGCCACGTGCTCGGGCGACGTCCGGATCGAGGCCCGTCTTCGGGACGCGCTCGACCGCAACGAGTTCTCGAAGACCGGTATCATGGTCAGGGACGATCTGGCCGAAGACAGCGCACTCGGCTACGTCGGCCTGACGAGGGACACCCTCGAGGTGCTGTGGTGTTCCGAGGCCGGGGAACGCACCCGGAGTCAGCAGATCGGGGACACCGAAGGCCGCTACGACTGGCTCCGCCTCGATCGGGAGGGCGACCTCCTCACCGCGTTCGTCTCGGCGGACGGTGCGGAGTGGTTCCCGATCGATCAACGCCGGGTCGCCCTCGGGGAGACGGTCCACGCGGGGTTGGCCGTCTGTAGTGCCGTCCACCGCGACTCCTGCACTGCGACGTTCTCGGACGTGACCGTCCACAGGCTCACGTCGGAATGACGGCCCCGCTCGGTCCCCACAGCGGGTCGGGCCCGTTCAGGGAACCTCCTCCCAGAGGCTGAACTGGTTCCCCTCCGTGTCCAGGCAGTACGCGATTCGTCCGGCGCGCTCGAGGTCCATGACCTCCGTCGTCACGACACCGCCGGCTGCCTCGACGTCGTCGACGACGGCCTCGACGTCGTCGACCTCGATCGCACACACGAAGGCGTTCGCTTGCCCGTCCACGGGAGCGTCGTCGCCACGTCGGGCGAGCCCGCCGTCGATGCCAGGACCGTCTCCGTCGCCGGTCCGCACCAGCCAGTACTCCATCTCGTCGCCGTTCCACTTCTCGATCGACCAGCCGAATACATCGGTGTAGAACTCGATCGCCCGGTGGGGATCGTCCGCCATGATATCGAAGTGAACCACGCGGTGCATCGTGCGAACCGAGAGGCAACGGGAGGCAATTAGAACGTGGACCGTACCGACGGTACGGTGATCGTACGTGTGAGTAACACGGGAAAACGATCACTCGACGACGTACTGGTGGGCTGGCAAAAAACGGTCGCTGGACGTACGAGCGAGTGTCGGCGGGACGGTCGGTGGAGTGACGGATCCACCGGCAGGAAAAATCCAGTCTCGGTAGGCGCTCGCGGCTGCCCGAGACGGCAATCATGGCAGCCGCTCACATCGTAAATCATGGGAGCCGCTCAGGTCGTAACGAGCGGAAGGAAGTGCGTCGGCCGAGATTTGAACTCGGGTTGCGACCGTGGCAGGGTCACGTGATACCACTACACTACCGACGCCTTTCGCAGTCTGATATTCCGTCGAGTGCCGTATAAGGGTTGCGGATCGGGAGAGGGCGTGGGGCCCAGTGACGAACTGGCGAGGCGTCGTCAGGTCGCTCCCGAACCGGCCTCGACGCCGAATCCGACCCGCTCGGCGTCCGCTCGCGCTCGATCGGTGGCCGATTCGAGGTCGACGTCGCCGACGACCTCGCCGTCGCGGACGAGCGGTTCCAGCAGCGAGTTCCCGCCCTCGGGTGCAGGAGCGTCCGCGAGCGCGACGTGGTGGCCGCCGTCGGGGGTCCGATGGACGGCCTTTCGGCCGGGGAGCTTCCCTCGCTTGGACACCGGATCGCCGTCGACCTCGACCACGTCGAGCGCGAAGTCGATGGGGGCGGCGCTCGTGAGATAGCTTCCGACGCCGAACCCCTCGACGTGGTCCCGGAGTCGCACCATCGCCTCGCGGTCGATGCCACCGCTGACGAAGATGCCAACGTCCTCGTGGCCTTCGGCGTCGAGTTCGAAGCGAACTTCCCGGACGATGTGTCGGAAGTCGCCGCGACGTGAACCGGTCGTATCGATGCGGACGGCGTCGAGGGCGTCGCCGAGTGCCTCGGCCGCCTCGCGGGCCTCCACGGTCTCGTCGTAGAATGTGTCGACGAGCGCGACCCGCGGAACGTCGGGCCCGACGCCCTCGTCGAACGCTTTCCAGCCCGCCGCCTGGTTCCCCTCGCCGAAGATCATCAGGAGGGCGTGGGGCATCGTGCCGCCGGCTTCCTCGCCGAGTCGCTCGCCAGCGGCGACGTTCGAGATGCCGTCGAGTCCGCCGACGAGGGCGGCGCGTTCCAGAACTGGCGCGATCGAAGGATGGATGTGTCGGCTGCCGAAGGAGAGGACCTGGGAGTCCGGCGCGGCCCGCCGGGCACGAAGCGCTCTCGTCGCATACGCCGACGCCTGCGAGAGCACGCCGAGCAGGGCCGTTTCGAACCGTGCGAACGCCCGATAGCGCCCCTCGATCTGCAGGACTGGCCCGCCGTCGAAGCACTGTCCCGGCGGCAGCGCGTCGACGTCGACCGGGACGCCCTCGAACAACGCCGCGACGTCTGACAGTCCAGCGAGCACCTCGAACTCTCCGGTCGGGAACTGATCGGCCGTCACCTCTGCCACCACAGTCGGATCACGACCCGCCGCTGCGAGCGCTTCTTCGGTCCGCAGAAAGTACGCATCGGTCGCCTCTCCCGCCCGGATCGTCGCGGGATCGAGGCTATCCAGCCGTGGCATACGCGGGGATTCGACCGCCGGTGCGAAAAATCCCGGTACTGCCGTTCCGCGGACCGGCGGCCCCGTAGACCGACGGTTCAACGACGACGCGCCGCGACGACCCCGATCAGTCCGATCGCGACGAGGATGCCGATGGCCGCCCCCAGTCCACCGGGCCCTGATAGCGCGTCCTCGGCCACGCGTTTGGACGTGCCGAGGCTAGTCATCGACGAGGAGGATCCCTCACTCGGTTCGCGGGCTGCAAGGGGGTCGAGTGCGCGAACCGCAGTGAGGTTCGGCCCCTGCACGATCGTGACCGTCGATCCGTTCTGCCTGATCGCGTATCGGCCGTCGTAGCCGTGCTCCGGCGGGAAGTGGTAGGTGCCGACGAAGTTTCTGGAGCTCGCGGCGCCCCGGGTGTCGAGGAGCTGGACGTATCGCTCGCGGAACGTCGCGGCTGCAGTCGCACTCTCCCACTCGGTTCGCCAGCGCGCCGCGGTCTGGTTCGCCTCGTTGCTGTAGACCTCCAGCTGGCCGCCCTCCCAGCCGGCCGTCGCGTCGACGGCGTAGTCGTATGGTTCGAGCGGATCGAGCGTCGACTGGTCGACGTTGTTCGTGACGTGCTGGGCGCTGTAGATGTTGTCCGTCTCGGCGTCGAACGTCGGCGCGATCATCGCCGCACCGATCGTCCCGGGGCCGAGCACGTCGAAGTCGGATTGGCCGCCCGGATCGACGCGTTGCCAGGCTGGATCCGTCACCGGTTGGAAGCTGACGGTCGCGGGTTCGAAGGCAGTCGACGTCGTCGGGTAGAGCAGTTCCTTCGTCGACGTGGGTGGATCGTCGTAGCGGTCGTTCACGGCCGCCCAGCCCCCCTCGGCGTAGAGCGCCTCGGCGTAGGCGCCACCCTCGTTGTACGGCTGGTAGAGGAGTAGCTGCAGTCCCAGGTACTCGCTGTTGGTGCCTGCCGTAGACTGCCCCTCGAAACAGTCGCTCGCCCAGTCGCCATCGGCGCAGTGGATCCGGTACTGGTGAGCCACGAGCGACGCGTCACCTTCGATCAACGCACTCTCGGCGAGCGCGGCGTCGGTTCGGCTTGCGTCGAAGCGATCCAGTTCGAAGTGCCGGGTCTGGAGGGCGTGGACGAGTTCGTGCGCCAGCGTCGCCTCGTCGACGTTCGACGCGGTCCCATTGTCTACGACCACGACGATCGAATCCGTCGCTGGATCGTAGTACCCGAGCGTCGCCGACGCCGTCGTCCTGGCTCGGGCCTCGTTCGCGCTCGTCGCGTCGCCGAGCAACAGTGCGGTCGAGAGCCGTGCGTCGTCGAACCGCTCGGCGCTGACGGGCCTGTCGGCGATGGCGTCGTGCTGGGTTGCCCGGACCGTGCTCCGGTTCTCGAGGCGAACCGTCGGCACGGACGCGAACGACAGGCACCGAACGGTCTCGACCCGTGCGGCCGTCCTGGCGACGACGGCCTCCAGTTCCCGATCGTTCAGCCCGTCGGTGGCGTCGAACTGGTTCGTCGAGTTCGTCGGTTTCGCGTCAGTCGAATCGTTCGACGTCGCGTTCTCGCCGCCGCCATTTGTTTCGTTCGTACCGGCGTCCGTTTCGTTCCCCCCCTCGTCGGTGTCGTTGCCGTCAGTATCGGTCCCGTTGGTATCGACAGTTGTCTCGTTGCCACCGTCGTCGGTGTCGGCGCCACTGGGATCGGTGTCGTTCGTTTCGACGGTGCCGTCGTCCGCAGCGGGGAGCACGATCGGCTCGTCGTACCAGTAGCCGTCGACGTAGCCGATTGCGTCGCCGCCGGCTGGGGCCCCGAAGTCCTCCGGCGAGTCGGCCGCACAGGACTCGATGGAGGGGGCCATGTTGTTGCCAGCGTCGGCGGTTGCGGTGCCGGATTCGAGCGCGGTTGCGCCGCCGCTCCCGGCGACGAGCGCCACCACCAGGACGCCCACGAGCGCGACTGCGACTGTGGGGCCCGTTCGCATGGATTCGAACTGGGGACCCACGAG
Organism: Salinarchaeum sp. Harcht-Bsk1; assembly: GCF_000403645.1. Classification (NCBI taxonomy): domain Archaea; kingdom Methanobacteriati; phylum Methanobacteriota; class Halobacteria; order Halobacteriales; family Natronoarchaeaceae; genus Salinarchaeum; species Salinarchaeum sp. Harcht-Bsk1. The sequence goes on from NC_021313.1 coordinate 2,371,966, forward strand.
TAAAAAGTATGCTCCCCGTGCGAGCGCGCCGGTTTCGACGTTCGACGGACGCCGGTCGGAGCACTCGGAGCGGCTCCCGCCCGCCGTGCCAGGGGGTGAGTGCGATCTCCCGACCGGCGACCGACTTTTTGCCGCCGCCGACCAAGCGTACGTATGGATCTCTCCACGTCAGACGGCGCACTGGTCGTCGTGGACATGCAGAACGGCTTCTGTCACCCCGACGGGAGCCTCTACGCGCCCGGCAGCGAGGCCGCGATCGAGCCGGTCGCCGACCTCGTCGACCGCGCCCACGACGCTGGCGTTCAGGTCGTCTTCACCCGGGACGTCCACCCGCCCCAGCAGTTCGAGGACGCCCACTACTACGACGAGTTCGAGCAGTGGGGCGAGCACGTCCTCGATGGTAGCTGGGAGGCCGAAATCGTGGAGGAAATCGACGTCCGCGATGTGGACCACGTCGTCGAGAAACACACCTACGACGCCTTCCACGAGACGGAACTCGACGGGTGGCTCTCGGCCCGCGGCATCGACGACCTCGCATTCTGTGGCACGCTCGCGAACGTCTGCGTGCTGCACACCGCCGGTTCGGCCGGCCTCCGGGACTATCGCCCGGTGCTGATCGAGGACGCGATCGGCGCCATCGAGGACGACCACCGCGAGTACGCGCTCGAACACGCCGACTGGTTGTTCGGAGAGATCGGGACGAGCGATTCGCTCAGCATGGGGGAGTGACCGCGATCGGCCGCGGTGGTCTCAGGCGAACGTCGCGAGGAAGGCGTCGCTGAAGAAGATCAGCGCGACGCCGGCCGCGACGATGATGCCGAGCCAGAGCGCCAGGAGCCGGGCGGAGCGGCGCATGAAGTCCTCGTCGACCTGTGTAGCAGCGTCTGCCATTATTCGAAGGTTTGCGTCAGAACGGAAAACGACGCCGGTTCGCCCCGACTTCGTCATGCCATTTCACACCACGGTCAGCACGGCCGACGGCAACTCTCCCCAGCGACCGTTCTCGGCGAGACCGATCGGTCAGACGAAGGCTTCCATCAGCACGTCGCCGAAGAGCACCAGCCCGACACTGGCGAGGAAGAAGACGACGATCCAGCCGATCGTGATCCCTGCGATGAGCTTCGCTAGTCCCTCGTCGGCCGCTTCGACGTCGCGGTTCGTGGCACTCTGTGACATGAGGGATCGTTATGGTTCGAGGTACGTAAGTGGTGTCCCGAACCGGTTTGGTCGCGGGCAGTGCCGGGCCGTGGGGCCGTCGGGCTGGGGCGTTGTCGAACCGTGGCGCTGCCGTGGGTAGAGCGCCACCGGGCAGTCGCTCAGGGGAGGAGAGCACGGAGCTGCTTCGCCGAAAACAGCGACGTCGGCCGATCCATGTGGACGCCGATCTCCCCGGAGAACGCTCGGAGTCCAGCGCGCTGGACGGTCGTCGGGAGCGAGTACGCCCGTCGGATGGCGTGCCCGAGTCTGATCTCCCGGGCCAGGTCGTCACGCCACGCAGTTTCGTAGTCCGCCAGCGTGCCGGGGTCGTCGGGATCGATCGTCGCGATGGCGTGGTCGGCACAGGTCGTGCCGTAGCGGATACCACCGCCAGTGAACGGCTTCGTCTGGCCCGCCGCGTCGCCGATCAGGAAGCCCCGATCGCCGGTGACCTCCGACGGCGGGCCGATCGGAATCGCACCCGAGCAGCGCCGCGACACCTCGACGCCGTAGGCCTCGCAGAACGACTCGAACGCCTCGCCGGCGTGCTGGTCCGGCGGCGTCGCGAGCCCGAACTCGACGCCCGCATCGCCGCGGGGGATCCGCCAGGCGAAAAAGCGCGGCGGCGTGAGGTGGACGTCCACGAAATCGGCGTGGTCCGGATCGTCCGTGAAGCCGAGGACGCCGTGGAGGAACTCGTCGGGCTCGGGGAGATCGAGGGCGTCCCGAACCCTGGAGCGGGGGCCGTCACAGCCTGCGACCATCTTTGCGTCGAACGTTTCGGTGCCGTCAGGGCCGCGGACGGTCGCCGTCACGTGATCGGCGTGCTCCTCGACCGCCGTGACGGTGTGTTCTTCGCGGCAGTCGGCACCCGCCTCCCGCGCCAGATCGGCGAGGTGGCGATCCAGTCCGACGCGGTCGATGACGTTCGAGACTGGCTCGTCCTTGTAGAAGGGGTACGCGCCGTCGAGGTCGTGGCCCTCCGTTCGCGCGCTGTCGTCGGGCGTCCGTTCGTCACCCGCCGCGTTCGCGGCTCCCTTGCCGCCGTTCGGTTCGGCGCCCCCATCCGCTGCCGGGCCGTCGACGTGGAATCGCGCACCGTAGACCTCGTTCTGGAGCAGTTCCTCGCGGGCGCCGTCGCCCGTGATCTCCCAGACGTCGGTGCTGACGTGACCAGAACAGGCCAGCGGCTCGCCGACCTGTCCCTGCTCGAATCCGATGACGTCGTAGCCTTCCTCGGCGGCGCGGCGGGCGAAGCGCGAGCCGGCCGGGCCGAGCCCGACGACGACGAAGTCGTACACGTCGATGGCTACGTGAGCCAGCGCTTACGTGTTTCGACGCTGGACGGCGGGAGCCGTGGGCCTGGGACCTGCCCGATCGGTCGCGTGCAGCCTCGGCACGGATGATCGACGTCCACGGGATCGACGGCATCAGGACGGGACGACCGCGAGCCCTCGTGCAGTCTGTTCGCGGCAGGCGTCGGGCCACTCGACGTCGAGCCGGGTCCACGACGAGCCGAAGTCCTCGCTTCGATAGCACCCGCGGTTCGTCGCGGCGTACGCGTGGCCGGCCTCGCCATCGCTCGCGAGCACGCCCCGGAGGACGCCCTCGCCGCTGAGCGGGCCGTCGAGGCGCTCCCAGGTGCCGTCGTCGGCGGAGGATTGGTACGATCCGTGGCCAGTCCGACGGTAGCAGTAGGACTCGCCGGGCATGCTGTGGGCCGATCGTGGCCCCGAGGCCGCGGTGACGAGCACCCGGTCCGGATCGCCGGGATCCGGCAGGACGCTCCAGACGTAGCGGTGCTCGAGCCCCGTCTGGTAGAGGGTCCACGACTGGCCGCCGTCGGTCGATTCCGCGTAGCCGTCGCCGGCCGCCGAGTAGACGCGACCCGGGGCGTCGGGGTGGGTCGCGAGCTGGTGGTTGTCCCGCCTGGAGCCCGGTGGGCGATCGGTCCACGTCTCGCCGCCGTCGGTCGTCACCAGGAGTGTGCCCGCTTCGATGCCGACGTAGACGCGGTGGGGATCCGCGGGATCGGGCTCGATCCAGCGGACGTGATGGGTGTGTGGCCGCGGCGGGAAGGCCCACTCCTCGGCGGAGGGAACCGCGTCCATGCCCTCGATCTGCTCGAACGTCGCGCCGCCGTCGCGGGAGCGATAGAGCCGGCTCGGCTCGGTGCCGACCCAGATTTCGTCGGGATCCCGGGGCGCTATCGCGATGGCCATCACGGCGTCTGGTTCGATCGCCGTGCCGATCCGGTCGATCGTCGCTCCGCCGTCGGTCGTTCGGAACAGCCCGGCGTCGAACGTCCCGACGTAGGCTCGCCCGGGTGCGGACGGATGGCTGGCGACGCACTCGACGGTCCGGCCCTCGAGATGCTCGCTGTCGATCGCCGCCGCTCCATCGGCTTCAGAAATCGTCAGGAGGCGATCGCGGTGAGCGAGGTAGGCTCGCACGGAGCGAGGTACGAACCCCGCCGCCAAGTCGCTGTGGGTACTCCGATCATGAACCCTTATGCTCCCCGACCGGTTGCTCACGGACATGAGCGACGACGAGGGTCCCGACAGCGGGACCGAGGCCGACGCCCCGGCCGGGGCGGACCCGGACGACGCCGAGGACGCGGCGACGGAGCAGTCGGATGGATCCGAAGCCGCCGCGGACGCCGAATCCACCGAGGCGGCTGGAGCCGACGCGTCGCCGGACGCCACTGCGAACGGCGACGCCGGATCGAATGCCGCCGAGGCGGCCGCTGTCGAATCTGAGGCACCGGCGATCGGCGAGGACCTCACGCAGCGGATCGCCCAGTACGACGAGTCGCTGGCGAGCGAGGTCAGTCTCGTCGTCGAGAAAGCCATCGAACTCAAGAATCGGGTGGACGAGCAGGCCGAGGAAATCGAGGAGCAGGCCGAACGCATCGACGACCTCGAGAGCGCGCTCGCCCGCTCGAAGGCGGACTTCCAGAACTACAAGAAGCGCCAGGACCGCGAGAAAGATCGCATTCGCGAGCGCGCCACCGAGGACCTCGTCGAGCGCCTGCTCGACGTTCGCGACAACCTCACGCGAGCCCTCGAGGACGACCACGACGACGTCGACTCGCTGAAGGAGGGCGTCGAGATGACCCTCCGGGAGTTCGACCACGTCCTCGACGACGAGAACGTCTCCGAGATCAGCCCCGACCTCGGCGACGACGTCGACCCCCAGCGCCACGAGGTGATGATGCGCGTCGACAGCGACCAGCCCGAGGACTCCATCGCCGACGTGTACTCCTCCGGCTACGAGATGGCGGACAAGGTGCTCAAGACCGCACAGGTCACCGTCAGCGATGGCCCTGCCGACGACGCGACCGACGATGACGAGGAGACTGAGGCTGGGGCCGAAGGCGAGGACGGTGCCGACGACGGTGACGCAGACGCTGCCGGTGACGGTGACGCTGCCGGCGAGGGTGGCGCTACAGACGACGGGGCCGCTGCCGACGACGCGGATGCGCCCGATGACGACGCAGACGCCGTCGACGAAGCCAAGGACGCTGTCGACGAGGCCGATGACGACGTCAACGAGGGCGGTGCAGCCGACGAAGCCGATTCGAGCGACGAAGCGGACGATGGTGCCACGGCCGCGGAACCGGCACCGGCTGCAGAACCGGTCGAACCCGCCAGCGAGGACGCCATCGCAGCCGAGCCAGTCTCCGAGGAAGCGGACGCTCCGGCCGACGATGGGGACGGCGACCGAGACGGGGACGACACCGACGGGAGTGGCGATGGAGCCAGCAGCGAGAATTCCGCGGACGGTGACGCCGACGAATCCGCGGATTCCAAAGCTAGCGACGCCGATGCGTCCGAATCCAAGGAATAACACTCGGACGCTGGTGCCGACGAAGACGACGACGCGTGACCGGCCAGTGGCGGCCGGAATAGTCTACGCCCGCTCCGAGCAGGAATTTTATTCCGTGCAATGATCGGGTGTAGCAAGGTTTAAGCGGTCCAACCTACAAAGCACGTTCAGCATGACCAGTGACAAGATTCTGGGGATCGACCTCGGAACGACCAACAGCGCGTTCGCCGTCATGGAGGGCGGCGATCCCGAGATCATCGTCAACAGCGAGGGCGAGCGAACCACGCCCTCGGTGGTAGCCTTCTCCGACGACGGCGAGAAACTCGTCGGGAAGCCCGCGAAGAACCAGGCAGTCCAGAACCCCGAGCGCACGATCCAGTCGATCAAGCGCCACATGGGCGAGGAGGACTACACCGTCGAGGTCGACGGCGAGGAGTACACGCCGGAGCAGATCTCGGCGATGACACTCCAGAAGCTCAAGCGGGACGCCGAGGAGTATCTCGGCGACGAGATCGAGAAGGCCGTCATCACGGTCCCGGCGTACTTCTCGGACAGTCAGCGCCAGGCGACCAAGGACGCCGGCGAGATCGCCGGCTTCGAGGTCGAGCGGATCATCAACGAGCCGACGGCCGCGTCGATGGCCTACGGCGTCGACGAGGATTCCGACCAGACGGTCCTCGTGTACGACCTCGGTGGCGGGACGTTCGACGTCTCCATCCTCGAACTCGGCGGCGGCGTCTACGAGGTCGTCGCCACGAACGGTGACAACGACCTCGGTGGCGACGACTGGGACCACGCCATCATCGACTGGCTGACCGAGGAGTTCGAGAACGAGCACGGCATCGACCTGACCGAGGACCGGCAGGCGCTCCAGCGGCTCAAGGACGCTGCCGAAGAGGCCAAGATCGAACTCTCCAGCCGGAAGGAGACCGAGATCAACCTCCCGTTCATCACTGCGACCGACGACGGCCCGATCCACCTCGAGAAGTCCATCACGCGAGCGAAGTTCGAGTCGCTCACGTCCGACCTCATCGAGCGCACCGTCGAACCCACCGAGCAGGCCCTCGACGACGCCGGCTTCGACAAGGGCGACGTCGACGAGGTGCTGCTCGTCGGCGGATCCACGCGGATGCCCCAGGTGCAGGAGAAGGTCGAGGAACTCGTCGGCCAGGAGCCCCAGAAGAACGTCAACCCCGACGAGGCCGTCGCACTGGGCGCGGCGCTCCAGGGCGGCGTGCTCGGCGACGAGGTCGACGACATCGTCCTGCTCGACGTCACGCCCCTGTCGCTGGGCGTCGAGGTCAAGGGCGGTCTCTTCGAGCGCCTCATCGAGAAGAACACGACCATCCCGACCGAGGAGTCGAAGATCTTCACCACGGCCGCGGACAACCAGACCTCCGTCCAGATCCGCGTGTTCCAGGGCGAGCGTGAGATCGCCGAGGAGAACGAACTGCTCGGCGAGTTCCAGCTAACCGGCATCCCGCCGGCGCCCGCCGGCACGCCCCAGATCGAAGTCACCTTCGCCATCGACGAGAACGGCATCGTCAACGTCTCCGCGGAGGACAAGGGCTCGGGCAACACCGAGGAGATCACGATCGAGGGCGGCACCGGTCTCTCCGACACCGAGATCGACCAGATGAAGCAAGAGGCCGAGGCCCACGCCGAGGAGGACCAGAAGCGCCGCGAGCGCATCGAGGCCCGCAACGACGCCGAAGCGTCGATCCAGCGCGCCGAGACCCTCCTCGAGGAGAACGAGGAGGACATCGACGAGGGGCTCCACGGCGACATCGAGGCCGCTGTCGAGGACCTCGAGGCCGTCGTCGAGGACGAGGACGCCACCGTCGACGAGATCCGCGAGGCCACCGAGGACCTCTCGGACGTCCTCCAGGAGATCGGCAAGCAGATGTACGAGGGAGCGGCCCAGGCCGGCGGCGCCGGGGCTGCTGGTGCTGGCCCCGCTGGCGGCCCGGCCGGTGCCGGTCCCGCCGGCGGTCCCGCGCCCGGCCCCGAGGCCGGCGCAGACGAGGGGGAGGAGTACGTCGACGCCGACGTCGAGGACGTCACGGACGAGTCCGAGGACGCCGGAGCCGACGACGCAGAGGAAGTCGACCCCGACGAGGCCGACTGAACCGCCGCTCGATCCCACTGACCGCATTCTCCCGTTTTCGCCGCCCAGCAGGGCTGGTGCCGTCCCGTAGTTTCGACTGACGCTCCCGCTCGGCTCGACGAACGCGCAGACGCTCCGGATCCGGGGGTTTCTTGCTGGCAGCCGTTCGATCCGGTCGTATGTCATCGGGCGTCACGACCGTTGCTCGCGACTCGCTTCGTCGGTCCGCCGCGGCCGGCGGGTATCTGCATCGGGTTCGAACGGAGGCGGACCTGCTGGAGCGGCTCTTGCTCGTCGGCGGGTTCGCGGCGCTGACGGGGCTCGCCGCACAGGTCCGGATCCCGCTCTGGTTCACCCCGGTACCGATCACGCTCCAGACGTTCGCCTTCCTGCTCGCCGGGCTGGTGCTCGGTGCCCGTTTCGGCGGCCTCAGCCAGGGGCTCTACGTCGGCGCGGGCGTCGCCGGCGTTCCCTGGTTCCAGGCGATGGGCGCGGGAGTCGGCCACCTCGCTGGACCGACCGGTGGCTACCTCGTCGGAATGTTCTGCTCGACGCTGCTCGTCGGCTACGTCGTCGATCGGTATCCGGTGCGGGAGCACCTCTCGGCGCTGATCGGTCTCCTCGCCGTCGCGAACGCCCTCGTGTACGTCGTCGGGCTTCCCTGGCTGTTCGCGTGGTCGAACCTCGTCACCGGTGGCGACGTCGGGCTCTGGGAGCTGCTCGTCATCGGGCTGTTCCCGTTCGTCGCTGGCGACGTGGTCAAGCTACTCGGTGCCGTCGCCGTCGGTCGGCTGCTCGCGCCGCCGGCTTCGCGGTACGACGACGCCGGCGAGCCGATCGCCGCCGACTGAACGCTGGCGTCCGGACGAGTTCTCGGCCCTGGACGCGACGATAACCTCGCCGGTTCCGACGAGTCGATGCCGGTCTTTTCAAGTAGCTCAACGGATTATCCAACGATAACTGATGAGCGAGGACTTCTACGATATTCTGGGGGTTTCACGCGATGCGGACGAGGACGAGATCCAGCAGGCCTACCGGAAGAAGGCCGCGGAGTACCACCCCGACGTCTCCGACGACCCCGACGCCGAGGAGAAGTTCAAGCAGGCCAAGAAGGCCAAGGAGGTCCTCACCGACGAGGAGAAGCGCCAGGCCTACGACCAGCTCGGCCACGAGCGCTTCGAGGAGGCCGAGAAGCGCGGCGGCTTCGACCAGGGCCCTGGCGGCATGGGCGGCCAGGGTCCTTTCGGTGGGATGGGCGGCCAGGGGCCCTTCGGCGGTGGCGCTGGCGGCGGCCAGGGCTTCGGCAGCGTCGAGGACATCTTCGAGCAGTTCTTCGGCGGCGCGGGCGGTGGCCGCGGTGGTGGCAGCCGACGCCGGCAGGGGTCGGACCTCCGGACCAGTCTCGAGATCGACCTGGAGGAGGCCTACCACGGCGTCGAGAAACAGATGACCGTCGAGCGACCGACGGAGTGCGACGAGTGTGGCGGCGAGGGCCACCCGGCGGACGCCGAGGCCCGGACCTGCCCCGAGTGTGACGGCCGCGGGCAGGTTCGCCAGGTCCAGCAGACGCCCTTCGGCCGCGTCCAGCAGACCGGGACCTGTCAGCGCTGTGCAGGCGACGGCGAGATCTACGACGAGACCTGTAGCGAGTGCCGTGGCGAGGGGATCGTTCGCGAGGAGACGACGCTCTCCGTCGAGATCCCCGCCGGCATCCAAGACGGCCAGACCCTCCGGATGGAGCGGGAGGGCGCTCCCAGCCCGACGCAGGGCCCCAACGGCGACCTCCTCATCGACGTCACGATCGCGGACCACCCCGAGTTCGAACGCGAGGGCGACGACCTCCACTACCACAAGGGGCTGTCATTCCCCCAGGTCGTCTTCGGCGACACCGTCACCATCCCGACGATCGACGGCGAGGTCGAACTGGAGATCCCAGCCGGTACCCAGAGCGGCGAGGAGTTCCGCCTCGCCGGCGAGGGGATGCCCCGACTCCGTCGCCGCGGCGAGGGCGACCTCTACGTCACCGCACAGGTCGTCACCCCCGAGTCGCTGACGGAGGAACAGCAAGAAGCGCTGGAGGCCTTCGCCGAGGCCGGCGGTGAGGAGATCGAAGTGGATCAGAGCTTCCTGCAGAAGATCAAGTCTTCCTTTTAACCCACCTTTTTTTTGGAGGAGGGTTTCCTCGCTCGCTTCGCTCGCTACGGGAACCCTCCTCCAAAAAATCTGGACCAAAAAACCCTGACAGCTCGGGGCTTCGCCCCTCGCTGTCAGCGAACCGCTCGCTCGCTTCGCTCGCTCGCGGACGCTGGCACCATCCTGGCAGAACATTCTTCGAGGTCGCAAGAATCGCTAGTCTGAGAGCGCCTGCTGCGCCCGTTCGGCGACGTTCCTGGCTCGCTCCGCGAGATCCTCGCTCACGTGCCCCTCCTCGACGGCCTCGGCGAGTTCGTCATCGTCGACGACCCGAACCTCGCCCGCTGGCGGATTCACCACGTCCACGTGGAGGTCGACGTAGGTCGCGGCGTCGGGGAACAGCTCCACCGGCGTGCAGACGTTGACGTAGGTGCCCTTCCGCTCGCCGTCGGCGCCGCGATAGATCGTTGGGTACCACCAGCGACCCTCTTTGAGCTTCGTGATCGCGACGTCGCCGGGTTCCCGCTCCGTCCCGAGGGCGTCGTACTCGCCCGAACTCGAAATCTCGCGCCGGACCGTGACCGCGCCGTCGGGATCGTACTCGGTGACGTCGCCGGTCCCGAGGACCAGGCGGCGACCGTCGGGCTTGCCGTGGTGGATCGCGAGGTCGTCGCCGTCGGTCGGCCCGAACTGGCGGGCGATCGCGTCGAAGGGGAGTTCGTCGGCGTCGACCCCGTCGGTGTGCTCGTCGACGAGCGACTCCGCGAGGTCGACGCCGGCGCTCGCGGAGCCGTCGGCAGCCTTGATCCGGTGGTGTCCAGGGATCGTCGTTTCGACCGTCCGCCGATGCGCGTCGAGGGCGAGCCGACTCTCGCGGCCGAACCAGCACCACGTGGTGGCCGACGGCGTCGCGATCGGCCGCGGCGCTGCCGCTTCGGGGTCCGGAGCGTCGGCGAGGGCGTCCTCGATCGTTTCGGCGCGTTCGATGACCGCTTCGAGTGCGTCGCCGCGTTCGTCCAGCCCGGCGTCGGCGGCTGCCCGTCGCCAGCGCAGTCCCCATCCCTCCGGAACGGCGACGTCGAGTAGCTCGGTCGTCCGAGCAAGTGCCGTCGCGTCGGCGTCTGGAGCGTTCGCTCGGACGCCGTCCTCGCCGCGTACCAGTCGCAGGAGGCCACCGGGATCCTCGACGCGGACGTCGGAATCGAGGCGAGCGTCGTAGTCGCTCCAGGGCGGGGTCGGGTCGCGGACCTGGACGCGGAGCCGATCGCCGGTCTCGACGTAGCCGTCGGCGTCGTCGAAGGGAAGGTAACCCGTCGCGCCGCCCGGGAGGTCGAGCACGGCGCCGCCACCACGGGTGCCACTGACGACGGCGTTGCTGACGCTGCCCGTGGGCGCTGGATCGGGCCAGGTGAGCGTGTCGACCTCGACCTCGGCGAGCGTCCCCCCGAGTTCCGCGACGGCCGCTGGATCGCCGCTGATCTCGATCCCCTGGCGATCAGTCGTCGTGTCGATCGTCGCGCTGGGCGGCCTCGTCCCGAAATTGGCGTCGAACCGCCGATCGATCGGATCGGAGGCGTGAACCACTTCGAAGCCGGCGTCGAGCAGTCGCCGCGTGAGGGCGGTCGCGTAGATGCCGCGAATCCGGACGGCGCTCATCGACGGGATTCGGTGGCGGACCGATATCGGCCTTCCGGACGAGCCGTCATTCGAGGCGCTCCCGCGACGGGGCGAACCGAATCCGGTCGTGGACCGTCGGCCCGAGCGTCAGTTCGACGTGATCCTCGTCGAGGACCCGGCCGTCCTCGACGTAGGCGCCCCAGGAGTCGAACCGCAGCCAACCACGGAGTTCGTCGCCGTGGGTGTAGGTGTCGAGATGGCTGACCTCGTGCTCGGGGAGTTCGTCGGCGCTGTGGGCCTGATCCATGGTCGAGTAGACCACGTCGTGCTGGGCGAAGAACTCCTCGAGGACGACGGCGTCGGCCTCGACGAGCGTTCCGATGCTCTCGGCGGCATCCTGGAGGTCTTCGTCGTCGAGGCCGAGATCCCGGAGCGCGCGCTGGGTTCGCTGATCGAAGTGCATGCGCGGCCGTTGCGGTCCCGTCCACAAAGAACGTACTGTGTGGCGCTGGCGCTCTTCGGGTCGGGGCCGTCGGCACCCCCGTCGAGCACAAACCCATTTCCCGTTCGGTGCTGAGGGCTAACACGATGGGCGATCGGGATCCGGTCGAACGCGCCGCCGGACGCGAGCAGATCTACGAGGTCACCGACTGGGAGCCCCGGTCGTTTCTCGACCGGTTCGCCGTCCAGGCGTACGCGGGCGTCGTCGCGGGCTCGAAGTGGCTCGTCGTGCTGGTGGCGCTGGCGATCACGTTCGCGATCATCGGTCTCTCCGGACTGGATCTCGTCCTCGAACCGGCGGTCACCACGCTGGTCGGCATGTCGGTGCTTCCAGCACTTGCTCTGTTCGTCTACCTGCACTACGCCGACGTCACGAGCGGCGAACCGTTCGGGTTGCTGGCGATCACCTTCTTGCTCGCGACCGTCACCGCGGGCTTCGCTGCGGTGATCAACTCCGTCGCGCTCGCCGGGCTGGGCGGCGTCGCCGACGTCTTCGGCCAGGCCGTCGCGCTCGGGATCTTCTTCTACGTGGTCGTCGGCCCCGTGGAAGAGACGGTGAAGCTCCTGGCGGTCCGTCTCTACGCCTACCCCGACGAGCGCTTCGACGCCGTGATCGACGGCGCGATCTACGGCGCCGTCGCCGGCCTCGGCTTTGCAACGATCGAGAACGCGATCTACATCACGGACCTGATCCAGGCAGAGGGCGGACTCGCAGCGAGTTCCTCCGGCGAACTCGGCGGCATCACCGCCTCGCGGGCGATCGCTGGTCCTGGCCACGTGCTCTACTCCGGCATCGCTGGGTACTACCTCGGACTCGCGAAGTTCAACCGGGACCGGGCCGGCCCGATCGTCGTCAAGGGGCTGATCGTCGCCGCGCTGTTCCACGCCACGTACAACTTCACGGTCGGTGCCGGCGCCGGCGTGCTCGTGACCGCGTTTCCCGTCTCGGAGTTCGGTGCACTCGTCGCCTACGTCCTCGCCTTCCAGTCGGCCGTCGGCTACTACCTGTACCTGAAGATCGACCGCTACCGCAGAGCGTTTGACGAATTCGACGCGGGCCGCGTCGAGACAGAGCACCTGCCCGAGCGCACCGAGTTCGATCCGTAGGCTCGCCGTCGTCGCGTGATCGATTCGGTGGCTGGCCGTCGACGCATGATCGGTTCGAAGGATGACCGCCGACGCGTCCCCGACGCGCTGTGCGTCCCGGGGACCGTTGCCGCGATCTGCTACTGTAGTTCGCCAGCGAGCCGTTCCGGGTGAGCGTCAGCGTCGTCCTGCTCGTCCCCACCCTGCCCGTCGAGCATCGACTCGACGTACTTCGCGATCACGTCGTACTCGACGTTCACCAGGTCGCCGACCGCCTTCTCCGAGAGCGTCGTCGCTTCGTAGGTCTCGGGGATGATTGCGACGTCGAACGTTCCGGCCTCGGCGTCGATCGACGCGACGGTCAGACTGATGCCGTCGAGCGTGATCGAGCCCTTCGGCACGAGGTAGCGATCGTCGGCGGGGAGGTCGAAGGTGTATCGCCAGTCCTCGCCGGCGGCGACGACGTCGCGGACGGCGACGGTCTCGTCGACGTGCCCCTGGACGACGTGGCCATCGAACCGGCCGTCGGCGGGCATCGCTCGTTCGAGATTGACCTCGTCGCCTACGGCGAGGTCGTCGAGCGACGTGACCGCTCGGGTCTCCTCGGCGAGGAACGTCTCGAACCAGCCGTCGCCGCGGTCCTCGACGGTGAGACAGCAGCCGCTGACGGCGATGCTTGCGCCCCGGTCCGGCACGTCCAGCCAGTCGGCGGCGATGCGGACGCGCAGCCCGTCGGCCGTTTCGGTTCGTTCCGCCACTGTACCGACACCCTCGACGATTCCAGTAAACATGAAAACGGTGCGCTTGGACGGTCAGTCGGCCTGGACGGGCTCTTTCGCTTCGTCGAGGAGCTCCTCGACGTCGCGCTCGCTCGGCCCGTTCGTCAACAGGACGTCGATCGGGAGCGTCGGCGCGCCGCCGACCAGGTTCTCCATGATGACGAGGCGCTCGCGTGCACGGCTCATGCCGACGTAGAAGACGCGGCGTTCGTTATCGGTCAGGACGGGGACGGGATTCGTCGTCTTGGTGAACTCGTCACAGCCCTCGACGTCGGTCGGATCCTCGACGGTCGCGGCCATCTGCTCGACGACCTTCTCGGTGAGGTCGGTGCCCAGGAACACGTGGTCGGCCTCGCGACCCTTGGCGGAGTGGATCGTGCCGACGCGGACCCGATCGCGGGCGACGTCCTGGTAGTCGCCGCCGAAGTAGGATTTCATGCTCTCCGTCTGGAAGCTGGTGATCTTCCGGGACATGTCCGCGGCGGACGCGGGGCCGGGCATGAAGGGAACGTGGTCGGTGACGAACTCGGGTTCGACCTGGATCTCCGCGAGGTCGTCGAGTTCGGACTCCTCCTCGCGCTCGTCGATCGCGTCGAAGAGGTCGTCGCGCTCGTTGGAGCCGAACGCGGAGTCCGCGAGCATGTCGGCGAGGCGGCGGGCCTCCAGCGCGGAGAGGGGCTCGCCGGCGTCGATCGCCTCGATTCCGTCGACGAACTGGTTGAGCCGATCGGTCCACATCCGCTGGTCGGTCATCACGCCGAAGGGAATCCCCTCGCCGATGAACTCGTCGATGAAGCGGAACATCTGGTAGCGCGCCCGGAAGAGGAGCATCAGGGAGCCGTCGTCGGTCTCGACCGTCCGGCGCACTTCGCGGACGAGGTCGAGCATCGACGGAGAGTCGATCGCCTCGACGGCACCGCCCTCGATGCGCGGTTCGAGGTCCTTCTCCTGGCGCACGTCGATGTGGCTGATCTCCCGGTTAACGGCGTTCAGGACCCTGGAGGGCAGCCGGTAGGAGTTCGGGAGGACGACGTCCTCGTCGACGTCCTCGTCCAGCAGGAGCGCCGGATCGGCGCCCTGCCAGGAGTAGACGACCTGGTCGTCGTCCCCGGCGATCAGCACGCGCTCGACGTGGGGTTTCCACTCCTCGTAGACCTCGTACTGCAGGGTCGTGATGTCCTGGAACTCGTCGATGATCAGGTAGTCGACGCCGGGCTGGAGGGAGCGCTGCTTGACCCGCTCGAGCATGTCGGCGAAGCCCGTCAGGTCGTGCTCGCCCTTGTAGGAGCGCCAGCCGCGGATCGCCTCGGGCACGTCGATCCGGTCGTCGCTGGTGGGCCACGTCGGCGTGTACTTGTTGCCCTCCTGGGCGTTCGGGTCGATGTCCGGGGGCAGGCGGACCTCCTCTTCGTCCCACTGGAAGGGGACGTCGTACCAGTCGGCGACGTCGCGACGCGTGCGCTGGAGCCACTGGCTCGTCGCGATGATCTTGTTGCCGATCGTCGTCGAGCGTGCGGTGCGGCGGCCGGCGCCGCTGTGCTCGTCCTCGAACTCGATGCCGTAGTCGTCACAGAACTCCTCCTTGTCGGACTCGCCGACGACGTCGCCACGAGAGAGATTCAGGAGTTCGTACGCCTTGGCGTGCATCGTACAGACGTTGCCCTGGAGGGAGCGGGGCGTCACGTCGAGTCGCTCGGCGAGTCGCTCGCGGATTTCGGCGGCCGCGGCGCGGGTGTAGGAGACGACCAGGACGTCGTTGACGTCGACGTCGTCGGCCTCGAGGATCTCCTCGACGCGGTCGAGCAGGGCCGTGGTCTTCCCACTGCCCGGTCCGCCGAAGAGACGAACGACGTCCGTATCGGACTGACTCATTGGACAGTCGAAGGGCCGGGAGGTGTATAAGCGCGGGGGTTTCCGGAGGTCCGTTCGACGATGGCTCGCGTCGGGCGATCTGGCGTCGTCCAGTGCCGAACTCACAGGCTATTTGTGTCCGGGTCACCCCCAATGGTCCATGACGCTGGATCGGCTCCGCCCGCTGGCCGACAAGGGGCTGTCCCCGTGGGTCGGGCTCGCGGCGCGCCTCGGCCTGACCCCCAACGGCGTGAGCCTCATCGCCTTCGCCGTCGCCGTGGCGGCCGGGGCAACCTTCGTCGTCGCGGGCGCGGAACCGCTCTACTACGTCGTCGGTGGCGTCCTCGTCGGCCTCAGCGGCTGGCTCGACATCGTGGACGGCGCACTCGCCCGAAAACTCGACGTCGCCTCCGCGAAGGGCGACCTCCTCGATCACGTCCTCGATCGCTACGCCGACATCGTCCTCATCGCCGGCCTCGCCGCCGGCATCGAGCGCTACGCCATCGGCTTCGCCGCGGTCACGGGCGTCGTCATGACCTCCTACATGGGCACCCAGATCCAGGCAGTCGGCCTCGGACGGGAGTACGGCGGCCTCATCGGTCGTGCCGATCGGATGGTCCTCATCGGCGTCGTCGCGACGGCCACCACCGTCTACCCGGACGCGGTCGAGTCGCTCACCCTCGTCGGCTGGCTCCTCGTCTTCTTCGCGATCGTGGGACACTTCACCGCCGTACAGCGATTCTACGGCGCCTGGGCCGACGTGGAGTGAGCAGCGTCCGTCGCACGAACGCTGCGATCGCCACGTCGATCGATCCCGGACCTTCGAGGCACCGGTACCGCTGTTGCTGCCAATCAATCCAACTTTCGCTGCGCCATTCGACCCGAATCCCTTTGGTGTCGGGCGATCACGAACGTAACCATGGGCCGGCTCGTCCACACCGCCGACGTCCACCTCCACCCGGACGCGCCGGAGCGCCGCCAGGCGCTCGAAGCGCTGCTCGACAGAGCGGAATCAACGGATGCGGACGCGGTGACGATCGGCGGCGACCTGTTCGAAGACGAGGTGGCTGCCGAGCGCCTTCGCCCGGAGCTCAGGTCGCTGTTTTCTGATCGACCCTACCCCGTCGTCTTGATTCCGGGCAACCACGATCGCGAGGCTTACGAGGGTGACGTGTTCTTCGGCGCTGCCGTGCGGACAGCGACCGTCGAACCGTTCGAGCACGTCCTGGTCGAACGCGACGCTGCTGGATCGGGCGGTAACGACCTTGTCTCCCGCATCACCTGCGTCCCTTACACCCGCGAACTCGACGACGACCTCCTCGTCGCGCTCCGGGACCGCGAACCGTTCGACGGGCCGGAGTACCTGCTGGTCCATTGCAGTCTCGAAGCGCCCGCAGCGACCGCGGATACCGGCGACGAGGAGGCCGCGCGCTACGCACCGGTGACGCGGAGCGAACTCGGCGCACTCGAGTTCGATGCCGTGCTCGCGGGCCACTACCACGGCGCGAATCGCGTCGGTCTCCCGGCGAGCAGTGCCGAATCGAATGCCGCCGACGCCGGCGGCACCTTCGTCTATCCGGGCACGCCCGCCTCGGTCACCACAGCGGAAACTGGTCGTCGCTCGATCGCGATCGTGGACGATGGGGCGACGCCCTCCGTCGCACTCGAACCGCTCGACAGCTTCCACTACGACGAACTCGAACTCACCGTCCGTCCGGGCGACGCCAAAGACGCGATCGGAACCGTTCGGGAGCAGGTCGCGACCTGGGCTCACCGCGACGTGGAGGCAGAGATCGCGATCGAGGGGTTCGTCGATCGCGACGAGGCGATGTTCGCAGCGGAACTCGCGGACGCTGCCGGCGACGTACCCCTCGAGAACCGGACTCGATCCGTCGCACACCTCCTCGATCACCCGATCTACCGGGAGTTCGAGGCCCGAATCGACGCGGATACCGCGCTCGACGCGACCGAGAACGAGGGCCACGATCCCGACCAGCTACTCGACGACGCACGCGAACGGGTCCTGGCCGCGATGGCCGACCTCGCTGCGGAGGGGGAGCTATCGTGAGACTCCAGTCGGTTCGCGTCGACCGGTACGGCCCGCTCTCGGGCGTCGAACACGAGTTCGACGGGGGCCTGGAGGTCTGCTACGGGCCGAACGAGTCGGGGAAGACGCTCCTCCTCGACGCTCTCCTCCGGCTGTGTTCGCCCGATGCCGTGGACGTCGTGCCGGAGGTCGGTCGCGTCGGGGAGCCGCCGGTCGGCCACGCAGTGATCGAAACGACCGCAGCACCAGAGCGTGCCGAGGACGCTGCGACGGACGGAGGCCCGTCCCCGGCAGGGACCACGGAGCACGTCCTCGGGGACGGTACCACCCTGACCGACGTGACCGCCGTCACCCCGCGACAGCTCCGGAACGTCTTCGTCGTCCGCGACGCCGACCTCCGGCTCGGCGACGAACACGAGTTCTACGACGCGACCGCCAGGCGGCTCGCCGACCTCCACACCGCAGAGCTCGACGCGCTCCGCGAGCGGATCGTCGACGCTGGCCGATTGACTCCGACGACGCTCAACCTCGCCCGGGCCGAAGACCACGGGAACGCGAAGGACGTCCGCGACGACGCGGCGGCGCTGGCCGACCGGATCCGCGAGTACGTCGGCGAGTGCCGCGACGCTGGCATCGAGTCCGCCGAGCGAGAGCGCGTCGAGGTGGCGACGGAACTCGAACGGCAGCGTCGTGCGCTGGACCGACAGCGGGCCGCCGAGACCCTCGCGACCCACGATCGGCTCGCCGACCAGCTATCGACGGTTCGGGACGCGACCGCCGCGCTCCAGGATCGGGAGTGCACAGAGTCGGGGCTCGATCGCCTCGAAGCGATCGAGGCGGAACTCGAGCGAATCGATGACGACATCGCCGACGTCGAGGATCGCCGCGAGCAACTCCGGGAGGAGCGCTCGACCCGCGAGTCCGAGCGCGACGACCTGGCTGCCGAACGCGACCAACTCGAAGCGCGAATCGCCGACCTCGAGGACGTCGAGCAGGCGCTGGAGGGGTATCGGGACGGCGGCAGCGCGTCGCCCGCCGGCACCCCCGAGCGGCACGGCGCGATCCTCGCAGTCGTCGGCGTCGTCGGTGCCGCCGTCGCCGCAGTGGCGGGCGTCACGGTCGCCGCGCTCGGCCTGACGATCGTCGCGACGATCGGAGCGATCTGGGCCGTCGTCTCGTATCGCCGGTCGCGTGCGACGGCCGGCGATCGTCGATCGGTGCTCGCCGCGGCTCGCGACGCGGGACTGGCGGTCGAGACGATCGCGGACGTCGCTCCGGCGATCCGGGAACTCCAGGACGAGCGGGACCGGCTCGGGAATCGCATCGACGCGACCGAGCGACAGATCGAGGTGATCGAGCGACGGCTCGGCGACGTCGAGGAGGACCGCGAGGACGCGATCGAACGGCGGCGAACGCTACGCCGGGAGCGACGCGAGCGACTGCGGGACGCTGGCCTTCCGGACGTGGCTGCCTATCGCGACGCAGTCGAGGAAGCCGAATCGCTCGAACGGGAGCGTCGCGACGCGGTTGCGAGTCTCACGGAGCGTCTCGGAGCGCCAGCCGCCGATACAAACGACGACAGCGGATCCATCGAGGCACGGATCGACTACTGGGATCGGGAACTCGACGGACTCAGGACCGACGTGCAGAGAGACGACGTGGCTGCCGAGGAGTTCGATCCGGAGGAGCGCGACGCGCTCGCGGCGGCAGTCGACCGGCTCGAGTCCCGCGTCGACGAACTGGACACCCGACTCGACGACCACGAGGCGGCGATCGACGGCTTCGACGACGAACTCGGACGACTCCCGACCGGTCGATTCCGCGAGGAACCGATCGCCCTCGCCGCACGGTCGGTCGACGGCCTCGCGGCGACCGCCCGAGATCTCGAATCGCTCGTCGAGGACCTCGAGCGGAACGCCGACGTCTCGCGGGCGGCGCTGGCCGCACTCGAGGGCGTCCGCGCCGACGAGGAGGCGAAACTCGCCGACCTCTTTGGACCCGAGAGCACAGCCTCGGCGACGTTCCGATCGATCACGGACGGCCGCTACGAGGCGGTGACCTACGACCCCGACGCGGAGACGCTGGTCGTAGAGCAGGCGGACGGCACGACCCTCCCTGCAGGGGCTCTGAGCCGCGGAACCACCGATCAGCTCTACCTCGCCGCCAGGATCGGGCTCGCGGATCGACTCCTTCACGGCGAGCCAGGCTTCCTGCTGCTCGACGATCCGCTCCTCCCCGCCGATCCCGAGCGCCTCGCCGCCGGGTTCGACGCGCTCCGCACGCTGGCCGCCGACGGCTGGCAGATCGTCTACTTCACGGCGAAGCCAGAAGTCGGCGAGGCGCTCGTCGAGCGCCACGGGGTGCCCTGCCGACGCTTCGACCGCTTAGAATGAGTTCGACCTGACGGAATGGGCTTCGATCGGCTGGAGTGAGCGTCGGCAGAGCGGAGTGGGTCGATGCCTGGCCACTCCTCGCTCGGGCGAGTGCGGAAACCGAGCAGCGCCGTCGCTCGGGTCGTCGGAAGCGACGCGCCCTGGTGCGGGGTCCCCGCCCCGCACCGGACGGTACGGTCCGTCGGGCGGTCCCGACGCGTTCCCAGGTGGAGCGTGTGACAAGCGAGGGCGGAATGGCCCTCACAGGCGGGTGATGAACGTCCGCCCCCTTATAGATGGGCGAAGCGCCGCGGAAGTACAATCGCACGACAGCGGTCGGAACGCCCGATCGTCGTCTGACGGCCGTATGACGGCCCCTCTCGTGTGGGCGAATCTGGAATTCCGCGCACCCGCCCCTGTTTGACTACGGTCGTCGCAACCCGGGCGACTTCCGCGGTTCGACAACTACATTCCACGCCGCGGCAGACCGTCTTGTATGTACGTTGGACGTTTCGTCGTCGTCGGACCGGACGTCGCAGCCTATCGCGTCTCCTCGCGATCGTTTCCGAACCGCGAGATCCGCGACCGTGATGGCACGCTCACCGTCGGCCCCACCGACGACGCGCCGCCCACGGACAACCCGTACGTCGAGTACAACTGCCTGCGAACGACCGACGCCGGGCCCCGCGACGGCGCGGCCGCCGTGCTCGGGAACGGGTCGCAGGTCGACCCCATCCTCGAGAAGATCGAACTCGGGTATCCCGCTCGCGACGCCCTCGCGGAGTCCCTCCTCGCGCTCGACTATGAGAAGGACGACTACGACACGCCGCGGCTGGCCGGCGTGCTGGACGAGGATGGCGCCCACGTCGGCATCGTGCGCAAGGACGCAGTGCTCGTGAAACGGGTGGAGGAGCCGACGCTCGTGGCGACGTACGAGCGCGACGCGCCGGGGCCCGTCGAGTTCGAAGCGAGTGCTGCTGCCGAAGCCGCCGCCGAAGCCTACGACTTCGACTTCGAGCACGCCGTCTGTGCCGCTGGCGTCGCTCGGAGCGGTGACGGCTTCGAGACCGCGATCGAAAACGGGGATTGACGGAACGATTCGCCGCGGCGTCGGATCGACCGACCCGCGGCGTTCGGTGCGATCCGATCGGAGAGACTGACCGGGATTACCCGGTCAGGTAGCGGACCCAGCTGTTGTTCTTCGCGAACTCGGTCTCCTCCAGCCACGCGTCGAGCCCGAGGATCCGGCCGGCGCCGATCGCGCCGAGGCCGAACAGGAGCGCCGCGTAGACGATCGTCTCGTCGACCACCCAGCCGTGCTCCAGGGGAAGCCCCGCGAGCAGGCCGCCCTGCAGGTGGGAGAGCCAGAAGAACAGCATCATCACTGCCCCCCAGAACGCCGACCAGCGGACGACGATGCCGAGGAGCAGCGCGAGGCCGATGAGGATCTGTCCCCAGACGACCATGGGGTCGATGAAGCCGTACCCGGCCATGTCTGCGAAGACGTCCTTGAGTGGGTTGTCGGGGTGGAGGGCGAACTCGAGGTAGCCCGAGGCCGTCCAGCCACCGGTCAGCGGGTCGTCCGCGACGGTGTCGAGACCACCCGAGGTGTACTTCTCCAGGCCGGCCTGGAGGAAGATCCAGCCCATCGCGACCCGGAGCAACACGATCGAGTACGCGACCCACGTCTCCGAGTAATCGAACGTTACGTCACGTCCGAACAGTTCTGCGTCGAGCGTTCGTTCCGCCGGACTCCGTTCTGCTGCCATGATTGATGCCTCAAATGGTAATTCACAGGCTGACCCCATATAACTGGGGTCGGGTTATCGGGGAACGGGAATCTCGATACTGACGGTCCCTGGTAGGCGCAGCAGTTCGTTACTCCGGATCCCGACTGCTACGAACGTGTGGATTCGTGCAGTTCGAACGCGTCAGCGGCGCTAAAAGAACGGGAACGTATCGCCAACGAAAACAGTCGGTCGCGCAGCGGTAATCGTATTCCTCCGCAACGGGCAAGGCGTGTGCCCGGCGGACGGCGTGGGCCTCAGTCGTCGGCGGGCGCGGTTCGCTGGACCGTCGTCGGCTCCAGCGGCGTCGCGACCTTGTAGAGGCCGTAGAGCAGCAGCAGCGCCAGGCCGATCAGGATGATGTAGGCCCGGATGTCGGCCGGAACCAGGGGCTCGGCGGTCACTGCACCCGCGTCGTTGGTCTGTTCCATGTGGGGGTTCTGGGTCAGCGTGTTGAGTGCGCCGAGCACCACGACGCCGATCGCGACGAGCGCCCCACCGAGCATTCCGACCAGGTCAGCCGTGTCGGTGTAGTTGTCCATCATTTCGTGTCACCCCATCAGGTACCGCAGCCGCGGATGTTGCTCGACCAGCTTCGTGGTCTCGAGGTAGCCGTCGACCCCGTAGATACGGCCCGCACCGATCACGAGGATCGTCCCGAAGATCATGATCCCGAACAGCTCGCTGGTCACGAAGCCGTGGCCCCAGCCTGCGTTCCCGAGGTAGAAGAACGTGCCCAGGATCATCCCGTTCGCTGCGGCCAGGCGCGTGAGGACGCCGAAGATCAGCCCAAGGCCGATCGCGATCTGGCCCCACGGCACCATGAAGTTCGGCACGAACGCCGCGTTCACCGCGAACCACTCGAACATGGGGTAGAGGATGCTCCCCTTGGTACCGAACTCGAGCCAGCCCGTCGTGTCGTAGAGCAGTCCCTGCTCGAGGACCTTTCCGAGACCCGCGTTCAGGAACCACCATCCAGCGATGACCCGCAGGAACACCATCCAGTAGGCACCCCACGGCCCGTCGAAGCTGTACGTGACGTCCCGACCGAAGAGCCGGGTGTCGACCGTCGCCGTTTCGTTTGGCACAGTTATCTCACCCTACAGATACTGCTTGGAGTCCGACCGCGGTCCGCGTTGGTCCGAATTATACAGTGATTTATAAGCAACAGTCCCGCTGGTGCCCCCTGCGCGGAGCACCTACAACCCTGGTTCAACTTCGGCACGATCGGATGGATCGATCGTCGTTTCGGTGGTACCCGTCGCTGGTACGATCGCGGGCCCGTCGCCACCGAGGGCGATCGCCCCCGGCGTCCACAGCGTCGTTCGCACCGTCTCCGCGACGGACTCGAGGTGATCCATCCGTTCGCGGTGTGCGCTTCGCTGGACGAAGCGCTCCCAGTCGTCCTCTGTCTCGAACGTGAATACGAACCGGAGCCGTTCCCCGTCGGCGTCGACGCCGCGGTGGACGCGGAAGCTCCGGATGTCCGGCTGGGTCGTCCAGTCGAGGACGACGTTCGGGAACCAGGACTCGAACCGATCCCGGTCCCCGTCGCCGAACTCGACCGTCACCTCGTAGGCGACCCCGTCGGCGATCACGGCGGTTCACCACCGGCCATGGACTGCTGGTTTCGTACCATCACGATCGATAATAGGATCCACCGGTCCCTCCGTTCCTCCCTGTATACTGTAGGCCTTTACGCCGCAGACGGCTCGATCGGGTGAGAAATTGCCGATCGCGCCACTCCACGAGTCGACGAACCGGCGATCGCGCTACTCCGCGACGGGTTCCTCGGCCGCAGCCCCGGTGACTGCCTCCGCCGAGGCGTCGTTCTCGACGCGCTCGATGTCCGTGGTCTCGACGAGTGCGTGAATCAGCGTCGTCTCGGCGGCGTTGAGTCGCTGGGACGCCGCGGACCGAGAGACGTCGAGCGCCTCGGCGACCGCGTCGAGGTCCGCACTTCGGGGTCGCTCGTAGTATCCGAGATCGACGGCAGTCGCGATGGCCTCGCGTTGCTTCTCGGTGACTGCCGCGGCGTCGAGACAGAGCTGTCGACCGCCGTCTTCGCCCGCGAGCGGCAGCACCTGTTCGAGGTGCACCGACGCCTCGCGATCCCGAAGGGCCGCGACCAGATCCCGGAGCGCGCCGCGGCGGGGCACCGTGACCGAGACGACGAGTGCACCGTCGCAGAATCGCTCGATGTCGGCGGCGCACTCGACCTCGCGGAACGCGTGACAGACGCAGTACTCGCCGACCGATCCCTCGACGAACTCGCGGGTTCGTCGGTCGCCGACTTCGACGGTGACCGCTGCCCGGCACGTCCCGTCGTCATCGGCGGAGCGGCAGTCCGTCCAGACGACGTCCTCGCCACGGTCGCCGGCGTCGAGCACGGCACAGCCGGCTGCCTCGTGGGGTTCGACGCGCAACCGTGCACGAAGCGGTTCGGCGCTCGTGGAGTCGGCGGTGGCCGTCATTACCTGCAACTTCAGCCGCGAGACCCCTATAACCGGGTGGGCGTTCCCGAGGTCCGGGAACGACGCGCCGAGGGATCGACCCGACACTCGATTGGCCGGCACGCCCTCGGAACTGCTGCACTCATCACGGTGCGTGTGAGAGGAGAAAAAGCGAGAAACAGAGAGAGAGAGAGAGAGAGAGAGAGAGAGAGAGATCAGTCAGTGGTCGAGGCGTCCGATCCGGGTCGCGCCCGTGTCGGCGTCGACGTGGACGTTGTAGGTGCCACCGTCGGCCGTCGCTGGCACGACCCAGGCCGTCGTCGTCCGATAGGGGTCCTCAGGGATGGTGACCTCATCGTGCCCCTCGTCTTCGAGCGCTGCTCGTGCCCGTCGTTCCGCCGCAGCCGGCGTGGTCACGTGTTCCGTCTCGCCGCCGGCACCCCGACCACCGTCCATGCGGACGGTGACGACCGGAACCGGTGCGTCGCGAACGACGCGTTCGGTGACGCTCCCGAGCAGCACCCTGCCGACCCCGGAACGGCCGTGCGTTCCCATGACGATCACGTCGACTGCGGCCTCGTCGGCGTACGCCAGGATCTCGCGATGGGGCGATCCCTCGCGGACGCTCGTCACGACATCGACGCCGGCTTCTCGAGCGGCGTTGGCGACCGCCTCGACCGCTGCCTCGCGATCCGCCAACACCTCCGTGGCGGCCTCCTCGCTCACCGACGTGAGCGACGCGTCGTCGAGTACGGAGAGCACGTGCAGCGTCGCGTCGTAGGTCCCCGCCAGCTCGAGGCTGTGGTCGATGGCCCTGTCGGTGCCGTCACTACCGTCGGTCGGAAGGAGGAACTGGTCGTACATGGACAGTTAGATCTTGGAAAGGAGACACCAATAGTTCGGTCGCCGTTCCCGGCCTGTGAGAATTCAATGGCGAGGCCAGGACGCCGTTTGCCTATGCGAACCAGACGACCGCCGCGACGAGCGCCATCGCCCCGCCGCCGGTGGCGAGCCCGATCGCGTACTGGCGTGGCACGTCGAATCTGTGGCCGGCGAGCAGGCTCCCGCCAGCGGTCACCGTCCCGAACACGAAGAAGAACGGCCACGGCGAGAGTCTCGTATCTTCCCGACTCTCGTGGGACTCGTGGCCCGAGTGGCCGAGCACCGGGGCGGAGCACAGTGCGACCGCGAGCACCACTACGAGGAGCAATCGGCCCCGACGCCGCGTCACCTCGTCCATGTGGCTCGTCTGGCGACGGATCGTAAACTGTCTTTCTCACCGGCGCGGCGACTCGTCCGAACCGGTTCAGGTATATCGAATCCACGGAGTTGGCGCTATCGAGTCCACGGGCGGACCCCATCGAGTCCCTGGGCACCCCAGCCCACCGGAATCGAGTTCTGTATTCGATCTGGAATCCGACCGCAACCGTATTCCCGCTCCCCCCGATATGCTCTGCCGATGCAGTGCAGCAAGTGCGATCGCGAGGCCGTGACCCACGTCGCCTACGCAGGGACGCACCTCTGTGAGTCGCACTTCCTGCGGTCCGTCGAGAAGCGAGTGCGCAGCCGGGTCCGGGAGGACGGGCTGCTGCCGGACGACGCCACCCCCGAGGACCCGGTGACGTGGGTGCTCGGGCTTTCCGGGGGCAAGGACAGCGTCGTCCTCGGTGCGATCCTCCAGGACACGTTTTCCGAGGATCCCCGGGTCGACCTCCTCGCACTGACCATTCACGAGGGCATCGACGGCTATCGGGACGAGAGCGTCGAGGCCGCCGAATCGTTCGCCGAGGCGTACGACGTCCCGCTCGAACTCGTCGCGTACGACGACGAGTTCGACGTTCGGATGGACGACGTCGCTGCGGACGACCCACTCGACATGGCGCCCTGTGCTTACTGTGGCGTCTTCCGCCGGGACGTCCTCGAACGCTACGCAGACGACCTCGGGGCCGACCTCCTCCTGACCGGCCACAATCTCGACGACGAGGCCCAGACCGCGCTGATGAACGTCCTGGAGGGCGACGTCGCCCAGATCGCTAAGCACTTCGAGGCGTCGCTCGGTCCGCTCGACGACCGGGCAGAGCAGGACGAGTTCGTGCCCCGGGCGAAGCCGCTCCGGGACGTCCCCGAATCGGAAGTCGCCCTGTACGGACACCTCCGGGACCTCCCCGCACAGATCGCGGAGTGTCCCCACGCCGAGGAGGCGTACCGCGGCGAGATCAAGTCACTGCTCCACGGGCTCGAAGACGACCACCCGGGGACCCGCCACTCGATCCTCTCCGGGTACGAGGAACTCGCTCGGCTCGCGGCCGACGCTCGAGAGAGTAACGCGGACGAGAGCGATTCGGCGGCCGGCGACCTCGGCGAGTGCGAGTCGTGTGGCTCGCCGACCGCCAGCGACGTTTGTCGGACCTGTTCGCTGCTCGAGGCTCTCGACGCCACGTAGCAAAGCGAGGTCTCCGGACGCACCTTCGATGGTATCGAGGCAGTGTGCGGCCGTCCGAGAGCGTGACACGAGCGCCCCGCCGTCGCTCTTCGTGTTTACTCGACGAGTACGCAAGTCCTTGCGCACCGGGCCGTCGCGGACCGGCTTCGCTGGCCGGTGTCCTGCACTGAACTAGTCACACTGTATGACACCGTCGGGAGGACTCAGCAACCGCGTCCCTATTCCGTTACCTCGACCGTACCGGGCTCGGCGGAAGAGTGGTAGGTACTGCACGAGTAGGTGTACGTTCCCGCCGTTTCGAACGTGTGGCTGTAGGTTTGTCCTTCTCCGAGGAAGGACGCCCCCATTCCCGACCAATCGGCTCCTTCGGGTGTCTCCTGGGGTCTGATCTGGTGGTCGGGCGAGACCGACTCCCAGACGACAGTTTCGCCCACCGCGATCTCTACCGATTGTGGACTGAAGTGTGACTCGCCCTCGGCACCCACGGTGACCGTCGCGTCACCCGACTCGCCACCGCCGCCTCCGTCCCCATTCTCCTCCGTACCGCCGCCACCGCCACAACCGGCGAGAGCGCTGACCGCAGCAACACCGGTCGTAGCAAGCATGCGTCGGCGAGTTACGTGTCGCTTTGTCATGGTACGGCGGTGGCTTAGATGGCCTCTTTGATATCTGTTCGGGTCACGATTAAGAGATCCCTAGCAAAATCAAGTGTCGGCGGGACGGTGCGGACGAGTTCCGTCGCAAACCGTCTCCGTCAGAGGGGACGGTCGGGCCGTCGCTACACGCCGGAGTTGCACAAAAAACGACCGGCAGCGATCGCTCTCGACGAAGCGCTATCGGATGACGTCGACGCCGTTCTCGCGGTCGCGGACGTCGCGACCCCCGTCGCTCTGTGCCCCGCCGGCAGGGACGGTCTCGACGTTGTTCGCCGCGTCGAAGTCGACCTCCTCCAGCTCTGCGCGAGAGCGGTCGGCCTGGCGCTGGGTGCTCGGACCGAGGACCTGTGCGGACTGCACGCCCGTCATGATCGCCATGACTCGCACCTTGCCCTTGTACGACTCCTGGATCCGGGCGCCCCAGATCACGTTCGCACTCGCGTCGAGGCGCTCGGTGATGTTGTCGGCGATGCCCTCGGCCTCCTTCAGCGTGAGGTCGGGGCCACCGGTGATGTGGACGAGTCCGCCGCTCGCGCCGCGGTAGTCCACGTCCAGTAGCGGGTGGTTCATCGCGTCCTTCACCACCTCGTCGGTCTTGTTCTTGTCCTGGGTCTCGCCGACGAGCATGACGGCGACGCCGCCCTGATTCATGATCGTCGTCATGTCGGCGTAGTCCAGGTTGATCAGGCTCGGCTGGGTGATCGTCTCGGAGATCCCCTTGACCGTCTCGGCGATGATCTGGTCCATCACCGAGAACGCCTTGCCGATCGGGAGGTTCGGGACGTAGTCGAGCAGCCGGTTGTTGTCCAGCACGATGATGGAGTCGGCCTCGTCTCGCAGCTTCTCGAGACCCTCCTCGGCCTTCACCGTGCGTGCGCGCTCGACGTTGAATGGCGTGGAGACCATCCCGACGACGATCGCACCCTGCTCCTTCGCGATCTTGGAGACGACCGGCGCCGCGCCGGTGCCCGTCCCGCCGCCCATCCCGGCGGTGACGAAGACGAGGTCCGCCTCACCGAGGACCTCCTTGATCGTGCCCTGGGCCATCTCGGTCGCGCGCTCGCCCATGCTGGGGTCGCCGCCCGCACCGAGACCGTTGGTCAGGGACTTGCCGACGAGGATCTTCGTGTCGGCCTCGATCATCTTCAGGTGCTGTTTGTCGGTGTTGATCGCGATGGTCTCGGCGCCGTCGACGCCGATGTTGTAGAGGCGGTTGATGGTGTTGTTGCCCGCACCACCAGCGCCGACGATGACGATCCGGGGGTCCCCGAACTCGTCGCCGTCGGTGTCGACCTCCATCTCGCGTTGTTCCTGCTCTGCGTTCTCGAGGGCGTCCTGGACGATGTCTTGCATCGTTTACACCTTCGCCCAGGTGCGCTCTCGAGTCCGCTCGTGGACCGGCTCACCCTGGTCCTTGATCTTGTCTCGGACCGCGGCCCTGATGGCCTCGGACCGGTTCGGGAACTCTCCCGACTCGACCATTCGTTCAACCGCTTCGATCTGCTGTTTCGGAATTCGGAGTGTCACACGCTCCATGGTTTGTAGCTCCCCGTTTTGAGTAAGACGGCGGGCGCGTGTCGTACACGCATCGAGTCTGTCACGCGCAAACCCGGGTAGGGCGCCGGCATTTGGGGGATGCCGTCGCGTGTAAGACGACCGTCTTACGCAGCCATACCCTCAGAGGCAACCATAATAAAGGTAACGCCGGTGTATCACACTGGTGTAAACACACCTTACTGCCGGTATAGCATCACTATTTCGGGTTATGGACATGCTCATTCTGACGAGGGGAACCGGCACCCGAACGATCCAGCGCTGCCAGTAATCGGTCGTCGGACCGGTCTGGTAATACGAGCGTACTCGGCGTTTTCACAAGTCTCCGCGTCCTGAACGGACGTTTACAGATCGCCGCTGATACACCCTTCGTGGCACGCGTATACGAGTCCCGTGTGCGCGCCCCGCGATCCAGGATCTCCCAGTCTCGATCGAACTCGTCCCGCTGGTCTAGCTCCGCTGATCTGGTTCCACGATCGTTCTCCACGGCCGATCGAGCATTGTCGAACCATCTCGGGAACGGATCGGCCCGACCGGTTCTTCCTGCCGTGATACTTTGTCGGTCGGGTTGCCCACTTCTCAGTTCCGCCGCCGAGTACACGTGGCGTCGGGCTGACGTCGATAGGTGCGAAGGTACGTCCACATTCGTCGACGATCCCCAACTCGTCACGTGATCGCACTCCCGCGGAAAGTAAGCCTTTTATCCACGTCCGGCGGACAAATCGATGCCCGCCCTTAGCTCAGACTGGTAGAGCAGTCGACTGTAGATCGACTTGTCCCCCGTTCAAATCGGGGAGGGCGGATTTCTCTCCCGAACGGCGTGAGCAGTGAAATCCCACCGAGCCGATGTGACTCCTGAATACGCGCACCCGTGAGTGGGGCCAGCGAAATCGTCTTCCGCCATTCGAATCGAAGCGGCCGAACAGGTTTCCCGAGTCGTCAAACGAATGCAACAGAGAACTCCCAGCCAGGTACGGTCCCGGGCGGAACTGGCCACCGGCCAGTTCGGATTCGAGCCGTGAATTCGTCTTGCCATCACTCCGGGACCGCTCGGCGTAGTCCTTCATCGATGATCTTGCGCCAGAAATGAGTAGCTCGATTGCACGTGCTGACCCGACTAACCGACGGAACTGTCCGTCCAGACCGCCTCGATTCTCGGTTAGAATAACCGAAAACCGGGTGTTTTCTGAGTCTGAAGACGCCCGCCGGAGCTCTCTCAGTCTCAGAACAGACGTAGGAGTACATTATATTTCAAAATTCGAAGCCGTTGCACTTAGGCTGAGTGTGAATCTCGTCGGCCAGTGTATTTACAGCAGTGGAAACAGTATCCTGTCGTGCAGGCGAAGGGACGTCTGTGAATAGTCGCCGCCGCTCCCCTCGGGGAGATTTCTGAACGGCCGATGGTTTTATGGACGGATAGTGAGAGGACTCGTTCGCAATGCGTCTCCGAGAACTATTCACAGACGACGACGCAGTTTCGCCTGTCATCGGCGTGATCCTTATGGTGGCGATCACGGTGATCCTGGCAGCAGTAATCGGTGCCTTCGTGCTCGGCTTCGGCGGCGGTGGACCGTCCGCGCCGAGCGTTCAGTGGGAAGCAACTGATACCGGCACCCCAAACGGCGAAGTAACCTTTTCACACGGTGGAGGGGACACGATTAGTGAGCCCGGCGACGTCCTCGGTATGAACTTCGACGGCTCCGGCAGCCTCAACACCACTGACCCGTCATACGGTGGCGGCTCCCCGATGGATGTCGGTGACTCCTGGACGGTAGGGTATTCAAGCACTTCCTCCGGCGATCAGATTATTCTGACGTGGAGTTCCCCTGACGGCGACTCCACCCAGGAGCTGAAGACTCACACTCTCAACTGAGGGATTTCCCTCTTCTTCCCGCTCATTGGCTCTTAAGCTACTGCTCTAGATCGTCGGATTTGAGATTACTGGCGGGTCGGAGCGATCCGGTCGAAAATATATTCAATCCCTCTTGCAAGATCGCCTACAACGACTTTCGTCAGTAGACGATACGAAACTTTTGCGCAGGATTTCTATACGATAAGACGACTGCGGTTTGCATATCTACGGCCATCTTCAGGGAACGAAAGCCCAAACAACGTCCTTCATCGAATTCTCAAAACATTCGCTCCGCACTTCAAGCCCCTGCACTGGCTGGGGACATTCGTATACGGCTTCTCACCAAATCAACGCCTGTTGTTGTACTTAAAATAGGCTCCGCAACTCGACTCAGCGCTGTCTCGACTGCAGCCGACCACACCCTAAGATACCGCCAATGTAACACGAAGACCAGCGCGCTACTCTTCGGCTCAGTCGCGCTATCAAACCGTATCCCCGGCCTCCGAACAGTGATCTCCGCCCCTCCCACCATCACCCGTTTTCAATAGTCCCACAATGGTCGACGTCACTGGTCACTTCGGCATGGCGCTCCTGTTCGCCGCACCGGCCTGGGCGATCTGGGGTCGCCGCGGAGCCCTCGGCTTCACGGCGTTCGCGGTCGTGACCGCGATGCTCCCGGACGTCGACCTCGTCCTCCGAACCCACTTCCCGGTCACGCACCACGGCGTGACCCACACGGTCGCGTTCGTCGCGCTGGTGAGCGTCCTCGTCGGGGCGTTCGCCGCGCGGTGGCTCACCGACTCGTTCAACGCCCACCGGTTGATCCGGAGCACGACGATCTCGGAGGACATCGTGTTCGCCTTCGGAACCGCAGGCCTGTTCGTCGGGGGCGCGAGCCACATCTTCGCGGACGTGCCCTCCGCACCGGACATTGCGGCACCGCTGTCTCCCTTCTGGCCGGTGTACACGAAGCCCGTGATCGTGGACGTCGTGTATTACGACAACCCCTTCTGGAACGTCGGGTTGCTCGCGGTCGCGGTGTCGGTCCACCTGGTGCTCGCGTGGCACGAGCGGTACCCGCTCGAGACGCGCTATCGGATTGGGGAGCCGATCGGTGACGTCGACGGTTCGGAGATCGTGGGTATGGTCGACCAGTCCGAGGAGTGAATCGCTGCCCGCGGTGGGAGCAATTCGGGACAAGTACCCAACAGGAACGGCCCGAACTGTTTTGGAGGGTGATCGAAAACACCTCGTTCGCGCTACCGACCGACGGAGTGATGATTCGTGTTAGTACAGAGAGGATGCCGTGATCGAGGCCACCAGTTCAACGGAGTTGCGTTACCGTGGTGACCTCCGAAACCGTCGCGCTCGCCACGCCCTTCGTGGTGGGTGCGCTCGTCCTGTCGTTCACGCTGGTGGAGGTCCGCTCGCTCTTCCGTCTGCTCGACGGCCGACGGTATCGGCAGTACTGGGCTGCGGCAGGGATTCTCATCGCCTTGTTCTTCGTCGGCTACCTGCTCGCCGCGGGCCTCCTGCTCGTGGGGAGCCAATCCCTTCTCGTCTCGATCACTGGCGCCTTCGCGCTCCTCGGGGCCGTGTTTGCGTTCCTCGTCGTGACCGTCGGCGAACGGACGATCGACGATCTGGTCCGATCGCGTGACGAACTCGAACGGCGCGAAGAGGAGTTCGAGCGCCTCTACGAGGTGACCGACGTCCTGAACCGGATCCTCCGGCACAACCTCCGGAACAACATGAACGTCATCCTCGGCCGGTCGGATATGCTGCACGACGACAGCACCGAATCCGAGCACGTCGACGCGATTCAGGCCGAGGCCCAAAAGCTCGTGGAGATCGGCGAGAAGGCACGCGCGATCCACGACACCCTCGACGCGGAGGTTTCCGCCGACGTCCGTCCCGTCGAGACGTTCGTCTCGCCCGTGGTCGCGGACGTGCGTGAGGAGTATCCGAACGCGACCGTGACCGTCGACGCCGAGGAGGACCTCTGGGTCGAGGCGGGCGCGCTGGTCGAGACGGCCGTCGAGAACGTCCTCGACAACGCCATCAGGCACAACGAGGGCGCAGCGAGCGTCACGATCAGCATCGTGGCGACGGCCGACGATTTCGTGGCCGTCTCGGTCGCGGACGACGGCCCAGGGATCGATCCCTACGAGATACAGGCGATCCGCGAGCAGCGGGAAACGCCGCTCCAGCACGGAAGCGGGCTCGGCCTCTGGCTCTCCTCCTGGATCGTCGATCAGTACGACGGCGGGATCTCGTTCGAGGACAACGACCCGACCGGGAGCGTCGTGACGCTGACGCTGCCCCGGGCGCAGCCGCCGTCTCCCGACGGCGTCGAGGCCAGACAGGACGACCAAGCCGACGCCCAGTCCGCGAGCGACTGAGGTGCGTTTCGGGGCGATCCGCCCGACGGTCGCTGTTCGTTCCCCGACGCCGCAGCTATCCGGTCGCGAGTGAGTGAAAACGTGAACCGCTGCGGACCGCCCGCCTCGACGCAGTTGCCCTCGGAGAGGGCAGGTGATCGCGAGTTACTGAACGAGCAGCTCCTCGCCGCGCTCGACGTCGATGCGGCAGGGCGGCGAAATCTTGTTGTAGGCACGGCGGTAGGCCTCCTTGACGGCCTCGGCCTGCTCGACCTCGCAGTAGCAGGTCAGGAGGCGCTCGTTGGCGTTGATGCGTGCGGCGGTCCCGACGACCTTCCCGAACGCCTGGCGCATGCCGTCGGAGACGCGGTCCGCACCCGCACCGGTGGCCTGCTTGTTCTCCCGGATGACGTGGTGGGGGAACTTGCGGAGCACCATGCGGTAGGTGTTCTCGCCGAGTTCCTCGATGAGGTAGCGGTTCGCGGAGAGGCGGGAGGCCTCCATCGCGTCGTGACGGAGCTGGACCTCCTCCTCGACCCGGAGGCTGATCTGTACGGGGTAGTCCTCGGGCTGTCGCGAGGAGTCTCCCATCTGGTGCTGGGCGATCTTTGATCCGGGGATCCCGCTGATGTACTCCCGTCGCGTATACGGGGGCTTGCTGATCTCCCGGTACATGGAGGCGGGCTTGTCGACCATGATTACTACCGAATGCTCAGACCCAGCGCGCGAATAAAGCCTTCGAACCCCGGCTCCGCGTCGGCCGTTCGAACGGGCTCTTCGGCCCGTTCACTGGGAGGGGATCGAAATCCGCGGGGAACGACAGCGTCGTCGTTTCAGGCAACGGCGACGAATCCGTCGTCCGTCCGCTGGACGAGGTCGCGGCCAGTGAGCGCGTCCATGACCGAGAGGAGCGTCAGTTTGGGAACGTCCAGCACGTCGTGGAGTTCACCGACGGAGGCACCGCCCGTCACGGCGAGGGTGAAGTAGACCAGCTTCGCACGAGGACTATCGAGCTCGGCGGGGAGCGGCTCGAGGCGCGGATCGTCCTGGGTCGCCATGCTCATGGTGAACGGTAATTCGACGAACCACGCAAAGAAACTACCGGAGCGTTTCAGCAGTGGGTCCCGTTAGCACTGTTCGTGCGAGCACGTCACACTGCCAGTTTCGACCTATTCCATCAGATCGACGTTCGTGATGGCTGCCGGGGCGCTCCGGACAGACAACTGACGACAGGTTCAGTCGGCGGTCGGCACCGCGAGTCCCTCGATTCGTGAACCGTCACGGCGACAGGCCTCGAGTGCGAACTTCGCTTCCATCCCGGCCTCACTCGCCGTGGCACCCTCGCCGATCCCGACCTGAAACGCGACTCCGACCTCGTCGGCGACGTGCTCGATCGCGGCCTCGTAGTCGCTCGCGTCGAGGTCGGGACAGATCGCGATGACGTTGTCGCCGCCGACGAAGAAAGCCAGGGCGTCGTGACGTTCGTAGAGGTGCGTCGAGAGCGCGTGCGTCGCACCCTGGACCTCGAGGTGGGCGCCGTAGGCGTCGACGCTGTCTGTGAGTTGGCCGGTCACGTCCACGACGTCGAAGTGAGCGACGCGGACGGTGCTGCCGCCGTCGTCGCTGCTCCCGAGCGGTTGGCCAGCCAGCACTTCGGTCCGTGCGGCGTCCTGTGCGCTGCCTCGCTCCTGGAGGAGTGCCGTCGCCTCCGCGAGGGCGGCGGCCGGGCGCTCGTCGGTGCCGATCGCCGCGCTGACGGTTACGGGATAGCGCTCGTCGATCGCGGTCTGAATCGCCCCGTGGTCCTCTCGGTCGAGGCCGTTCGTGACGGCGACGACGTTGTCGAAGCGCGTGACGAAGACGTAGCCGCCACGGTCCCCGACGGCGTCGGCGAGGTCTGCGTAGAGCCGTGCCTGGAGCGCCTGGAGCTCCGGTTCCGGGCGGGGCTCGGGCGTGACGGTCCAGGGGCCGTAGTTGTCCAGCTGGAACAGCGT
The DNA here is from genome assembly GCF_000403645.1 of Salinarchaeum sp. Harcht-Bsk1. Lineage (NCBI taxonomy): Archaea > Methanobacteriati > Methanobacteriota > Halobacteria > Halobacteriales > Natronoarchaeaceae > Salinarchaeum > Salinarchaeum sp. Harcht-Bsk1. Next base: position 2,406,604 of record NC_021313.1, read on the forward strand.
CACCTGCGTTGCGGTCACGGGTAGAGGGTTGCCGACGCTGGGTTATTATTTTTGTTATCCATCACGGATGCGAAGGGGACCGGACGGCTTTTGTATCGTCAGCGATCCTCGACCCGGCCAGACCCTGTCGCTACGCAGTCTGGGATGGTCGCGACGACACTCACTGCTCCTTGTCGTCCCCTCGCAAGAACCGATCGGCCGACATTGAAAAGAAGTAGATCCCTATGAACAGCGCGAAGCCGACTGCGAAACCGGCGAGCTCGAGGCGTCCGACCCCGGAGGGACTCGTCGCGGAGACGATCCCCACGGCGAGGACGAACAGGAGCAGGGTGAACGCCCCCATGACGAGGGCGAACCCGGTGTCGCTCTCGGGAAGCAACTGCATGAGGGTCGATTGCCGATTCGTGGCCTAAACGGTATTGATCCCAGCGAGCGCAGTCGCTCTGCGCTCGGTCGGCGCCGTCGACGAGAGTGGTCGACGACGCTACCGCTACGAAGTCGTTGTTCTGTGAAGAATCGCGCTCAGCGTCGAGGCCTTACAGCCGGGTGACGTTGGTCGCGCGGGGGCCCTTGGGGGCCTGTTCGATTTCGAATTCGATCTCCTGGCCTTCCTCGAGGTCGGGGCCGCCAACGTCCTCCATGTGGAAGAAAACGTCCTCGTCCGCGTCCTCTGTTTCGATGAAGCCGTAACCGCCAGTGTCGTTGAAGAAGTCAACCGTACCGGATGCCATTGCAACCAATCAGATGCCCGCTCTCCGGATAAGGCTTCCGAGACAGTCCTCGCCGGGTGAGCGTCTCCCACGATTCGACGATCCACCGACAGGCGGGTCTCCCGAAGTCCGACGAGGACGACCCGGCCCAGGCGTGGACTTTTGCCACAGTGGTTCGAACTGGTTCGCGTGTCAGCACCGGCCGCTTCCGTCGGGATCGCAAACGCCGGGAGCCCCTGGATAGCCGTTGCCTTCGACGGCGATGGCTTCGTCGAAGCGGTCGTCGCCGAGGAAGTCGGTGCGCTCTGGGGCCGATACGGCGAGACCGCCGACAGAATCGTGGTCGGCGTCCCGACCGGGCTCGTCGAGAACGGGGCTCCGCAACGGGAGTGCGACCGTCTCGCGCGCGAACACCTGGGCGAGCGCGCGGACGCGATCGTGACACCACCGTCGCGTGAGGCGACTCGCCGGCGCCGGTATCCGGCGGCCCGGCGCGTCCACGAGCGAACCACGGGCGGCGACCTGTCGGAGGCTGCGTTCGACCTCGCACCTGCGATCGCGGCCGTCGACGAACTCCTGCAGGAAGTGCCCGAGTCTCGCCACGTGGTCCGCGGGAGCCATCCGGAACTCGCTTTTCGCGCGTTGACGGACGAGCCACTCGCTCACGATCCGGCGACCGCGGGTGGGTACGCCGAGCGGATGCGCATCCTCGCCGACCACGATCGCGACGGCCCACCGACTGTCCAGTCGGCCGCGGAAGCCGTCGCGGGCGCAGCCGTCCCGATTCACGCGGTGCTCGACGCCCTCGTCCTCGCCTACACTGCCCGTCCGGAGAACGGCGATTTGCGGACGCTCCCTGTCGACCCGCCGACCGATCCGACCGGCCTCCCGATGGAACTCGCGTACCGCGCAGAACGGCCGCTGTAATCGCCCGACGTCGCAGTAGCACGGCGGATCGGCGGGGAAGCGGTGCCACGCTGGCGTCAGTCGTCGTCGCCGCGCGTGGATCGATCGGCCGGCGGCCGTTCGGCTGCGCGCTCCCGTGCTTCCTCGAGGAACGCCTCGGGCAACGACTCGATCTCTCCGGCCTGGACGCCCCAGAGCGACGCGTAGAGCCCGTCGCGGTCGATGAGCTCCTCGTGCGTCCCACGCTCGACGATCTGCCCGCCCTCGAGCACGAGGATCGTGTCCGCCTCGCGGATCGTGGAGAGCCGGTGGGCGATGACGAACGTCGTGCGATCGACAGCGAGCCGATCGAGCGACCGCTGGATGAGAAGTTCCGTCTCCGTGTCCACGGCGCTCGTCGCCTCGTCGAGCACGAGGATATCGGGGTCGCGCAGGACGGTCCGTGCGATCGAGAGCCGCTGGCGCTGGCCGCCCGAGAGCTTCACGCCGTCCTCCCCGATCCGGGTGTCGTAGCCCCGCGGCAGGTTCTCGATGAACTCGTGCGCCTCGGCCATCTTCGCGGCCTCGACGACGTCCTCGCGGCTCGCGTCGAAGCGACCGTACCGGACGTTCTCGGCGACGGTGCCATCGAAGAGGACGACGTCCTGGCTGACGTAGCCGATCGACTCTCGGAGGCTGTCGAGCGTGCACGCTCTGACGTCGTGGCCGTCGACCCTGATCGAGCCGTCGGTCACGTCGTACAGGCGGAGCAGGAGTTTGCACACGGTGGACTTGCCAGCGCCGGTCGGTCCGACGAGCGCGACGGTCTCGCCCGGTTCGGCCGCGAAGTCGATACCCTCCAGGACGAGGTCGTCGGTGGTGCGTCCGGCATCGTCGGCGGTGCGTTCGGGAGCCTCTTCAGCGTCGATTTCCGATCCATCCCCAGGACCGTCCGCGGCGGCCGCGGTCTCGGTTCCTTCCGCAGCGGCCAGCGCACTCTCCGGATAGGCGAAGTCCACGTCGTCGTACTCGACGCGTCCGGCGGGATCATCGAGGACGACTGGGTCCTCGGGATCTTCGATCCGGACGGGTACGTCCATCAGCCCGAAGACGCGCTCGCTGGAGGCCTTGGCGTTCTCGTACTGGTCGACGATGTTGCTGACCTCTGCGAGTGGGGTGACGATCCGCTGGGTGAGGAACACGAACGTCACGAACTCGCCGACGCTCAGCGAGCCGGAGAACGGAGCCGGGGGTCCCGAAAACAGCCAGATTCCACCGACGACGAACGTCGCGGCGAAGGCGATGCCGGCGAGCAACTCCATCCCCGGCCGGTAGAGGTAGTTGAGCTTCAGCACCGACATCGTGTGCTGGAAGTAGTCGTAGGAGGCGTTGGTGACCTTCTCCGTCTCGCGGTCCTCCGTCGCGGAGGCCTTGACGAGTTCGATGCCGCTGAGGCTGTTCTCGAGGCGGGTGTTGAGGTCGCCGACGCTCGACCGCTGGGCGACGTACCTGGGTTCCACCGCGCGCATGAACCACAGCGTAAACGCGATCATGACCGGGATCACGGTGAGCGTGACCAGCGCGAGTTGCGGGTTGAGATAGAAGAGGAGCGCCGCGATCCCCAGCAGCATGACGCCGAGCCGCGCCGAGTTCTGGAGTGCGTTGTCGAGGAAGACCTCCAGATTCGACGCGTCGTTGTTCAGGACGCTCATGACCTCCCCAGTCTGCTTGTCGTCGAAGAAGGGCATGTCGAGGCGCTGCATCCGGGCGAAGGTATCCGTCCGAACCTCGTGCATCACGCGATGGGCGAAGACGTTGGCTGCGACGCCGTAGACCCACGTAAACACGCCCGTCGCGACGAACGCGCCGACGATCAGGGCCGCGGAGAACCAGAACTGTCCGGACTGGCTCGTCGGCACCCACGCTTGCGGGAGGAAGGGCAACGAGTACTGCCCGTCGCCGACGAACACCGCGTCGATCGCGACGCCCAGCACAAGCGGTGGCAGGAGGCTCGCCGATCGCGCGATCACGTTCGCGACCATTCCGATGGAGAACCACCGGATCTCGGGGAGTCCGTACTCGCGGAACAGCCGCGAGAGTGGGCGATCCACCTGGTCGCGGTAGCGCTCGAACACGCTGTCGTCTTCGGCAGTCGCCATTCGCTTCTCCGGAGTCTGCCGAGCCGGTTTAACCCCGCGGAGACGGCAGCACCGCCCGAGTTCCAGGCCGGTCCTCGCGGCTTCGCACGTCCGTCGGCACGAACGCCAACGGTTTTCCCGAACGCGCCGGTACCTCGGGACATGCGAAAGTGGCTGCTGGGCCTCCTGCTCGCGATCCCGCTCGTCGACGCCGCCGTCCTCGCGTGGCTGGGGACCCTGCTCGGCTGGGCGGAGGTCGTCCTCCTCGTCGTCCTCACCGCACTGATCGGCGGGTTGCTCGTCCGCGCCGAGGGTCGCCGGACGATCCGTGGCATCCAGCGTTCACTCGCCGAGGGCGAGCCGCCCACCGACGGCCTGATCGACGGCGGCCTGCTCATCGCCGCGGGTGCATTCCTGCTGACGCCCGGCGTCGTCACCGACGCGATCGGCTTCCTGCTCGTGATCCCGGTCACGCGGGCGCCGATCCGCTGGGCGCTCAAACGGTGGATCATCGTCCCGAAACTCGACGAGAAGACCGGTGGCTTCGCCTCCGGCAACGTCTACACGTTCGGCTTCCCGCAACCGGGCGAGAACGAGGGCGTCGATCCCGAGGACTTCGACCTCGGCGGGCCGGGGCCGTTCGGCAGCACTGCGACAGAGGAGACCGACCAGAACGGCGAGGCAGGCGGATCTGGGCCCAGCGGTGACGACACGGTCGATCTCGGCAGCGACGAGTACGACGTCGAAGACGACGATCGCTGACCCGACGCCCGCCCGCGGGCAGTCAGTTAGAAACCCTTTTGAGCAACCTCCGATTAGCGGTGACCGCGAGGGCCAATAGCTCAATCAGGTTGAGCGCTCGGCTGATAACCGGGAGGTTCTCGGTTCAAATCCGAGTTGGCCCATGTTTTCCGCGAATCACGTGCGAAGAGCGATAGCGACGAGCACCTGTGAGCGGATAACTGTCGTAACGAGGATTTGATCCCTGCCAGTGGCAGCCCGCGCAGGGCTACAGGCCCGAGCAGGAATTTCACGTTCCCACTCGACGATCGCTGCAAAAGCACTTTCCACTGGCTCCCCTATGCGCTGGCATGGCACGCACGGCGATCCAGCTCTACACGCTCCGGGAGGTCGATAGCTCGCTCGACGATCTGCTCGAGATGGTCGCTGCGGCCGGGTTCGACGCAGTCGAGTTCGCGGGACGAGAGACCAAGTACGAACCCGACGAGGTCGTCGACATGCTCGCACGGAACGGGCTTGAGGTCGCCGGCGCCCACGTCGGCATCGAGGACCTCGAGGACGATCCCGACGGACTGGCCGAACGCTACGAGGCCATGGACTGTACGAATCTGATCTGTCCCGGGATGGATCCGCGACACTTCGAGAGCCAGGAGGGAGTCGCGACGGCGGCCGGCCGGCTCGAAGTCGTCGCGGACGCACTCGAAGACACCGACTGCACGCTTCACTACCACACGCACACGCAGGAGTTCCAGCAGATCGAGGGCGGCCTCGCGTTCGAGGGATTCCTCGCGGCGACGGACGTGTCGATCGAACTCGACGTGGGCCACACGCTCCGTGCCGGCGAGGACCCGGCCGACTGGCTCCGGCGCCTCGAGGGTCGGGCGGAACTCGTGCACTTCGCGGACGTCGACGTCGAGTCGGACGAGTCGGTCCCGCTGGGCGAGGGCGACGTCGACCTCGCGGCCTGTGCCGAGGCAGCGGCCGAGATCGGAGCCGACTGGTACGTCTACGAGTACGAGGGAGCGGATCCGCTCACGACGATCGACGACGCTGCCCAGAAACTGATGAATCTGACCTGATACGAGAGGACGGTCCCAGTCGATCAGTCGACGCAGCACCCGCCGGCTTCCTCGCCGAAATCCAGATCCGCGAGCGGCTCCGAGATCGCCTCGTTGATCGTCTCTAGGTGTCCGGTCAGGTCGGCCTGTGCCTCGAGGTACTCCTCCATGACCGGGAGTTCGTGGAGGGACTCCTGGGCGGACTGCAACGTCTGGAGGTCCGCCTGGCTCGCCTCCCCGATCTGCCGGGCGAGCATGAACTCCTCACGGAGCTGCTCGACCTCGGCGATTCGCTCCTGGGCCTCCTCGTGGTTCTCGACGTCGGCCTTCGCGGCCTCGTATCGCTCGTAGGCTGGCAGCTCTGTGATCGCCTCGCCGAGTTCTCTCCCGAGCGCCTCGACGTCCGCGTCCGCGTTCGCCTCCCCCGCTTCCTCCGCGTCGATGCTCATGTCGCCGAAGTAGCTGGCGAGCGCGTTTCAAGCTGCCGAAACCACGGCGAAGTGACCGGGATTGGCTACCGGCGAACCGCTCGGATGTCCCTCCGGACGGTTCCGCAGGCCACCGTCGTCGAGGACTCTCAGTTCTCCACGACGTCGAGCCAATCGCCGGTCGAACGCGAAACCACGGGCGTTATCCGCTCCGGACCGGTAGGACGGTGCAATGAGTCAGCAGTCGAGCGACCGGACGGAGGGCGACCTCCGAAACACGGGGATGTCGCTCAAGCACGACCGGGAGTGGGACTACGAACTCGAGCGCATCGAGGCGGCCGTCGAGGAGCGCGACGCCGACACCGTCGGCCTGCAGTTTCCCGAGGGCCTGAAGCGTCGCGGCCCGGCCGTGGCCGACGACATTCGGGACCTGATCGACGCGGACGTGACGGTGCTGCTCTCCGGGCAGCCCTGCTACGGCGCCTGTGACCTGGACACATTCCTGATGAAGCGATCGGACGTGTTCGTCCACTTCGGCCACTCGCCGATGAAGGAATCGGAGAAGATCATCTACGTCCCGCTCTTCTCCAACGTCGATCCGTTCCCGATCATGGAGGAGTCGCTGGCGGAGCTGGCGCCACCGACCGAGGACGACGCCGAACCCGACGAGTCGGCGGATCCCGACGTCGGCCTCGTGACGACGGCCCAGCACATGAACCGCTTCGAGGAGATGACCGAGTGGCTCGAGGAGCGGGGTTACTCGGTCCACACGCGCAAGGGCGACGACCGGCTGACCCACGAGGGACAGGTCCTCGGCTGCAACTACGCCTCCGCCGAGGTCGACGCCGACCAGGTGCTCTATGTCGGCGGCGGGAAGTTCCACCCGCTCGGCCTCGCGATGGAGCACCCCGAGAAGACCGTCGTGATCGCCGACCCCGTCAACAACGTCGTCACGGTCGCGGACACGGAGCAGTTCCTGAAGCAGCGCTACGCGTCCGTCCACAAGGCGATGGACGCCCAGAAGTGGGGCGTCATCTACTGCACCAAGATCGGCCAGGGCCGCTGGGACCAGGCCGAGGCGATCCTCGAGGACAACGACGACGCCTACCTCATCACGATGGACGAGGTGACGCCCGATCGCCTGCGGAACTTCGACATGGACGCCTTCGTCAACACCGGCTGTCCGCGGATCACGACCGACGACGGCCCGCAGTTCCACAAGCCGATGTTGACGCCGGGCGAGTACGAGATCGCGGTGGGCAACGAGCCACTCGACTCCCTCTCCTTCGACACCTTCCACGGAACCTGGTGACCGCCCCTCGATCCGCCCGCGTCAGCGCCACGATCGGTCAATCAGCCTCAGTCGTTGTTGCCGCCGGGGATCCGCCGCTCGCGATGTCGGTCCCGCTCGGCGCCAGCAACCATCCGCTCGCGGTCCGTGCTCGCCGTTTCGGGAGTCGGCGTCAGCAACCGGTAGAGGCCGTAGATGACGACGGGGTGCAACAGGAGAGCGGCGAAGGCTCCAGCCAGGAGTACCGATTCGACCATAGGATTCCCTGGCGCTCCAACCACGTTGTTACGATCTCCGTACCGTCTAGACAGGCATAGTTTCGAAATCGGTGTCGTAACGCCACTTCTCGTATTGAATCAGTACCAGCGGGAACGCGTTCTTCTGCGCACGACGGCTGGGAGGTAGGGAGCACCGGACGTTTGGCGTCGGGGCCACTCCGGACGGGCGATCAGGCTGTCACTAACTGCTTTTCAATCGCCGTCGCGACCATTGCTCCCCGGAATCGTCCGACTCGGGGCGTTCTGGGTCGTGCTCGAGGGCACTGCGCGTCCGTCCGATCGGTTCGCGTCGCTCTTCGACCACTCCAGGAGCAGATACGTGCCGAACGGGAGGATCGTGAGGCCGAACAGTGCGACGCCGAGGATTAGTGGGTCCACCATGGTATCGACTCGTTCGTAGCTAATTACACATATCTAACCATCTATGTTAATTCTTTCTACTCGCTATGTTTACTATCGCTACAACAGAAGTAACACCCTCGGCGGTCCTGCCAGGAGAATCGGCGCCCGGTCTGGTCCTCGTTAGCGAGGTGGCCGGTACTCGGTTTCCGAGACGGACTCAGCGAAGCGTGGCCTCGCCAGACCGTCCGAGGATCCCTCGGCTGATCGCTCGTCGTGTCGTGGATTCGAAGGCGTCCGATGGTGGGGCATCCCGTCAGGCCGAGACGTCCATCCGCTGGAAGCGGTAGGTCGCGTACGCAAGCAGTCCCACGGAGATGAGGACGATCGCCAGGAGCGAAACCACGGGCTCGACGTGGCCGGCGAGGTCGAGCGACTCGGGAAGATTCTCGGGCTCGGCCTCGGCCTGCTTCGCGTCGTAGACGCCGGTGAACGTCGTGATGAACGCCTGGGTCTCGGCGTCGAACCCGCCGTTGACCGTCTCGATCAGCACGACGAAGGCGTTGCCGAAGTGGTAGTTGACGTCCAGCAGGTAGAGGTAGTAGTCCTCGTATGTGGCGCCCGCGAGGGCCCTGACCGGGAAGAACGCGAAGTACAGGGCCGGGACGACTAGCGACCCCAGCCCGGTCTGCAGGCGGTTGCCGGTCCGGACGGCCAGCGTCAGCCCAAGCGCCGCGACGAACACAGCGATCAGGAGGACGAACGCGAGCAATCCAGGGAGCGCACCGAAGAGTCCCTCCTCGAGCGCCGCGGCGCTAGTACCCGAGAACTCGAAGATGGCGAGGCCGGTGAGCAACAGGCTCGCGATCCCGACGAACAGGACGAACCCCACGATCGCTCCGAACGTGCCAAGCAGGACCTCCCAGCGCCGAACGGGCTTGCTCAGGAGGATCTGTAGCGTCCCCTGCTCGGCCTCCTTGGCGAGCGAGGTCGCACTCGCGATCGCCCCGAGGAGCATCAGCGGGATCGATCCAGCCCAGAGCACCGAGATACCGAGGAACGTCCGGTAGAACTCCGCCTCCTGCTGGGCGAGCGGGGCGCTCGCGACGTTCTCCAGGTCGTTGCTCGCGAAACCGATCGCGAGGAAGAAGAGGACGCCGCCGAAGACGAGGAAGTATCCGAGGAGGACGAGCGGCCTCGCGAGGTCCGCGACTGTCTTCCGGAGGATCAGGTGGAACCGCACGCTCAGTCACCTCCCTCTCGTCCTGGGTCGTCGGACGCCGGTGCCGCCTCCGGAGCGTCGGCACCGCCCTCGGCAGCAGTACGGGTAGCCTCTCCGGTGACGCCGCCCGCGGCGGTCCCGTTCTGGGTCTCTTCGATGAGGTGGAGGACGGCCTCCTCGAGCCCGTCCTCCCGTTCCATCGACCTGAGTCCCAGTTCCGCGTCCCCGATCATCCCCTGGAGCTCGATCGTGAAGTCCTCCGGCTCCGCGGGAACGGCCGCCACACGCCCGCCGTCGCGTCGTTCTACTCGTTCGACGGTCGGATGGTCGGCGAGCAACGTCGCGAGCCGGTCGTTGTCCGTCGTGTCGACGACGTACGTTTCGGTGCTGACGGCCGACCGGATCGCCTCCAGCGGTCCGGAGCGGGCGACCTGGCCCTCGGCGAGGATCGTCACGGTGTCGACGAATCGCTCGAGCTCGGCGAGGACGTGGCTGCTGACGAAGACCGTCATCCCCTCCTCGGTGAGGTCCTGCAGCGAGTCGATGATCGACGCCCGCCCCTCCGGATCCAGCGTCGCGGTCGGCTCGTCGAGGATCAGCAGCTCCGGGTCGTGGATCATCGCCTGGGCGAGCCCCAGCTTCCGCGCCATGCCGCCGCTGTACCCGCCGATGGTCTGGTCGGCGGCGTCCGCGAGGTCGAGCCACTCGAGCAGTTCGTCGGCACGCTCGCTGGCCTCGTTCCTCCCCATCCCGGCGACGCGACCCATGTAGACCAGGTAATTCCGGCCGGTCATCGACTCGTAGAACGCCGGCTCCTGTGGGGCGTAGCCGATCTTCGCAGTTGCGGCGTAGGAGCCCGCGGGATCGCCGCCGATGCGCACCTCGCCCGCCGTCGGCGAGACGAGTCCGGTCAGCATCTGCATCGTCGTGGACTTGCCCGCGCCGTTGGGCCCGACAAACCCGTGGATGCTACCTCGCTCGACGGTAATATCGACGCCGTCGACGGCGGTCAGGTCGCCGTATCGCTTCGTCAGGTTCCGCGCCTGGATCATCGGCGTCTCGGCAGGTGTTGCGGTCGAGTCTGCGTCCGTCGTCGCCTCCGCGGTCTCGATGCCTGTGGTGTCCTTTTCTTGCACGGTGGTCACCTCGTAATCCGTCGTCTGGCGTACGGGACGAGCAGTGCGACCAGCGAGAGCCCAGTGGCGCCGTAGAGCACGAGGTGCCACGCCGAGTCCTCCTCGACCGAGCCAGCGCCGTCGAGGCCCACGATCTCCGATTCGACTTCGCGGAACTCGTTGCCAGAGATATCGCCGACAGCTGCCCCGTCGGTCACTTCGATCCCGATCGCTGCCCCCTCGACGACGTTGTTCCGAATCGGGCCCGGTTCGGCGTCGAGCTGATCCAGTCTCGACTGTGGGGTCCCGACGCGGATCGCCGTGCCTCCGATTCCGCGGAACCGGTTGTCGGCGACTTCCCTCGCCAGACCGTCGAGCGCGAGCCCCGTCTCGACGTCGTGGACGTCGTTCCCGCGGACGATCGTGGCTCCTGGGCCGATGATCGAGATGCCGACGGTCTCGCCGGTCACGTCGTTCGCCTCGACGACGGCCGCTGGCGCGACCCGAACGTCGACGCCGGTGTCCCCGCCACGGACCGTGCCGTTCCGGATCGTCGCCGCCGAAGGCGCGTCCGTCTCGCGATTTTGCGGTTCGGTGCCGATCTGCACCCCGGCTGACGCGCCCGGTGCATCGATCGTGACGCCGTCTATCTCGACGTCGTTCGCGCCGACGTAGATTCCCGGGCGGTCCGACGCGCCGTCGATCTCGATCCGGGGCGATGCATCTGTAGCGGCGACCAACGACACTGGCTTGTTCAGTCTCAGGGTGCTCGGGCCGTCACCGCCGGACCCGGAGAACGTCGCGTCGCCGAGTTCGATCGTCGTGCCCGGCGCGACGAGGTCGACGGGTGCCTGGATCGACGGGACCCGCTCGCCGACGCGGAGGGGATCCGAATGGACCCGTACCGTCGGAAGCTCGCCGAACCGGTCCTCCCCGTTCCTCGAAACGGCGAGGTCGGCCGTGACCGAACCGACCCGTGCCCCCTCGGGGACCTCGATCGTGACGGTGAACTCGGGGGTCCGATCGACTGCGTCGACCTCCACTGGCTCCCCGAACTGGGCCGATTTCCCGTTCACGCGCAGTCCGAGGTCCGCTCGCTGGAGCAGCCCTTCCGTCGTCACATCGACGGTTGCGAACTCGACGTTCGCGGCGGTGAACGTCGCCGTCGCGGCCCCGCCAGCCTCGATCCGGTCCGGCGGCGCCTCGGTCAGTCCCACCGCTGGCCCGTCGGCGGGGGTGGGCGTGAACTCGACCTCGTTGGTCGACGCCGGGTCGAGCATCGTGGCGTCGACCTCGTACCCGATGGCGCCCGCACCGATCGGCTGCTCACCGGCAGGCAGGGTTAGCTCGAAGCGCCCCTCGGCGTCGGTCCTCGTCCGCCGCCCGACCTCGGCGCCGACCAGTGCGCCGGGCATCGGCGACCCGTCGGGTCGATAGACGGTGCCGGTGATCGTGTGGCCGGCGACGAGCTCCGTCGCGGCGAACAGCGCGCTGGCGACGCCGGCTCCGTAGCGGTCGTCCTCGCCCGGATCCACGGCGAAGGGATCGTCCCGGTCCGGGTGCACCGCCGCGTCGACGAGGGCTCGCTCCAGGTCCTCGACGCCAACGCCGTCGGCGTCGGCCGCTCTGGCGGCCGAAAGCGCCAGCGCTGCTGCGCCGGCGACCTGGGGTGCTGCGGCGCTCGCCCCGCCCGCCCCTGAGTAGCTCCCTCCGGGCTCAGCGCTCGGGACCTCGACCCCCGCGGCGGTGACGTCGGGGACGGTGTACTCGTCTGGCCAGCCGTCCGGGGCTGCTCCGCCCCAGTATCGGTCGGTCAGGATCCGCTCGCCGCCCGAGAAGTCGGTGACGGTCCCGTCCCGATCGACCGCGCCGACGCCGACGACGGTGGGCATGTTTCCGGGGCTGGCGCTGGTGTAGTGACCGGCGTTCCCGACTGCCCCGACGACGAGCACGCCACTTGCCCTGGCGTTCTCGAGGGGCTCGACCAGCTGTGCGGGGTACGACAGCGGACCGAGGCTCATCGAGACCACGTCGACGCCCTGCTCGATGGCCCACTCCAGCCCCGCGACGATCGGTGCGAAGGCCAGCCCGTCCTCGCCAACCACCTTCGCGTGGTAGAGTGCGGCCGCTGGTGCGACGCCGTACTGAACGCCGTCGTCCGTCGTATCCCCTACCACGAGCCCACTGGTTCCGGTCCCGTGCCCGTTCGGATCGTAGGGATCACTCTCCACGCGCTCCCCGCCGTCGTCGAACTCCATCCAGCCGCCGCGATCGAGTGCAGACTGGATCCCCTCGTGGCCCTCCGGATCGACGCCGGAATCGAGCACTGCGACGTCGACGCCCTCGCCGCGGGCACCGTAGAAGTCCCAGACCGTTGGGGCGTGTATCTGCTCGAGGCCGTAGGAGGGCCCTGCGCCGTCGCCCTGCTGGCCGATCCGCGCACTGCCGGCGGTCGTCGCGCTCTTCGCTCTCCCGGTCCTGCGGCGGGCGCCGTCAGTTCGGTCCTTGGCCCGAGGCAGGTCGCTGCCGACGGCCGAATCTCGATCAATCGCGCCCTCAGTCATCGACGTCGCGTCGTTTGGACGAATCTCGCTGACGGCGTCGACTGCTGCGATCGCTTCGAGCGTGACGACGCCGGGATCGACCCGCGCGAGGACTGCGTCTGCGAGCCAGAACTCGCGGCGTATCTCGATTCCTGCCGTGGTCGCGGCGAACCGACGGAAGTTGTCGTGGGACGCGCCGGCATGCTGTTTGAGTCGCGATACTGCGTTCTCCTCGATCGACCGTGGGTCGTCGATGCCCTCGAAGCGCACGACGACGTCGAGGGGCTCGTCGGCAGCGGCGGCTCGGTGCCACTCGGCGTCCAGACGCCCCGCAACCGTAGCGAGTCCTCCGCCGCCGACTGCCCCGAGAAACGCGCGTCGACCGGTCGACGGGACGGAATCCGGCATTGAGTAGGAAGCGATTGCGCGAACAGCCAATTAACGATTATGGCAGATTCTGCCAGCAAGCGGCAGGACGAAAAATGGTGCGGGCATGGACCGGTGACGGCGTAGCGAGGCCGTGCCCCGTCCCTCAGCGCCGATCGTCGATCGCGGAGAGCTCCCGTTGCTGGCTCTCGAACGGTGCCACCGCCACTCGGACCGATCCACGGCTCATCAGGTACCCGTCGACGAGCCCGTCGGCGTGGGGCGGCGCGTCCTGGACCCAGACGGTGTGTTCGCCGTCGGCGGAGAGGTCGCGCGCCCACTCGTCGGCGGCCTCGCGATCCTCGAACTCGTGGCGCGCGCCCTCGCGGTTGATCGTCTCACCGACGGCGGCGTTGTGGCGCCGCGCGGACGACTTGATCTCGACGAGGTACATGATTCGTGGTGTGCTCCCTGCCTCTCTGGCTCTTTCACTCTACCTCTCTGCTCTCTGTCTCGCTGACTCGCTGTCACTTTGCCTCTCTATCTCTCCGTCGTTCGTCTTTCCGCTCCCGATTCAGTTCGCCGGCTCGGCGTTCTCCCGGACCCACGCAGCGAGTTCGTCGCCGTCAGCGTCGACCCCTTGCCGGGCGAAGAATGCTGCGACGTTCTCGCAGTCCCGATCGAGGAACTCGTCGGCGTTGGGGTGGTGGATCGTTACTGCCTGCCCGACGTCGATGACGACCAGTTCGCCGTCGTGGACGAGCAGGTTGTACTCCGAGAGGTCGCCGTGGACGAGGCCGGCGTCGTAGAGCCGGCGGACGTACTCGCGGACGACCTCGTAGGCCGTCTCGGGATTTTCGACGTGGACCTCGTCGAGGCGGCGCCCGCGCTCGCCGGCAGCGCCGACGAACTCCATCACGAGCACGTTGCGTTCGGCGGCGATGGGCGTGGGGACCCGGACGCCTGCTTTGCGGGCCCGTTCGAGGTTCGAGAGTTCCTTGCGCGTCCACGCGAGAACGATCTTCTGCTTGTCGCCGAGTTCCTCGAAGCGCGGGTCGCCGACGAGGTACTCGCGCATGTCCCGGAAGTTCGAGGCGTTGATCCGGTAGACCTTGACGGCGACCGCGAGTTCGTCGGCGGGGTCCTCGCCACTGCGTCCGCGCTGTCGAGCCGATCCCTCGATTTCGCCCGCGGTCCGGGTGGTCGCGGATACGTCCTCACCGGCCAGGACGTTTCGGGCCCGGTCGCCGGCGAGCGCCTCGTAGACGTTGGCTTCCTTGCCCGTCGAGAGCGGCCCGCCGAACGCCGCGATGTATCCGTCCTGGACCAGTTTGTAGAGCGCGGCGAAGGTCGCGTCGTCGAAGACCGAGGCCTCGACCTTGAACTGGTCGGCGTCGCGGATGCGTTTGCGGAACTCGTCGAACTCCCGGTCCCGTTCGCGTGCGATGCGGTCGGCCTCGGTGTCCGAGACGTCGAGTTCGGGCCACTCGTCGCCGACTTCGTCGACGGCGTCTGGCTCCACGAGCCCGAATTCTCCTGCCATCTGCGTTCGGGTAGACCCTGGAGCGACAAAAGGGACACTCCCGCTGCTCGGTTCCGGGGTCGAATACTCACTGTCGGTTCGATCGGTCCACGCACGAGATGGCCGCCTCCCGATCGTCGCCGGGGATGCATCTCGATGGGCCAGAATTGCTATGCCCGTCGCGTGTGTTTCGGGGTCATGGTCGAGACCAGTTCGCCTGGAATCGTCGTGCTCGCCGATCCGTCGACAGTGGGACTCGGGACTCGCGCCGCAGAGCAGGGCTCACTTTCGGGGAACTGACGGGACTGGAGGGCCTGGGTTGTACCATGCGCTCCGAGGACGAAGTCCGCGAGCAGTACGAGTATCTGGCAGAGCAACTCGAAGACGAGGACATGCGCCACGAGGGCGTGCGAGAGCTCTTCACCCACTACAAGCGAGCCCTGGGGTGGGTACTCGAGGAAGAGCACATCTAAGCCACCAGTACTCGGTTCGTCGCCGGTCTGTCTGCCAATTTTGGACATCGTGTCCTCGGTATCGGGACTGATAACTTCGATACGTTTAAGGGGGAACGGCAATTTGCCTCAGGTGACGCTTCGCTTGGAGGGCCGAAGCGTCAGCGGGGACCAATTCAGGGCGGCAAACGGCCGGATTTTTCGTCCGGCCGTTTCCTGCTTTCTGTTGTACGATACCGACGAGCGGCTGCGACGTGCGAGCGTTCACTGACTGTTCCGACTCCCGTTTGCAGATCCGGTTTCCGCTGGCAGTTCCGACTCCCTTTGCAAATACGTGGATGTCGACGATCGTGATGGGTCCCGGAGCCCCGACGGCGGTGCACACGACCTTCTGTCGCACACCGCTCCCTCACTCCGGGACGTGTCACGATCGACCGACCGACCCGCACCTGATCGGTCGCTGATGGCACGAATCGACGGGACAGCGTGCCGGAAACGATTCCGGAAGTGCCGGAATCCTGATGGACGTCTGACGCTGACCGTACTCGTGATAGAACGCCGTATATGGCGGTTGCGTCGCCCGAATTACGCCAGTACGCTCCCGGATCCGTCGAAAGCCGATATACTTATTTAATTCCGACAATAAGCTGCTCCCGAACTCGCCTCATGTACGATCTGACAGGATTCCAGCGCGATCTCCTCTACACCATCGCGGGCAAGGAGGAGCCCCACGGCCTCGCCATCAAGGACGAACTCGAAGACTACTACGAGAAGGAGATCCACCACGGACGGCTCTACCCGAACCTCGACACGCTCGTCGACAAGGGACTCGTAGAGAAGGGACAGCTCGACCGCCGGACGAACTACTACATGCTCACCAGCCGCGGCAAGCGCGAGATCGAGGCGCGCCGCGAGTGGGAGGACCAGTACGTCGACCTCTGATCGCGCTGCCAGCGACTTCGGACGATTTCCGCGGGTCAGCTCCGGGGGCCTCAGACCCGCTCGATAGCGTTGCGTTTTCGGTACGGCTCCTGTCGCTACTTCGTGGATAGCTGATCTGCACGCCGCACCCGACGCCCACGATTAAGTAGCCGCCTCTCCAATTTCCGCGGGTGTCGATCGCCCTCCAGCTCGGGAGAGCCCCGCTCGAGGAGCCGGTCGTCCGGCTGGTGCTCGCAGCGGCGCTCGGACTCTTCCTGGGCCTCGAGCGCGAGTGGTCGGAGAAAGCTGCTGGCGTCCGGACGTTTGCGTTGACCAGTCTCCTGGGAGCGTCGCTCCTGCTCCTCGAGGAACCGTGGCTGCTGGCGCTAGGTGCCGTCCTCGCACTGGCCCAGGGCGCCATGCTCTCGATCCAGGGGCTGCTCGATCCGGATCGCGGTCTCTCCCTGACGACGTGGGTCGCCCTGTTCGTCGCGTACGCGGTTGGCGCGCTCGTCGCCGCAGAGTTCGTCCTGGAGGGCGTCGCGGTCACGGTCGTGACGTCACTGCTCCTCCTCGAGAAGCGCGAACTCCACTCGTTCGCGGGTGGACTCTCTCGCCCAGAACTCCGCTCCGTTTCGGAGTTCGCGATCCTGGCGTTCGTGATCTATCCGCTCCTTCCGACCGGGACCGTCGAACTCGCCGTCCAGTCGGTCACCGTCTCGCTCGAACCTCGGGTCGCGTGGGCGATGGTCGTCACGGTCGCCGCCATCGGCATCGGCAACTACGCGATCGTGACGACCTACGGCGGCCGGGGCGTCGCGATGACCGGCTTCGTGGGCGGCCTCGCGTCCTCGACGGCCGTCGTGGGAACGATGGTCGATTACGTCCGGCAGCGGCCGGACGCCAGCGGCTACGCCGTCGCGGCGATTCTCCTCGCCGTCGCCGCGATGGCGATCCGGAACCTCGCGATCGCACTCACGTTCACCATCGGGCGGGGACTGCTCGTGGACGTCGCCGTGCCGCTCGTCGCGATCGTCCTCGCTGCTGGCCTGCTCGCCGCACGGTCCGCCGAGTGGTCCGAACCAGTCGAGTTCGACCTCGAGAGTCCCTTTTCGGTCAGGAACGTCGTCGGCTTCGGCGCCGTCTTCGCGGTCGTCCTCGTCGCCGGCTCCATCGCCGAGCAGGAACTCGGCCAGCTCGGCTTCTACGCCGCGACGGCCGCCACCGGTTTCGTGTCCTCCGGCGGTGCCGCGACCTCGGCGGTGATCCTCTACCGCTCCGGAACCATCGACGCGAGTACTGCAACGATCGGTATCTTGCTCGCGTCCGGTGCCTCCATCGTCGTGAAGGTCGGGCTCACTGCGCTCGGCGGCGATCATCGGTTCGCCCGCGAGGTCGCGATCCGCTCCGCGATCTTGCTCGTCGTCGCCGCCGTCGCGACGCTGTTCGTCGTGCTCTAATCGACGGATCTGTACAGGAGTGTCGCGGCGCTTGTCCCCGGATTTTTCACGATCGTCCGTAAACATCTGGCATGGACCGCGCCAGCGCGGAGCCGTCGGTGAGGAGCGTGCCGGGAGCACGAGCGAGCCGCTGGGTCGAGGCACACCACGAACACGCTGCCCCCTCGACGCACGTCTACGAGTTCGTCTGGGACCACACGGCGCCCGCCGCTGGCCCCTTCTGTACGGACGTCGACGGCAACGTGCTCTTGGATTTCACCAGTCACGTCGGCGCCGCGCCACTGGGCTACGAGAACCGCCGCATCCGCGAGAAACTCGACGCGTTCGACGTTCCCGACCCTGCGAAGATCGCTGGCCAGGACTTCTACGTCGCAGGTGGCGAGGGAGGGCCAGCGGAGCCCGAGTTCCCCGGTCCCACCCAGCTCCAGGATCGCCTCGCCGACCGGTCTTCAGACTACGGGCTCGATACCGTCTTCCTCTCGAACTCCGGCGCCGAGGCGGTCGAGAACGCGATCAAGATCTGCTACGACGACACCGGCGGTCGGCGCGGGATCACGTTCGAGGGTGCCTTCCACGGCCGCACCCTCGGTGCACTCTCGCTCAACCGTTCGAAGCAAGTCCACCGCCACACGTTTCCGGACGTCGGCGGCATCGTCGACGCTCCGTACTGCGACGACGCCGGAACCGATCCTGGGACCTGCGACTGCGGCTTCTTCGTCGACGGTGGCGACTCGTCCGTCCTCCGTCGCAAACTGGATCCGAACGCTGGCCACCTGCCGGCCGACGAAGTCGCTTACATTATCGTCGAACCCATTCAGGGCGAGGGCGGCTACCGCATCCCCTCCGACCCGTTCCTCGAAGAGCTGTCCGACCTCGCCGCGCTCCACGACATCCCGATCGTCGTCGACGAGATCCAGTCGGGCATCGGCCGGACTGGCGATTTCTGGGCGGTCGACCACGGCCCCATCGAGCCCGACGTGATCGCCTCTGCGAAGGCGCTCCGGGTCGGTGCGACGATCGCGGACTCGGACACGTTCCCCGAGACGGAGGGCCGACTCTCTTCGACGTGGGGCGCCGGCGACGTGCTCGCCTCGCTCCAGGGCGTGCTGACGCTGGACGTCATCGAGGAGGAGAATCTCCTCGCGAACGCGACCGCCCGGGGCGAGCAGTTCCTCGACCTGCTCGCCGACGCCGACCTGCCGGGTGCCGTCGACGTCCGCGGCCGCGGCCTCATGCTCGCGGTGGAGTTCGACGAGAAGGAACGCCGCGACGCGATCGTCCGCGAGTGTTTCGAGCGCGGCCTCCTGCTCCTGGGCTGTGGCTACAGTACGATCCGGTTTCTGCCGCCGCTGGACGTCCGGGAGCGGGAGGTGTCGATGGGCGTCGATACGTTCGCGGACGCCGTGCAGGCAGTCAGGGGCGTCAGGGAGCACTGAACTCCCCGCAGTGCACGGGCTTCAGAACTGGTAGCGTCGATCGTCGTTCTCCGCGGGCTGGGGGAACTGGCCCGCCCCGGTCATCTCGTCGTAGGTCATGCCCGAGAGGTACTCGTCGTAGGTCACGTCGTAGGTGCTCCGGAGGTGGAAGTCGAGCCGGCCCGTCTCGACGGTGGACTGGAAGAAGAGGTGGACCGCGCGCTTGACGATCTCGTCGGCGTCCTCGGCGTCGAGAACGGTCTGGAGCATCGTCAGCTCGCGGCGCGTCTCCTCGTCGAGCGCCAGTTCGAGGTCCTCGTTCAGCGCGTCGTATGTGGCCTGCACATCGGCTTCCAGATCCTCCAGCGTCATGTACCGAGAATACGCCCCGGCGGGGATAGGGGTTTCGTGGTGCGGTCGAGAAAGGCCCCGATTCGATCGCCGGTTCCCTGCTACCGGCGGTCTAGCTACCATCCCTGCCGTAGTACCCCATCGCTCCAAGCGTGAACAGGCCGACGATCACCACGCTCACCAGGTCGACACCCATCACGGCGAAGAGGAACAGTGCCGCGAGGACGAAGAATCCCCACGCGAGCGGGCCGTTCGGATCGACCATTACGTGCCGCGTCACCACGGTACAGACAAAATCGTTCTGGTCTCGTCGACCGGAACGATCGACCAGGACCGGCGACGGGCACCCAGGCAACAGCGAGCGAGGCTGGAAGCGATTCGACGCCCGCGGCGGTTCCAGGTCGATGTCTCCGGGGATGCCGGCAACCCGCTCGCCGGCCCGACCGTTCATGGGTCAGCACGCAGGATCCCCAATCGATGACAGTCACCATCGGCTTCGTCGGCGCCGGCGGCATCGCGGAGTGGCAGCACTTCGACATCGTCGAGGCACGGGACGACGTCGAGGTCGCGGGCATCTGCGACGTCAACCAGGCTGCAGCCAGCGAGGCCGCCGAGCGCTTCGACGCGACGGCCTACACCGACCACGAGAAGCTCTACGACGGCGAGGACCTCGACGCGGTCTTCGTCTGCATCCCGCCGTTCGCGCACGGCCCCGCCGAGATCGCTGCGGCCGAGCGCGGGATCGACCTGTTCGTCGAGAAGCCCCTCGCACTCTCGGTCGATCGGGCGCGGGAGATCCACCAGGCGATCGATGCCGCGGACGTGCTCGCCGGCGTCGGCTACGACTGGCGCTACTCCCGGGGCGTCGAGCGCGCCCAGGAACTCCTCGACGGCCGTACAGTCGCCACCATCGAGGGCCGCTGGTGGGGCGGCGTCCCCGGCGACGACGGCCACTGGTGGCGCGAGTTCGAAAAATCGGGCGGACAGATCGTCGAGCAGGCCACGCACGTCTACGACACCGTGCGCCTGCTCGCTGGTGACGTCGAGGCCGTTTCGGGCGCAGGCTCTCACCGCCTCGTGGACGCCGTCGACTTCGCGGATTCGACGTCCGTCACGATGGAGCACGAGTCCGGCGCGATCAGCCACGTCTCGACGACCTGTGCCGCCGAGGACCACGACGCACACCTCGAGGTCGTCGCCGACGGCGCGACGCTCCGGATCACCGAGGAGGAGATCACCGGCACGGTCGACGGCGAGGACATCGAGGAGTCCTTCGACGTCAATCCCTACGCCGTCGAGGTCGACGCGTTCGTCGAGGCGGTCGCTGCGGGCGACCCGTCTCCCATCCGCTCCACGTACGACGACGCCTTCGACACGTTCGCGCTCACGATGGCCGCGAACGAGGCGCTGGACGCTGACGGACGGGTCCAGCCCGCAGCGATCGACGACGGAACCGACGCCGGGGAGGCCGACCAGTGAACCTCTCCGTCGTGCCCTGGGGCTTCTTCCCCGAGGCGTCGACCGCCGAGCAGATCGAACGCGTCGCCGCGGCGGGCGCGGACGCCATCGAGATCCTCGACCTCGGCGAGCTATCCCCCGAGGAGGCTCGCGATCACGCTGCCGATCACGGCATCGACGTCGCGGTCCTGCAGGCCAGCGGCGAGACCGTGGGCATCGACAACGTCGCGCCGGCGATCGTCGATCCCGGGAGCGTCGAGCAGTCTATCGCGGAACTCGAATCGTCGATCGAGGCTGCGGCGGCCGCTGACGCCCGGAACTGCCTCGCCGTCGTCGGGCAGCGCCAGCCGACGGTGCCCCGCCACGAGCAGCGGAGCGCGATCGTCGAGACGTTCCGGTCGGTCGCTCCCGCCGCGGAGGACGCTGGCGTGACGGTCGTCCCGGAGGTCCTGAACGCCGTCGACGACCACCCGGGGTACTTCCTCACCGATCCCGGCGAGGCCTACTCGATCGCGGAGGCGGTGGACTCGCCGAACGTCGGCTTCCTGCTCGACGTCTACCACCAGCAACGCGAACACGGCAACGTCGTCCCGACGTTCGAATCCACGATCGACCACGTCGAGCACGTCCACTTCGCCGACGCACCTGGCCGCAACGAGCCGGGGACCGGGGAACTGGCGATGGAGCGGATTCTCACGGCGCTGGACGAACTCGGCTACGACGGCTACGTGGGCGCGGAGTTCTCGGCGACCGGCGACCCGGACGAGACGCTCCGCGACGTCGTCGAACTGGTGCCCTGAGGGAGAGGTACGCAGCTACAGTTCGCGGGCCATCTGGAACTCGCCGCGGTGCTTGTCCGTCACCGAGAAGCCGACCGTCCGGTAGAGGCTGACGGCGATCGTGTTCGACGGTTCGACGACGAGCGTGACGCGCTCCACGCCCTCCGACCGGCCCAGCGCCAGGAGACTCCGAACGAGTTCGGTTCCGATGCCGGCGGACTGGTAGTCCGGCCGGACGAAGATCGCGAGTTCGGCCTCGGCGTCGCCGTAGGGAACGAGCACCGCGTGACCGACGATCCGCTCGGTCGCATCCGGTGCGTCCTCCGGTTCCTCGTGCCAGGCGACGACGTTGTGTCCTTCGAGGAGGTCCTCGATCCAGGCGCTCCGCCGTGGCGCGGATCGAGGCGGAATTCCCTGAGCGCGCGACTCGTCGTCGAAGTACTCGTAGAAGTCTTCGAGCGGGTCCAGCCCCCGCTCGTATTGCCGGAGGTGTATCGTGCGGTCCCGCTGGTCGGTGAACGTGCGTGCGACGGCGGGAGACCTCGGGCTCCGCGCGTCTGCGGTGGTCATTCGCTCTCACTTCGGGTTCGACGCTCAAAGCCTCCCGCCGCATTCCCGCTTGCTGGGAGTCCGAGTGGCAGAGTGGGGGTCCGGACGGTACATCCTGCGAGGGTAGCCGAGTGTGTCTGGGTTCCTCACGCCGTTTCGGTCGCCCACTCGTCGAGGGTCTGCTGATAGCCCGTCGACGTCGGAAGCGGCTCGTCGCAGTACTCACAAACAGGCTCGTCACCGGGAACTCGGGCGCCACAGTTCTCGCAGTTGATCCGGGGGGATTCCTCGGAGACGGTGACCGTCCGCGTGCTGTCCATCGACGCGCCGCCGACGATCAGTCCCAGACCCACCGCGAACCAGATAAACGGGTGGACGGCTACCATGATACCAGCAATCGGCGGGGCGAGCAGCGCGATGCCCACGAACACGACCACGCTGCCGTGGGGAACCTGCCGCTCGGTCACGTTCGTATCCGCCGGCTCCGTCTCGCTCATATTCCAGCCCATTCGCGCCTTTGTAAAGATGGTTTTCCCGCCCGTTCGTTATTCGATTGGCAGCTGGCTATTCGCCAACTACTCCCATTTGCCCGATGCGAGCCGTGTGACGCCGCCGCACGCCAAATCGGAAGCGGCACCCTTTTAATACCGGATCAGGAAGACATCGCTACAGTCTAGTGGCGAGGCGTGGAAGCGTCACGGCATGCACGTCAGCGTACTCGTGCCGTCGTCCCTCGCCCGGGAAGCCGAGGACAAACGCGAGGCAACTCGCAAGCTCGGCTACGTCGCCCGCGCGGCGACGATCTACCGGGTGGATCGCCTGGTCGTCTTCGACGACCCGGCGGGCGAGACCGGCTCGATGGACGGCGGGTTCGTTCGCACCGTGTTGCGGTACGCCGCAACGCCCCCGTACCTCCGAAAGGAGGCCTGGGGGGAACGGGACGAACTGGAGTACGCGGGCGTCCTGCCGCCGCTCCACGCCTCTTCACGGACCGGCTCCGGATCGAGCGGTCCGGGGTCGTTGAGACAGGGTATCGTGACCGAGGTCGGACCTGATGGGCGCGTACGGGTCAATTGCGGCGTGCAACACCCGATCTCCCTGCCGGTTCCCCACGAACGGGACATCGGCGAGGGGGAGCGTGTGACCGTCAGGGTCTCTTCGCGACGACCGGTCCGCGCCAAGATCGTCGACGAGCCCCTCCCGGGCTTCGAGGTTGATCGCGCGGACCTGCCGACGGCCATCGAGGACTCCCGGAACACGTGTCGCATCGCCGCGTCCCGCCACGGGACGCCGCTGACCGCGACCCGACTGACGGACCTCGTCGGACATCTCCAAACCGAGGGGCTCACCCTCGCGCTGGGGGCGCCCGAGCGGGGGCTTCCGGAGATCCTCGACGTCGACGCCGATTCGGTCGACGACTCACCGAGTGCGCTTCGTCGCGCGATCGAGTCGTCAGGCGACGCGGACGTCGACCCCACGCCGGGTGGGTTCGACTGCTGGCTCAACACGATCCCGAACCAAGGCAGTGAGACGGTGCGAACGGAGGAGGCTCTGTTCGCGTCGCTCGCTACCTGCACGCTCACGGAGTGACACAATGCCACAACCCAGCCGACCACGCAAAGGCTCGATGGGGTTCGGTCCACGCAAGCGCGCGGCCTCGGAGGTCCCGCGCTTCAACTCGTGGCCGGACGCCGACGGACAGCCGACGCTGCAGGGCTTCGCCGGGTACAAGGCGGGCATGTCCCACGTCGTGGTGATCAACGACCAGTCTGGCTCCCCCCGCGAAGGGATGGAGGAGACTGTTCCGGTCACCGTCGTGGAGACGCCGCCGATGTACGCGGTCGCGCTGCGAGCGTACGAGGACACACCATACGGACTCCGTCCGACGACGGAGGTCTGGACCGACGACGCGCGCCCCGAACTCGAGCGGGCGCTCGACGTCCCCGAGGGCCACGACTTCGAGGCCCAGGCCGAGGAGCTTCGCGAGCTCGCCGAAAACGGTGAGATCAGTGAGCTGCGAGCGATCACTCACACCTCCCCTGACGAACTCGAAGGCGTCCCCCGGACGACCCCCGACGTGATGGAGACGCGGATCGGCGGCGGTTCGATCGCCGACCGCGTCGACCACGGCGTCGACCTGGTCACCGAGGGCGGCGAGCACTCGATGACCGACGTCTTCCGCGCCGGCGAGTACCTCGACGTCGCGGGCGTCACGAAGGGCAAGGGCACCCAGGGCCCCGTAAAGCGCTGGGGCGTCCAGAAGCGGAAGGGCAAGCACGCACGCCAGGGGTGGCGCCGACGCATCGGCAACCTCGGCCCGTGGAACCCTTCCCGCGTTCGCTCGACGGTCCCCCAGCAGGGACAGACGGGGTACCACCAGCGAACCGAACTGAACAAGCGCCTCGTCGACGCCGGCGACGACGAGGTCACGCCCGAGGGCGGCTTCGTCAACTACGGCGAGGTCGAGGGCAATTACGCACTGGTCAAGGGCTCGCTGCCCGGTCCGGACAAGCGGCTCCTCCGCTTCCGGCCGGCAGTCCGCCCCGGAGACCAGCCGCGCCTCGACCCCGAGGTGCGCCACGTCTCGACGGCATCCAACCAGGGATAATCAATGACGACAGTACACGACCTGGATGGCGAGGCCGCGGGCGAGGTCGACCTTCCGTCGGTGTTCGACGCCGACTACCGGCCCGACCTCATCAAGCGCGCCGTCCTCGCCGCACAGGCAAACCGGACGCAGGACTACGGTGCCGACGACTACGCTGGTCTCCGCACGCCCGCGGAGTCCCAGGGTAGTGGCCGCGGCATGGCTCACGTTCCCCAGCAGAACGGGGTGGCCCGCCGCGTGCCCCAGACCGTCGGTGGCCGTAGCGCACACCCGCCGAAGGCGGAGAAAGATCGCGGTCTCGACGTCAACGACAAGGAGCGCCAGGCGGCGATCCGCTCGGCCATCGCGGCCACCGCGGACGCCGAACGCGTGCGCGAGCGCGGTCACGAGTTCGACGACGAACTCGAGACCCCGATCGTCGTCGACGACGAGTTCGAGGACCTCGTCAAGACCCAGGAGGTCGTTTCTTTCCTGGAGGCGACGGGCCTCGACGCCGACGTCGAGCGCGCCGACGAGGGTCGCTCGATCCGCGCCGGCCAGGGGACGACCCGTGGCCGCCGGACGCAGGAACCCAAGTCGATCCTCTTCGTGACCTCCAGCGAGGCCGGTCCCTCGAAGGCGGCCCGCAATCTCGCGGGCGCCGACGTGGCAACCGCCGCGGAGGTCAACGCCGAGGACCTCGCACCCGGCACGCACGCCGGTCGGCTCACGGTGTACACCGAGGCCGCACTCGAGGAGGTGAGCGAGCGATGAGTTCCGTCGCACGCGAGACGCGCGACGACCTCATCGATCTCACAGGAGGTGAGATGCGATGAGCGCGAACTCCGGGAAGGCAGTGATCAAGCATCCGCTCGTCACCGAGAAGGCGATGAACGACATGGACTTCGAGAACAAGCTCCAGTTCGCGGTTCGCACCGACGCCGCGAAGCCCGAGATTGCCGAGGCCGTCGAGGAGCAGTTCGAAGTCGAGGTCACGTCGGTCAACGCCCACGTGACGATGAAGGGATACAAGAAGGCGATCGTCGAACTCGGCGAGGACTATGACGCCGACGAGGTCGCCTCCCGCATCGGGGTGTTCTAACAATGGGACGACGCATCCGTGGACAGCGGCGAGGACGCGGCGGCTCGGTCTTCCGAGCGCCCTCCCACCGCTACAAGTCCGACAAGCAGCACAAGAAGAACGAAGACGACGACCTGGTCAGCGGCGAGGTCGTCGACATCGAACACGACCCGGCCCGCTCCGCGCCGATCGCCCAGGTCCAGTTCGAGGACGGCGACCAGCGCCTCGTCCTCGCGCCGGAGGGCGTCGGCGTCGGCGACCAGATTCAGGTCGGCATTTCGGCGTCGATCGAGCCCGGCAACACGCTGCCCCTGGCGGAGATCCCGGAGGGCGTGCCGGTCTGTAACGTCGAGTCCAACCCGGGCGACGGCGGGACCTTCGCGCGCGCCAGCGGCGTGAGCGCACGCGTGGTCACGCACGATCGATCCGTTACGGTCGTCCAGCTACCGAGTGGCGAGGTCAAGCGCCTCGACCCCGACTGCCGCGCCACGATCGGCGTGGTCGCGGGCGGTGGCCGGACGGAGAAGCCGATGGTCAAGGCCGGCAACAAGTACCACAAGGTCAAATCGCGCGCGATGACCTGGCCGCGGGTCCGTGGCGTCGCGATGAACGCCGTCGACCACCCGTTCGGTGGCGGCGGACGACAGCACCCGGGGCGCCCGAAGAGCGTCTCCCGGGACGCACCGCCGGGCCGCAAGGTCGGCGACATCGCGTCTCGTCGGACGGGACGAGGTGGTGACGAATGAGTGAATCAGGTTACAGAACCGGTCACGAGGGCGAGTTCACCTTCCGTGGCCACACGCTCGACGAGCTGCAGGACATGAGCGTCGAGGACGTCGCGGAACTGCTCCCCGCACGCCAGCGGCGAAGTATCGAGCGCGGGCTCTCCCCCGAGAAGCAGAAGCTCCTCGAGGACGCCCGCGAGGCCGAGCCCGAGGAGACGGCCCAGTCGCCGCTCCGGACGCACCTGCGCGACATGCCGATCCTGCCCGAGATGGTGAACCTCACGTTCGCCGTCCACGACGGTCAGGACTTCGAGCGCGTCGACGTCGAACCCGAGATGCTCGGTCACTACCTGGGCGAGTTCCAGCAGACCCGGGGCAAGGTCGAGCACGGCCAGGCAGGCATCGGTGCCACCCGGTCCTCGAAGTTCGTACCACTCAAGTGAGGTGACAGGATGGGAATCAGCTACAGCGTGGACGCGGACCCGGACACGACGGCGAAAGCGATGCTCCGGGAGCGCCAGATGAGCCAGAAGCAC
This sequence comes from Salinarchaeum sp. Harcht-Bsk1, assembly GCF_000403645.1. Lineage (NCBI taxonomy): Archaea > Methanobacteriati > Methanobacteriota > Halobacteria > Halobacteriales > Natronoarchaeaceae > Salinarchaeum > Salinarchaeum sp. Harcht-Bsk1. The sequence goes on from NC_021313.1 coordinate 2,433,554, forward strand.
AGCAAGGCGATCGCCCGCGAGATCAAGGGCCAGACGGCCGAGGACGCGGTTGCGTACCTCGAGGACGTCGTGGCCGGCGAGCAGTCGGTCCCCTTCCGGGAGCACAACAGCGGCGTCGGACACCGATCCGACATCGACGGCTGGGACGCCGGCCGCTACCCGGAGAAGGCCAGCGAGGGCTTCCTCGACCTGCTCGAGAACGCGATCGCGAACGCCGAACACCAGGGATTCGACGGCGAGACGATGGAAATCGTCCACGTCGCCTCCCACAAGGTCGGCGAGACCCAGGGTCGCAAGCCCCGCGCGATGGGGCGGGCGGGCGCCTGGAACTCGCCGGAGGTCGACGTCGAGATCGTGCTCGCCGAGAGCACGGACGACGGAGGTGACGCCTGATGGCGGACGAACACCAGTTCATCGAGGACGGCCTCCAGCGGAGCCAGATCGACGAGTTCTTCGCCGACGAACTGGGTCGCGCCGGCTACGGCGGCATGGACGTCGCCAAGACGCCGATGGGCACCCAGATCGTCCTCAAGGCCGAGAAGCCCGGTATGGTGATCGGCAAGGGCGGTGAGAACATCCGTTCGATCACCACGACTCTCGAGGAGGAGTTCGACCTCGAGGATCCCCAGATCGACGTGCAGGAGGTCGACGAACCGGACCTCAACGCCCGGATCGTCGCCGACCGCCTCGCGAACGCCCTCGAGCGCGGCTGGTACTTCCGCAAGGCCGGCCACACGACGCTCGAGCGGATCATGGACGCGGGCGCGCTCGGTGCGGAGATCGTCCTGTCGGGGAAGGTCACGGGCGCACGTGGCCGCGTCGAGAAGTTCTCCGACGGCTACATCAAGCACAACGGCGAGCCCGCCGAGGAGGTCGTCGACCACGGCCAGGGCGTCGCCGTCATGAAGCTCGGCACGATCGGCGTGACGGTCAAGATCATCCCGCCGGGCGCGGAGCTGCCCGACGACTTCGAGATCGCCGAGGGCGCTTCGACGGAGAGCCTCGAGCCAGAGGAGGCCGAGGCAGGCGTCGAGGAACTGCTCGAGGAGCCCGACGACGAGGACCTCGAGGAACTCGAGGACGCAGCCGCCGACGCCGACGAGGCGACGGGTGAGGCTGACCTCCCCGAAGAAGTCGTCGAGGGCGAGGAGTTCGAGGACCCCGAGATCCCGGATGACGACGACGTCGCCGAGGAGCTCGAGGAACTCGAGGAGTCCGTCGAGGAAGACCTGGACGAGGAGACCGAGGCAGCGGCCGAGGAGCTCGTCGAGGAGATGGAGGAGGCCGACGAGGCCGAATCCGACGACGAGGACACCGAAGCGGACGACGAGGCCGAGAAGGCCGACGCTGACGACGCCGACGAGGAGGGTGACGAGGAATGACCGAGATTCACCCCGTCGAGGTTCGGGACATGACGCCCGCCGAGCGGGAGGCCGAGCTCGAGGAGCTCCAGACGGAGCTGCTCAACGCCAAGGCCGTCCAGGCAGCGGGTGGTGCACCGGAGAACCCTGGCCGCATCAAGGAGCTCCGGCGCGCAGTCGCCCGGATCAAGACGATTCAGCGAGAGGAGGGAGACCTCGACGAATGAGCCTGACGCCCGCGTCGCTTCCCCGACACGAGCTGGTCGGTCTGCCCGTCCGGGTAGCCGACGCCAGCGATTCCGGCATGACCGGTATCGCTGGTCGCGTCGTCGCCGAGACGACGTCGACGCTCTCGATCCGCGGCCACCGCGAGGGGGCCGCCGGCGGGGAGACGCGGGTTCGTCAGGTCCCAAAGCGTGGAACGACGTTCGAATTCGTGCTCACAGATGAAGCTGCCGACGGCGCGAGCTCGCCCAACGAGGGCGCCCGCAAGGGGTCGGGGACTGCGTTCAAACTGGCCGCCGACTCCGCGGCGGCCGGCGAGAGCGCGGCCCACGTTACGGTGGATGGAGCGCGGCTCCACGCGCATCCTGCGGAGCGGACGGAGACACGGAGTGATTCCACATGGCGATAGGATTAGACGTATCAGCGCCTCCGGAGCCAGAGAACCCGGAGGACTACGACTACGAGACGTGTCCGTTCCACGGCGAACTCTCCGTTCGGGGTCAGGTCCTCGAAGGGGAGGTCGTCTCGACGGACATGGATCGGACCGTCGTCGTCCAGCGGGAGTACGACGTCCCGGTCGAGAAGTACGACCGGCTCATGAAGCGTCGCTCCCGGATCCCGGCCCACGTGCCGGGCGTCCTCGAGGGTATCGAGGAGGGCGATACGGTCAAGATTGCAGAGTGTCGACCGCTCTCGAAGACGAAGAGCCACGTCGTGGTCGACGTGGTCAGCGGAGGTGACGCCTGATGGAGGCGCTCAACGCCGACGTCACCCAGGGCCTCGAGAAGGGCTCGATCGTCACCTGTGCCGACAACACCGGCGCACGAGAGCTGAAAGTCATCAGTACCCACGGTTACAGCGGGACGAAGAACCGCCATCCGAAGGCGGGCCTCGGCGACAAGATCACCGTGTCGGTCACCAAGGGGACGCCCGAGATGCGTCGCCAGGTGCTCGAGGCAGTGGTCGTCCGGCAGCGCAAGTCCATCCGGCGACCCGACGGCCAGCGCGTCAAGTTCGAAGACAACGCGGCCGTCATCATCGACGAGAACGAGGAACCCCGCGGAACCGAGATCAAGGGTCCCGTCGCACGCGAGGTCGCCGAGCGGTTCGGCACCATCGCGAGCGCCGCGACGATGATCGTATGAGAGTGATAGTATGAGCAAGCAACCACGCACCCAGCGAAACCAGACCGCGAACGCGGATCTGCACGAGCGCCACGATCAGGTTCGCTCGACGCTCGCCGACGATCTCCGGGAGGAGTACGGCACGCGCCGCGTGCGCGTCAACCAGGGCGACACGGTCGAGGTCATGCGCGGCGACTTCGCCGGCGAGTCCGGCGAGGTGCTGCGCGTCGACCTCAAGGACGCGGTCGTCCACGTCGAGGACGTCACGGTCGAGACCGCCGACGGCGAGGAGGTCCCGCGACCACTCGACGCATCGAACCTCAAGGTCACTGGCCTCGAGGTCGACCGCGATCCCGAGCGAGAATCCCGCATTCGCGGGGAGGACGAAGCATGAGTAACCACCAGAAGCGCCTCTCGGTGCCGAAGTCCTGGCCGGTCGAGCGAAAGACCGAGACGTTCACCGTCAAGGCCGACGCCGGCCCCCACGGCGAGGACGGCGTGCCGCTGGTCGTCCTGCTGCGGGACGTCCTCGGCTACGTCGACTCCCGCAAGGAGGCCCGCTACGCACTCGACGCCGGTTCCGTTCGCGTGAACGGCGACCGCGTCAGCGACGAGGGCCGCCCGATTGGGATGTTCGACATCCTGGCGTTCCTCGAGCGCGAGGAGTACTACCGCGTCTTCCCGGACGAGGGCGGTCGACTCGCCCTCTCCGAGATCGACGAGGAGGCTGCGGGCTCGAAGCTCGGCAAGGTCGTCGGCAAGCGAGACATCGCCGGCGGCGACGTCCAGCTAACCCTCCACGACGGCGAGACGCTCGTCGTCGAGGCCGGGGCGGACTACGCGCCCAAGGACTCCCTGGTCGTCGACAACGAGGACGGCGAGATCGTCGCCCACTTCCCCTACGAGGAGGGCGAACTCGTGACTGCCGTCCGCGGCCAGCACGCCGGCCAGATCGGCGAACTGGAGACGATCGACGTGGCCGCGGGGAGCTCCCCGAACCGCGTCGTCGTCGACGCGCTCGACGGGGAGACCTTCGAGACCGTCGAGGAGTACGTCGTCGTGATCGACGAGAACTTCGTGTCCGACGAGGACGCCTCGGACGAGACCGACGAAGCGGACGAGGCCACTGGCGATTCCGACGCCGACGCGGACGACGAGTCCGCCGAGGACGAGGGAGGTGACGACGAATGAGCCAGTCGGAGTTCCACGAGATGCGCGAGCCGACCGTCGAGAAGGTCGTCGTGCACATGGGCGTCGGCGAGGGCGGTGAGCCGCTCGCGCTGGCCGAGGACATCCTCGGCGAGATAACGAGTCAGCAGCCGGTCCGGACGGTCGCGAAGACCGCCGAGCCGGAGTTCGGGATCCGCGATGGCGACCCCATCGGCGCGAAGGTGACGCTGCGCGGCGAGGACGCCCACGAGTTCCTCGAGACCGCGCTGCCGATCGCCGACGTCTCGAAGCAGCAGTTCGACGACACCGGCAACGTCAGCTTCGGCATCGCCGAGCACACCGAGTTCCCGAGCCAGGAGTACGACCCCTCGATCGGGATCTTCGGGCTCGACGTGACGGTGAACCTCGTTCGACCGGGCTACCGGGTCGCAAAGCGCGACGCGGAGACCCGTTCGATCCCGGCGAACCACCGCCTCGATCCCGAGGACGCCATTGCGTTCGTCGAGTCGACCTACGACGTAGAGGTGACAGCATGAGCGAGAGCGAACAAGACACGTCCCAGGACACGGGCGAGCACGCCGAGAAGCGTACCGGCCAGCTCGAGGCCTGCCGCCGTTGCGGACGCGAGCAGGGCCTCGTCGGCAAGTACGACATCTGGCTGTGCCGACAGTGCTTCCGCGAGATCGCCCGGGACATGGGCTTCAAGAAGTACCGATAACAATGACGGCAGACGATCCACTGGCGAACGCGCTCTCGGGGCTCGACAACGCCGAGAGCGTCGGGCACCTCACCCACGAGGTATCGCCCGCCTCCGAGGAGGTCGGCAGCGTGCTGGAGGTCCTCTACGACCGCGGTTACATCGAGGGCTTCGAGCACGTCGACGACGGCAAGGCCGGTCGCTTCGAGGTCGAACTGAACGGCGCGATCAACGACTGCGGTCCCGTCAAGCCCCGCTACTCCGCGGGTGCCGACGAGTTCGAGAAGTGGGAGAAGCGGTTCCTCCCCGCTCGGGACTACGGCGCCCTCGTCGTGACGACGAGTCACGGGATCATGAGCCACTACGAGGCTCGTGAGGCAGGGGTCGGCGGGCAGGTGATCGCCTACGTATACTAATGCCACGAACAGAACTCCCGATCCCCGAGGACGTCGACGTCGAGATCGACCACCTCGACGTCAGCGTCTCGGGCGACAACGGTAGCGTTTCGCGGCGGCTCTGGTACCCCGACGTCTCGGTCTCCATCGAGACGGTCGAGGTCGTGGCCGACGGCGCCGACGAGTCCGCGGAGGACCCGGACACCGAGTCCGTCGACGCCGTGGTCATCGAGAGCGACGCGGACGACGCCAAGACCATGTCGACGCTGGGCACCTTCGAGTCCCACGTCTCGAACATGTTCCACGGCGTCTCCGACGGCTGGACCTACGAGATGGAAGTGTTCTACAACCACTTCCCGATGCAGGTCTCCGTGGAGGGCGAGGAAGTCGTCATCGAGAACTTCCTCGGCGAGCGCGCCCCGCGACGGGCGCCGATCCACGGCGACGACACCCAGGTCCAGGTCGACGAAGAGGAGATCACCGTCTCCGGCCCCGACAAGGAGGCCGTCGGCCAGACCGCCGCCGACATCGAACAGCTCACGCGAGTGAACGACAAGGACGTTCGCGTCTTCCAGGACGGCGTCTACATCACGCAGAAGCCCAGCAAAGGGGGTGCCTAAATGAGCGACCCATCCAGTATCGAAGACATCGCTGGCGTCGGTGCCAGCAAGGCCGACGCCCTGCGCGAGGCCGGCTACGAGTCCGTCGAGGACGTCAGGGCCGCCTCCGCCGACGACCTCTCCGAGGTCGATGGCATCGGTAACGCACTCGCCGCCCGCATCAAGGACGACGTCGGCGACCTCGAGGTCGACGACGAACCCGAGGGCGACGTCGAGTCCGACGAGTTAGCCTCGGAGGAGGCCGACGAGGAGGACAGTGCCTCCAGCGACGCCGCGGCCGAGGAGGCCGAGGAAGACGACCGCGAACTCGACGACATCAGCGGCGTCGGCGCCAGCAAGGCCGACGCGCTGCGCGACGCGGGCTACACGACGATCCAGGAGGTCCGCGCGGCCAGCCAGTCCGAACTCTCCGACGTGGAGGGCATCGGCAACGCGCTGGCGGCCCGGATCAAGGCCGACGTCGGGGACCTCGACGTCGAGGCCGAGCCGGAAGGCGAGGTCGAGGACGAGGCTCCCGAGGCGGAAGCCGAGGACGTCGAGACCGAACTGCAGCCCCGTGGCCACGCCGACAAGACGCCCGACCTCTCCGACGAGGAGGAGCGCCTCCTCCAGCGTCGGGCCGCCGTGTCCACGCCGCAGTTCAACCGCCAGGACTACCACAAGAAGAAGCGCGTGCCCACTTCCTGGCGCGCGCCCCGCGGCGGGCTCTCGAAGCAGCGCCGCGGCATCAAGGGCAAGGGCGACACCGTCGAGGCGGGCTTCCGCTCGCCCGAGGCGGTCCGCGGTCGCCACCCGAGCGGCTTCGAGGAGGTCCGCGTCCACAACCCGGACGACCTCGAGGGCGTCGACGGCGAGACCGAGGCGGTACGCATCGCCTCCGGCGTCGGCGGTCGCAAGCGCGAGCGCATCGAGGACGAGGCCGAGGAGGCCGGCATCCGCGTGCTCAACCCCACCTACGAGGAAGTCGAGGTGAGCGAGTAATGACCGACCTCAGCGCCCAGAAGCGGCTCGCGGCAGACGTCCTCGACGTCGGCGAGAACCGCGTCTGGCTCGACCCCGAGGAACAGGACGAACTGGTCGACGCCATCACCCGGGAGGACATCCGGGAGCTGGTCGACGAGGGCGTGGTGCGTGCCAAGCCCAAGTCCGGCAACTCCCGTGGCAAAGCCCGCGAGCGCTCCGAGAAGCGCGCGTACGGCCACCAGACCGGGGCCGGCTCCCGCAAGGGAAAGGCCGGCGGCCGCCAGTCCGAGAAAGATCGCTGGAAACGCACCGCGCGTGCCCAGCGACAGACGCTCCGCGAGCTTCGCGACGACGGCGTCCTTACGCCCGCCCAGTACCGCGCACTCTACAACAAGTCGCGCGGGGGCGAGTTCCCCGACGTCCGCCGTCTGCTCAACTTCGCGGAGGACGAATACCAGATCGACGTAGACAGGAGTGAGTACTAGCATGGCAACTGGACCACGATACAACGTTCCGATGCGGCGTCGGCGCGAGGTCCGAACGGACTACCACCAGAGGTTGCGCCTGTTGAAATCCGGCAAGCCCCGACTCGTGGCGCGCACGAGCAACGGGCACGTCAGGGCGCAGCTGGTCACAACCGGACCCGACGGCGACGAGACTGTCGTGAGCGCACATTCCGCGGACCTGGCCGAGTACGGCTGGGAGGCTCCGACCGGGAACCTTCCGAGCGCGTACCTGACTGGGCTCCTCGCGGGAACCCGTGCGGTCGACGAAGGCATCGAGGAGGCCGTGCTCGACATCGGCCTGAACAGCCCCACACCGGGTAGCAAGGTGTTCGCGATCCAGGAGGGCGCGATCGACGCGGGCCTGGAGATTCCCCACAACGAGGCGGTGCTTCCCGACTGGGAGCGCAACCGCGGGGAGCACATCGCCGAGTACGCCGAACAGCTCGACGAGCCGCTCTACAGCGGCGAGTTCGACGCGGCGGACCTGCCCGAGCACTTCGACGAACTTCGCGAGGAGCTGCTATGAGTGGAGACAACTACAACGACGACGGCTGGGAACCGGTCACCCGGCTCGGCCGGCAGGTCCAGGAGGGCGAAATCGACACGATGGAGGACGCCCTCAACTCGGGACTCCCGCTGAAGGAGCCCGAGGTGACCGACCGGCTCCTGCCCGGGCTGGAAGACGAGGTGCTGGACATCAACATGGTCCAGCGGATGACCGACTCCGGACGACGCGTGAAGTTCCGCTGCGTCGTCGCGATCGGCAACCGCGACGGCTACGTCGGCTACGCGGAAGGCCGCGACGACCAGGTCGGCGCGGCGATCCAGAAGGCCATCGAGATCGCGAAGCTGAACATCATCGACGTCTCGCGGGGCTGTGGATCCTGGGAGTGTGGCTGTGGCCGTCCCCACACGGTCGCGCTGCGCACCGAGGGCAAGGCCGGCTCCGTCACCGTCGAACTCCAGCCCGCACCGCGCGGTCTGGGCCTCGCCGGCGGCGAGACGCCCCGCAAGGTGCTCGAGCTCGCCGGCATCGAGGACGCGTGGACGGAGGCCAGTGGGAACACCCGCACCACCGTCAACTTCGCGAAGGCGACGTTCAACGCGCTCCGGAAGACCGCGGAGGCCCGCGTTCCCGAGTACGCCTTCGAACAGCGCGAGGTGATCGAGTGATGTACGCGGTCGTCCAGCTCCGCGGCGAGGTCAACGTCTCCGAGGACGTCGTCGACACCCTCGAGATGCTGAACCTCCACCACGTCAACCACGCGACGCTCGTCCCCGCGACGGAGACCTACGAGGGGATGATCACGAAGGTCCACGACGTCGTCGCCCACGGCGAGCCGTCCGAGGAGGTCGTCGCCACGCTACTCCGTACCCGTGGCGAGCCCCTCGAGGGCGACGCCGACACCGACGACGAGTGGATCGACGAGCACACCGACTACGACGACGCCGACGACCTGGCCGCAGCGCTGGTCGCCGAGGAGACGACCCTCCGCGAGGAAGGGATGTCCCCGGTCCTGCGCCTGCACCCGCCCCGTGGCGGTCACGAGGGCATCAAGCAGCCCACGTCGACGGGCGGCCAGCTCGGCGTTCACAGCACGGAGCAGATCGACGAGCTGCTCACCGCGATGCGATAACAATGACGAGCAAGAAACGACGCCAGCGCGGCTCCCGCACGCACGGCGGCGGTACCCACAAGAATCGGCGTGGGGCCGGCCACCGCGGCGGTCGGGGTCGCGCGGGCCGCGACAAGCACGAGTTCCACAACTACGAGCCGCTGGGCAAGCACGGCTTCAGCCGACCCCAGTCCGTCCAGGAGGAGGTCCTCGAGATCAACGCCTCCAAGCTCGACGAGGACGCCGCGCTGTACGCGGCGGAGGGCCTCGCCGAGGAGACCGACGGCGGCTACGAGCTCGACGCTCGCGAGATCGTCGAGGACGGCTTCGAAGCTGACGCGGTGAAGGTCCTCGGCGGCGGGCAGGTCCGCGGGGAGCTGACCGTCGTCGCCGACGCGTTCTCCGCGAGCGCACGTGGCCTCATCGAGGAGGCCGGCGGCGAGGCCGTCCTCTCCGAGCGCGCCGAGACCGCCGAGGACGAGGACGGCGACGCCGACGAGGCGGCCGCCGAATCAGAAGACGTATCACCGGAGTCCGACGGGGACTAAGCAATGGGTTGGAAGGAGGTCGCCGAACCGGTGCTCGCACGGATGCCGGTCGTCCGCCGACCGGAGTCCCACGTCCCGTTTAAGCGGAAGCTGGCGTGGACCGCGTCCGTGCTCGTCCTGTACTTCTTCCTCACGAACGTCGCGCTGTGGGGAATGTCGACCAACACCGACGCGTTCGGACAGTTCCGGACCGTCCTCGCCGGCTCGCAGGGCTCGATCCTGCAGGTCGGTATCGGACCGATCGTCACTGCGTCGATCGTGTTGCAGCTACTGGGCGGCGCCAACCTCCTCGGACTCGACACCGACGACCCGCGAGACCAGATCCTCTACCAGGGACTCCAGAAGCTCCTGGTGGTGATCGTCACGATCCTGACCGCGCTGCCGATGGTGTACGCCGGGTTCATCCAGGCGTCGCCACAGGTCGCGAGTCAACTCGGGGTCAGTCTCGCGGGCATTCGCATCCTGCTGATGGCACAGATCGTCACCGGCGGGCTCCTGATCCTCTACCTCGACGAGATCGTCTCGAAGTGGGGCGTCGGGAGCGGCGTCGGACTGTTCATCATCGCCGGCGTCAGCCAGCGCCTGGTCGGGGGGTTCTTGAGCCTCGAAGGTGGGTTCTTCGTGACCTGGTTCAAGATCTTCACCGGTGACATCGCGGTAGGACCAATTCCGGGCGTCGGACTCGAAACGATCATCGTCGGCGAGGGTCAGTTGCTCGCGCTCGCAACCACCCTATTCATCTTCGTCGTGGTCGTGTACGCGGAGTCCGTCCGCGTCGAGATCCCGCTCTCCCACGCCCGGGTCAAGGGCGCGCGTGGTCGCTTCCCGGTGAAGCTCATCTACGCCAGCGTCCTGCCGATGATCCTCGTTCGCGCGCTGCAGGCGAACATCCAGTTCCTGGGCCAGCTGCTCAATCGCGAGGGGATCAGCCCCGACTGGCTGGGCGTCTACACGCAGAGCGGCGACCCGATCGGCGGGCTGATGTACTACCTCGCGCCGATCTACACGCCCCAGGACTGGATGTGGTTCACGGGCCAGACGCCTGCCGGTATCGAGACCTGGCAAATCATGATCCGCGTAGCGATCGACCTCGGCTTCATGATCGGCGGCGGGGCGATCTTCGCTATCTTCTGGGTCGAGACCACGGACATGGGCCCGGAAGCCACCGCGAAGCAGATTCAGAATTCAGGGATGCAGATCCCCGGATTCCGCCAGGACGTCGGCGTCGTCGAGAAGGTCATGGAGCGGTACATCCCGCAGGTGACCATTATCGGCGGTGCGCTCGTCGGCCTGCTCGCGGTCATGGCCAACATGCTCGGCGCCATCGGTGGCGTCTCCGGGACGGGCCTGCTGCTCACAGTCTCCATCACGTACAAGCTGTACGAGGAGATCGCCGAGGAGCAGCTCATGGAGATGCACCCGATGATGCGCCAGATGTTCGGGTAGCGACCCGGAACCACTGCGCCGGCCAGCGGCGCAGGCCCTATTCTGCGGTTCCGCTTCGGTTCGACCAGCGACTGCAGCCCGGTTTTGGACCGGGTTGGCCGGGGAGCCTTCCGCCGGGTCGGCAGTGATTCAGGCCTCTGCCGTCGGTCGTTCCTGTACCCGTTTCGACAGCACGTAGAAGCCGATACCCAGTGGGATGCAGACGACGAACGCCAGCACCAGGAGGATCCCACCCTGGATGCCCGCGACTGCCTCGTCGATGCCGGAGCTGTTCGACGCGTCGACGGTCGAGGAGATGTAGACGTACGCGACGACCGGCGCGAAGAAGGCCTCGGCGGCGAGCCAGAACAGCGTCGCGCTAGCCATCCCCGTAACGGTCCGTTTTCTGTAGATGAGGATCGCGAACAGTGGAAGCGAGAGAATCACGGCCAACAGGAGTTCCCCGAAGGACGCGAGGCTGGCCAACAGGTACACGCCGAGGGCGGGCAAGAGCGCGAAGCCGATCGCCATCGCGATCCGGCCCCACTGCTGGGTGCGACTCCTGTACGTAGAGGAACTGCTCGCCGAATGCGACGATTCCTCGCCACCGTCGCTCACCAGCCGGGCTTGGGACCCCTCGTGACGGAGGGGTTGTCCACAATACGGACAGGCCGCGGTAGCCGGCTGGACCGCGGTGTCGCACGCTGGACACGCTGGCATGGTTGGATCAAAGCCGAGACCGTGGAATAACAGTCGGCACATAGCAGGCCGCCCGGCCGCAGAAAGGTCGGGTTATTCGGACGCCGTGGTTGGTACGCCAGGAGTGGATCCCGCCCGATGGCCGGGATCGGGGGCAGGGATCGAACGACCGGCGGTCGTCGGACGATCAGTCGTCGCTCTCGGCCGCGGCGGGCTCTGCTCCGCCCTCGGCCGCGGCGAGGTCGGCCTCGTTCTCGAGCCACTCGTCGGCGTCGATTGCGGCCTTCGACCCCATGCCGCCGGCCGTGATCGCCTGCTGGTAGTGGTAGTCGACGACGTCGCCCGCGCCGAAGATGCCCTCGACGGCCGTCTGGGTCTGGCCGCCACCGAAGCCGCCCTGGACCTTCAGGTAGCCGTCGGCGTCCATCTCGACGTCGGTCCCCTCGAGGTAGTCGGTGTTGGGGGTGTGGCCGATGGCGTAGAACACCGCACCAACGTCGTGCTCGAACTCCTCGACCTCCTCGGCGAACTCGGGGTCGTCGCGCTTGTCCTTCGGGTGGCCTCCGGGGTGGCGCAGGAGGGTGACGTGGTCGACGCCGTCCTCGGGAGTGCCGTGGATCTCCGCGAGTTCGGTGTTCCACATAATCTCGACGTCGCCCTCCTCCTGTTTCTCCATGATGCGGTCGATCCAGTGGTCCTCCGCGCGGAACTCGTCGCGGCGGTGGGCGATGTAGACGGTGTCCGCGAACTTCGTGAGGAAGTGGGCCTCCTCCATCGCGGCGTCGCCGCCCCCGACGACGAGCATGTCCTCGTCGCGGAAGAACGCGCCGTCGCAGGTCGCACAGGTGGAGAGCCCGTAGCCCATCAGTTCGTCCTCTCCGGGGACGCCGAGCGTGCGGGCGCTGGCACCCGAGGCGGCGATGACGGCGTCGGCGGTGTACAGGTCGCCGCTGGTCATCTTCACGTGGAACGGTCGGCACTCCGCGTCGACGGACTCGATGATGCCGTTCTCGAACTCGGCGCCGAACTGCTGGGCCTGCTCGCGCATCCGGTTGATGAGTTCGGGACCGCCGATGCCCTCCGGGAAGCCGGGGTAGTTCGCGACGTCAGTGGTGAGGGTGAGCTGGCCGCCCGGTTCGTCGCCCTCGATGACGAGCGGGTCGTTGTTCGACCGGCCGGCGTAGATGGCGGCGGTCATGCCCGCGATCCCGCTACCGGCGATGATCATGCGGCGGTGCTCCTCGATGCCGCCGTCGGTGGCTGCGGGATCGAGCCCGAGTTTGGGGTCGAGGTCGCCGGCCTCCTCCAGTTCGTAGAGGTCATCGCAGCCGCCGATCAGTTCGTCGTCGACGAAGATCTCGGGGGCGGTCTTCCGGCCGTCTGCCCGCTCGACCATCTCTTCGAACAGTTCGTCGTCGCCGGAGACGTTGTACTCCTCGTACTCGATTCCCTTCGAGTCGAGGAGGTCCTTGGCTTTCTCACAATACGAACAGTTGTCCTTCGTGTACACTTCGACGTGGGGCTGAGTCATGTGGAGTAGTATGCACGCCGCGCTGTAATTAGCTTGCGTTGTTCGAAGCTACCACGGGACGGTCTTGCAAGCGGTGGGAACGACTGCTACCTCGAAGGACCGATCGCCGAGGAAGAAACGCGGAAACCGGCCTCAATCGGCCGGAAAGACCGAAAATTGTCGAATGCTCCCCTCGACGGCTGTGCATCGTTCGGGCACTACTCGGTCCGGAAGAGAGCTGTGGCCGTTCAGGGCGTCAGCCGTTCGATCGAGACCCATTCGACGCTGGCGTCCTCGGGCCACGCGACGACCAGTTGCTTCCGGACGCCGTGGGCGAGTCGCACGTCGAGGGCGAGATCCCGGGGATCGAACGCGAAGTCGCCGGGGACCACTCGGACGAGGCGCTCGGAGTGGCCGAGGTCGTCGACGGACTCGACCGCGGAGTACGTCCGGAAGTCCGCGCCGAACTTGAAGCCGGTCTTGGGAACGACGCCTCGTTCGCGCAACGCGGCGTACACTTGCAGCCGGCGGTCGAAGCGGTCGCCCTCGACGGCCCGACCGCGATCGACGACCGCGTCGTAGCCGCCCTCCACGTCGAGCGCACCGGCGGCGACGAGCTGGGCGGTCTCGACGAGCGATAGCTGGAGTGCGTCGATCCCCTCGTCGCGCTTTCCGAGTGGCTGGCCGTAGAAGGCCTGGCCGTAGAGTGCCTCGGGGGCGTCCCAACACACCGCCCGATCCGCCAGGAGCGTCGCGTCGACCGGGTCGCCCGGCTCGAACGCCGCCGTGCCCTCCCAGGATGGCCGTCCGGTCTCGAAGTAGGTGACCTCGCTCTCCTCGTCGACGATGGCGAGGGTACAGTCGCCGAGGTCGGCCGCGGGGATCGACTCGCGTTCGCCGACGACCCGGACCTCGTAGGCGACTGCGTCGTCGACGGGCCCCTTTCCACGGGGGTAGACGACGAAGTCGACGACGTCGGTCGGGTCGTCGATCCATCCCTCGCGTGCGGGCGAACAGTAGAATCCCCGCTCGCGCAAGTCGAGGTAGACCAGGAACGTGAGCGCGGCTCGATCGCCGCCAGTCACGTCCCCGGCGCCGTCCCGGAGGAACGCTTCGAACTCCCTGCCGTCGACGGCGTCGAGGTCACCGCGCAGGAGCAGGTGGGCGGCTTCGACCCAGGAGACCGCGATCTCGTTGCCCTCGAGCGGGTAGCCGTAGCCCCGAGCGTCGTAGAATCGCTGGCGGGCGTCCCCACCGATCACGACGCGGCCGTCCTCCGTGCGGGCCTCCATAGGGGAGTGGGCGACGCCCGGGGGCAAAGATGCGACGATCCCCGGCCCGTCGCTGTCGCGATCGTCGAGTCGTGCTGGCCCCCTCGAACCGCGATCAGTGGTGCTCGCAGGCCGAATCGAGACACCGCCGACCGCTGGCCAGTTCGAACACCGGGAGTCCGCAGGCACAGTCGTCGACGACGGTGCCGGTCGGGATGCCGAAACTGGTCTCGCAGTCGGGGTAGGCGTCACAGCCGAGCAGGAGACCGCCGCGCTGGATGACCCGGAGGTCCGCACCGCATTCGGGGCAGTCCCACTCGCGATCGAAGCGCTCCTCGACCGCGTCGAGCAGCGGGTCGCAGTCGCGGTCGAGACAGACGTCGAGTGGTGCACCGCGTTCGACGCGGAGCCGGGGGAGCCCACACGAACATCGCTCCCGCCGAACGGTCGCGCCGTCGGGCAGTCCGAAGCGGTCTCCACAGCCGATGCAACTTACCGAGCGGCCCGACCGGACGAGTGTGCCCTCGCAGTCAGGGCACTCGCCGACAGGATGACCCGCGCGGGTCGTCGGATAGCTCGCGTAGCCGTCCTCCGTGTGGGCGACGACTCGTAGGCGTTCGTCGCCGTCGCGGGCGTCGACGGTGAAGGCCGCACCCGCTTCGATGGAGTCGCCAACGGGCGTTCCGCCGCCGGTGCCCGGCGCTGCGGCGTGCGCGTCATTCGTCTCGCGGCCGCCAGCAGGATTTCCACCGCTCACGTCTCGCGTCGGACGGCCAGTGATGGTCCGTGGCGCGGTGGGCCGTCCGCCCTCGCTGGCGCGCGAGCACGAGACTGCTTCTGCACGAGTGAGCCACGCCACGGGCTGGTAGCCGTCGGCGTCGTGAACGAGCACGGTGTTGTCCGGTTTGATTACGACACAGACGTTGCCCCGCCGTTCCTCGCGTCGATCGCCGTCCGCGACGACGGTGCAGTCCCCGGAGAGGACCCGGATGGCGTCGCCGCCGTCGCCGAGAATGTCGGTGGTGGTCGGCATGGCGATGGTTCGTCGCGGGATCGGTCATAAACGTGGGGATGCACCTGTGCGACCGATTCAGCCACACGCAGGACCCGATCCTCGGAATCTGCCGGTGGGATTATACCAGATGGGCCGTCACAATCTCACGGCTGGCACCTGGCGATCGCCAAGTCGTCGATGTGCTGGGTAAAATCGTCGTACTGTCCCGACTGATCGTTCCAGACACTTTCAATCGTACTGTTTGATCCAACCTTCGCATCATGAGGGTCATCAATAGTACCATGCATTATGCAATTCTCGTTTTCTTCTGAAGCTAATTTGTTGTAGACTTTGGACTGGTTTTTTTGATTTCCTCAAAGAGTTCTCCATCGTATTCTTCATTTTGATTCCAATCAGCTAGTTTACCGGTAAAGTCAACTAGGTATTGAGTAGTTATACCTACATCAGTGAGACTTCCTATCTCTACATCCTCGTCCGCTCCAGTTGCTATGTCCATCAGAGTAGAAGCAACTGACTTCTTCCGTGTTTCAAAGTCTAGGCTTTCGTGTCCTTCTACTGTGTCTTGTTGGTGGTCGTCTGCAAATCGAAGTGGGTGCCACCAGCTGTCGTAGGCCTCGTGGCTCGGATCGAGGTAGTTCGAGTCCTCGCCGAGCGGGTGATATTGTTCATCTGTACTTCCAGCAGTCTGTGTTTCCGGGCCATTGATTGTTTCCATCACCCGGAGTTCGTTATTCGTGGCGTCGTAGATCAGCCCGTTTCCGTGGGTACTCGCGCTGGCTTCGGGGAGATCGAGCGCCCAGCAATGCGATTCGATATCGGTGTGAGCATCTAAACATTCCTGCAGTGCTGCAGCATACAGCTCATCCTCGGTCGAAATCGGGCCAGGGTCGTCATGGAGCATCTGCCAGTTGAATAGATACTTTTGCAGCCAGTCGAGAGCCTCTCCGACTGACTCGGTCTGAGTGAATTCCTGATAATCGAAGTGGCCGTACGTGTTCGACTCACCTTCCGAGTTCGGATAGCGGACTAGCGGCGGGGTATTCTTGGCCTCGCACTCGATACTCTCCTCCGGCGAATCCGTGCCAATCGACTCGACGAACTGACTCCCCTCCTCGTGCTGAATATTCAGATAGTCGTTGTCGTGCCACCACTCCAGGGCCAGCAGATCGACCTCCATCTGTCGCCACTCCTCGCCAGGATCGTCGGCAAACACGTTTGAGTCCTCGATGAGATCCGTTCCGAACTCCTCTCTGTACCGTTCGAGCTGGTCGTCGGGGACCTGCTGCCGAAGCTCCTCGTTCCGGTCCGGAACGAGATGAAGAATATACTCGTCCGGGATATCCGGTGCGTACTCATCTGTTCCAGACGAGTCGTCGGCCCCATTGGTTCCTGACGTGTCGTCAGTTTGATCGCCCGAGTCACCTGACTGCGTGTCCCCAGCTGGCGTGCCGTCGGGATCGTCGTCGCTATCACCGCCAGAACTGCAGCCTGCCAGCCCGAAGAGTCCGACCGATCCCGTCGCTGCCAGCAGCCTGCGTCGTCGTCGATCTACCACCTGTTCCCACTCACCGTTGCTGACAGCGACTTGTGAGAGCCGTGGCAACTACGTTCTGGCAGGAGCAAGCAGGAGCTGTCGTACCAGTTGACCGGCGATGGACCAACTGCTACCTCCAACTAGCGAATTGAGCGGAAGAATTTTTCCACCGGTGTGGCCGCAAATCAGGACAACGACATCATAGAACAGCCGAGTGACTGCGTATACGTTCCGAGACTACGGCAAGCCATTCTGCGCGTTCACCAGGTTCCCATCACAGTTCTCCACCGCTGTCCACCACGTCTTTAGTACAGCAATTGTGACGAGTTTCGGAGGGTGATCAACTCCGATACAGGATTGCTCATGTGCATCGAGATTATCCGGTGGGTGAAAATGCCGTTCCGGAGTATCGGTGGGTTCATTCTCCGCCTCGCGGCCGAACCTGAATTCTAGTCCATCCTCCCGGTAGTGGTATTTGTTGTCTCCATTTTCCCACCACTGAATATCGAAATATCCGCCTCGCTCGTGAATCCCTGGGGTGACAGTGACCCGTGCCGCTCTGATATCTTCTCCTTCCCGCTGTGTGAACGGGTTCCCTTTCCGATACCGGAATCGGACTTCGACGACCCCTCTGCCGAGTTGCTGGCGCATCTGCTCCACGCTCTCATCGATCGCTTCCGAATCGATTGGAGAGCCATTCCCCATCCCCATTACTGGAGTGAGGGCTGATTGCCGCCCGGGGTCGTTGTCTGATTCCCCGTCTGTTTGTCTCCCGGTTCAGTGACGGTGGCTGCCGTCTCTTTTGCCTCTTTGAAGCGGTATGCAGCTCTAAGGTGGCCGAGTTCCCGCTCTGCTGTCCGCCAGTGAGAGACGTCGTCGAGTTCATCCTGGTCGAGTTCCGTGTCTGAAACCAAGAGTTCCGCTGGATCGGTTGCGTCGTATTTGGCGTTGTACGCTGCGATTTCCTGTTTTACGCGCTGGATTTGATCGACGAGCGTTTCGCTACCGGCGAGTTGCCTGATCTGTTTGAGGAGATGCCACTCTGGGTCTCGGGCGTACAGTTTTCCGGAGTCTGTCTGCTGACTGCTAACAATGCCTTCTTCGGCGAGCTTGTTGAGCGTGGCTCTGGCTTTTGTTTCCGAGACGAGAGCTGTCTCTGCGATGTCGCCCGCCGATTTCAGAACCGTCGTTCTGTTGATCACTGTGCGAATTCGCTCGTCCGCAGTGGTCTCGTTTTTCCACTCTGCGGCTGCGAACTCATCGATGTCCTCGAAGTCGTCGTCATCGACAGTGAACGGGGTAATATCGTCCACGGTTACCGTTTCGTCCGGTAATTCCTCGTCGGTGGGGAACTCGTCGGGGCCGTCAGGAGATGGTGGCTCGTCGGTCATACAGTACGCTACGCCTCGAAAACACATATATTTTATTGGCTCGGATATGTGGGGTTCGATTGTTGATCTCGAAGGTGTCCAGGATACGGAATCGGGGGATGAAGGCCGGAGGTCGGACTGTGCAACGGATTCGAATCTACTAGTAGATCTCCGGTGTCGTCCGGTTTAATTAATACAGTGACGTGGCCCCGTCGTTCCTCGCGTCGATCGCCGTCGGCGAGGCCGGTGCAGTCGCCAGCGAGCACGCGGATCGCGTCGCCGCCGTCGCCACGCAGGGGGTGTGGTGCTGGCATGGGGTCGTTCGCTGCGGATTCGGGCATAAAGCTGTGGCTACTCCCCGGTATCACGCTCCTACTCGGACCGTCTAGCGACGTTCAAATTTCGAAAATCGCGGTACGACGGCCTTATCACGTCGTGAAACTGCGAACGATCTCGGCCGTTTTTGAAGGGTGGTGCAGTACCCTCCAGCGATGGCCAACCCTGTCCCGCCGACGGTTAGCTGTGACGAGCTGGCCGTCCCGCAGCAACTCGAATCACCTCGTTCGAAGCTGCTGTACCTGGCGCTTGCCGTCACCGACGGCGCGAAGACGTCGGAGCTGCGTTCGGCGCTCCAGATGTCTTCGCTCAGTCTCTATCCCGTCGTCGCGGACCTCCGCGATGCCGGACTCGTCGAGCGCGCGGACGACGGTTCGCTTCGTCTATCGGAGATCGAGCGACCCCCAGTCGGCGGCACCTGATCCCCGAACCGCGAATATAAATGGCAAGTAGCGGGGATCGACCAGTGGCGTCTCAGTGCTTCTAAGCGCCGATTTTACGACAATTCGAGTAAACGTGGACAAGATTCCCACAAAGAATATATACAACCGTGGCAACTGCCCATCCGAGGCACGGGGAGAGATCCAGAATGCGAGAATCCGACGCAAACCTCGACAGTGGTGGCGTACAGGAGGCAACTACTTCCGAGTCGTTCGATACCGTCTCGACCCGGCGGTACACCGTCGGAGCCGACGAGCCCCTCGACGTAGCGATCGTCTATGCGGTCGCCGCGACGAAGGGCGTCGGCCCGATGGAGCTGGAGGACCCGCTGAACGACGTCGTGGACGCGGACGCCTTGCGGCAGTTGTTCGCGTCCGGCGACGAATCGCTCTCGGCGACGATCTACGTCGACGGGCATCGCGTCACGGTGGCAGAGGGTGGCAGAGAACTGATCGTATCGAGCTCGTAACACTTATTGACTGGCGGTGTGATCGACTGAGTCAAACCTATCAGTGTCCATAGTGGTGGTGGCGTCGTTTCCCGTTCGGTTGCCAGGAATGAATGAGCTACGACCGATGTAGGAGCCTCATACTCTCCGATATCGAGAGCTGCAGCGACACTACTTTGGCCGCGTCCAGTAACTATTTACCCGCAGGAATCTTGGGGTGTCACTGTATGTCCCAGTGGCTATCGGACGACGAACTCGAGCGAATTTCACAGTTCGCAAACACACCTGGTTACGAGCGATCGCCCGAGATGCTGTCTCCCGAAGAGACCGAGGAATAACCCAGCGCCACGGGGTCGCCCGCATGCAGGTCCCCGTCTCCACCTCCGTTCCCGTCCCCGTTCACTTTCTTCGACGACCGCGCCTCCGAGGGACACCGTCGGAACTCTGCGGAGGTCCGTCTCGGCGACCACGACGACGCTGCTGATCGTTCTCGCTTCTCCCTCTCATCTCGCTTCTGGTATCCTCTATTCGCTCTTCCCTCCTCTGCTCTGCTTTCCTCTTTCTATCGCTCTCGAGGCGCCAGTGGACAGAGAACGAGAGACTGCGGCACGCCGCTGGGGATCCGAGCGGTGTTCCGGCGCCAGGGCCCCGTGGGACCGAACGAACGGATCGATCGGTCAGTCGATGAGGTTCTCGGCGTCCATCTCGGCCCAGACCCGATCACCTTTTTCGGTGATGCCGTAGATCCGACCCTTGCGTCGATCCTCGGGCACGAGCAACTCGACGACGGAGCGTTCGCGAAGCTCCTGGAGCGCACGCGAGACGTGTGCGATGGAGATGTCCGTTTCGTCGGCGATTCGCGAGGGCGTCGCCGGCCCGTTCGCGAGACAGCCGAGCACCTCGGTGCGGTAGTTCGAACTGATCACGTAGCCGATTTCGTCCCACTCGTCGTTCATGATTGGTGCTCGTGGTTGTATCCGGTCGTCGGAGCAGCCGAGCGGGTGCTCCGTCGGGGTGTCGGCTCACGCGTCAGCGGGTCGGGCACGCGCCGTCTGTCGTCGGTGGTGGGTGTCACGGTCGTGATCACTCCTCCTCGATGAGGGCAAGGGTGTCTCGCTTCGATCGGCGCACGTACACGTAGTTCGCGATGGCGATCACCGCGATGGCGCCGAGCACGAACAGGCCGATTCGGAACTGGTCAGCGCTCCCGCCGCCGGCCAGCGGGGTCAGCAACACGCCGACCAGGCCAGTGAGTGCGACGCCGAGGTAGAGCCACTGCCAGGGGACGTCGTCCCCGTTCCGATCGAGTTGCTCGTCGATGTCGTCGGCCCGTTCGGTCAACGCCACGTTGCCCGTGTCCGGGTCGTACGTGACGACACCGACCTCCTCGAGCTTCGGGACGTGCGTCTGGTACAGTGAGACGTACGCCCGCTTTCGCTGCTGGCTCGTCAGCTCGTCGACCGGCACGTCGTTTTCCTTCGCCGCGATCTGGGCGGCCAGCTCCGTTAGCTGGACCGGCTCCTGAACGCGCTTGAGGTAGTGTAACACGAAGCGACGCCGTGGGTTGCTGAGCAGGTCGAAGATCGTGTCGAGCGACGACAACTCTTGGTCGGATTCTGACATTGACTGGGGCGTGTGTATATGCCGGCTGTGGCGGCGGGGGATCCGCTCGGTACGGCGGACCCTTCCGGAGTCTAGCACTTTGTTACAACCCGGTTTCCCCGGGCGTATACGGTCGCATCCCCCGAATACCGCAGCTTGACGCCCGCTACCGCAGCTTCTGAGTAAGCGTCGTCGTCAGGACCCCCACGACGCCGAACCGTCGCCTACCCGCGCTATGCGAGCCATAACAATACTTCACGGATACCGGAGTTCCGCTCACCGATGAGTGAGCAAGCCGATCCTGTCGCGATACACCCACCAATCTTCGACCGATGACGTACAGCGAGTCTCGCATGCCCGGCTGGCAACGGGCACTCTCCGATCGCGTCGCAGTGGACATCGTCATCGCGTGGGCGGTCGCAGCGACGACGTTCCTGGCAGTCGTGATCGATGCTCCCCAGGCGATACGCGTCCTGTTCGGCGGCTCCGCACTCGTCGTCTTGCCAGGATACGTACTCGTCGCCATGTTGTTCCCGCACCGGGGATCGGTCGCTGCCCCGGGTCGTCTCTCGTCGATCGGGGCTCCCGATAGGGTCAACTGGCGTGTTCGGCTCGCCCTCTCGTTCGGGCTGAGCCTCGCGCTACTGCCACTGCTCGGTATCGTCGTCTCCGTCTCGCCCTGGGGCTTCTCCGACCAGACGGTCGCAGCCGCGTTCCTCGCGTTCGTGGTGATCGGCGGGTTGCTGGCCGCCATCGTCAGGCGTCGGCTCCCGCCCGAGGATCGATTCCGCATTCCGCTCGATCGCTGGGTCGGTGAGGTGCAGGCTGCTCTCTGGAGTGGTCCACCCACCAAGCGAGCGCTCAACGCACTCGTGCTCCTGAGCATCGGCGTTGCCCTCGTCGCTGCAGGCGGCGTGATCGCCATGCCCCAGGGCGGCCAGTCGTTCACGGACTTCGCCGTCCTCTCCGAGAATGATGACGACGAGCTGGTCGCCGGGGGGTATCCGGAGGAACTGGATGCGGACGACCCGGCGCCCCTCGTCACGGCCGTCGAGAACCACGAGGGCGACCCCACCGAGTACACCGTCGTGGTGACGATGGAACGGCGCCCAGCGGCGGGCTCTGACGCCGGCGGCGACGCAACCGCGTCCGGTGAGACCGTCGAACTCCATCGCTACAGCGCGACGGTCGCCCCCGGCCAGCGCTGGACGCAACGCCACGAACTGCGACCGGCGCTGGATGGGGATCGACTCCGCGTGCACTACTATCTGTACCGTGGCGACGCGCCGACCGAACCCGACGCGTCGACCGCCTATCGCCACCTCTGGGTGACCCTCGGCGACGAGGCTGCCTGAGATGTGGCCGTGGGAGCACGTCGCCGCCGCCTACCTCGGGTACTCCCTGTTCGCGAGGATCGTGTACCGACGAGCACCTCGCGGTGACGCGGTACTCGCGGTTACGATCGCGGCGTTGCTCCCCGACCTGATCGATAAGCCGCTGGCCTGGGGACTCCACCTGCTGCCGAGCGGCCGGTCGCTAGCGCACTCCCTGCTGTTCGCCGTGCCAGCGATGGCGCTCTCGGCGCTCCTCACGGGTCGTCGGGTGGCCCTCGCGTTCGCACTCGGGTACTGCAGCCACCTCGCGGGTGACGTCGTCTATCCGATGGCGCTCGAGCAGCCAGCCGCGTACCGGTTCTTGCTCTGGCCGCTGGTCGAGCAGCCGACGACTGACACGCCGGGGCTGCTGTTCCGTGTCCAACACCTGTTCGTCGAATTCCTCGGCTTCCTCCAGACGACGCGCGGTCGGCTCTACGTCGTCTTCGAGGGCGCGTTGCTCGGTACAGCGGTGCTGCTCTGGCTCCTCGACGGCCGCCCCGGACCGGGAACGATCTGGTCCTGGATGCGACCAGGACGCGAGAAGCCGCGAGGAACGTAACGCCGGCTGGTTTCAGCGGCTCAAGGCTGTATCAGCGACGCTTGGCTGGTTTCACGCCCCTGCTGGTCCCAGCCCTTCGAACGGGTCTCCACACTTCTCCGCTCGTAGCCGCCTGATACCGGCCTGGCAAGGGTCGCTATAACAATACTCCGGTCGTCGCTACCTCGCTCACAGCCCGTACGGGGATACGACACAATGAACGCAGCCACTTCCGCGACCGAGGCCCTGGCACCGACTGCATCGACTACCGCCACGGGAACGGGGCATCGAACGTGAGTATCCCGATCGCCGCCCCCGACGTCGGGGCCCGGGAACTCTCTCGAGCGATGGACGTCATCGAAGACGGCCGCCTCGCGGACGGCCCCGCCGTCCGCGAGTTCGAGGCGGCGTTCAGCGACTACTGTGAGGCGACCCACGGCGTCGCCGTCGCGAACGGTACTGCGGCGCTGACGACGGCGCTCCGGGCGATCGGCATCGGTCCGGGCGACGTGGTCGTGACGACGCCGCTATCGTTCGTCGCGACGGCCAACGCCGTGCGACTGGTCGGCGCGACGCCGGTGTTCGCCGACGTGGATCCCGAGCGGTACACGCTCGATCCGGCAGCCGTCCGCGCGACGATCGAGGACTGCGGCGGCGAGGTCGACTGTCTTCTGCCAGTCCACCTCTACGGCCTGCCGGCACCGATGGACGAACTCGGTGCGATCGCCGAGGAGTACGACGTGCCGATCGTCGAGGACGCAGCGCAGGCCCACGGCGCGGAACTCGACGGCCGGCGCGTCGGTTCGCTGGGCGACGTCGCTTGCTTCTCCTTCTACCCGACGAAGAACGCGACCACGGGGGAGGGCGGGATGATCGTCACGGACGACGAGGACGTCGCCGATCGCGCACGACGCTACCTGAACCACGGCCGAACGGACTCCCACGTCCACGAGTCCGTCGGCCACAATCTGCGGATGACGAGCATCGCGGCGGCGATCGGCGGCGCGCAGCTCCGGCGGCTTCCCCGATACACCGCCGCGCGCCGACGCGCAGCGGAGCGCTACACCGAAGCTCTCGAAGCGACGCCCTCTGTGCTCGCGCCGATCGAACCGGCCGGCGCTCGCCACGTCTACCACCAGTACACCGTGCGGACGCCCGACAGGGATGGATTCCGGAACTACCTCGAATCCAACGGCGTCGACACCGGCGTCTACTACCCGACACCGATCCACCGCCAGCCGGCGTACGACCGGGCGGCTATCTTGCCCGTCGCGGAGCAGGCCACCGAAGAGGTCTGTTCGATCCCGGTTCACCCCGGGCTCTCGGCCGCGGAGGTCGAACAGATCGCGACCTTGCTCGGGGAGTACGAGCCATGAACTGTCGGCTTGCGTCCGGTACGCTCGGAATGTGGCGCCCCCGGCACCGCTGCCCGTCCGGCGCCAGTGGCCCCCGCCGAGGTGAGCGCAGGTGAGCGACCTCTCGGCAGGCGTCATCGGCGTCGGTTCGATGGGCCGCCACCACGCACGCGTCTACCACGAACTACGGGACGTCGACCTCGACGGCGTCTACGACGTGGACCGCGAGCGCGCCGATTCGATCGCCGACGACTACGACACCGAGGCGCACGACCTCCAGTCGCTGCTCGAGACCGTCGACCTCGTCTCGATCGTCGTTCCCACGGAGTACCACGCCGACCTCGCGCGCTCGGCGATCGACGCCGGGACCGCGCTCCTCGTCGAGAAACCCATCGTCAAGGACGTCGAGACCGGCCGTGAGCTGGTGCGTTCGGCGCGCGAGCAGGACGTCACGCTCCAGGTCGGCCACGTCGAGCGGTTCAACCCTGCTGTTCGTGCGCTGCCCGACGTCCTCGCCGACAGCGACGTGATAGCCGTCGAAGCCCGACGGATCGGACCGCCCTTCGACCGTGAACGCGGCGTCACCAGTGGCGTCGTCTACGACCTGATGATCCACGACCTCGACGTCGTTCGGTCGATCCTCGACGTTCAGGCTCAGGACGTCGACGCTCGTGCCGCCGCAGACGGCGAGTACGTGACCGCGACCGTCCAGTACGACGACGAGGTCGTAGGCACGTTCACCGCGAGCCGTGTGACCCAGAAGAAGGTCCGCGAGCTATCGATCACGACCGAGGACTCCGTGATCACGGTCGACTACATGGAGCAATCCGTGAAGATCAATCGTCGCTCCCTACCGGAGTACGTCGAGACCGACGGCGACCTCAGGTATCGGCGCGAGAACGTCGTCGAGCGCCCGACCGTCGAGAACGGCGAGCCGCTCAAGCGCGAACTCTCGGGGTTCGTCGACGCCGTTCGAAACGGGGCCGACCCCGTGGTCACTGGCGAGGAGGGCCTCGCCGTCCTCCGGACCGTCGAGCGGATCGCCGGCGCCGCCGGTCGGGGCCCCTGAGCCTCCTGCGCCGTTCGCTACAATTTTCCCCTCCGTCGCTGTCCCCGCATCGACGCCGGACCGCTGTTCCCGCATCGACGCCGGACCGCCGTTCCCGCATCGACGCCGGACCGCCGTTCCCGCATCGACGCCGGACCGCCGTTCCCGCGTCGACGCCGGTTCGGTGCTTCCCCGGGTATCAGTTGCTTACCGCCCTCGTCCGATCGAACCAGCCCCAGCATAACAAACCGAGAGCCGTCGGATCGCTTCGCCGAGCAGCACATGTACGATGACCACACCGTCGGCGTCGTGATTCCGGCATACAACGAGGTCGGGTTCGTCGGCGACGTGATCGAGACGGTTCCCGACTTCGTCGATCGCATCTACCCCGTCGACGACTGCTCGACGGACGGCACCTGGACGGAGATTCAGGACACTGCGGCCCGGATCGACGACGAATCGGCCGCGCCGAACCAGGCGAGTGCGCGATCCGGCGACCCGGCCGCCGCCAAGCCTCGATCCGACGGCGGCGTCCAGCACTCGGAGACCGGTGCCGCCCCCGACGAGGGCGTCCAGGATCGGGTCGAGCACGACGTGAATTCCGTCGAGCGCGACAATCTCCAGGCTGGTGAGGCCGACGCAACCGCAGCCGTCGAGGCTCTCCCCGACGATCTGGACTTCGATCCAGAGAACGATGCAAGTGCGGCGGCCCACGCCGGGTTCCGGCGCCGCGTCGTGCCGATCCGTCACGAGGAGAATCGGGGCGTCGGCGGCGCGATCAAGACCGGCTACCAGCGCGCCCGGGCCGATCGCATCGACGTCACGGTCGTGATGGGCGGCGACGGCCAGATGGACCCCGACTGGATGGCAGACCTCATCGAGCCGGTGGTCGACGGCCGCGCGGAGTACGCCAAGGCGAACCGTCTGATCCTCGACGAGCACCACGAGACGATGCCCCGGCATCGCTTCGTCGGCAACCATACGCTGACGATCCTCACGAAGATCGCGACGGGCTACTGGTCGGTGGGCGATCCCCAGCACGGCTACACCGCGATCTCGCTGGAGGCACTCGAGACGGCGGGCGTCGACGACATGTACGAGTTCTTCGGCTACTGCAACGACCTGCTGATCCGCCTGAGCGCCGAGAACCTCCGCGTGGCGGACGTCCCCTGTCCGCTCACCTACGCCGACGAGGAGAGTCACATCACCTACAGCACCTACGTCCCCCGCGTCTCGGGGATGCTCCTGCGCTCCTTCCTCCGCCGCCTCTGGGTCGATCGCGACGGCGCGAGCGGTCGGGGTCGGCTCGCGCTGTTCGTCGGCGGCGCGGTGGCGACTGTGGGCGGCCTGCTCGGGATCATCCTGACCGGCCTCACCGCGATCGCTGGGGACCCGGAGTCCGCAGCTACACCTGCGGAGGCGTCGTCGCAGCCCGACTCCCAACGGTCGACCAACGCCGGCGTCTGCCGGTCGGCCCTCCTCGCCGTCGCGGGCGTCGTCTCGCTCCTCACCGCCATGCTTCTCGACGCGGTGACCAACGCCACGTCAAACTACACCGAGCGGGTGCCCGAGGACGCCGAGCCGCGCGTCGAGAATCCAACGGCCGAGCCCCCCGACGCTGCCGACGTCGAGTAGGCTGCTCCCTCCGGTTGCAGTCAGCCAGTCAAATTTCTCGCCCGTTGTGGCGCTCGAGCAGGACGTCTCTCCAGTTCGGCGAACGTCGATCGATTGCAGCCGCTGTGTGCGTCGGTGAGCGCCGTTCGAGAACGCGACTGCCGTTGGGGCCGTCCTCACCGCGCGACGAGGCTGTAGGCCTTCTTGGCGACGTCCATCCCGGCGCCGCCGGACTCGACGACGTAGTACGGCACCAGCTCGGCGCCGAACTTGCTCTTGTAGCGACAGAGGCGCTCGGTGTTGGCGCCCATCAGGTCGTAGGTCGTCGCGCCGTGGGGCGCGTTCGTCGCGAGGTCCTCGAGGATGCGCCAGTGGACGAGGCTGTTGACGGCCGTGCCGTCGAAGGTCGCGCGAGCACCGCCCTGCCAGTAGTACGCGGCGTCGTTGGAGTACAGCGCCGTGATCCCACTCAGGAACTCGCCGTCGGGTCCGCGGACGACGTAGGCCCGTGCGCGATCGCCGAGGCCAGTGAAGAGGTCGCCCACGTAGGGCCAGGAGAGCCTGAACGGGCGGTCCTGCTCGTTGTAGCGCCGGCGCGTATCCTCGTAGATCGCTTCCGCGCCGTCGATGCCCTCGCGCTCGACGGTGACGGGGAGGTCCTCGGCGTCGCCGATTTCGCGCCGGAGGCTCTTCGAGAAGTTCTTCCGGATCGCCCCGGGCGCTTCACCGTCGGTGTCCAGCCGGTAGGTGAAGGAAGTGTCGAGCTCCAGGTCCGACCAGACGTACGGTCGCGGATCGACGTAGTCCGCGTTGCAGGTCATCCGGAAGAGGGTGCCGCGGCCGTCGATCGCGAGGTCGTCGAGCACGAGCTCCGCGAAGGTCCGGTTCACCTTCTCGCGCTTGCGCTGCTTCGGGCTCGCAGGGTCGAGCACGGGGCCGAGTCGCGGGATGCCCTTGCCCGGCGGCGGCGAGAGGATCGCCCGCCCGACCGATCGGTCCTGGACGATCGCCGGGAGGAGCGCCACCGGCTGTTGGCCCTTGAAGCCGCCGTAGCATCGCAACTCGCCCTGGCTGTGCGCCTCGAGCGCCGACAGCGCGTCGGGGTGGTGGAACGGCTCGAATCCGCCGCTCGGGAGGGCGTCGGCCCACTCGTCGAGCGTGAGTCGGTGGAGGTCCATCGAACGCGCGGGACCACGCAACAGGCGGTGATTGTTACTGTCGCGCTACCGGGGTGCAGGCGGCGCGTGGGGAATTCGGAGTGGGTCGGGTGGCTGTCGAAGGCAATCGGATGCGGTCGAAGGTGGTCGGGATGCGTCGGGGCAGTCGGAGGAGGCCGAAGGTGGTCGGAGGGTCAGAGACTACCGGTGGGCGGTCGCTCCGGGACCGCCCCGCGATTACGCCGGGTGATCGAGTTCGTCGTAGAGTTCCGCTGGCGAACCGACCCAGCCGCCCAGCGACTGGGCGCGCTCGATCAGGTGCCGGTAGAGGTCGGTGTGCCCCGGCCAGTCGCTCTCGTTGAACACGCGGGGGTGCCAGAGCACCGTGGTGATCGCGCCCCGTTCGGCTGCGGCCTCGAGGACGCGATCGGCTGCGGACCATGCGGCCGCGGGGTCCGTCCCGGGATCGGGCATCGCGACGTCCATCATCGTCAGCGGGAAGGCGACGAAAGAGTCGTCGAACGGCCGCCCGATCGTGTCGCCGTAGCCGAATCCGATCTCGCTCGCGGAGCCGATCGTCGCGTCGTAGTCCTGGCCGATCGCGGCGTGGTGCTCCCAGGTCTCGGGCAGCGTCCGGTTCAGGTAGTGCTGCCGTCCGCCCCTGATCGGCGTACCGAGGACGCGCTCGAGCCGTTCCTTCTCCGCGCGGAGTCGCTCCCGGTCGTCGTAGGACTCGTAGGAGCCGTGGAGCCCGACCTCCCAGCCGCCGCGGTCGAGACGGTGGAGCAACTCGACGATCGCGGGGTCGTCGAGGTCGTATCGATCGGCGTAGAGCCGCCAGGCGTCGAGGTCGAGCCACTCCCGCATCGGACGGTCGCGGAACAGACGCTGCTCGTCGAGGAAGTAGAAGGCCGATCGGACGTCGTGCCTGGCCTCGATCTGGAGGATCGTATCGAAGGTCCAGTTGGGCTGGCGACCGGGCAGGAGAGACGCCAGCTGGGTGGGGTCCCGATCCCGGAGGGCGTAGAAGAACGCCTGAGCCAGCTTGTACGGCCGATCGACGTCGTGGGTGAGACAGAGCGCGAAGCTGTGGTCGGGCAGGAGGTCATCGCCGACCTGCGGATCGCCGTCCGCGATCACGCCGGCGGTCCAGTCCTGGTTGGTCCCCGGCGTAAACGTCTGGATGGCCGATCCGGACGGTTCGCTGGCCGGTGGCGCGTCGACCGGGGACGGTTCCCCGGTGAGCGGTCGCGCGTCCCGCCGCGACGTGACCTCGTTCGGGGGCCGTGGGGGTTCCTGCACGCCGGGGCGATCGATCCGGGCGGCGCCGACGCCGTCCGGGGCGCTCCCGGCCGACTCGCGCTGGACCTCCACGTCCTCGTCGGCGGCCCGCACCTCGCTCGGCGGCCACGCTTCGTTGGCGTCCGGAGCTGGCCCCGCCTCGTCCTCGACGGTCTGGCCGTCCGCGTCCGATCGCTCCGCGGACTCTCCACTCATCCTGCCACCTCCCGAATGGTGTCGACCATGTACGCCGAGACGTCGACCGTCTCGTCGAGGAGCCGATCGCGCCGTCGCCGCCAGCGGTCGGTTGCAGCCGGATCGTCAGCCAGTTCGGCCGCTCGCTCGACGGCCTCGTCGCCGTCGGTCGTGGAGTGGACGAGGTCGAAGCGCTCGAGTTCGTTGAAGCAACCCAGGACGTCCCCGTCGCCGAAGGAGTCGACGCGCACCGTCGGCGTCCCGAGCACCGCCGCCTCGATCGCCATCGTGTCGGAGTCGCCGACGAACACCGAGGCGTTCGCGAGCAGGTGGTGGATCGCATCTGGCGGGACCGGGACGGAGTCGCCTGGGAGGTCCGCCGGCGGTTCGCCCTCGCTGCTGACGTAGACCGGACCGTGCTCGGCGAGGGTCTCGACGAGTCGGCGTTTCTGCTCCCGGGCGAGTCCGGCCTCGCCGACGTCGTGATAGGCGCCCATCGAGACGAACCGGACGACGGCGTAGGACGCCTCGGAATCGACGCCGTACTCGGCGAGCAGGTCGGGGTCGGCCTCGAACCGATCGGGGTGAAGGTAGGCGAGTTCGTGGAAGCCGTCGTAGAAGCGGTGATTGTCTCCGAGGCGCTGCTGGACGCCGGTCGGCGAGCAGACGACGTCGGTCAGCGGCGCGAGGACGTCCGCGAGTCGTCCAGCGGTCTCGCTGTCGTGGAAGACGACGCTCGGCGTCCGGGTCAGCGTCGCTGCGCCGACGGCGCTGGGGTTGAGCTGGCTCACGACGACGTCCGGGTCGAACCGCCGGACGTAATCCAGGGTCCTGAGCGTGCGCACGCCCCACTCCGGCCCGAGGGCCCAGGCCGCCTCGCGCTTGCGGGAGAGGACCTCGTGCTCGATGCCGTAGGCGTCGAGCAAAGCCGTGGTTACCTCCTTCTCTCTGGCAGTGACGCCGACCGCGTGGCCCTCGGCGGCGAGCGACTCGATCGCGTGTCGAAACAGGTGGACGTGAGCGGGGTGCGTGACGTCAAAGTGAACGCGCATGTGGGTCGAACGGGTAGGATGGCGGCGTCCACCGGAGTTTGTTATAGCGGTGCTACCGAGCGCAGGGGAGCGATCGTCTGGCGCTGAGTAGTCTCCCCAACCGTCGCGTGTCACCGCGGGTCACCGTGCCGGTCCTGGCCGTATCGATACTGACCGTGATGAGTCCGAGGCGACTGCCCCGAGGTACTGGGGAAGCACCCGTCTGTGACAAAAAAGCCTCACATGGTCGGGCCGTTACGCACATTTGTCGTGGGGACAGACTCGGCCTATGAGTGTCATTGCGGAACTGACGATCTCTTCTCCGATTCTGTTCGAGTCTACGTTCGAGAAGACGCCCGACGTCGAATTGGTCTTCGAGGACGCCCACTACGTCAACACAGGCCAGACTACGGTCGAGTACGTATTCTTTCTCTGGGTGACCGGTGCGTCGCCGGAACAGTTCGAGGCTGCTGTCGCGGCGGACGAAACGATCGAATACGTCAAACGACTCGTCGAAGCCGAGAACCGGACGCTCTACCGGGTCGTCACACCGGATCTCCGGCCAGCCGAAGAGCCACTCTTTTTCCCTCTCTGTCGCAGACACGACGTCACCGTCATCGAAACCAGGCGAACGGTGACCGGCTTTCACGCCAAGATACGGATCCCCACCAGGGACGGATTCCGATCGTTTCAACGGGTGCTTGCGGAGAGAGGCGCCACGGTCGATGTCAGAAAGTTGCACACCGGAGAGACAGAGCAGTCGTCGCTCTCTCACCTGACAGAGAAGCAACGGGAGGCGCTGCAACTCGCCTACGATCGTGGGTACTTCGAGACGCCGAAATCGGTCACGCTCTCTGAACTCGCCGACGAGTTCGGCGTCGCGCCCCAGACGCTCTCGCGACACCTCCGCGTCGCCGTCGAATCGCTGGTCGAGCGAGCCGTGTCGTCGACCTACTCCCAGGCCGAGTGACGGGACGCAAGTTAAATCCTCCTTCAGCATCAGCGTGTGTGTTGAGGTATCACGGCTACGCAGGACGTCCCTGCGCGTGACAATAGTTGGTCAATCTGTCTGTTTTCGGAACGGGGCTCGAACGCTGCGCGACCGGGGTGACCGATCGTGAGCGACGGGCCATTTCCGCCGGACGCTACCCCGCTGGGCCGGCAGTTCGACGCGCTCAAGAACCCGGTCCGTCGCCGGATCCTGGTCGGCCTCCTCGACACCGACGACGCCGGCGCTGTCGGCGATGGCCCGATCGACCGCGACCTTCCCGAACACCGGTTGATCGAGCTTCACCACGTCCACCTGCCACGACTCGCCGAGTCCGGCTACGTGGAGTGGGATGACTCCCCGCTCGAGGTCCGTCGCGGCCCTGCCTTCGAGGAGATCGAACCACTCCTCGAACTCCTCGACGAGCATCGGAACGCCTTCGTCGGGCAGTGGCCAGATTCCCCGGATACGTAACCCAGACCGCCGCAGGTCCGCGTTCGCCATCCCAGCAGGAGTCTCACTGTGCCGTCCCAGCAGAATCTCGCTCTGCCGTCCTAGTCGGAGTCTCACTCCGCCGTCCAGCAGTCGTTTCACTCCGCCGCGTCCGCGATCGACCGGTAGACCTCGTAGAGACGGTCGGCCGTCGCGTCGACGCTCACCTCGGCGGCGACGCGCTCCCTGCCGTTGGAGCGCTCGCCACGCTCGACGATCTCGGCGATCGCGCTGGCGAGGACCTCGTCGTCCTGGGAGACTGCGGAGGGTTCGACGCCGTCGAGTCGTTCCCGCACGTCCCCGACGTCGGTCGCGACGACCGGGAGGTTACAGGCCATGGCCTCCTTGACAGCGTTCGGCGATCCCTCGCTCTTCGAGGGCAACACGAGCACGGTGGCGGCGTTCATGTACGTTGCCACCTCAGCGTGTGGAACGCCGCTGACAGTCTGGAGTTCGAACTCGACGTCTGTCTGCTCGCGTGCCGCCGCGACGAGGCGTTCGGCGCGCGGGAAATCCTTCACCTCGCGTCCGGGGTCGTAGGGAAAGAGAACGTGCTCGCAGTCGGTCCGCCAGCCGACCTGCTCGCGGGCCGCCCGTTGCTCCTGCGGGGCGAACCGGTCGAGGTCGACGCCGTGGGGGATCACCGTGGGCTCGAAGGGGAGCGCGTCGGCCATCTCGTCGGACATGACGACGACCTCGTCGGCACGCGCAGCGCATCGGCGGGTAATCGGGCCGTAGCGGCCGAAGAGATCCGACCCCCACAGCGACACCAGCACCGGGAGCGACGGCTGTAGCAGCGCAGCCGGTGCGGTCAGACCGTTGTTCGCGTGGACGAAGTCGTAGTCGCCGAAGGACTCCCGAATCGTCGGCGGCAGGAGCCGGAGGTAGTCGAGCACGGAGCGGCCGTCGCCTGGCTGGTGGTCGTTCGGCACTGCGATCGTGGTGCACTCGACGCCGCGGTCCTCCAGCGCCGCCACCTGCTGGTTGAAAAAGCGCGCCCGGTGGTTCGTCACGAGGTTCAGGACGCGGATGTCGGCTTGCTGCTCCGTCGCGGTGCCGTCGGCGCGCCGCCTGGCGTCCGACGTCTGCGAGGCCGTCTCGGTCGCGTCGGCGATCGGTCGATCGCCGTCCACGCCCGGCCCACCGTCACGCTCCGGGTCGTCGCGAGCGGCACTGGCGAATCCGCTGTCGACGCCCCGCTTCGGGTCCGTCACGGTTGGGTTCGCCGAGGGTCGTTCGCGAGCCAGTGCGACGCTGGCGGTGGTGTTTTACCGTCGCCGAGCCGGCACTGCCGGTGCTCGGTTCCCGCGAGGTCGAGGGCGTTCCTGCCGTCGAGGACGACCATCGGCTCGAACGTGGACCAGTCGATTCGCTCGAACGCGCCGTGGTCCGTGGCGTATATGGCGGCGTCGGGCCGGGCTGTTGCGGCCTCGGCGACGGAGACCAGTTCGGTTGGCACGTCGGCGACCGTCGCGTCGTCGAGCACGGGGTCGACTGCGAGGACCTCGGCACCGAACTGGGCCAGCAGCTCCGCGACGTCGACCGACGGACTGTACCGCGTCTCCGCGACGTCGCCACGGTAGGCGAGTCCGAAGAGGACGACGGTCGCGTCGCCGAGGTCGACGTCCTCGGCTGCCAGTTCGTCGGCGAGGCGGTCGACGGCGTAGGCCGGCATGTCGTCGTTGAGCGCGCGGGCCGCGGGGATCACCGGGCCGTCGACGGTGTGGGGCTTCGTGAGAAAGTGCGGGTACACCGGAATGCAGTGCCCGCCGACCCCGATGCCCGGTTCGAGGATCGAGGTGACGGGAACCGTGTTCGCGGCCTCTGTGACTTCTTCGACGTCCACGCCGATCTCGTCGGCGTAGCGGGCGAACTCGTTGGCGAGCGCGATGTTGACGTCCCGGTAGACGCCGCCGAAGACTTTGACTGCCTCCGCGGTCGTCGCGTCGGTCGTCTCGATCACCTCGTTGTCGGTCACGTGCTCGTAGATCAGCGCAGCGGCCTCGGTCGCCGCCTCGTCGGTTCCGCCGACGATCTTGGGGTAGGCCTCGCGGATGTCCTTCAGGGCGCGCCCGGAGCTGATGCGTTCGGGGCAGAACGCGACGCCGAACTCGGAGGGGTCGAGCCCGCTCGCGGCAGCGAGGGATGGCTCCAGCATCTCCGCGGTCGTCCCCGGCGGCACCGTCGACTCGAGCAGGACGAGGTCGCCCGGGTCGAGACCCGCAGCGATCGAGGAGGCGGCCGCGATCAGCGCCGCGAGATCGGGTTCGTTCTCGTCGTCGAGCAGCGTCGGGACGACGATCACGTGGATCGACGCCCTCGCCGCTGCCTTGCTCGGGTCCTGGACGGCGCTGAGCGATCCGTCCTCCACCAGGCGCTCCACGAGTTCGTCGAGTCCCGGTTCGCCGTCGACGTGCGAGCGGCCCTGCTCCAGTTCCCGGACGACTGCCGGATCCACGTCGGCACCGATCACGTTCCCGGAGGCCTCCGCGAGCGTCGCGGCGACGGGTAGTCCGAGTTTGCCGAGGCCGTAGACCGCGACCGGAATTTCGCCGTTCTGGAAGGACCGACTGCGGTGCTCCGCCGGTGCGAGCGTGCCGTACAGCCGATCGACGGTGAACACGTCGCTCATAGCTGGTTCCTCCCCTCGAGGTCCGTCGGGAGGGCACGGTGCTCGGCGGGCGTCCCCACCGCAAGCGTCTGCGGCGGTACGTCCTCGGTGACGATCGCGCCAGCGGCGACGAACGCACCCTCGCCGATCTCGACGCCTGGAAGGATCGTCGCGTTGGCACCGATCGTCACGTCGTCGTTGAGCGTCGGCCCCTCGAGTCCGGTTGCTTCGTCGCGGACGGGCGTGGCGTCGTTCGTCAGCGTCGCACCTGGGCCGAGGAACACGCGATCGCCGACGATCGTTTGTGTCGGTACGTACGCGTTCGTCTGGAGGCTGGTGCCGTCCCCGATCCGTGCGTGCCCGTCGATCACGGCCATGGTGCCGACGAGGACGTCGTCGCCGATCCGGGTCGCCTCGCGGATCACCGCGTCGTGCCCAGTCGAGAACCCCTCGCCGATCACGACGTCGGGGTAGATCACCGTCCCACCGCGGACGGTCGCGCCTGCACCGAGCACTGGTGGCTCGCCCTCCACGCCGGCCGGCGAGAGCGTCGCAGTCGGAGCGATCTCCGCGTCCTCGCTCATCGCTGCGTCCGTCACGCGAATCGCCTCCGGTTCCATCGCTCACTCGGCCAGTCGTCGATCGATGCTGTCGCGTCCGTCATACTGGGAGACACGCTTGTCATTGCTGGTGGTCCCCCGTCGAAGCGGGGCGTAGCCGGAGTCACCCGGAGCATCCGCTTTGTTATACGATGCGTTCCGAGCGGTGTCGTGCTCCGCTACACAGTGGTTCGCGACGCCGGCTCCCGGTCGCTGCGGCCGTCGGAGTGCACCCGGTACGCCAAGGAGATCACTGGCAGCGACCCTGGTGTCGATTCGGTAGTCGGCTCCTCCTCGTGCGGCATCGACGCTCTCGATGCCGTAGGAACGTACTACGACCGGTCCCGGCGGCTGATCGTCCGGTAATCGTCTCGTACAGCCCCAGAACGGTCACCTGGGTTTATTCGACGGTGTGCCGACTCCCGATGCCAATGGGCACCGTGGTTATTTCGGTCGACGCCGCACTCGGCTGGAGCTGCATCGATCGTCAGTCGCCACCGGTCGAGCGCGTCGAAGCAGCGCGCTCGGGATGGCGAACGTTGCTCGACCGGTTCGACGACCACGACCTCCCCGCGACCTGGGGCGTCGTCGGGCACCTCCTGCTCGAGCACTGCGACGGCGTGCACGAACACCACCCGCTCTCACCCGGCTGGTTCGACCGCGAGCGCGAGGCGTGGGAGGACTGTCCCGAACTCCGATTCGCTCCGAATCTCGTGGAGGAGACCGTCGACGCACCGGCGGGTCACGAGTTCGCGTTCATGCCATTCTCCCACGTCGAGTTCGGCCACGACGAGGTGTCCTCGGACCTCGCCCGCGCGGAGTGTGTGGGTTTCTTCGACGCGTTGCCCGACGACCTGCCGTCTCCGCGAACGGCGACGTTCCCATGCAACGCCGTCGGTCATCGCGCCGTCCTCGCGGAGTGGGGCTTCGAGTGCTATCGGGGGCGGATCCCCGGCAGGGCGACGCAGCTCCCGATCGCGCGCTCTGCCCGTCGGCTTGCGAACGCCACGGTCGCGGGGCCACCGATCGTTCGCCCGACGGTCGACGAGTACGGACTGGTCGCCCTCCCGACCTCCCTCGACTGTTCGGCCGCCCAGAGCGCAGCGGGCCGGCTCTACAGCCGTGCGATCACCGATCCGACGCTCGCCGCAGTCCACCGCGGCCTCGAACGCGTGGCAGCCAGCGACGACGGCGTGTTCCACTGCCGGCTGCGTCCGATCGACGTGATCGACGACCGCGACGAGTCCCGCCTCGAATCGTTCTGTCGTGCCGTCGCCGACTACCGCGACGACGAGGGCGTCGACGTGGCGACCGTCGGCACCGTCGCCGAACGCGCCCGCTCCGCGCCGCCCTCTCGGTGGTCCCATCCGATGACGTGATCGGCGACGGTTCGGTGCGACACGTCGAACGCTCGACGCCGCCGGCTACGTCGCTCCCGAGTCAGCCTCACCGATGCACCGATCGATCGCTTCCGGGTCTTCGCCCGCGCTCGGCCGTCGTGTAGCGAGAGGCTACTGTCCGCCTGCGCCCAAATGGTAGTTCATACTCTTTACGACGCTGTGGTTGGAGTCGACTATGAGCGGGGAGAGACAGTGACGTCGGTGCTCCTGCCGACGGGGCGAGAGGCGAGCACGTACGCGTGTGTGCGATCGCTCGCAGCGAAGGGCATCGAGCCAATCGTGGTTTCGGAGAAAGGCGGCGTGCCGGCGGCTGCCTCCCGGTTCGTCGAGCGGACGGAGCCGCTTCCGGACCCACGCGATGATTTTCTCGCCTATCGCGACGCGTTGCTGGCGCTCGCCGAGCGGTTCGACGTCGATTCGATCTACCCGCTCCGCCCGGAGGACGGGTACCTCCTCTCCCGGTACGTCCAGCAGTTCGAAGCGCACGTCTCGCTCGTCGTGCCGCCGATGGACGCGCTGGAGCGAGTCCACGACAGGCTCGCACTCGCGGCGGCAGCGGAGGCCGCTGGCGTCCCCGTCCCCGAGACGAAGTCGCTCGACGACGTCGACGACTGGAGCGGCCGACACGTCGTCAAGTCCCGATACAACGTCCTCGCAGACGCGTATTTCCCCGACCGCTCGCCCGAGGACGTCGACGTGGTGAAAGCGATCGAACACCTCCCGCCCGCCGTCGAACCCGATCGGGCGGAGACCGTCGCGGCGTTCGACCACGTGCCGATCGTCCAGGAGTTCGTCCCGAAGGACGGCGAGTACATGGTCGCGGCGCTGTACGACCACGGCGACCCCGTCGCGACCTTTCAACATCTCCAGATCCGTGGGGACTCCTACACGGGCGGCGGTGGCGTCTATCGCCGTTCGATTCGCGACCCGGAACTCGCGTCGGTCGCCCACGACCTGCTGGCCGAACTCGAGTGGCACGGCCTGGCCTGCATCGAGTACATGCGCGACGCCCGGACCGGCGAGTACGTCCTGACGGAGATCAACCCCCGATTCTGGCAGTCGTTGCCGTCGACGGTCCGGGCCGGTGCCGACTTTCCGTGGTACTACTACCTCCTGGCGACCGGGCGGGGCGACGAGATCGAGCCGTCCTACCGGACCGGTCTCGGAAGCCACCTGCTCCACGGCGAACTCGGCCACCTCATGAGCGTGCGATCCGACGAGTCGCCGCTCGTCGATCGTCCCTCCTTCGTCGGGACTGCGGCCGCGATCGCCGGCTCCTGTCTGGTCGAACCGCGGTTCGACTACCTGCGGCTCGACGATCCCGCGCCGTTCCTTCACGGGATCCGGACGAAACTTCGGCGCAACAGGTGAGTCGTCCGAAGTGCCGTCTCCGACCGAGGGCGGCGTAGCACAGTCCTACGACGTTGCTACGACCTCCGTAACAAAGCCGTATCCACGGGCAGTGCTGGGCGAGATGTACGTCCCAGGCGACCGCACGCTCGACGTCCCCGAGGACGCCGAGATCGTCTACGCGAGCTGTACGAGGCCGGGGCACGAGGTGCTCGAGACGTTGCTCGAGTACGACGCTCCCATCACGGAGATCGTCTCGATCACGCCGGAGATGGCGCGGCGCGGCAGCTCCTCGAAGTACCGGTCCTTCGCCGAGACCGCCGACGCCCACGACCTGCCGATCTACTACCCGCAGGAGTACGGCATGGACGACCCGGCAGACCTCGATCACTTCCAGTCGATCGACGCGGACGTCATGATCGTCAACGGCTGGCAGCGCCTCGTGCCGGGCGAGATCCTCGAGACGTTCGAATACGGCGCCCTCGGCAACCACGGCAGCGCGTTCGGACTGCCGCGTGGCCGCGGTCGCTCGCCCCTGAACTGGTCGTTGATCGAGGACCTCGACCGCTTCCTGCTCTCGATCATCCAGCTGGATCCCGGCCCCGACTCCGGTGAGGTGGTGGCGACGAAGAAGTTCGACCTCACCACATACGACGACATTCAGACGCTCTACCACAAGGTGACCATGGCGATCGAGGAGATGCTGTTCGATAGCCTCGGGCCGGTGCTCCGCGAGGAGATCGAGTACGGCGAGCAACGCGGCGAGGTGACCTACTATCCCAAACGCAACCCCGAGGACGGTGCGATTCACTGGGGGAACACCACGCGGGACATCTACGACCTCGTCCGGGCGGTGACCGATCCCTACCCGGGCGCGTTCACCCTCGACGACGGCACGCGCGTGGACATCTGGGAGGCGATCCCCTTTTCCGACGACTTCGCGTTCGGCGTCGAACCGGGCACCATCGTCGAGACGTTCGAGGCCGGCGACTTCGTCGTCGCGACGCCCGACGGGACCCTGCTCGTCCGCGAGTGGGACGCGGAGGACTGGGCACCCGAACCGGGCGTCCAGTTCGAGTCCCGCGGCGAACACGACCGCGTCGACCGATACGAACACCGCAACCACCTCACTGGATCGGGGGCGCCAGATGACGTCTGAGGACGGCGAGCGGGACGGCCGTGCCGACCCCGCAATCGCGACCGCATCGACGGCACGGTCGATCGATTCGGACAGGGGGACCGCCGACCCCTGGAGCCAGGCCCCGGACGACGCCGCCGGCATCCCCTACGAACTCGACGTCTACGCTGGCCTGCTCGAAACGCTCCTCGCTCGCGGGTACGAGTTCGTCGGCTTCGACGGGGCGATCGAGGACGGACAGATCGCGCTCCGACACGACGTCGACCTCTCCCTGTCCCGCGCCGCGGAGATGGCTCGCGTCGAGGCCGCCCTCGGTATCGAATCGACGTACTGTCTGCAGGTGACCGCACCGCTGTACGACCTGCTCGTTCCGGAGAACCGCCGTCACGTCCGGACGATCGTCGAGGCAGGCCACGACGTCGGCCTGCATTTCGATCCCCACTACTACTGGGAGTCGGAACCGGTCGTCGACGACCTCGAGCTACGAGTCCTCGACGACCGTTCCGCGCTCTCGCGGGTCATCGCCGACGACTTCCACCGGAGCGTATCGGTCGTGGCGACGTCGATCCACCAGCCTCCGAACTGGGCGCTGGGGGCGACGTTCGAGGCCTTCCAGAGCACCTACGAGCCGCGGTACTTCCTCGACGTAGAGTACGTCTCTGACTCTGCGGGGAAGTGGCGCGTTCAACGACCCTTCGAGGACGAGGTGCCCGACGCGATGCAGCTCCTCGTCCATCCTGGTCTCTGGCACCGTGAGGATCACTCGCTCGCTGCAATCCTCGAGGACCACCGCGAGCAGTGCCGGGAGCGAATCGATCGGTACGTCGGCGCCTTCGGTGGGTAAATCGCTTCATTACAATGCCCGTGGGGCGGTCGAGTGTCGGCAGATGACCGACGACCCCGGCCGACCCGACGGCGGATCCGTCGAACTCGATCCCGCACCGGAGCCCGACGACGCAGCAGCCGTCGTGGCGGACGTGACAGGTGAACCCATTCGCGTTCCAGACCTCGGCTCGGTGCTCGTCACCGGGGGTGGCGGCTTCATCGGCAGCCACCTCGTCGACGCGCTCGCTCGACACAACGACGTTCGCGTGTTGGACCGGTTCGACGCCGGTAGCGAGGCGGGGCTCCCGGAGACAGTGACCACGATCGAGGGCGACGTTCGTGACCGAGAGCTGCTCTCCGAGGTGGTGACCGACGTCGACGTGATCGTCCACCTGGCAGCCCAGGTCAGCGTCGAGGACTCGCTCGACGATCCCCAGCGAAGTAGCGAGACCAACGTCGCCGCGACGTTGGACGTGCTCGAACTCGCCCGTCGTGAAGACGCCCGCGTGGTGCTCGCCTCGAGCGCCGCCATCTACGGCGATCCCGCCTCGATTCCGATCCACGAGACCGATCCGAAGCGACCCGAGTCGCCGTACGGCGTCGACAAACTCGCCGCGGACAACTACGCCAGGGTCTACGACGCCCGATTCGACGTCCCGGTCGTCGTCCTGCGGTACTTCAACGTCTACGGTGCCGACGCGAACGCCGGCGTGATCCGGGCCTTCATGGAACGCGTCGATGCCGGTGAATCGCTGGTGATCCACGGTGACGGCGAGCAGACCCGTGACTTCGTCCACGTCGACGACGTCGTCCGTGCCACGATCGCTGCGGCCACGACGCCACACACCGGGCGAGCCTATAACGTCGGCACTGGCGAGCGAGTGTCGATCGCCGAACTGGCCCATCGCGTCGTCGACGCTGTAGACGACGATCTGCCGATCGAATACGCCCCGCCGCGTGACGGCGACGTCGATCACAGTCTCGCCGCGATCGATCGTGCACGATCGTGGCTGGGGTTCGAGCCGCGGGTTGATCTCGAGACCGGGATCGAAGCGACGCTCTCGACGGCCCACGAACACCACTGATCACGGCGGATCGGCCGTCCTGCGGTGCTCGATAGCACTCCCTTCGACCGCCCAGACGCTACGTTCCCATTCACGCTTCCTCGGTCGACCGGTGTCACTTTCGCCACCTCGGTCGACCAGTGTCGCTTTCGCCACCTCGGTCGACCAGTGTCGCTTTCGCCACCTCGGTCGACCAGTGTCACTTTCGCCCCCGGTCGAGCAGCTTTACTCTCTACCTGATCGAGCTGCCTCTTTCGGAGCTTCGACCTCGCCGCACCGAACCTGGAGCTTCGCCGGCGCGAGCTAGCTATCGCCGTCACCGAACTCCGCGCGTGATCTCCGCAATGGCCAACGGCCACGGTCGCACTGCAATGCCGTATCGATTGTCGACGGGTAGCAGTATCCACTCGTGCCCGATCAGTTGCAGTTCCGAGCGATCGAGACGCTCGTCGCTCCGGTATCCACTTGCTACACCCCCACACCCCTTCTCCACCCAGAATTTCATCTGGAGATTGTTCGACCGCATCGATCGCCGAGTGGTAGGACCGATCGATAACCAGAAACTACTGCCAACAGGCGGGCCGAAGCGGCGAATATCGCCAGAGCAACAGTAGTTGGGTTGTATTTAGTTTCACGGGATCGGTGCCATTTTCCATTACTGTCCTAGGGCCAGTAGGATCTATTTACAGCCAGTAGGCCAGATGAACAGTACGGGGCATTAATACAGGTTGGTGGTATTGAGACTACCGCCACGGGTGGTATGTGCAATGTTACAACGACGTCATCGGTGCTCCGGGCTACAACGGCTCGTTGCTGCCGGAAACGGCCAGCGACCTCCGTCCCAGACGCGTCCACTCCGGGTACGCGCACGCACTGGGGTCGGCTCGACGGGGACTCCGTCCTCCCGAAGGGGCCGGCTTGCAGTTGAAACGACCCTCCCTACTCGCAGTTACCGATACCAGTGTCCATCATGAGTTCGACCGCGTCCGAGTCGGAGCCGATCGATCCAGACGAGCAGCTGACCACGTCGGACGACGACCATGCCGGCACGGCGGAGCAGGGAGAACCGGAGCCGCTCTCCCTCGACGTCGTATACGATATCCTAAAGAACACGCGACGGCGACGCGTCCTCCACCTCCTCTACGAAGACGAGGAGGGAACGACGCTCGGCGACCTCGCCGAGCGCATCGCCGCCGTAGAGAACGACAAACCCCGCTCCCAGCTCGACGCCCAGGAGCGGAAGCGAGTGTATGTGGGTCTCTACCAGTGTCACCTCCCACGCATGGACGACGCGGGCGTCGTCGACTTCGACGGTGACCGAGGCACGGTGGAACTCGGCACGCACGCCGAGCAAGTGTACGGTCACCTCGTCTCCGCGGAAGACGACTCCGAATCGCGTGACTGGTCCACGTACTACGGGCTGTACGGCATCGGCGGCGTCCTGGCCGGACTCGCTCTTGGCTGGACTGCCCCGATGGCCGCACAGCTATTCGTCGTCGGTCTGCTCGTCGCCGGCGCCGTCGTACTCGCTGGAGTACACCTCCTCGCGGAGCGGCCCTGACCACACGAGGTCCCCGCTCGGCAGTCCGAGGACGCGATTCCGGCCGGCGGAACCGACGGAGCGGTCCCCGTTCGGCGGTTTTGTCCCGCCACCCCGCTCGGTGGTTCGGTCCCCGTCACCTTGCCCGGTGGTTCGGTCCCCGCCATCGTCCGCAGCGGCTCGACGTCGTCACCCCGCACGGCGATCGGACCCCGCCGCCGTCTCGCGCTCCGCTTTTCGCTTCGATCAGTGACTCGCGTTCACCACGCTGCCAGCCGACTCGGGATCTTCGCCACGTGGCAGCGCCTCGGTCCGGTAGCGAGGTGCTATCGGGATACCGGCTGTCGGTGGCAGGACCCCGTAGCAATCGGTTAGGTGCACCAGCACTCGGCACCGATCTGGCAAACGACTCTATAACAATTCGGGGTCCGCGTTACGCTTTGCGCGTTCCGATCGGGCCGGTGTACCGGCCTGCGGACCCATTCCACGATGATCACGAACCCGTTTCCCCCGACGACTCCGGCTATGGAGGTGCCCTGACCATGTGCGGGATCACCGCGCGCACCGGACGCGACGACGCCGTCGACGACCTGCTCGACGGTCTCCAGAATCTCGAGTATCGCGGCTACGACTCCGCCGGCATCGCCCTCCAGAATGGCCACGGTATCGAGGTCTTCAAGCAGGCGGGCGAGACGAGCGACCTCGACGCCGACGTCCGCCGCCGCACGCCCAGCGGGAAGATCGGCATCGGCCACACCCGCTGGTCGACCCACGGCCCCCCGACCGACGAGAACGCCCATCCCCACACCTGCTGTACGGGCGACGTGGCGGTCGTACACAACGGGATCATCGAGAACCACGAGGAACTCCGGACGGAGCTGGTCGCAGCCGGCCACACCTTCTCCAGCGACACCGACACGGAGGTCGTTCCGCACCTGATCGAGGAACGCCTGGCGGCCGGCGACGGTCCCGAAGCTGCGTTCCGGGCCGCCATCGACCGGCTCCGCGGCAGCTACGCGATCGTGGCGATGGTCGCCGGGCGCGACGCGGTCTACGCGACGCGGTCCGGTTCCCCGCTGGTGCTCGGCATCGCCGACGACGGCTACTTCCTCGCGAGCGACGTGCCGGCGTTCCTCGAGCACACGGACCGCGTCGTCTACCTCGAGGACGGCGACGTCGCGACGGTGACGGCCTCGACGCACACGGTAACGGACGTCGACGGGTCGATGGTCGTCAGGCCGCCCGAGTCCGTGGACTGGAACGCCGAGGACGCCGAGAAGCGCGGCTACGACCACTACATGCTCAAGGAGATCGACGAGCAGCCCGGCGCGATCGAGCGGGCCATCGAGGGTCGCATCGACGCCGAGTGCGGCGCCGTCGAACTGGAGGCCTTTCCCCCCGGTAGCTTCTCGGACGTCGAGCGGGTCCAGCTCGTCGCCTGTGGCACCTCCTATCACGCCGCGGCCTACGCCCAGCGGCTGCTCGCTCACCGCGGGATCCCAGCGACGGCCCACCGCGCCGGCGAGTACGCCGAAACCGCTGCGACCCTCGAACCCGGAACGCTGGTCATCGGCGTCAGCCAGAGCGGTGAGACCGCCGACACGCTCCAGTCGCTCCGCCGGATCGCCGACGCGGACGTCCGGACGCTCGCTGTCACGAACGTCGTCGGCTCGACGATCGCTCGCGAGACCGACGACGCGCTGTTCATCCGCGCGGGGCCGGAGATCGGCGTCGCCGCGACGAAGACGTTTAGCTCGCAGGTCGCGACCCTTCTCCTCCTCGCCGAGCGACTTGCCGCCGACGTGGAGGGTGCCGGAAGCGACGACACCGAAGCTGTCCTCGCGGCGCTCCAGGCGCTCCCCGACCAGTTACGGACGGTCGTCGATAGCTCGGACGCCCGGCAGATCGCCCGTCGCGCAGACGGTCGCACGTCCCACTTCTTCATCGGACGGGACGTCGCCCATCCCGTCGCCCTCGAAGGCGCGCTGAAGTTCAAGGAGATCACGTACGAGCACGCCGAGGGCTTCGCCGCCGCTCAGCTCAAACACGGGCCGCTGGCACTCGTCACCCCCGACACCGCGGTCGTCGCGGTGTTCACGGGCCGGCACGACGAGAAGACGCTCGCGAACGTTCGGGAGGTCCAGGCTCGCGACGCCCCGGTAGTCGCGATCGCGAGCGAGGAAACCCACAGCGTGGTCGAAACGGCCGACGAACTGCTCCCGATCCCGGACACGGAGCCGGAACTCGCCGGGCTGCTTGCGAACGTGCAGCTCCAGTTGCTCTCGTACCACGTCGCCGCCCTGCTCGATCGGCCGATCGACAAGCCTCGTAACCTCGCGAAGAGCGTCACCGTCGAGTGACGGCGGTCACACAATCCGTTCTGTTTGGTCACCGACTGCCGACGCTCTGAGCATCGTGACGCAACTCAGGCCATCGCGATGACGCCCACGTTGTAGGTCG
Organism: Salinarchaeum sp. Harcht-Bsk1; assembly: GCF_000403645.1. Taxonomy (NCBI): domain Archaea; kingdom Methanobacteriati; phylum Methanobacteriota; class Halobacteria; order Halobacteriales; family Natronoarchaeaceae; genus Salinarchaeum; species Salinarchaeum sp. Harcht-Bsk1. Next base: position 2,478,492 of record NC_021313.1, read on the forward strand.
CCGCCGCGAAGGAGAGGCCGATCGCCGGCAGGTAGCCGACCTCCACGACGACCCGTTCGCTCAACTGGAGTTCTCCCGGCCCGTCGTCGCTGGCCACCAGCGCGACCCCTATCTCGACGGTAAGGAGCACTATCGCGATCGAGATGACGTTGGCGACGAGCATCCCCTCGGTGCGACCGAGATCTTCCATCAACGCGGCCACGACGGCGTTTCGTTCGTAGATGCCGGCAATACGGAGTCCATACAGGGTCGTCACGGTGTCGGCGAGTCGTCCGACGACCAGCGGCAGGGCGTACGGGGCGTGACGGTCGAGCAGCCGTGACACGAGGAATCGCGAGAAAGTCCGGCCGGCGCTACCTTCGTTACGAACCGGTTGTCGAGTGGTATCAACTGGTATTCCGTCCAGCTTGGTCTAGTAACCACCGCCAACCGGCCAGGTACGCACCATACCGTGGGCGGGTAACCGTGTGCCGAACCGCCGGTAATTCGGCCGTAGCGTACCGTTCGGTCCGGGAAGTACTGCATAACGAAAGACCACCATCCCCACCGAACTGCCATGTCCCAGCCAGACGACCCCTCGGAGGGGCGATGCCAGCGGTGTGGTACCTCGGTGAGCACGCGGTTCCGCAAGGTCTTCGGCGGCAACGACGCCACGGTCCACGGCTGCGTGGAGTGCATGACGCTCTCGGAGCTCTGTGAGGGACAGGCTGCCGCCCACGACGAGGCGGGCGCACCAGTCGTCGAGTGACTGGCCGCCGGTGGATCGACGCACTGCTCCCCGAGCGCGTACGCCCGTCGCTGGTCGCTCCGATCGATTCACTCCTGGCACCGATCGGACGACCGACGACGAACTGACGTGAATTCCTGCCGGCTGAACCGACGTTCACGCCACGAGCGGCAGTCCCCTCCCGAGCAGCGCTCCCGCCCACAGTAGCACGCTTGTCCAGAACTCCCCCCGAGATCTCTTCCTGGATACCCCCAGGATCTGTACTCCCGCCGAGATCGTCACGATCGCGCCGTTCGATCGCCACGCGCTCGTCACCCCCTGACGCCCGTCGTCGTGGAATCGGTAATCGCTGACTGGCGACGCGAGTCGGTCTCTGTGGTTCGAGGGACGCCAGGGCCGTAGCTTCGCGGTTCAGCCCCGACCACGAGAAGTCGCTCCCGTCGATGGAACCGATACGAGGCGGAGGACGTTCGACGGATCGACGCGGCGTCGCTAGGCCGTCTCCCCGTCGATGCGGTAGACGTCCACGTCACCGTTGGCCATTACGTGATCGATCTGCGGGTCGGTTCGGAGGCGCTCGAACCCGGATGCACTGTATCGCAGTCCGCGGTAGAGTTCGACCTCGCGCTGGTAGTCGCCCTCGTCCATCGCGAGGTAGACGTCCTCGTCGTATGCCGTGGTCAGGTTCTCGTTGAACACTGGCCCTGACACCCCGCCCGTTGCGCTCGAGAGGGCTGGCGTCGAGTCGGCGACCTCCGTACCGTATATCGCGTCGACGTACCGCTTCGGTCCGCCGCGAATTCCCATCACCGTCATCTCCGCTTCGCGGTACTCGAACGTGGTCTCGTAGCCCTCCACGGCGCCCTCCGTGACCTGCTGGTTCGTCTTGTACATGTAGGGGCTCTGGTGGAAGGCGGCTGCCTGTGCGATGAGCATCACCGCGAACAGTCCACAGAGCACGATGGCGATCGTGCGACCCGAAGTCCGCACGCCGACGCTCTCGACGCCCTCTGCGATCGCGACCGCTCCGAGGATCGTGATCGGGACTGCGAGGAAGCCCAGGAACCGGAAGTAGTGGTCACCCTGGTCGGCGACGAAGACGAATCCCATCAGGAGCGTCGGTGGGATGAGTCCTGCGACGAGGTAGGTGATGAGCGCGTCGCGGGTGGTCGCAGTGCTGCCACCGAAGAGGGTCCGGAGTCCGAGGAGTCCGGCCAGCAGACCGAACACGACGGTCACGGCGAAGAGCTTGAGGAACAGGACCTCGACGCTGCCGCCGATGGCCTGGAGCGATGACGACCAGGTGCCGGCCTGCTGGACGGTCTGGGGTCCTTCCCCGAGCATCTGTTCGATGACGTATTCCGTTCTGGCGCGTGCCCGCGGGTGCCGGAACGTCCAGACGAGGAACGCGATACCGAGCACCACCGTGTGCGCACGGATCGAACGGTGGCTCGCGATCGGATGGTCCGGGTACCACCGGCGGTAGGCGTACTGCACGAAGGCGATCGCGATCAGCATGGCGACGAGATCCATCGTCTCCTGTGGGTGATAGAACACGACGGCGAGGCCGGCGATGCCGAAGGCGACGCTGCTCGGTGAGAACAGCGAGACGGGGTCCCGCGGCGCCGTGAGGTGCCGGAACAGCAGGAAGACCGCTAAGGGGACCAGCATGATCGTCTGGCTGGACGGATGGGCCATCGGGTGGACCGTGATCCCGTTGATCGGAAGGAACAGGAGCCCGGAAAGGAGGCCGATCGTCGCCGCCCAGGGCCGATCGGACACGAAGGAGACGTCGAGGCTCATGAACACCACGAACGCCAGCGGGAAGACGACCAGTGGGAGCAAGAGGAGCGCCCGCCGCAACGTCACTCCGGTGAGGTGCTCGACCATGAGTCCGCCGACGTGGACGCCCGGATAGAGGCTCTGGAGGGGCTCCCAGGTGCCGGCCTGCATGTCCTTCGCCCAGCCGAGGTGGGTCATCGAGTCGCCCGCGCCGTAGAAGTAGTACCCACGGATCGCGGGAAGTGCGATAACCGAGAGCACGGCGAGGGCCACGAGCAAGTGTGCGGCGTCACGCCGGCGGTGCGTCGCGATGACGGCGACGACGATCCCCAGCAGCGACGCCACCGCGATCCCGGCCCAGTAGGCCGTCGGCGTCGCCCGGTAGATCGACTGTTCGTACCCGGTGGCTGGCGATCGATACGCGGTGACGATCGCGAACGCGAACGCGAAAAAGCCCACGACCAGCGCCAGCTTCTCGATCGTTCCCCGCCTCGTCGGCCCCGCGCTCGTCCGCCGAGAATGATCAACGTGCATGGATAAGCCTGCGTGGCGTCCCGCCACGAGAGTCGGCCTATCCTGTGGAGGTCGCGGCCTTTGTAATACCGCGGCTAGCACCGGTAGGACGATCGTACAGCTACGCCGTCGTGTGGTTTTACTCGGCAAATCGGCGACGCCGAGCCACCGAAGTGATGCCGCGCTTACCGGGCGTCGTGCAGGTCACGGACTAGCTCCGCTTCGGCGATGACGAACTCCTCTCGCCAGAGACACTCCTCTTCCGGCGGGAGAAACAGTTTGTGTTCGCTCCCTCGTTGCTCGACGGAGATGACCTCCCAGGTCGCACCGTGGTAGCCGAGGTCGCGCTCGGGATGCGGATCGTCCGGGGCCGCCTCCCACTCGGCCTCGAGCGCCATCGTCATGCCTCCCTCCGCTGCCGTCGGTTCGACGGGCCGGCGACTGGTCGTCGGTCAGTGGTGCTGGACGGTCGTCGACCCCGATCTGTACCGGTAGGCTGCCGCGTGGAGCGGCGATGTCGGTCCATACACCGGTAGGCCGGAGTTACTCACGTAAACGTAGTGGCACGTTTCGGCCGGACGGTATCGTCGTTGTGCGAGTGGGGCTACCAGTTAAGTGCCACGTACCTAGGTGTAGCTACCAGTCAGCGTTGGCACAACGTACGTTCTGGTTAATTCGAAGGCGCTGAAGGGCCGAGTCTGGGGTCCGCGCACGAGTGAGGTACTTGATCACGCCGGCGACGCCGGGCGCCAGTTGTAATCGCCTACCCTGAGTACGCACTTGCTACTGTTCGTGTAACCCGCTCGTGGAGGTCCGACAGTCCGCGGCTCGCAGCCCCAGGTGGCGCCAGCGCCGTCGCCGTCCCTGCTGCACCAACAGCGCCTCGTTTCCAGGCCTGCATTCGTCGGCTTCGTCGACGGACGCCGCCGGTAGCCAGCACGTGGCCGCCGCCGGCAGCTACCCCGTGCCACCACCGGCTGCTACCACGTGGCCACCACCGGCTCCAAGAGTGCCAGTAATTAAGTGAGTTGCATGCGTCGTGCTACCAAGGAACGACTCGGCCAGCACCGTTCGAGATAGCGGTGTCGTGTCTCCCCGATCGATGAACCGAACCGATTCCGAGGCGTCGACCGACGCGCTCCTGCGGGCCATCGCAGACTCCCAGCGGCGATACGTCCTCAGAGAACTCGCGGATGCGTCCGCTTCCGAGGTGACCGTCGACGCGCTCGCCGAAGTGCTTCTCGACGGACCGACCTCCCGCTCGTCGGATCGTCGATCGCGTCGTGAAATCGCGATCCAGCTGCGGCACGTACACCTTCCTCGACTCGAAGACGTCGGGCTCTGTCGGTACCACGAGGACCGGGACGTCGTCGAGTACTGTCCGGACGAGTTCGTGGAGTCGCTCCTGGATCTCCTCGAGCGGCGCGCCTCGCCGGAGCCGGTCACTGAGGACTGACGCGGATCGGTCCACCTGCCTCGATTTCGACGATCCGCTCGGCGTACTCGATCCGGATACTGAGCGTCTCGTCTGCGTCGACGTTCCGAAGCAACTGGTTCAAAGCGTCCACGTCGACGGCGTCGTAGAGCGTCGGGAGTGCAGCCGGATCACAACCGGTAGCCTCGGCGACTGCCTCGACGACGCGGACGCTCGGCTCGACGTCATTGCTCATCTGAAACGTCTGCGGCGATCCTGAAGCGCCTCGATCGTTCGATTCGCCACGGTCGCCGGGGGGTGTTCGGTCGGACATGCTGGCAGCAACGGCCCATCGCGTGCGCTCCCGATCGTCCAAAGCGTCGGATGGATCGTCAGTATCGATTCGGAGGTCCGCCTCGGTAATGAGTCTTTGTACTGTTTCGAGTGACAGTGACGTATTTGCCTCATTCGATCGCCAAACCGCGCCGTTCAGGCCCGGTGGATCGGGCCCCGGACAGTCGGCAGGCCGATGATTCCTGTCGATGCATCCTCACGATTGCTCCACTCTCAGCCGTTCCGACGACAAATCCGATCGTAGGCGGTTCATACTCAACTGGTCGGCCACCGCGTCTCCGGTAATGACCTGCTCCAACTGTAACGATCGAGCCGGGACGCCGGTGACGGTCCGCTTCCCAGCGGAAGAAAAGCGCGTCTCGGTGGCACTCTGTAAGCACTGCCGATCGGCGATCGAGGACGCTCCGCGGTGTGAAGTCGAGCGCGAATCGATCGCGGATCCGGCGGAGTAGCAATCCGTCACACGGACCCGCCCGCAGTGGACATTGCTCCTGGTGACCGGATCAGCGGTCGCGATCGCCGCTTACAATCAGTGATACTCCGTTCCGTCGACGACGATCGGCTCTCCGGGAACGACGCGGACCTCGTGGTCCTCGACTTCGAACGATAGTTCCCACCCGTTCCCGTCGTGAGCTGCCATCGCGTCGAGTGCGTCGGTGTCGATGACGTCACCGAGCCTGAACGTCAACTCCGACGGGTCCATACCCTGTGCGTCGGCCAGGGATCGCACGACGCGAACCGAGGCCGGAGTCGCTCCATTGTCACCCATGCCGGATACCTGCGTGGCAGTACACGGGCTGGCCTTTAATCGGGCTCGAATGGTCGCCGATCCACAGATTTTTGCGTGCGTATTCTACCCACAGCAACGCTGAAACCACGAGTTCAGTCGGTGCCTGCCGGACGGACCGCCGACGATTCCTATCGATCTTCGAGCACCGTCTCGTTCGGCCCCGTCCGTGCTCCCGTCGAGAGGGTCACGCCCGCGTTCAGACTGGTGTCGATCCCGGTCTTCGCGCCGTCGCCGACGACGACGCCGAGTTTACGGCGGCCGCTCGAGACCCGCTCGCCCTTGACGGTCATTCGGACCGGTTCGTCGTCGTGCCGGAGGTTCGCGACGGTCGTCCCCGCACCGAAGTTGACGTCGGCCCCGAGGATGGAGTCGCCGACGTAGGAGAGGTGCCCGACGGTGGCGCCGGGGAGTAGCACCGAGTTCTTCACCTCGACGGCGTTGCCGACGCGCGACCCCGGGCCGAGGACGGTCGCGCCGCGGAGGTAGGCGTTCGGCCCGACGTCGGCCCCGGAACGGACCACGACCGGCCCCTCGACGTACGTTCCCGACCGGATGCGGGCACCCTCCTCGACGACGATGGGCCCCTCGACGTGGACGTTTGCCTCGACGGTGCCGTCGATCTGCCGGACTGCGTGGGTATCACCTGCTCCCTTCACGTCCGGCGGATCCTGGGTTCCGGAGAGCGTCGATGCGTCTCGCGCCCGGCCCAAGTCGTCGAGGACGTGTTCGGTGGCGGCGAGGAGTTCCCACGGCCGCCCGACGTCGAGCCAGGTGCCGCCGTGCTCGACGGCACGCACGTCGTGACCCGCCTCGACCTGTCGCACGATGGCGTCTGTGAGTTCGTACTCGCCGCGGGGGCTCGCGCCGATCCGCTCGATGGCGTCGAAGATCGAGGGCTCGAACGCGTAGAGGCCCGCGTTGATCAGGTTCGAGGCCGGGTCGCGTGGTTTCTCGACGAGCCCAGTGACGCGGTCGTCGCTGGTCTCGACGACGCCGTAGTTCCCGGGATCGGGAACTTCCCGGACGGCCATAGCGGTTCCCCCGGCCGCCGCCAGATCGTCGACGACGCCGTCGTCCACGAGCACGTCCCCGTTCAGTGCGAGGAACCGTCGATCGACCAGGTCGCTCGCCCGGCCGATCGCGTGGGCAGTGCCACGGGGCTCGGACTGCACGACGTACTCGACGGGCACGCCGCGGTGGTCGTCGCCGACGGTCTCGTGGATCGCCTCGGCACGGTAGCCGACCACGAGGACGAACCGGTCGACAGCGTCGACGCACTGGTCCATGATCCGCTGGATCAGCGTGGTTCGGCCGACCGGCAGCAGGGGCTTCGGTCGACGATCGGTCAACGGTCGCATGCGGGTCCCTTCGCCGGCGGCGATGACGATCGCGTCCATACTGGCCGGCCGCGAGGCGCGCAATTAACTGCCCGCAATCGTCCAACGCGGTAAAACACTCGTAACTACGTGCAGTCGGCGGATTCCGCGGGGCGGTCGCGAGTGCTGGCGGACGAACGGAGAGGTCGGCGGCGGATTCGTAAGTGGAAGCAGACCCAGGTGAAGAGAGAGAGAGAGCGACGCCGGCCGCTTCAGGCCGTCTGCAGGGCCTCCGTGATCAGTTCCCGAGCCGTCTCGGTCAACTCGACGGTGCGATCTTCCGTGCGGCCCTGCGCGGTCATCCGGACCAGTGGCTGGGTGCCGCTCGCGCGCACGAGGAACCAGCCGCTGTCGGTCTCGACGCGGACGCCGTCCCGTTCGTCGATCTCGTCGTAGCGCTCGTTCGCCCGGCGGGCGACCGCATCGACGATCCGCTCTTTCGCCGTCGGGTCGACCTCGATCTGGTCGCGTTCGACGGGATAGGCCGGCAAACCGGCTACCTGCTGGGAGAGCGGCCTCTCGCGAGCGACGAGCGCCGCGAGCCGGCAGGCTGCCAGCGGGCCGTCCGGGGCGAGCGTTTGCTTCGGCCAGATCCAGGCGCCGCTTGGTTCGCCGCCGAAACTGACGCCGGGTTCGCTCGCTCGTTCGGCGACGTAGACGTCGCCGACGCGGGAGCGCTCGACGCGGCCGCCCTCCCGCTCGACGACGTCGTCGACGACCAGGCTCGCACCGACCGGCGCGACCACCCGGGCGCCGTCCGCGACGGCCTCCCCAGCGAACAGCGCGAGCAACTCGTCGCCGGCGAGGAACCGGCCCCGCTCGTCGACCGCCATCGTCCGGTCGGCGTCGCCGTCGTGGGCGATCCCCAGGTCAGCGTCGGTGCCGGCGACGTGCGCCGCGAGCGTCTCGCAGGTCGCCCCCGTCGGCTCGCTGGGCCTGCTCGGGAAGCGGCCGTCGGGCTGGCCGCCGAGAGTGGTCACCGAACAGCCGAGGTCGCGGAGCGCTCCAACCGTCACGCCGCCGGCGCCGTTGCCGACGTCGACGACGACGCTGAGTGGCTCCTCGATGGTGACTGCGTCGGTCAGCGCTTCGCGGTGGCGATCAGTCGCGTCGGTTCGCTTCGTCTCCGAGCCAGTCTCGTCCCACGCCACGGGCTCGCCGGCCCCCTCCTCGACGATCTCGGCGATGCGACGGCGCCGATCCTCGCCGAACGCCATCCCCTCGTCAGTCCAGAGTTTCAACCCGTTGTCTTCGGGCGGGTTGTGCGAGGCCGTGACCGCCACGCCGGCGTCGGCGTCGTACCAGCCGACGCTTCGGGCGATCGTCGGCGTCGCCGCGACGCCGATCCGGACGACGTCCGCACCGTACTCCCGGGCGCCAGCGGAGACGGCGTCCGCGAGGAGCGATCCGGTCAGCCGCGGATCGCGTCCGACGACGATCCGCTCGGTTCCGTGGGTCGCGAGCGCGCGCCCGATCGAGAGCGCGAGATCGGCGGTCACGTCCTCGCCGAACCGACCTCGGACGCCGCTAGTGCCGAACATCGTCAGCGCTCTTCTCGATGCCACGCGGCAACGCTCGGTCGTCGACGGTGCAGTCGGGCTCGGATTCGTGAACCATTGCCCAGTCGCACCGATGGACAGGTCCTTGTTATCGTGGTCGTACTTTGCTGGGATGGCCGATAGCCGGTGCCTGCGGCGACCGATCGATGGACCCCGCGTGGCACGACTGAGGTTGCAATTGCGGGGTGTCCGTACCGTTCAGCCACGATGCGCTCCGGTTCTACCAAGCCCTGCTCGGCCCTCCTCGCCCCGGTACCGACGGACCGACGAATCCAAACGGCGGCGCTGCCACTCTCGATCCGATGGAGCTCCGGTTTCTCGGTGGCGCAGGCGAGGTCGGTCGTAGCGCGATCCTCGTCAACGAGTCGCTGTTACTGGATTACGGCATGCAGCCCGCTACCCAGCCCCAGTTCCCCGTCGGATCGATCGAGCCGGAAGCCATCGTCGTCTCGCACGGCCACCTCGATCACGTCGGCACGATTCCCGCGCTGCTCTCCGGCGATCGTCGACCACCGATCCACTGGACGCCGCCGACCCGGGCGCTCGCACTGACCCTCGCTCGCGACACCCTGAAGCTCCACGGCGGCACGTACGGCTGCCCGTTCACCGAGACCGAGATCGCTCGCGTCACGCAGGTCTCCCAGACCCACGGCTATCGCGAATCCTTCGAGGCTGCCGGCCACGAGGTGACCTTCTTCGACGCCGGCCACATCCCCGGCAGTGCGCACGTCCTGATCGACGACGGCGAGACGCGACTGCTCTACACCGGCGATTTCCACACCGACGACCAGCGGATCGTCGCCGGATCGACTGCCCGGCCCGACGCCGACGTCCTGCTCTGTGAGAGCACCTACTCCGACGTCGAGCACGAGGCCAGGTCCGTCGTCGAGGAGCGGTTCGTGGAGAGCGTCCGCACGACGCTCTGGGAGGGCGGCACCGTGGTCGTGCCCGCGTTCGCGATCGGCCGAACCCAGGAGATGCTCATGATCTGCGAGGCGTACGACCTCCCCTGCTACGTCGACGGGATGGGCACCCACGTCATCGATATCTTCCAGGACCACCCAGCGTTCGTCCGGAACGCCGACGCGCTCGGCAGGGCGGTCTCCCACGCCAGGTTCGTCGACGGTCGGGACGGCCAGCGCGAGCGCATCGCCGACAAGAACACCGTGATCGTCACGACCAGCGGGATGCTCTCGGGCGGGCCCGCGATGACGTACGTCCCCGCGATCCGCGATCGTCCAGTCAACAAGATCGCGATGACGGGCTATCAGGTGGATGGAACGCCGGGCCGGGACCTGATCGAAACCGGCAGCGCCGAGATCGACGGCCGCGTGATGCCCGTCGCCGCCCAGGTCGAGCAGTACGACTTCTCCGCGCACGCCGATCGCGACGGCCTGCTGTCCCTCCTCGAGCAGTATCGTGACGCCGAGGTTCTGATCAACCACGGTGACCGTTGCTCCGTGTTCGCTGCTGAGCTAGCCGATGACGGGTTCGACGCGACTGCGCCCGAGAACGGGGATCGGATCGAGGTCGACGGCTGACTGGTCGGCACAGCCGCGCCTGCATATCGACCCTGCTCCACCACCGGTCGCTAGGCCGATCGACGGTTCCTCACAGCCGACCGCCGTGGCCGGTCGACGTCCCACACCGCCGACTGCCGTGGGCGATCACCGACTGACGAGGAACTGCTCGTAATCCCCGTACGCCAGTTCGAGCGAGCCGATCCACCAGTTCCAGCGCTCGACCAGGTCGCTGTCGGCCGGTGCGTCCTGCAGTTCCGCGACGATCAGTGTCCCGTCGATAGCGGAGCCCACGTCGTCACGGTAGGCGCCCGAGTCCGAGAGGTCGCCGGCGGCCCGTGCGACGACGCGAGCGACGTCGGGATCCGCGTCGAAGGCCGACTGGAGATCGGAGGCGAGTTCGGGCCGATGCACGTATCTTGCTTGTGCCAGCGGGCGGGTAAATCCGTTGCAGCACGTTTTCGCTGTCTTTCGACCCAGAGCACGACTGGCTCCCGTACAGGTGTCCGCCGATCTGTCGGCCGCCAGCCACACGCGAGAGGGGAAGCGGTAAGTGGACGGCATCCTGACCGGTGGGTATGAGTCTTGGGCAGCGTGTCGCGACCGACCACCAGCTCGCTCGGCTCCTCCAGATCGGAGTCGTACTGGAGGAGGTCGTCGAGGCTCGCGCCGAACGTCACCTCGCGGAGCTCGATCCCGGGGAGCGGGCGGCCCTCGACGACGAGGTCGAGGCCCTGCTCGCCGACGCTGCCGAGGAGTCCGCGACGCACCGCGACCGGCTCGCCGCGCTCGTCGACGCCCTCGACGCCGAGGCGACCGGGTTCGAGGAAATCGAAGCGCTCGTGGAAGAACGATACACTGCTCCGGGGGACACCGACGGTGTGCTCTACGATCAGCTCTGCAACGAGGAGACCGCCTACAAGTTCTACGACGACTTCATCGCCGCCATCGAGGGCAGCGACACGGAGTTCAGCGTCGATCGCGAGCACGTCCTCGACACCCTCCGCGAGATTCGCGAGGAGGAGGCCGAGGGCGTCGAGGAGGTCACCGAACTAATGGAGGAGCGCAGATGAATACCGCTGATCAGTACCTCAAGGCCATCTACCTCGCCCAGCGGCTGGAGGACGGTCCCGCGGCGACCGGCACCCTGGCGGACATGCTCGACGTTTCGCCGGCGAGCGTCAACGAGATGATCGGCAAACTCGAGTCCCGCGGGCTCGTCGACCACGAGAAGTACGCTGGTGCGACGCTCACCGACGATGGCATCGTCCGCGCCGAGGACACGCTCCAGACCTACTGCATCATCGAGCGATTCCTCCACAACGTCCTCGAGGTCGAGGACTTCCGCGGCGAGGCCCGCGCACTCGAGAGCGTCATCGACGATACCGTCGCCGAACGGCTCGACACGATCATCGACCGTCGCGGGGAGTGCCCGGACTGCTTCGACGCCGAGGCAGACTGCTGTGAGTTCCTCGAAGTCGAGCAACGAGCGGATTGATCGGGCGGCGTCGTTTGGCTACACGTTTTTGATCGAATACGGAGCGAAGCTCCTCCATGGAGTGCCCGACGTGCGGACGAGATTCCTTCACCGAAGCAGGTGTTCGGCAACACCACAGCAAGATCCACGACGAACCGCTCCCGAACCGAACCTGCAGTGGTTGCGGAACGCAGTTCTACGACCCGAAGGCGAGGCTCGAGTACTGTGACGACTGCAACCCGAACGCAGGATCGAACAACGGCAACTGGAGCGGCGCCATGGAGACGACGAGATGCAGCGAATGCGGCGACCGGTTCGAGTTCTACCCTTCAGAAAAAGACGGCGTGTACTGTTCGTCCTGTATCGACGCAACTGATGGTCTACTGCCGGACAATCCGATGGAGCCCATCGATCGCGTGGTGATCTCGTGTCCCGCCTGTGGTGAGGAACTTCGCGTGCTCCAATCACTGCTGGATCGCAGAAAACGCGGCGTGTTCTGTGGCCTCGATTGCTACGGGGACTGGCTGTCGGAACACATCGTCGGTCCCGATCACCATCAGTGGACGGGCTCCTGTCCGGAATACGGACACGGCTGGTCGGCTGTTCGCCGCGCTGCCCGCGTTCGGGACGAATACGAATGCCAGATTTGTGGCACGTCGAAGGTGGACATGGGGCGAAATCCGGACGTTCATCACATTGTCCCGGTACGGGAATTCCCCGATCCGGGTGACGCTCACTGCCTCGAGAACGTGATCACTCTCTGTCGATCCTGTCATCGCAAGGCGGAGACGGGTTCGATCGCAGTTCCCGATCCGTCAAAGGAGTAACGCACTTGTATGCGGCAGTGAAATCATCTACCGAAGCCCTGTGGTGTAGCGGCCAATCATAGCGGCCTTTGGACGTGTTCGGTTACGGCCGTGCGCGGAAGCCAGCCGTTGACGGCGGTTCGAATCCGCCCAGGGCTACTCCTGCGAACGACAGTGAGCAGCGAGTAGCCTAGCGGTTCGAACCAGACGAGACGCGCTCAACGCAGTGAGCACGTCTCGACGCGGTTCGAATCCGCCCAGGGCCTTTCCTGCGATCTCGTGAACAGGACGAAGAGACGTCCAACGCCGAAGCGAACTGGACTCCCCGCCGGTGAGCAGATCGACCTCAAATCGGCTTCTCGAGTAGCCGTCGAGTGGGCTGGATGCCTGACCTGGGGAAATCACCTCTCCCGCTGAAATCGACTCCGAAACTGCGGTCTTTTAAATACTATATCCTACAACGCGATATCGAATTTCGGTCATCCGACGGTGAAACTGGACGCGGCTTCCACGTCACGGACGTGTCGTTGGGGCCCGAAGCACCCACGCAGCGGTAGTTTAATACCATCACTGTGTGAAAGAAGGCCCTACCCACCCACACTGCCTTCCACAATGTCCGAACTCACCGACCGCTGCTTCGATTGCGGCACGGAGTACGTCCCGTTCACCGTCGAGAACGGACGCTGTCCGGACTGTGGCTCGCCGGCGACGCCGATCGTCGGGTCGCCGACCGTTCTCGACGTTCGCCCGCTCGCGTCGGTCGACGCCGACGAGGTGCCCGGCGACGACGCGATCGAAGTGGTCGTCCGCGACGATACCGACCGGCTGATCGTCTACGGATTCGCCGTGCCTGCCGCTGGCCAGTCCGTCGCCGTCGCGATCACGTTCGAGGACGCGACCATTCGGCGCGGCGACGAGCACTGGGACGCTATCGAAGGGCCCGACGTCGTGGCCGAAGCGGTTGCCGACAGCGTCGGATGTCGCCCCGGGCCGCCGCCTCGCGCCCACAGCGATCGCTCCGAGTAACCGTTACTACGGGTGGCACGTTCGGTGGCGCACACCGCCGCTTCGCTCCCCGGCTCAGTGTCCTGGTGATACTCCATCCAGCAGGCACCTCTTCGAAGGAGATTCGGGACGGATCCTGATTCGTCGGCGGACGCTGCTCAGCTGGAGTCGTTCAGGTCGGTATCGTTCTCGACGAGGACGGTTCCGGCGTCGACGCCGTCGACCGTCAGGTCGTAGCTCCCGGCAGCTTCGAACGCGGGGTCGAATTCGACGGTGTCGCGCTCGCCCGGCCCGAGTCGCACTGCGCGACTGTCGATCGCGGTGCCGTTTGCACGCAGCACCAGATCGACCGATCCGTTCGCTCCGCCGTCGTTCGCGACGGTCGCCGAGACCGGAACTGTCTCGTTCACCTGGACCTCCCCCTGGGCCACGGAGGCGTCCGTGACGTCGATGTCGGCGACCGGCGCAGAGACGGTCACCGTTCCCGCGACCCGTCCTGCCGCGGCGAGCGTGTAGTTGCCGGGCGATTCGAGCGTTCGAGAGAGCGTCAGCGACGCGGTCTCGTTCGGCGACACCGTCGTCGTATTCGTCGCCGTCGCCGTTCCGTCGACGCTGAGCGTCGCGGCCAGTTCCCTGGATTCGTTTGCTCGGTTGACGGCTCGCACGGTGACCGTGGCCGCCTCCCCGGTCGTCAGTTCCCCGTCGCCGGACAGCGAGACTGCGGCCACCTCGAGGGCGGTATCGTTGGTGCCTCGATCGTGCGTGCCGTTTCGGGTCCCGTTCCCCGGCGCAGTCGTCGACTCGTTCTTCGCAGACGTCCCGTTCTCGTGCGTCGACGCGTTCCCCGGCGTCGTGACGTTCGTCGCGGGGGTCCCGGAGTCGTAGTCGGTGGCGACCGAGAAGGATCCCGAGACCGTCTCCTCGTCGCTGAACAGCGCGACCGCGCCGCCACCCGCCAGGACGCCGGCAGCGCCGACGACGAGGCAGGCGACCACCACGGCCACGAGACGGTGTTCAGTCATCGATTTCCTCCCGCCCCGCCGGTGGCGCGGCGTCGCTCACGTCCGCTGTGGGCCCTTCACCCGGGAACCCATGCTCCTGCAGGGACGGTTCACCGAGGTGCGCTGGTGGTTCGTCCGCTTGCCCGGCTTCGGGGTCGGGAGCTTCGGCTACGCCGGTGAGCGGGTCGGACTCTCGCTGGATCAACTCCTCTCCCTCCTCACCTTCTTCCTCCCGCTCTCCATTCTTCTCCGTCCTCGATCGATCGCCCGTGCGGACGCTTCTGTAGAACAGCGTCCCCTCGAGGACGCCGAGTGCCAGCGCGCTGAATCCGACGGCGTAGGCGACGGCGAACGCCATGAGCGTCTGGAGCCTGAGGGCGACGTACGCAGTGTAGGGTGTCAACAGTACCAGCACGAGGAGGGTCACCGCGAGGTCCGTCGGGCCGATTGCGCGTCCCGTCGCCCCGGTTCCGTCGGCCATCGGTCCGCCGGTGGTCGCTCCCGGTTCCGCCGCGGGGCCTTCGCCGTCGTCGACGGGCGTCCGTGCGTGAGCGCCGTCGCCCGTCGCTGACCCATGGATCGACCCCGCACGCTCGCTCGTCGGCTCGTCGCGTTCGGGCGATCCGCCGCTGGCTGCTCCGCCACTCGACCCCGAACGCCTGGCGATCGACCAGGCCTCGGTGACCGCCAGCAATCCGAGCGGGAGCAGGACGAACGCGGCGAACCCGAGTGGCGTGTTCGCGAAGTGGATCACGTAGCCGATGAGTGGGATCGTCAGGACGGCGGTTCCGACCACGTTCGACGCGGGCACGGGTTGTGGGTCTGGATCCTCGTTCGCGTCCCCTTTCGTCACGAACGACCGCTGGCCGTTCTCCTCTCGAACGTCGACGACCCGGTGCGTGACCCCGTCTCCTGCCCGTCGCGTCTGAAGGTCACGACGTCGCCTTCCTCGATCGCGGACGGGGCGGTATCGTCCACGACGATCGCGTCACCCGGAGACAGCGCCGGCTCCATGCTCCCGGAGAGGATCACGTAGCTCTGCTCGGCACCGACGACGCCCGGGACGGCGTAGATCACGAATGGCACCACGAGCGCGAGGAGCACCACGAGCCCGACCCCGTGAAGGAGCCGCCGACGGTTCACGATCCATCACCCCCGTCACCGGCGTCGTCCACGCAGACTGACGCGTCGACGTAGCTGATCGCCGGCCGCCGCTCTCGGTCGTTCGCTCCCGACTCGATCGGCCCCGTGCAGACTGGTTCGGCGGTCCTCGCGCGCGCTGGCTCGATCCCGTACGTCCAGACGTCGGTCCCGCCTTTGAGCTGTACCTCGCAGAGCCTGGCGTCCGGCGCGTCGTCTCGGCGGAGCGCCAGATCGACGCAGACGGGCTCCCCGCCGTCCTTGGTCGTCACGTCGCGCACGTCGAGTTCGTACGCGTGTCCGTCGTCGCGGAACCGCTCGGCGAGTTCATCGAACTCGTAGGTGCCGGGCTCGAGGCGGTCGCCCTCGACCTCGAGTCGGCCCAGGTGCACGCACGCCGGGCACGGCGCTGGCTCGCACGCAACGTCCTCGTACGGATTCCGGACGCTCGATTCGGAGACGTGTCTGCACTGCTCCGCGTAGCATTCGAGGTCGACCGTCGAGTCCGCACCGGGCTCCGGTCGGGCGCCCTCGGGCAGGCGGTAGTCGAGCCGGAGGCAGGTATCCGACCCCGGGGACAGACAGGGGTCCTGGGGATCGTCGAGACGGCGACCGTCGGCGAAGGCTGTCTGCAACGCCCGGAGCGTCCCCCACGATTCCCCAAGCGACTCCGGGAACAGTTGGCGGGGAGTGCCGTCGCAGCCGCGGTCGATCGAGAGCCGAACCAGCAACGCGTCGGCGAGTTCGTCATCGGCCGCGGGACACGCAGTCCAAACCCAGACGCGGAGCGCGTTGTCGACCGTTCGCAGGCGAACCGTTCGCTCCCCGGACGAGCCCGGAACGAGTCCGTCGACCGAGAACGAGAGCGTCCCGTCGGTGACCGAACAGTCCGCTTCGAGACACTCGATCTCGATCCCGGGTGCTCCGGCGGTGATCACGTCTCCCACGGTCGCGTCGTCTCGTTGCGTCGCCGCCGTGATCGCACCGGCGCCGCCGCCCAGCGCGCCGACGGCGGTGAGGCCGCCGAGCAGTTTCCGCCGCGTGAGTTCGGGACCGTCCTGCGTCATCGGATCACCTCCGTTCGCGGCCACCGTCGCGATATTACTGCCCGGAGCTCCGCTCCGGCAGGATCGAAACGAGCGTTGGCGACTGTTGTCGTGTTCATGCCCATCTCCCCCCTCCCCGACGGACGGTTCGAATCGGACAGTAGTTGGCCGGCATACATTTTAGCTATAGGCTGGATACCAGCAGCTTACCTCGCGTAAGCAGATTCCTACTGGCGAGTGAGAGACAATCACCGGCGGTACGTTGGCAGCGCCCGGGTCGCATCGCCGAACTGCTGGCCGAGCCACCGATGTCGGGGCCGCTGGTCCCAGCGGCGGTCCCGTCGGTCGTCGATCGGATCGGGGCGGCGACGCGCGCACGTCAGGTCCCACCGTCCGCGGGCGCTCCCGAGCCGTCGTTGTGGCGGCACTGCTCGGCGTAGAACCCCAGGTCGAACCCGATCGAGTCGGACTGCACGACGTTCCCGACGTCCGGCGGGAGCCACCACGCGAAGCCCACGTAGTGCGTCAGTTCTGGCGTGAAGCACTCCCTGTCTGGGCTCCCGGGATCCTCCGATAGTTCGTCGAACGGGGTCGCACGGTTTCCGTCGAGCGGGATCCCCGTCCCGCTGGCGAGCGCGTCGAGGTCCGCCCGGAGCGTCCCCCGTCGGAACACCTCGCCGCAGTATCGGCCGGCAGACATGTCGCCGTAGTCGTACTCGTAGGCTTCGCCGCCGAGGGTCATCGGATAGCGATCCTGGATCGTCCCGTCCGTCCGTTCGACGACCACGATTTCGTCGTTGTCCCGGTCCGACGCGACGAGATTCCCGGTCCCGCCGTTGCGGATGGCGAGTCCGGTGATGCGGACGTCCAGCCCACCGACGTTGCTGGCGTCGACCGGAACGGCCGTCGCGTCGTTGGCGGGGTCGCTCACCCGGTAGAGCCCCTGGTCGGCGCTGGCGGCCGTCCAGATGTACATCGTCCCGTCCGACGCGAAGACGAGATCCGCGCCCTCGAGGTCGATACCCGTGTCGCCCCGGGCAGTCACCGAGGGGCCCGATCGATCGACGGTGTAGAGTTCGTCGGTGTTGGTGCTCGCCGCCCAGAGCGCTCCCGACGGCGAGTAGCCAGCGAGGACGACCCCGCCGGGGTCGCCCGAAACCGGGCCGTCGTCCGTGAACGAGTTCGCCGCGACGTCGTACGTTCCGAGGTGCGTGGACTCCTTGTCGTAGAAGACGACTTCGTCGCCGTCAGGCGTGGCGGCGATCGCGTCGGTCTGGTCGAAGTTGCCCCCGCCCGCCACGTAGATGCTGGTCAGTTCGGCGTTCCCGCCTGTCAGGTCGACCTCGAACAGCTCGGAAGCGGTGCCCGTACCGCCGACGCTGTCGATCAGGTACAGGGTCTCGTCACAGCCCGTCTGGAGGACGTTGTCGCCGCGGGAATCGTACCACCAGACCGTCTGGACGTGGTCGGCGAGTTCGCCGCCGCTCGACTGGTCGACGGCGGCCTCGGGCTCGGTCTGCCCGTTCTCGGCCGACTCGACGTTTGCCGCTCGCAACCAGACGTAGCCGGGGTTGTCACAGAGGTGGAAACTCAGCGTCAGTTCCCCGAAGTCTCCTGGCTTGACGTCCTGGAGGTCGATCAGCGGTGCGGGCCCGTCGCCGGCCCTCGTGTCGTCGTTGTCGGTCCGGAAGCCGGCAGGATCCAGATCCGCGGGCACGTCGGCGCCCATCTCGCAGGGGACGTACTCGAAGGAATCCGTGCTCGTCTCCTGGGAGCCGTCGTCGTCCGGATCCGGGAACGCCTCGACGGCCGTCGCGTTCATGAAGGCAGCCACGTCGTCTTCTGCGATCCAGACCTGGGGATCGTCGGGATCCGGAAACCCCACGGCGCCTCCGCCGGGATCGCTGTAGCTGACCAGGTCCCTCCCGCTGGACCCGTCGTAGTAGTGCTCCTCCCAGTCCACTTTGAGGTCGAGCGATCCCGCGGCGATGCTGTTCCCCTCGAACGCTTCGTCGTCGGTGAAGTACGCGCTCGTCCCGAGTGCAGCTCCTGCGGAGGCGACGCCGATGCCGCCGAGTCCCCCGAGGAGCGACCGTCGGGACAGTTCGATCGTTGGTTCGCGTGTCATTTGTGATCCCCTCCTGGGGAAGCCCACCGGCGGAGTCGAACCGCCGAGGTGCCATCGTGGGTCAGGCTATGGTTCGAGGTCGACCACCGCGCTCCGCCCGTCCTCGAGGGTTATCTCGATGGCGTCGAGACATCCCTCGTGGTCGTCTTCCCAGGCGGAGCCGGTAGCGAACCGGAGTGCCCGAACCTCCTCGTCGCGGTAGTTCTTGGGCGTCGAGTCGGCGTCGGACACGTAGTTCGACCAGTCGAAGGCGTCGGTCGACTGCAGGTCTGCGAGCGTCACGCCCGTGTCCTGCCCGAGGTACGCGTTCGGTGCGTCCCCCGGCGTCGAATCGGTGGTGTCGTAGTCGTGGTTGTGGTCGTAGAACGTGAGCTGGTTCGTGCCCGATTCGGTCCGCCAGGTTACCCAGGTGTCCGGACTGACGGTCCGATTGAGTGCGTCACCGGGCAGCGCCTGCAGGAGTCGACCGTACCAACTCGCGTCGTCGTTCGATCCGTCGGGGGAGGTGTAGATCTCCAGGAAGTAGTTCTGGGACACGCCCGACGGCGTGTTCGTCCGGTACCTGATCGACTGAATGTCCCCGATGGTGAACGGCGCCAGGGCGCTGACGTAGTACGGGCCGAAGCTCTGGTCGAACGTCAGGTACAGTTGCTCGTAGGTGCCGCCGTCCTGGTTCGTCTGGGTGGGATCGTCCTTCCAGTAGCCCGATCCGAAGTAGCCGCCGTCGGAGACCGCCTCGAAGCCGGTGTTCCGTGCTGCGTCCTTGCCGAGTTCGATCCGTTGGGTCTGTGGTGGATCGTCGTTGTGGCGGCACTGCTCGGCGTAGAACCCCACGTCGAACCCGACGGAGTCCGTCTGGAGTTCGTTGCCGCGGTCGACCGGCAGCCACCACTCGAGACCGACGCAGTGGGTCGTCGAGTTCTCGAAGCAGTCGCGGCCGTCGTCGCCGTTCCCGTCCTCGGCGACCAGATCCACGCAGACACTGACGTGACTGTAGTCCTGGCCGGTCGGGGTGACGAACGAGCCCTCGTCACCGCTGCTGCGCTCGACGGGGTCGGCGTCTCGGTCGTAGTGGTAGATGTTCGCGCCCTGGTTGCCGCCCTTGACGACGACCTTGCTCACGCAGAAACCGTCGCCGCTGGCGTCGAAGCTCCCATCGGGCGAGTCGTCGGTTTCCCACGACGTGATCGTGCCGTCCGCGTCCCGACAGACCCGGACGTCGCCGTAGTCAGTCTCGTAGGTGGCACAAGCGCCGGGCGCCGGCAACGGACCGCCGGGCTCGTCGGACCCGATCCTGACGGCCTCGACGAGGCCGAAATCCGAACACTTCGGATTCATCCGCTGTCGCGTGGTCCCGTTCGGGAACTCCTCGGTTCCGGTCGTCACTTCGTCGTAGGGCGTTTCGGGGCACGTGCCGGGGCCGAGCGACGGTGCCTGGGCGATCGTGGCGCCGTCGTCTCCGAGTGCACCGTCCAGTGGGATGCCGTGGTCGCTGCCCAGCACGCCGAGGAGTTCCGCGAGGCTGAGTTCGGGCGTGATGGGCACCTCGCCGTCGTCACGCTCGCCGTCACAGTCAGCGTCGTACCAGAGCCGCGTCCGGATGGCGTCGGCGAGTTCGCCCTGACCGTCGGAGTCGTCCACGGCGGACTCGGGTTCGGTGACGTCGTTCTCTGCGTTCTCGGTGAGGGTGCCGTTCATCCAGACGAACCCGGGGTTGTCACAGAGGTGGAAACTCAGCGTGAGCCCGCCGCAGTCCCCCGGTTTCAAGTCCGTGAGGTGCACGAGTGGGAGCGGCGGCCCCGATCCGAACGTCTCTCCCGATACCGTCGTCCGCAGGGAGTGTTCCGGGTCCAGGTCCGCCGGCGTATCGGCGCCGTCCTCGCAGACGTAGCCGACTCCCTTCGCCGTCGTTTGCCCGGGCTCGGACGCGAAGGCGTCCTGCACTCCGTCGTTGTCCGGGTCGGGGTACGCTTCGATCTTCGTCCCGTTGTACCACTCCTGCCAGTCCACTTTGAGATCGAGCGATCCCGCGGCGAGGCTGTTCCCCTCGAACGCTTCGTCGTCGGTGAAGTACGCGCTCGTCCCGAGCGCTGCCCCGGTAGCGGCGACGCCGATGCCGCCGAGTCCGCCGAGGACCGTCCGCCGTGACAGCTCGATCGTGGTGTCGTCGTCGGTCATTGGTGATCCCTTCGTAGGGAAACCCACCGGCGGAGTCGAACCGCCGTGCTCCGAGTGGGCCGGTCGTTCGTCGGCGATTCCACTGCCGTGACGTTTCTACTGCCAGTCGATCCCGACGAAGTCCTGGCCGTCGAAGTCACTCGTGGAGCCCTCGAACCGGAGGGTGCCCTCCACTGTCACCGTATTCGTCGCTGGAACGTTTTCGATGGCCAGGAATGTGAGCCCATCCGTGGCATCGATATTGTCAGGGTTGACTGAAGCTCCATTGAGATCGACCTCTTTCACCACGGTCGTCACATTTGCGTCGCCGCTGGAGGCGGTCAGCGCGACATTGACCTCATTGGGGACACCACCCGGCCACTCCGGTTCTCCAGTGGACGCGCCATTCGCGGTCCCATCCGTGACGTCGTTGTCGGTGACGGTCTCTCCGTTGACGGTGAGCGAGGCGGTTTCAGCTACCGGATCGACCGTTGCGATGAAGTCCACATCGGTGTTGGCGGGGAACGTATCGCCGGGATTCGATCCCCACAACGTGGTGTTTTCGACGCCACCGCTGTCGCCATGAATTTGTATCTCGCCGCGACCCGATCCTGCCCGTGACAGGGCCTGCATCGAGAACGCCTTGTTATAGGAAATCTCGGAGAAGTCACCGGTGCCTACGGTTCCCTGGGGCAAACACGGGTTGTTCGTGCCGTCGTTGTGGCGGCACTGCTGCGCGTAGAACTCGAGGTCGAACTCGAGGGTGTCCGTCTGGATCTCGTTCCCGACGCTGGTGGGAATTTCCCAGTCGATGCACACACAGGGACTCTCCCACTCCGATCCGGTGCCGCTGAAGCACTCCTGGTTGCCGGGTTCGAAGAAGCCGCCGTTCTCGCCGTCCTGGACCCGACCGTGGCCGTCCAGTGGGACGCCGGTACGGATCCGGGCGAGGAACTCCGCGAGCGTTCCGCTCCAGACCGCGTTGCAGTCGGAGACGGAATCTGGTCCGAACCCGCCGTCGTTGTTCTCCTCGATCTCGCAGTACTTGACCGTGAGCTGGATGCTCTCGGCGAGTTCGCCCTGCCCGTTGTTGTCTCTGGGCTCGGGCTCTGTGTAGCCGTTCTCGAAGTTGGCGGTCATCTGGCCGCAGAGCCAGAGGTAGGCCGGGTTCGTCTCGATGCGGGGACAGAAGGCGAGCAGACCGCTATCGCCCGGCTTCACGTCGTCGAGCTCGGCGGTGACGGCGTTGCCGTCGGCCGTGCCGGAGACGAGACCAGTGCCGGCCCGCCCCTGGTTCCAGTACGAGTAGTAGTCGACCAGCAGGTCGAGGGATCCGGCCGTGATGACGTTGTCTTCGAACGATTCCTCGTCTGTGAAGTACGCGCTCGTCCCGACGGCAGCACCCGCGGACGCGACGCCGATGGCGCCGAGTCCGCCGAGCACCCGTCGTCGGGTCAGATTGACGGTCTCTTTGTCGGTCATGGTTGGCCCCGATCGAGACCGGAACGGTCGGTTCCGGCCGTCGGGTTGGATCGTCCAACGGAGGACACCACCTTTGTTACACGATCTGATCCACGGACCGAACCCGTCGTTCGACGCGGCCTCGCGAGTCCGAACGTCGCGTTCGGCGACCGTCGATTGGGTCGAACGGACCGTTCGACGAGCGCATCGACGGGTGAACGGCCGATTCACCGAGCTGGATGCGTCCCTCTGTCCAGGGTTGTCACGGGCTACGGGCGGCTACGGGCGCACCCGCTCCCCGACGCACTCCCACGAATAGGGCTGTCGGCACGTCACCCCGATCGCAGGTCCGCCTCGAACGGTCGGAAGCAGTACCGTCGTCGTCCAGGTGGCATCGACCCGCTCGGGCCGTCGGCGGATCCGTCCAACAGCCTTCTGGCGACATCGCGGTCCTCGGACGGACGGTTCCTGGTAACCGCAGTACTCATAGTGGAACGAAGCAGGCGTCTACGACGGGCGTAGTCGGATCGTACTGATAGGGGACCACTGATATGGGGCCACTGGGGTGGGAGGGAGACCGGGCCGCCGCGTGCAGGTTCGCGTTCTCCGTCGAGGACCGCCGCTCCAGTAGCCCAGGTACCACACGGATGTTCCGAACGTCGACGATCCCCGAAGCCGAGATCTACGAGGTGCTGGCGAACGATCGCCGTCGCGCGACGCTCCGCGCGCTTGCGCGGTCCTCCGAGGACCGCGGGATCCCGCTCTCGGATCTCGCCACGGCGGTCGCCGAACGCGAGACGGGAGCGTCGCCACCGCCGGCCGCCGCCAGGGAGAGCGTGTACAACTCGCTCCACCAGACGCATCTCCCGATGCTCGACGAACTCGAGATCGTCCGGTACGATCACGACGCGCGGACAGTCTACCGGCGGGACCGGGTCCGCGACGTCGAGCGGTACATGGAGGTCGTCTCGGCGCTCGGGATCAGCTGGAGTGAGCTCTACCGCACGCTTGGCGTCTGCTCACTCGGGCTCGTGACGACCGCGCTCGCTGGCGTCGACCCGGTGGCGGGCGTCGACCCGCTGCTCTGGGCGATCGCGTCGCTGGTGACCTTCGCCGTCGCGATCGCAGCCCAGTTGTGGTCGAACCGGCGGTACGTCCGGCGCGGGCGCTCCGGGTAACCGGGCTCACTGCAACCGGAATCCCCAGGGAGCACCTGACCGAGGTTGTCACCGTTCGAACGAAGGTGAGCAGCAGCGTTCACAGCACGACGCGCTCCACGTCCGCGTGCCCAGCGCGCCGGACGACGGCCCGCACGGGGTCCTTCGCACCCGCGAGGTTGTCGGTGTCGCCGTCGAGCACGCACAGCTTCGCCGGTCGGCCTGCCTCGAGCACGCCCCAGTCGAGGCCCGCGATCTCCGCCCCGCGGTAGGTCGCCATCGCGAGCACCTCGGCGCTGGGGAGACCGGTCCACTTCGCGGTGAACGCCATCTCCCGGAACATCGACGGCGAGTTGAGGAACACGTTGTCTGTGCCGAGCGCGACGGTGGTCCGCTCGGCGAGGTCGGCGATCGGTGGCAGCCCGACGTCGGTGACGAGGTTCGATCGCGGACAGACGACCACCGGCGTCTGGCGGTCGTCGAGTCGGTCGAGGTGGTCATCCGTCGCGTGGACCATGTGAACGAGGAAGTCGGGGTCGAGATCCATCGCGGGATCGACGTCGCTCGCGTCGACCTCGCCGGCGTGGATGCCGAAGGGCTTCCCAGCTTCGCGGGCTGCGGCGCGCTCGGCCTCGAAGTTCGCGTCGTTCGCGCCGGAGGCGCCGTAACCGTCGGCAGTATCGAGCACCTCGATCTCCTCCCGGCCCATGATCACCGGCTCGAGGTCGACGCCCTCCGCGTCGGCGGCCGCCCGCAGCTGTTCGACGCCCGCGACGCCGCCTTCACGAAATTCGATGCATGCGCCCGTACCGCCGGCCTGCATATACCGAAGGGAGCGTTCCATCGCCGCAATCAACTCCTCGGGGTCGGCCTGGCGGAGGAGTCGGTGTTTCAGTCCGTCCGGCGGTGCGACGAGTTCCTCGAGCGAGAGTCCCTCACCGGCCCCCTTGGCGATGGAGTCTCCGAGGTGCGTGTGAGCGTTGACGAACGCCGGCAGGACGATCCGGTCGGAATCGACGCCGTCGCTCGACGGCGCCTCCTCGATCGCGCTGATCTCGCCGTCCTCGACGTAGATGGTCCCCTCGACCGGTTCGAAGTCCCGTCCGCGCAGGATCGTCCCCGACAGCTCCATGCCCGCCCGTTCGGCGGCCGGTGCTTAGTACCCGACGCTCGCGGAGCTGCCCGCTGTGCCACGTCCCGTCGTCCCTCGCTCCGCTCGGTCCTTCCCTCGGTGCGTCGTTCGCCGGGTGCGCCCTACTCGCTCAGTCGCGCGTACTCCTCGTCCGTCAGTTCGATCTGACTGGCTGCCACGTTCTGTTCGAGGTGTTCGACGCTGGAGGTGCCGGGGATCGGGAGGATCACCGGCGAGTGTTCGAGCAGCCACGCTAGCGCGATCTGCTGGGGCGTCGCGTCGTGGGCCTCGGCGACGTCGGCGACGACGGACTCCTTCGAACCGAGGTCGCCACCGCCGAGCGGGAACCACGGGATGAAGCCGATGCCGGCGTCTTCGCAGGCCTCGAGCACGGCCTCGTCCTCGCGGTTCCCGACGTTGTACTGGTTCTGGACGGTCGCGATCTCGACGACGTCCCGGGCCCGTTCGAGCTGCTCGACGGAGACGTTGCTGAGTCCGATGTGCTCGACGAACCCGTCGTCTTTGAGTTCCGCGAACGTCTGGACGGCCTCCTCGAAGTCCACGTCGGGATCGGGCCGGTGGTACTGGTAGAGGTCGATCGTGTCGACGCCGAGCCGGTCCCGGCTGACGAGCACCTGATTCCGAACGTAGTCCGGATCGCCGTGCTTGAGCCACTCGCCGCCGGCTTCCCGAAGCAGACCGGCCTTGGTCGCGAGGACGACGTCGTCCTGGTCGTACTCGTCGTGGGCCTCGATGGCCTCGCGGAGGATGCGCTCGCTGACGCCGGGGCCGTAGGAGTCTGCAGTGTCGATCACGTCAACGCCGAGATCGAGTGCACGCTGGACCACCCGGCGGGCTTCGGCCTCGTCGTTTGGCCGGCCGATGATATTCTCGCCGGTCAGTCGCATCGCACCGAAGCCGAGCCGGTGGACGGTCAGGTCGCCGCCGATGTCGAACGTGCCGCTCTCGTTTGCTGGCATGCATCGAGCTGCGTACGGCTGGGTCAAGGGGTTTTGCGTCGGCGAACCCCGGAACGTGCGTCGGCGAACCCCGGCCGAGGATGCTCTCCGCTACTCCTCGCCAGTGAACTCCGAGAGCGTCGCGGGATAGCCGCGGACCTCGGTGACGAGTACGTCGTCGACGTCGATGCCGAGCACGTCGACGGCGGCGGGCCCGACGGCTTCGGTGCGTGTCTGGGGCGCGTAGACACCCAATCGCCCCTGGGAGTGCTGGGCGGCTCTGAGGGCCTCGACGAGCGGAGACTGCTCGGCGAGGGGTCGGACCTCGCCATTGACGACGACCCGGGAACTGCTCTCGGGCATCGAGGGTCGTTCGGGAACGTCGAGGATCACCGCCTCCTCGGGGACGCTGGCCTTCCGGGCGATCTGTCCCTCGAGTTCCCGGACGGTCTCGTGGTCGGCGTCGACGACGTGCTCCGGAACGTCTTCGAGTTCGGCCCAGACCGCCCGCTTGAACAGTTCCCGGTCGTCGAGGCGGCGCGCGTAGATGGCGGCGGGTTCGCAGTTCCGGAGCGCGACGAGCAGTTCGGGATCGTCCATCTCGCTGACGGCCTCGGCGTCGATCTCGCCCTCGTCGATGAGCGCTTCCGTTCCCCGCCGGAGCATCGACTTGCTGATCCGGGCGACGTGATGGCGGTAGACAGTCGGGTTCATCAGCGCCCGGGCGATCAGCAAGCTCTCCGCGGTCTGGACGTTGCCCTCCCCGAGCACGAGCCGATTGTCGCGGAAGGTTAGTTCGCGCACGAGTCGGCTGTGATCGATCGTCCCGTAAGGAACGCCGGTGTGGTGGGCGTCCCGGACGAGGTAGTCCATCCGGTCGACGTCGAGTTCGCCGGAGACGAGCTGGCCGTAGCGACCCTCGCCGGCGACGAGGTCCGCGACCTCGGCGGGATCGACGTCGTACTCGCGGAGCACGTCGCCGACCTCGCCCGAATCGAGACGATCGTGGACCTCGTCGTGGTACGTCCCGGTCCGGCGGGCGAGCAACTCCTCGACGTTGTGTGAGAACGGCGCGTGGCCGACGTCGTGGAGTATGGCGGCGGCACGGACCCGCTTCGCGCGCTGCTGTCGAGCGGGGAGGTGAGCGAGCGCCCGGTCGGCGAGGTGATAGACGCCGAGGCTGTGCTCGAAGCGGGTGTGGTTCGCCGACGGGTAGACCAGCGACACGGTTCCAAGCTGCGATATCCGGCGTAACCGCTGGAGGGCCGGCGTGTCGAGCAGGGCTCGGGCGATACCCTGCACGTCGATGTGGTCGTGGACGCTGTCCTTGATCGTCTTCACTGGCGACAGATTCGTCGGCATCGTTCAAAAGGGTGTGCCGCGCGATTGCAGGGTAGGTCGTCATCGTCGGCGGCAGGAAGCACGGCGATCCGGCGGCAGGGAGGGTGACGATTGTGATCCGTCGGTCAGACTGGCAGGGCCGACTGGGTTCCGTTGGCCAGATTGACAGGGTCGATTGGGTTCCGATGGCCAAGCTGGTACGGCCAATTCCGAGCCGTCGGCGCTGGGTTCTGATCCGTCGGCAATGGGTTCCGAGCCGTCGGCAATGGGGAGTTTCCGGTCACTCGCACGAGCGAGGCCCGCCAGCGATGGCGAACCAGTTCGGCTGATTGCTTTCGACGATTGCCGATAGTAATACAGCATCGCTGCACCGCCGTCCCCCTCTTTTCACTGCCGATCTGGGTGGGACGGCCACCGGACGTAAGTAGGGGGTGCCCCAATTCCAGCACAACCCAGCGGTATCGCCACCATGCCAGAGCACCCGCCCGCCCGCTCCTCGCGCGTCTCTTCGCTCCTCGATCGCATGACCGAGGGCTTTCTCGCGATCGACGACCAGTGGCGGGTCGTCGAGTGCAACGGCCACGCCGCCGCGTTGCTCGGGAGCGAGCGCGTGGACCTGCTCGGGGCGGAACTGTGGTCGGTGGCGCCAGACGTCGTCGAGACGACCTTCGCCGACCACTGGCAGCGCGCGATGGCAGAGCGGGAGTCGATCGCTTTCGAGTCGTTCTGGCCCCATACCGAGACCTCCTATCGCGTCCGGGTCTACCCGACGGACGACGGCGGCATCGAGGTGTACCTCCGTGACGTGGACGCCCGACTCCCCGACAGGGACGGTCCGCGCCACGCGACCGTCGTCGAAGCGGTGACCGACGGCGTCGTCGCGTTCGACGCCGAGGATCGCGTGGCGCTCGTCAACGACGCGATCACCGGACTGCTCGACGCGAGCCGGACGACCTTGCTCGGGACGAGTCTGGACGCGCTCTCGACGGCGACCAAGCTCACCGACGCCGACGTCCAGGCGCTCCGCTCGGGAATCGAGCACGTCCGGACGAGCGACGTGGACGATCACAGCCTGCAGCTCTCCCTGCCCGACACCGAGGGTCGCCCCGGCGTCGTCGAGGTCCGGCTCTCGCCACTGCCCGGAAACGACGATCGGGTCGCTGCCGTCATCCGGGACGTGACCGAACGGCGCGATCACGAGCGGATCGTCCGCTCGCTCCACGCCGCTACGCGAGAGCTATTCCGCGCGGAGGACACGATCGGCGCCTGTGCGGCCGCCGTTCACACCGGGGCGGACCTGCTCGACCTCCAGATCAGCGGCATCTGGTTGCTCGACGAAGAACGCAACCGGCTCGAACCCGTCGCGGCCACCGCAGGCGCCCACGACGTCGTCGGTGGGCTGCCCGTCTTCGGCGACGGCGAAGGGCACGCCTGGACGGCCTACCAGCGTGACGAGGTGATGTCGTTCGACGACGTGACCACGACGGCGGACCTCTACAACCCCGACACGCCGATCCGGAGCGAGCTGATCGTCCCGATTGGGAATCATGGCCTCCTCATGGCCGGCGACACGGAGATCGGCCAGTTCGACGACACCGACGTCGAACTCGCCGAGATCCTCGCGGCCAACACCGAGGCAGTCCTCGATCGGCTGCAGCGCGAGCAGCTCCTCGAGGAGCGAGCGACCGAACTCGAACGCCAGAACGAGCGGCTCGCGTCGCTCGAAGGCGTCCTCTCCGGGCCGATCAGTGCGACGCTCGACGAGGTCGAGGAGACGTTCGACTCCGGCACGATCGAGGAGGCCCGCGACGCCGTGGATCGCGGCCGCCGACTCGTCGACGTCGCCGGGACGTACGCGAGCCGCCCGGACGCCACGAGCGCCCGCACCGGGCTCACGCTCGGTGAAACGCTAGAGACGGCCGTCCACGAGACGGAACGTCAGTCCCCGACCGTCGTCGTCAGCCACGACGGCACCCTCCGGGCCGACCACGATCACCTGCTCGAACTGTTCAGGGCGCTCGTTCGGAACGCGACGGAACGCGACGCCAGCGCGATCAGCCTGGGCGTCCTCCAGGCGACGAGTTCGCGGGTTCGCCGCCTCTCGGGCTTCTACGTGGAGGACGACGGCGACGTGATCCCCCGACGGGTCCGCGATCCGCCCTTCGACCCGTACGCCGGCGACGTGACGGTCGGCCTCGAACTCGAACTCGCGCGCCTGCTCGCGCGGGATCACGGCTGGGAGTTGACCGCCGATCCGACACAGCACGGGATGCGCTTCGAGATCACCGACGTGACGACGCTCTCGCCGACGAAGGAGTGACTGCTGACTGTCGACGTTCTCCGATCCCGAGCCGATCGCTCACGCCGGCCGTGCGTCCACGATCAGCGTCGTCGGCAGCTTCGCCATCAGGTCGGCGGTGAACTCGCCCCACGGCCCGTCCTCGTACGCCTCGGGGGCGTCGGTGCCCGGTTCGCGGAGCTGCTCCACCGCGAAGTTCGCTGCACGGAGATCGGCGAAGACGTCGCTGATCCGGTGTCGGTAGGTCACCATCGGCGTCTCCATCCCCTCGACGTCCTCGACCTGCCTCGGCTCGCCGAAGTAGCTCTCGACGACCTCGTGGGTTTCCGGGTCGACCAGGTCGTACGTCGGATGCGGCATCGAGAAGACGAACCGGCCGTCGGGCCGAAGGACGCGACGTGCCTCCTCGAAGCACGCACGGAGGTCGTCGACCCACTGGAAGACCCAGGCGTCGCACGCCACGTCGAAACTGTCGTGTTCTAGCATCGACAGGTCGCGGACATCGCCCTCGACGAACTCGATGGATTCCGCGACGTCGTGTTCGGTGGCCAGTTCACGGGCGTGCTCGAGTTCCGAAGGCGAGACGTCGATTCCGGTACCGTCGGCGCCCCGCTTCGCGAGCGCGACGGTGCACTGGCCGCCGCCACAGCCGAGTTCGACGACCTCTGCACCGTCGACGTCGGGCAGGAGATCGAGGTCGGCTGGTCCGTGCTCGCCGGTCCGTGGAACGTGGGTGCCCAGGCCCATCCAGTTGAGTTCGACCGGCAGATCCAGCTCTCGCTGGAAGTCGTCGGCGGTCGCCTCCCACCAGGCGCGGGCTTCCTCGGTCATGGCCGTCGCTTCCGAAGGATTCGGCATATCTCTTCTGTCGGAGTGGCAACGGGTCGCGAGGGCCGTTGCCGGGTGATTGCTCGACGCGCTTCAGGAGAGGTCTTCGAGCACTTGGCGATACGATTCGTTTTCGGAGAGCTGGAGCAGTGCCTCGTCGCTCTCCTCGCGGATGACGGCGAGGCGGTCGACGAGTCGGGCGTATTCCTCGCTGGCGCGCAGTTCCGGTTCGGTCTTCTCCGAGTCGAGTAGCGCCTTCTTCGAGGCGAGCGCGAAGAACTGCTGGATCCGGTCGTCGTACTCGCCGCGGAGGAGCAACTGCTCGACGGTGTCGACGAGGTCCTCCCGCGAGACCGGCTTCACGAGGTAGTCGTCGAACCCCATTTCGACGATGTCGAAGTCGGGCTCGACCGCGGTGACCATCGCGACCTTGGACTCGATCCCCCGTTCCCCGATGGCGTCGAGCACCTCGTCGCCGGAGAGGCCGGGCATCCGCCGGTCGAGCAGGACGACGTCGACCGTCTCGTCGATCGCTTCGACCGCCTCGTCGCCGTCGTAGGCCGTCCTGACGGCGCAGTGATCGCCGAGCCAGGCGCTATAGAGGTCGGCCAGATCCGATTCGTCCTCCACGATGAGCACGACGGGCTGGCGCGCGCCGGTCACGAGCGATCACCGAGGGACCAATACATTGTGCGATTACACGAAGGCCCGATATTTTAACCCGTCGCCCGTCTCGATTGGGTCCTCCGGTGGGATCGCACCACCGGAAGACGGGAGGCTTAGTCCAGCGCGCGGTCGATCGTCGACCGCTGGCCGGCAATCTCGTCGGCTGCGAGGACGATCTCGTGGTCGCCGGCGGCGATCCGGAGCCGGCCGTCGTCGCTGCCCGCGCCGATCCGGCTGACGGGTGCGATGCCGTCGAATGCTGCCTCGACCGCCGCCGGATCGGTCGTCTGGACGAGCGCGCGGCCCGCGGCCTCGGAGAACAGTTCGCCCGCGGGATCCTCGCCGGGAAGCGCGACGTCGAGACCGGCGTCCTCGGTCACCATCTCCGCGAGGGTGACGGCGAGGCCGCCGTGGGAGACGTCGTGGACCGCGAGGGTCGCGTCCTGACGAGCCACCTCGGCGATCGCCGTGACGGTCGCCGACGGATCGTCGGGCACGGCGGGGAAGCGATCGGTGCCGCCGACCTGCGCGAGGTACTCCGAGCCGCCGAGGTCCTGCCCTGCGTCGGACTGCTCGATCGCGTCTCCGTCCTCGTCGAGTGCGGGACCGCCGACGAGCAGGAGTTTGCCCTCCGATTCGGCGGCGATGCCGGGGGTATCGTACCCCTTGCGCGTGCCGACCATCGCGAGCGTCGGCGTCGGCGGGATCGGGCCGGCCACGGAGTCGTTGTACAGCGAGACGTTGCCGCCGACGACCGGCGAATCGAGCGCTGCGCAGCCGTCGGCGAGGCCGTCGACGATCGCACCGAAGCCGCCGTAGACGTCGGGCTTCTCGGGATTCCCGCCGTTGAGGCAGTTGACCGCCGCGAGCGGAGTCGCACCCGTCGTCGCGAGGTTCGTCGCGTTCTCGACGGCGACTGCGCGGGCACCCTCGTAGGGATTCGCGTCGGTCCAGTTGGGGGCGGCGCCCGCGGAGATGGCGAGTCCGACGCCCTGTCCGCTCGCGTCGCCGTCCTCGTGGATGCCGGCGGCCTCTCGGATCGTCATCAGAGCCGCGTCGTCGCCGGGCTTGACCGCGGTCCGGGTACCGACCTCGTGATCGTACTGCCGGTAGACCCACTCCTTGCTCGCGGTGTTCGGGCTCGCGAGCACGGCCTCGAACGCGTCCTGGAGGTCGACGCCCTCGGGCCGGTCGCGGGGCTGGGATTCGGGCTCCTCCATCGGGAAGTCGTTGAACGGCGCGCCGTCGCCGAGGAACTCCGCGTCGGCGTCGACGACCGTCTCGCCGTCGAAGGTGCAGACGTAGTTGCCCTCGGTGACCTCGCCGATGACCGAGCAGCCGAGGTCGTAGCGATCGGCGACTGCCTCGACGCGCTCGACGTTCTCCGGCGTGACCTCGTAGCACATCCGCTCCTGGCTCTCCGCGAGCAGGATCTCCATCGCGTTCATATTTGGCTCGCGCTGCTGGACTTGCTCGAGATCGATCTCCGCGCCGAGGCCACCCTGTGCGGCCATCTCGCTGGAGGCACCGCCGAGTCCCGCGGCGCCGAGGTCACGTGCGGCCTCGATCAGGTCCTCGTCGACGAGCTGCTCGTTGCACTCGATGAGAAGCTTCTCCGTGTAGGGGTCCCCGACCTGGACCGCGGGGCGGTCCTCCGTCTCCGCGTCCTCGTCTAAGTCCTCGCTCGCGAACGACGCACCGCCGAGGCCGTCCCGGCCCGTCGAGTTCCCGACGAGCACGAGTTTGTTCCCTGGTTCGTTGACTGCCGCGCGGACGAGGCGGTCCTCGCTCGTCAGGCCGACGCAGGCCACGTTCACGAGCGGGTTGCCCTCGTAGTCCGGGTGGAAGTCGACGCTCCCGCCGACGGTCGGAACGCCGATCGCGTTGCCGTAGTCGGCGATGCCCTCGACGACGCCCTCGAAGAGGTAGCGGGAGTGCTCGCGATCGAAGTCCCCGAAGTACAGCGAGTCCGTGAGCGCGATTGGGTACGCGCCCATCGAGAGCGTGTCGCGGACGATCCCACCGACGCCGGTCGCGGCGCCGTCGTAGGGATCGACGTAGCTCGGGTGGTTGTGGCTCTCGATGCCGAGCGTGACGTAGACGTCGCCGTTGGGCGCGTCGGAGAGGTCACCGGCTGCATCCGCTACTTCTTCAGCCAGCGGATCGGGCAGCGCGACGACAGCCGCGTCGTCACCCGGCCCGACGACGATCCGCTCGCCCTCGGAGTCGAAGGCTCCGAGCAGCGGGCGCGAGGAGCGGTAGGCGCAGTGCTCGCTCCAGAGGTTCTCGAACAGCGCGGCCTCCGCGCGAGTGGGCTCCCGACCCAGTTCGTCGACGACGAGTTCCCGGTCTGCCTCGGCGAGGGGCATTCTTGGGCGGAAGTTGCCGTAGACCGAATAAATGGCTTCCCATGTGCGAGGCGGCTAGGAACGATTGCTGTGATGGCGCGGTGAGAGAATGGGGGCTATAAGATGTGCTCCGAAAGCCCCCGAACGCTCGACATTCCGGGGCTTGCTGCGGTCCTCAGTCGCTTCGCTCCCTGCGGTCCTTGCATCGCCCGGGAACGATCGACCGCCCGGCCCCTTTCGAAGTCCCACCCACCGCACCTCGTGCCTCCCCAACCTCCTGCGCTGCTCGGGCTCGCTCCGCTCACCGCTGCGCTGCTCGTCCCTCGCACGCTACGCGACGGCTTCGCCGCCGCGAAACGCGCGCCACTGCACCTTCGCCGGGTATCGACCACCTCGAAAAGCTATACGGGTGGGACTCCGGAAGGGGCCGACCGCTCGTCGCAGGTAACGACGGAAGCACTGCAGCGAAGGAGCGTAGCGACTGAGCGAAGCGCGCAGCGAGTTAGCTTCGACGAGCGGGAGGGGGCTTCCGAAGGCGGCTATAATCAAATCTCCACCATTCACCGGCGAATTCGGAGGGGGAACCGGGAACTATCAACGCCGGAGCCGAACCGTCGAATCATGAACGTCCTGATCACGGGAGCGCACGGAACGGTCGGCACAGCAATAACGAACCATCTCGAACACGACGACCGCTTCGAGTTCACGCTGCTCGACGTCGCGGAGCCCGACGGCGTCTACGACGGCGAGCCGCCAGGCGAAGTCGTCACTGCGGACGTCACCGATTACGACGACATCCGACCCCACTTCGACGGCCAGGACGCCGTCGTCCACTTGGCGCTGATCCCCGGAACCGGCGGCGCGGGCTCTCGCGAGATCCCGTGGAACCAGGCCCAGACGGACAATCTCGAGGCACTGCACAACGTCGCGAAAGCGGCCGAGGACGCAAACGTCGACTCCTTCCTGTTCGCCTCCTCGAATCACGCCGTCGGGCTGGTCGAGGTCACCAACCAGCCCGAGGTCTACCACGACCAGGGAATCGTCGCGGGCCACGACGAACCGCACCGCCCGGACTCCCGGTACGGACTCACCAAGAGCTACGGCGAGGACCTCGGGCGCTTCCTCGCGGAGGTCCACGACGTCAGCTTCTACGGGCTCCGGATCGGCGCAGTCCGCGATCCCGCCTACGACCATCCCTTCGGCGACGCCGAGCGCGGCGTCGATGAGGGTCGCTGGGAGCGTGGCAGTGAGGACTACGACGAGATGGTCGCGCGCATGAAGGGGCTCTGGCAGTCCCGCCGGGACATCGCCCAACTCGTCGAGTGCTGTCTGGTCGACGACTCCGTCGAGTGGGACCACTTCTACGGCGTCAGCGCGAACGAGCGACGCTGGCTCGACGACCTCGAGTACGCGAAGGAAACGATCGGCTACGAGCCGGCGGACGAGGGCGAGGAGTGGGACGCGCCGCCGGAGTGAGACGCGTTTCGTCGGGGCGAGATCTGGGGACCTCCGACGAGCCGAAACCATCGACGCTGCCGCCCGATCCCTGGTAACGAACGCCTACGGCCCAGCCCCTCGCGTTCCGATCCCCTTTTGGCGACAGCACGCCAACGACGACCTGTGCTGTCGTGCGAGCTCCACACGCACTCGAAGCTGTCTCACGACGGGCGTGACCCCGTCGACCTCCTCGTCGAGCAGGCCGACGCGGTCGGCCTCGACGCGCTCGCCGTCACCGACCACGACGAGATCGAGGCCAGCCTGGAGGCAGCGGAGCTCGCGGAGGAACGCGGTATGGTCGGCATCCCCGGCATCGAGGTGACGAGCCGGGCCGGCCACATTCTGGGCCTCGGCGTCGACGAGCAGATCCAGCCGGGGCTCCCCTACGAGAACACGCTGAACCTGATTCGGGACGCCGGCGGGATCGCGGTGATCCCACATCCCTTCCAGGAGGCCCGCCACGGCGTCATGGCGAACATCACGCTCGACCAGCTCGCGATGGCCGACGCGATCGAGGTCTACAACTCTCGACTGCTCACCGGGCGCGCGAACCGGCAGGCGAAGCGGTTCGCCCAGGAGAACGGGCTGCCGATGGTCGCCGGGAGCGACGCCCACATCAGCGAGATGGTCGGGCAGGCCCGCACGCTGATCGACGCGACCGAGCGCTCCGTGCCCTCGATTCTCGACGCCATTCGCGCTGGCGGCACCGAGATCGACGGCAAGCGAACGCCCTGGCGAATCAGCTTCCGCCAGCTCGCTGGCGGCGTCTCTCGGCGCATCCAGCGCCGGCTGGCGTTCTTCGGGTGATCGCGGATGGGAGGAGCGCCCGACGACGAGTACTCGAAGCCTCCCGCCGAGGAGACGCTACGCGCGGACGATCCAGCAGCGGTCGAGCTCGCGGTCCGGCAGGG
Organism: Salinarchaeum sp. Harcht-Bsk1; assembly: GCF_000403645.1. NCBI lineage: Archaea > Methanobacteriati > Methanobacteriota > Halobacteria > Halobacteriales > Natronoarchaeaceae > Salinarchaeum > Salinarchaeum sp. Harcht-Bsk1. The sequence goes on from NC_021313.1 coordinate 2,513,886, forward strand.
CGACCCGCTCTCGGGCGCCAACGGCTTCGCCGGCCTCGTCGACCTCGGCTCCCCGGGATCCGACGGGGACCGTGCGCTCGTCCGGGACGTGCTCGGCCGCGAGCCGCTGTACATCGAAGCGGACGCGCCGACAGACGGCATCCCGGCGGACGACGCCTGGGCGTTCGACCCGACGGCGCTCGACGATCCGGTGCTGTTCCCGGCCGGTGCGATCCAGGACGAGGCGGGCCGACGGGACCGACTCCGCCTCCCCACGAACTCCGGCGTCGGCGACGTCGGCGGCTCCGCGGCGGCGGTCCCTGGGTCCGCGGTCGACGAACTCCGCGACGCGATCGACGCAGCGCTCGGCGCCCTCGACGACGCGACGCCGGTCGCCTTCTCCGGCGGCGTCGACTCGGGCCTCGTCGCGACCGGGACCGACGGACCGCTGTTCGTCGCCGGCTTCCCGGAGAGCCACGACCTCGAGGCCGCCCGCGACGCTGCCGCGGCGATGGACCGCGAGCTACGGGAGGTGCGACTCACCCACGACGCGATCGAGCGGGCCGTTCACGCGGTCGCGGAGGCCACCGGCCGTACGAATCCGATGGACGTCTCGATCGCGATCCCGCTGTACCTCGTCGCCGAACGGGTCGCGGCGGACGGCCACGAGACGCTCGCGGTCGGACAGGGCGCCGACGAACTGTTCGGCGGCTACGCCAAGGTCGCGAAGGCTCCCGAGGACGACCGGGTAGAGGCCGACAGCGTCGCCGGCGCACGCGACGAACTACTCGGGACGCTCCCCGAGCAGCTTCCCCGTGACGTCCTCGCGATTCGCGCGGCTGGCGTCGAGCCGATCGCACCGCTGCTCGACGATCGGGTCGTCCGCGCCGCCCTCGCGCTCCCGGAGGCACTGTTGGTTCGCGACGAGGAGCGGAAGGTCGCTCTCCGACGGGTCGCGACTGACCGGCTCCCGGAATCGGTCGCCATTCGCGACAAGAAGGCGCTTCAGTACGGCAGTCTGGTCTCGCGAGAACTCGATCGACTCGCGCGCCAGCACGGGTTCAAACGGCGGATGGACGACCACGTCGGCCAGTACGTCCGGGACCTGGTCGAGGAGTAGACTGGTGGCGTCGACCCGGGCGGTTGCGTCCGTCGCTACGGGCGATGCCGACCATGCGGAAGCGTTCGTCGAGGCTGGCGACGGAGTTGGAAGCGTCGATCCCGCTGCTCAGTCGTCTCGAAGGCGCTCGTAGGCCTGCTGGACGAGCATGAACTCGGAACGACTGCCGTCGGAGCGATCGGGGTGGACCTCCTTGACCTGTTCGAGGTACGCTTGCCGAACGTCGTCGCTGGAGGCGCTGCCTTCGAGCCCGAGCGCCTCGTAGGCCTGGGCGCGACGGAGTTCGACGTCGCTGACGATCCCCTGTTCGATGCCGTCGTCCTTGCAGTCCGGGCAGAACCGCTCGGTACGGCCGTCGACGGTCGTCACGCGGTAGAGTTCGATCGAGTAGAGGCCGCCACACTGGTCGCAGGCGGTTTGCGTCGTCGCGGGCTTGCCGGTCGCACCGTCGGTGACGGCCTCACCGGTTGCCGCGGATCCGCAGGCGTCAGTTCCCGTCTTGCCGTTCGATCCTGTCCTGGCATCCGATCCCGCACTTGCGGACGCGTCGCCAGTGGCACCAGGATCGTGCGCGGTGCTGGGTCCACCACTGCCGGTGGCCCTTTTCGAGCGACCCGTTTCCGAGCCGGCTCCCGCCGACGCGTCGTCGGGCGTCGAGCCTGCTTCGTTCGCCGTGGTGTCCTCCGGGGTCTCGCTCCCGTCGGCCTCGGAGCGCCCGTCTGCGTCGCCGGGCCGTTCGCCCGCGGAGACGTCCGTACGGCAGTTCGAACAGAGGATCATGTCGGTCCCGTCGGGGAGCGCCGTCCGCGAGAGATCCGTCGCCGTCACTGTCTCGCCACAGCCCTCGCAGTCGACGGTCGAGCGCGCTGCGAGCTCCTCGGCGTGGTAGCGACACTCCGGACAGACGGTCATCGGGCCGCTGGGCAGGATCACTTCCGCGAGCTGCTGTACCGGCCCCTCCCGGTCGCAGGCGTCGCAGATTGCCGTCCCGGCGGCGGTCATACGTTGGGAAGTGGTCGCCTCCCTACTAAATTCCTTTCGCGGCGCCGTCGGCGGTTCCAGGCGGACGCCTCCCGACGACCAGCGGCCCGACCCGCCGTCGACGGTCTCAGAACGTCGAGAGCTCGCCCTCGATGACGCGCTCTGTGATCGAGGTGACGTCGGCGAGGTGCTCGTCGACGATATCGACGACGTCGGCCTCGATGTCTTCGACGGCGACGTCTTCCTCGGTCACGACGTGGACGTCCGCGACGTGTGGCTGGTCGATCGGTCGGCCGATCTGGGAGAGGAGTCGGACGCGGAGGTCGCGGATCCCGCCGACCTCCGCGACGACGTCCTCTGCGATCTCCGTCGAGAGGAGGTTGTAGATCTTCCCGATGTGGTTGACCGGGTTCTTGCCGGAGGAGGCCTCCATCGACATGGAGCGGTTGGGCGTGATGAGGCCGCTCGCGCGGTTTCCACGGCCGACGGAGCCGTCGTCGCCCTGCTCGGCGCTCGTTCCCGTGACGGTGAGGTAGACGGACTCCTCCTCGTAGTCGTCGGCGGTGTTTACGTACACGTCGACGGAGCGGTCGGTGATCTCGTCGGCGACGGATTCGACGAAGGAGCGGACGCCGCGGACGGCCTCGTCGTACTCGTCGAGGTTGCCGACGTACTCGTCGACGATCGCTGCGGCGACGGTCACGTCGATGTGGTCCCCCTCGCGCTTGCCCATGATCTTCACGTCGGGGCCGAGTTCGGGATTGGTGTCGGCGTACTCCGTGTTGAGGCGGTGCTCGGCCTCGTAGACGATACGCTCGGTTTCAGTGAGCGGCGCGTGGCCGACGCCGAAACTGGTGTCGTTGGCCATCGGGACGGAGGCGCCGTCCTCGCCGAAGACCTCTTGCAGGTCGCCGCTGCCTTCGCCCAGTTTGACGTCGACGACGATGTCCGAGCCGAGCGTGAGTTCGGGGATGGTCTCGGAGAGGTACTCACGGGCGGCTTCCAGGGCGATCCGTTCGGTCGGGATCTTGGTGCCCTGGTACTCCTTCGTCGCACGCCCGACGATCAGCATGTAGATCGGGGACTGGACCTCGCCGCCTCCGTAGGCGGGTGCGGCCTCGCCCGCCACGAGCTGGGTCTCGTCGGTGTTGAAGTGCAGGACGGTGCCGACGCGATCGAGGTACGCCTGTGCGAGCGCCTCCGAGACGTGCTCGGCGACCCCGTCGCAGATAGAGTCCGGGTGGCCGATGCCCTTTCGCTCGACGATCTCCACCTCCTGGTCCTCGACCGCGTCGCGATCGATCGCTTCGACGCGGATGTTCCGATCGGTCATTGCACTGCCATTCCGCATCCCTTCGCCTATAGCTTGCGATAGTGGCGACGATGGACGGCGGTTCCGAGATTTCGCCGGCGGAGTGCCGAGCGTGGCGGGCTCACTCGCTCTCGACCAGTGCGGACTCGACGGTCTCGTGGAGCCAGGCGAGGCTGTCCGATCCGAACCGCCGTCTGTGGACGTCGGTGAACCGTGCCTCGGCATCGGCGAACTCCACGGGGCTCCAGAAGCGGGCGTCCGTCGCGTCGCTGCCCGCCTCGACGGTACCCGTGGTCGCGGCCCGGCGGGCCGCGAAGGTGACGTTCGCGTGGTGTTTCCCCTCGACGGGTTCGACCGCGTTGTTCGTCACGTAGGCGAGGTCGGACGGAGCCACGGAGAGCCCGGTTTCTTCGGCCAGCTCTCGGATCGCTCCTTCGGCTGGTGATTCGCCCGATTCCAGCACGCCGCTCGGGAGCTTCCACTCGTTCTCGTACCGGAAGTCCTCGACGAGCAGCAACCGATCGCCATCGACTACTGCCACGCTTCCGCCCGGCGTCGGGTTGTAGAAGACGTAATCCTCACAGCGCCCACAGTAATGAGACGTCGGGGGTTCGACCTCGTCGAGCTCGCTCCCGCAGTACGGGCAGTACTCGGGCGGGAAGTTCGACATCGTCGGGTGATCGTGAGGGATTCACGTAGTTCTGCCGTCGAATCGACCGTGAGGATTCATCGATCGCTGCGGCTCGACGGACGGTCAGGAATCGTCGGCGAGCAACAGCCCGAGATACGATGTCCGGATCTGTTCGCCGGGATCGCATCCGAGGCGCTCCAGCACGGCAAGCGCCTCCTTACGGGGACCGTCGATCGCGTCGACGCCGTCGGTCGCCTCGATTTCCGTCTCGACTTCGACGAATTCGCCGAGCCCGGCGACAGCGTCCAGTGAGACGATGAACTCGCCGACGGCGTACCGTTCCCGTTGCTTCTCGACGGTCGCTGCCGGCTCGAAGCCGAGACGGTCGAGTGCTCCCTCCATCGCTTCGCCGTCGAGGACCTCCGTCTCGAGTTCCTCGCGGCTCTTCGATTCGGCCTCGAGGAGTGGACCCTTGTAGGTGAGTTCCGTGGTCCACCCGCCGTCTCCGTCCGGCTGCCCTTCGTCAGCCGCGGAGCCACTGTGCAGGCGTCGCTCCCGGCGGAGTCGCAGGGCCTCGTCGGTCTCGGCGAAATCGCGGTGGGGTGCGTCGAAGTACGTATCGACCTGCTCGACAGTCCCGAGCGCCTCGGCGTCGTCGGGAAGTCGCTCGCGGACGACGTCGTGCTCCGCAGCGACCTTCACCTCCACCTCGTACATGGGAAGCACCGGGGTCCCCGGGCGAATAAGGGTGTCTTTCCACGGCACGACGAACCATACCGCCGACTGCGGTTCGGTACCGTCCGGCTACTAATTCGGGGCCGGTGCCTCGGGTTCGGAAAATGGCAGACGACAAGCGGGGCCGAGAGGCACAGGCGCGACAGGCCGATCGCAGACAGCGTGACAGGGAGCTTCGCGAAGCCCTCGCACGCGCGGACGAACCGGAGCCACCGGAACCGGAACCGTTCGTCGAAGCCGACCTCGACGAAGAAATCAAGACTGCCGACTACCCCATGACGGAACGCGAACTCGTCGCGGCACACGGAACCCGGACGGTCGAGACGTCGTCCGGGGAGGAGCCCCTCGAAAACGTCCTCTTGCCGACGCCGGGGACCTACACGTCGCCCCGGAGCGTCGAACGACGCATCGGACGTCCGACGGTCGCGTCGGCGATGCGGCGTATCGACGCGGCGAGCAAAGCGGCTGGCGTCGAGCGCATGGAGTCCAGGCGCTCGGCCTACGAGCACACCCTCCACGAACTCGCGGAGATCGACGCCGACGACGATGACGAGGGAATCGAAGTGGTGACGGACTGGATCGTCGAGCAGGTCGAGGAGACGGGGTCGCTCCCGTCGTCGCGGCGTGTCCGCCACCGCGCCGCTACCTTCTGTCGGTCGAACGGCTATCCGGTGCCGGTCGACTCGTGGCTTGGGGCCTGAGCGCCGGAACCGGCGACTGGCGTTGGACTCTGGCACCGACTACACTGCAGGAAACGGCCCGATCGCCTCGTCGCAGTGAGCGAGCGACGCGCGAAAGAGCGAGCGGGTGAGAGAGAAGAGAGAGAGCGTGGACCGAGATTCACTCGGCGACCCTGACGTCGCTCACTTCGAAGCGTGCGCCTCCGTCGCTCCCATCGAGAACCTCGATCTGCCAGTCGTGGGCTTCGACGATCTCCGCGACGATGCTCAGCCCGAAGCCCGTCCCCTCCTCGGACGTCGAGTAGCCGAAGTCGAACAGGTGTTCGCGCTCCTCGAGCCGGATCCCGGGCCCATCGTCCTCGATAAAGAAGCCGTCTGAATCGTCGAGTTCGCCGACAGTGACGGTCACCGACGGCCCGGCGTGTTCGACCGCATTCCGGAAGCAGTTCTCGAACAGCTGGCGCAGGCGGGTGTCCTCGGCACGTATCCGCAGGTCGATATCGGTCTCGAGAGACGCGTCCGCCGTTTCGACGGCCGCCCAGCAATCGTCGACGAGGGTTGCGAGGTGGACCGGCGACAGCTCCGTCGGCGTTTCACCGTGGCGGGCAAGCGCGAGCAGGTCGTCGATCAACGACTGCATCCGGTCGTGAGAGCGTTCGACTGCGTCGAGGTGTTCGGCGACAGCTGCCCAGTCGTCGCCAATCCGCTGGTCACCCGTCCGCTGCTCGGCCTCGATCGCATCACGGGCGAGTTCGAGCCGACCGTCTGCGACCGACAGCGGGTTCCGGAGGTCGTGGGAGACGACGCTTGCGAACTCGTCGAGGCGATCGTTCTGTCGCTCGAGCTCGCGCTGCCGTTCGCGGAGTTCGGTCTGCTGTTCGAGCCGATCGATCGTGGCGAGCATCGAGGAGACTAGTAACTCGGCGTGCCGTCTGTCCTGTTCGTCGAAGGCGCCACGGCTGGTCGCGACCGCCTGGAAGATTCCCCAGTCGGCGACCGGCACCGTCAGGGCCGCCCGAATCTCGTCGTTGGTCGGCTCGCCCTGGTCGGAATCCTGCGCGTTTTGGACGACGCTCGCTTCTTTCGTCTGGTAGACGTGGCCCGCGACCCCTTCGTCGACCCCGAAGGGCCTGTCGCCGAGTTCGAGCGGCGCGCCATCTGAGATGGCCTGGATCTCGAACATCTCCTCGTCGTCCTCGGCTGGTGCGGCCAGCGTGCACCAGTCGAACCCGAGGATCGTGACGGCGGCGTCGATCATGACGTCGTAGCACTCCTCCGCCGAGTCCGCCACGTAGAGGCGGTTGGCGGCCTCGTGGAGCCCTTCCAGGTTCTCCCGGTGGCGCTCCAGTTGCCACTCGCGCTCCTTGCGCTCCGTCACGTCCTGAAAGAGCGACACCATGGTGACCACGTCGCCGGCCTCGTCGGTGATCACGCGGTTGTGCCACTCACAGACGATCACCGTCCCGTCCGCTCGGCGGTTCTCGTTCACGTTGTGATAGCCGCCCTCGTCTCGGAGCACGGCCTCCGTCACTTCGCTGACCTCCCTCTCCTGTGATTCCGGGACGATCCTGGTCCACGATTCACCGAGGAGCGCCGACTCATCGTACCCGAGAATCTCCTCGGCCGCGTCGTTGAGCCGTTCGAACTCGAAGGCTTCGTTCCACTCGACGACGCCGAGTGGCGACTGCTCGAAGAGGAGGTCGAGCCGTCGTCGACTCGACTCGAGTTCCCGCATCGAGCGATACTGCTCCACGCTATTGGCGATCCGATTCGCCAGCACCGTGTACTGGCTCGTGCCGGTTTCCTTCTGGAGGTAGTCGGTGACGCCAGCGGAAATCGCCTCGCTCGCGACTTCCTCGCTGCCCTTGCCAGTGAACAGCAAGAACGGTAGCTCTGGATAGTCCTCGCGAACCGCCTCGAGGAACGCCACCCCGTCGGTCCCCGGCATATCGTAGTCGCTGACGATGCAGTCGACGTCGTCGTCGAGCAGTTCGAGCCCCTCACTCGCGCCCGTGGCGGTCTCGACGACGAACCGATCGTCTTCGCGCTCGAGGAACGTCGCAGCGAGCTCCACGAGGCCGACCTCGTCGTCGACGTGGAGGATTCGCACCGGGCCACGCATTGGTAGCAACTTACATGCCACAACAATAGCGTTGGTGGTACACCCGGTGCCGATTCGCTGTGCTGAACGGGCCGACGATCGACCGCGGAAGATCGCCCGGGGTCGTCAGTAGCGACCGGATCGTCGGCTCGCATCCGACCGGTTCCGCCGCTACCCGTCTGGAGCGACCGCGCTTTCCTCACTCCATCGACCCGTCGAGCGCAGCGTCGATGAGTTTTCGTTCTGCCTTCCGGAGATGCTGGTGGAACGTCGCCGGCGTGACGTCCAGCGTCTCGGCGATCTCTTGACCCGAATTCCGCCGCGGACGCTCGAAGTAGCCCATCGCGTGGGCTGCTTCGAGAGCGGCCTGCTGGCGCTCGGTGAGCGTGCCTTCGACGGTCCGGTCGAATCGGGCGGATCCGTGGTCGGGCCGACCGATCTGTCGCCGCGAGAGCATCTTCGCCGCTGGATATCGGTCCTGGATGACGTCGATGATCTCCCGCACTTCGCCCCCCGGAGCCATCTGGACGCGGAAGTGCATGTCGTCGTCCTCGATATGGAACTCCTCGACGATGCCACCTCGCGATGCGATCGGGGCCAGCACCGGTGATTCGGTAAGTCGGATCTGGACGCGCCGCTCGTCGCCGTGGTCGTCGAACACGTCGACTCCGTCCCAGTGGGGCAACGTCGCGACGAGCGCTTCGAGCAGTTCGACGCCGGGGTCGTCCGCAGTGCCGAAGAGGAGGAACTGGCTGTCTCCGATCGAGACCGTCCGATCGAGCGCGAAGTGCCCACGGTCTGGCCCACCGAGCTCGAGCTTCGACGATACGTCGGACAGTCGGAACTCGAGTTCCACGACCTCGTCACTCATCAACGCCCGCTTGCGCTCGAGCGCGGCGATGGCGTGGCCGAGCACCGTACCGAGCTGTTCGATCACGTCGCGTTCTTCTCCCTCGAACGCACTGGGGCGGTCGGTGTAGACGTTCAGAACGCCGTACATCGACTCCTCGTGCACGATCGGGACGGCAGCAGAGGATCGGAACCCGTGGGAATCGAGGACGTCTTCCCACGGCTCGAACCGGGACTCGGCCTGTGCGTCCCGGGAGGTCTGGACCGACTCGGTGAGGAACGCCTGTCCGGCCGGGCCCTGGCTATGAGGGTCGTCGGGATCGACCGAGATCGTGACGCCGTCGAGGTATCCCTCGACGCCTGCCTCCGTCCGGAGGGAGACGGTCTGGGAGCCGACGTCGACGTCGCCGATCCAGGCGAACTGGTACGAGTCCGACGCAGCCAGTCCCTCACACACCGTCTCCTCCATCTCCGCTCGCGTCGACTGCTCGATGGCGTCGGTCGTAATCTGCCGGACGACGGCGTTCAGGTCGTCGAGAGCCTCGAGGCGTTCGCGACGGCGCTGGAGTTTCCGTTCGCGCTCGACCCGCTCCGTCACGTCCCGCACGACGCCGACGCGTTCCGTCGGCGATTCGGCACCGTCCCCATTGGGCGTCGCCTCGTCAGGGAGCACCGCGAAGGTCGCCTCCGCGCGGATCCGCTCGCCGTCCGCCCGCACGAGGTCGGCCTCGAATCTGGCGCTATCGCGGTCGCCCTCGACGAGTTCCCGCTCGTACTCCCGGGCCCGCTCGATGGTGGCCTCGTCGGCGACCATCGAGACGGGCGCACCGAGCAGTTCCTCGCGGTCGTAGCCGGTCATCTCGGCGTACTCGTCGTTGACCATCGTGAACTCGCCATTGCTCGTGACGTAGATGCCCTCGTCGACCGTCTCGACGATGGCCTCGTGTCGCTCGAGTTCCTGCTCGCGCTGCCTGCGTTCGGTGACGTCCCGGAGGTAGATGGAAAGCCCGCTGGCGGAAGGGTAGGTTCTGACCTCGATCCAGTGATCGAGCAGATCGCAGTAACAGACGAACTCCAGGGACTCACCGCGGGCTGCGGTCTCCTCGATCCGCGATCGGTGCTGTTCGTCGGCGAGGTCGGGGAGCAGATCCCAGACCGGCGCCCCGACCGCGTCGCCGACCGTCGTCTCGAGCAGTTCGGTCGCGCTGTCGTTGACGTAGGAGACGTCGAACTCCTGGTCGAGCGCGAGGAAGGCGTCGTCCACGCGCTCGAAGACCTCGTCGAGTTCGGACTCGAGGTCGTCGCGCTGCTGGCGTAGCCGCTCTTCGAACGTCCGCCGCTCGGTCATGTCTCGCGTCACCTTCGCGTAGCCCGCGAGGTCGCCCTCGTCGTAGAGTGCAGTGATCGTGACGGACGCCCAGAATCGAGAGCCGTCCTTCCGGACGCGCCATCCCTCGTCCTCGATCCACCCCTCGCGTGCGGCGGCCTCGAGGTTGTTCTGGGGAACGGCCTCCGCGAGGTCGTCGTCGGTGTAGAACGTCTCGAAGGACCGCCCGACGATCTCGTCCCGTTCGTAGCCCTTGATGCTCTCCGCACCTGCGTTCCAGGTCGTCACCACCCCGTCGGGGTCGAGGTGGAAGATCGCGTACTCCTCGACTGCGTCGACGAGCGCCTCGAACGATCGAGCGGTGTCGCCCATCGCCCCGGTCGAATCGGCGGCCACTCGTTCGCGTCCGTCTCCAGCGTTCCCCGACCCTGGGTCGTGCTCGCCCACCTCGGAAGCGTCGCCACCAGCAGGGTCCCTCGGCAACCACCAAACCCGACCGCGGGCGCCGACCTCCTTCGTCTCGATGTACTCGCGCTCGGCGAGTCGGTCGAGACGGTCGTACGTGCTCCGGCGGCCCATCTCCAGCCGATCGGCGACCTCGCTCGTGGTCAGTGGCTCGCCGTCGGTGTGCCCCTCGAAGACCGCGAGCGTCTCCTCCAGAGCGTCGGTTAGCGCGCTGGTCGACATCGATACGAGTATATCGGTCACGAAGATTAAAGCCTCCGTCAACGGAGCCTCTGACGGAAAGCAGGTGGTAGCCACCCGAAAACCGGATCGCATGGAAGCATCGGTACCCGTTACGATCCGATACCCGATGTGTGCTATCTCGCTGGTGGTCCCAGATTAGCGCCGCCTCATATTTCACAGCCAGTGCTTACCCCCGTATGGGTCTTCGAAGGAAGTACGCTTCCGGCGGGGCCGGAAGCACCAACCAATGTCTCGGACCTCACCCACCAAATCGGAGTCCTCGAACGCCGTACAGGACCTCGATCGCTTCTACAGAGCGCTCGCCGACGGACGACGACGCACTGCGATCGACGTGCTGAAACAGCGCACCTCTCTGGACCTCGACGCGCTCGCGAACGAGATCGTCGATCGAGAGTCGGACGTCGCCGACCCGACGTCGGTCAAGATCACGCTCGTCCACCAGCACCTCCCGCTCCTCGCGGAAGCGGGCATCGTGCACTACGACGAGGACGCTGGCGACGTGATGCTCCGACAGTCGATCGTGGATCTCCTCCCACCCGCCGGTCTCCCTGCCCAGTAGGCCCTCCCCACTCGTCCAGCGACGACAGAACGCCCTGAACTGGTGACGCTCGGCCCTCCCACGACGATCCCCAGCCGCCGTCACGAACGCCACTGCGGCCGCGAAATCGCTGCTTCTCCGCCGATAGCCGGTCGGATAGGTTGGTAACCGGGACGACCAGCGAATCGTCACTATCCCATCCGCTCCGTGCAGACCGTCGTCGAACCAAATTGTCGTGTAACCGAATACTCATATCGGTGCCCGCTGCTAGTGCGGTCGTGCAGTCTCGTATCGAATTCGGGGTTCATCTCAACAGTCACGGGGAGGATATTGATACGTGTATTCGGGAAGCGAAAACCGTCGAGCGCAGCGGATTCGACCTGCTCTCGCTCCCCGACCACCTGTTCTCGGACGCACAACCCGACTGGGAAGTGTGGACGATGCTCGGAGTCCTGGCGGCCGAAACTGACGAGATCGACCTGATGCCAGGCGTGGCCGACTCCGTTCGTCGCCACCCGACGCACGTCGCGCACGCCACGGTCACGCTCGATCAGGCGACGCACGGCCGAGCGAGAATCGGGATGGGAGCGGGGGAAGCGTTCAACTTCCGCGGGATCGAGGACTTCGACTGGTCGAAGCCGTTCACCAGGTTCAAAGAGCACGTCGAAGTCATGCTCCGCCTCTGGGAGTCGACCGAGGACGACCGCGTCGACTACGACGGCGAGTACTTCCAGCTCGACGACGCGTATCTCGGCTTTCGCTCCTCGCAAGAACCCCACCCGCCGCTCATCCACGGTGGGTACGGGCCGAAGATGCGGCGGTTCCTCGGCGAAGTAGCAGACGGGTGGCTCCCGTGGATCCACACGCCGGAGAAGTACGAGGAAGACCTCGACCTCATCTTCGAATCGGCCAGGGAGAGCGGACGTGATCCGAGCGACATCCGCTGTTCGCTCATGATCCCGAGCGCCATCTCCGAAACGAATCCAGCGAAAGTCGAGCAGGACCTGGTCGATAAGCGGGCGTCGAACCTCGTGCTTCGCCCGCCGCTGCTCGAGTCGCTCGGCTACCCCGACCTCGCCGAGGAGGCGCCGATCATGTGGCAGATGGACCACGGCGAGGAGAAAACGGCGGCCATCGAGGACATCGTGGATCAGGTGGCGTACGAAGACATCCTGGAAATCTTCATCGCTGGCACGCCGGAGTCGGCCATCGAACAGATCGAGCGATTCGTCGACGCGGGCGTGGACGAACTCGTCATCATTCCGGAGGGCGATTTCACGGAGACGATCGAGCACTATCGCGAAACGATCATTCCGCATTTCTCGTAGAACGGTTCGTCGGATCGACGCGGGCCTGGGGCACCGAGGAACTGCCGAAGGATTCGTCGTCGGCTGCGCCGTCCTCTCGGCAGCACGCGACCGCGATCCGTCTCGCAGGATGAACATATCAGGAGGTAGTTACGTGTCGCTGGATCTGGTGACGAGACCCTCTCGCACGACTGCTCGCTTCCCGCTGGCACTGGAATGGCTCTGCCTAACAAAGTGTTCGAGATCGATACCGAACGTATGGACAGCGATACCGACGACCAGATCGTCCATCGAGGACTCGATACCGACGTGGAGGAGCCCGCAGTCCGGATCTCGGAGCACGTCGGCGACCTCGAAGACAGGGATCCGACCTCACTCGCGACCATGCACGACTGCGTCGACGGCGTCCTCGATCACATCTTCTCGACGCCACCGTCGCCCGAGGCCCAGATCGAGATCACGTTCAGCTACGAGGGCTATCGTATCACCGTCGAACAGAACGGGCACGCGCGCTTCGTCGACCTCGACTGAGCTACTTCTTCCCGACCGGAGTCGAGGATCGCGCGGGTGCAGTCGCTGCTGGCGGTGCTCGCCAGAAGGTCGGCGAACGACTGGAAGGAGTGCGCCAGGAGACTCTCTTCGTTCGTCTCCTGAACCCTGGCTCGCATGCGCTCGCCAGGACGCCGACCGGGACTGAGCAAATCCGTCGGATTTGCGAGGGTCGGTCGGCAAACGACTGGAAGGAGTGTGCCTGGAGACTCACTTCGTTCGTCTCCTGAACCCTGGCTCGCATGCGCTCGCCAGGACGCCGACCGGGAATTGAACCATTGCCAGCGGTTCCTGCTCGGGCCCCTGGCCCTGCGCGGGCTGCCACTGGCAGGATTCAAATCCCGGCGGGCGCAGTCGCTCCTCACGTTCGTTCACCGAAGCGGCTCCGCCGCTTCGAGCCGTGTCTCACGCTGTTCGACACGACGCCGCGACATGCGCCGACCGGGATTTGAACCCGGGCCATGAGCTTGGAAGGCTCAGGTCCTCCCACTAGACCACCGGCGCTCACTCACAGATTTTGTGGTCCGGGATAAGGGCCTTACTCTTCGCGGCCAGCATCGAAGGGTCGTTCACACGTCGAAGACGACGTACGCCCGCCACCCGTCGGCGGTCTCCTCCAGCGCGAGGTCGGAGTAGGTCACCGCCTTGATCTCTCGGGCCTCGACGTCGTCGAACGGGATCCCACGAGCGCTCGCATCGACCGCCCACCGGTCGCCGTCCTCGGTGACGGTCGCGTCGTTCTCGACCGGGAGCACCGAGCGCACGTCCCGCTCGTAGATCAACTGGTCGAGGTAGTCGAAGAGGAGCGCTTCCCGGCTCTCGGCCTCGACGGAAAGCTGGAAGCGGTCGCCGCCGGTCTCCGGGATGGAGTCGCACATGGTCGACGCGAGGCCGTCAGCGACCGCGGCGAAGACGCCGTCGAGCGTCTGGGCCTCGGCCTCGACCGCGACGTCGGCGGTGTGCTCCCGGAGCCAGTAAGGCATGGCTTTCGGTTCGGCGTCGACGCTCTTGGTTCGGTCGATCGCTCGCGACTGGAGCGGTGGCTATTCGATGCTTCGCTGCCGCGGATCGGCCGGAGCGCCCGACAACTGTTCTGCCTTCGAGCGACGGGGACAAAACCGCCGGCAAGCGGGCCGATACCATCTGATGCCATTCAATGCCATCACCGAACAAGCGACACGTAGTTACCGCGGGCGGCCGCAGTTCGACGTAGACCATGCAGGCGGCGCTGATCATCCTCGACGGCTGGGGCCTGGGCGACCACGACCGGCGCGACGCCGTGAAGGCAGCGAACACGCCGGTCTTCGATCGCGTCGCCGAACAGGGCGCCTACGGCACGCTGAACGTCTCCGGACGCGACGTCGGCCTTCCCGAGGGCCAGATGGGCAACAGCGAGGTCGGCCACCTGAACATCGGCGCCGGCCGGGTCGTCAAGCAGCCGTTCACGAAGATCAACGACGCCATCGCTGCGGGCGAACTCGACGACAACAACGCGCTCCTCGGGGCCATTGACGGCGCACGCGACCGAGGTGGCCGGGTGCACTTCATGGGCCTCGTCAGCGACGGCGGCGTCCACTCCTCCCAGCAACACCTCCACGCGCTGATCGACCTCGCCGCCGAACGGGGCGCTACGGCCGTCACGCACGCCTTCACCGACGGCCGGGACACCGACCCTGATTCCGGCGCGGGCTACGTCGAGGAACTCGAAGCCCACGTCGCCGAGGCGGGCACCGGCGACGTCGCCACGCTCGAGGGTCGGTACTGGGCGATGGATCGCGACACGAACTGGGAGCGAACCAAGAAAGCCTACGACGCGATCGTGGCTCGGGAGGCCGAGTACGAGGCCGAGAGCGGGCTCGACGCCGTCAGCCAGGCCTACGATCGCGACGAGACGGACGAGTTCATCGAGCCGACGCTGATCGAGGGCCAGCCCGCTCTCGAGGACGGCGACGCGGTCGTCTTCTTCAACTTCCGGCCGGATCGCGCCCGCCAGCTCGTCCGGATGCTCACGAACACGGAGCCCGACTGGGAGTACGACCTCGACCCGCCCGAGATCGACCTCGCCACGCTCACGGAGTACGACGAGACCTTCGACTTCCCCGTGGCCTTCCCGCCGGACGAGCCCGAAGCTACCCTCGGGAGCACCCTCGCCGACAACGGCCGCACGCAGCTTCGCACCGCCGAATCCGAGAAGTATCCCCACGTCACCTACTTCCTCAACGGCGGTCGCGAGGTCGCCTACGAGGGCGAGCTACGGAACATCGTCGAGTCGCCGGACGTGCCGACCTACGACCGCCAGCCCGAGATGAGCGCCGCGGGAGTCACCGACCAGGCAATCGAGATCGTCGACGCCGAGGACCCCGACGTGCTGGTCCTCAACTACGCGAACCCGGACATGGTCGGTCACACGGGCGATTTCGGCGCGGCCATCGCCGCCGTGGAGACCGTCGACGAGCAACTCGGCCGCCTGCTCGGGATGCTCGAGGACCACGGTGCACACGTCCTGATCACGGCCGATCACGGGAACGCCGACGACATGGGGACCGAAGACGACCCGCACACGGCCCACACCACGAATCCGGTGCCGTTCGTCTCTGTAGCGCCCTCGCCGGCCGATCCCGACGCCGACGTGGGCGATCCAGCCGCGGTCGACCGCACCGGTGGCTTCCGGGTCCGGGACGGTGGACGACTCGCAGACATCACGCCGACCATCCTCGCGTTGCTCGGGATCGATCAGCCGCCGGTGATGACCGGCGAGTCGCTGCTGGTCGGTCGGTGAGCCAGTCACTGCTTCTGGGTCGGTGAGCCAGCCGCTACCGGTTGCTCGGTGAGCGAGTCACATCGCGGGGGATCACAGTCGGACCCATCGAGTCCGACCGATCATGTCGTTCCGTTCCGCTGTAAGACTGTACGCGTTACGGCAATTCACGAATTCATGTCAGGGAATTAAGCCCGGAGCGCTTTACTTGACCCCTCTGCTACGAGAGGCCATGGTACGCATCGTCGGCGTGGGACTCACGCCGTTCGGAACGACGCCCGAGCGGACCGGGCGAGCCATGTTCGCGGAGGCCAGCGAGGAGGCGTTCGCGGACGCAGGCGTTCCGAGGGGAGACGTGGAGGCGCTGTACTACGGAAACTTCATGGGGGAACTCGCGGAGCACCAGGGCCACCAGGGCCCGCTGATGGCCGAGGCCGCCGGGATTCAGGCACCCGCGACGCGATACGAGACGGCCTGCGCGTCGAGCGGAGCGGCCGTCCGGAGCGCGGTGCAGACGCTCCGGAACGGCGAGGCCGACCTCCTGCTGGTCGGCGGGGCCGAGCGGATGACCAACCTCGGGACGGGCGGCGCGACGGAGGCGCTCGCGATCGCCGCGGACGATCTCTACGAGGTCCGCGCCGGGGTGACCTTCCCCGGTGCGTACGCGTTGATGGCGAACGCCTACTTCGAGGCCTTCGGCGGGTCTCGGGAGGATCTCGCCGAGATCGCGGTCAAGAACCACGAGAACGCTCTCGAGAACGAGTACGCCCAGTACCAGAAGCGCATCGACGTTGATACCGTGCTCGAGGCCCCGATGGTCTCCGCGCCGCTGGGCCTCTACGACGCCTGTCCGATCACCGACGGCGCGAGCGCTCTGCTCCTCGCGAGCGACGAGTACGCCGAACGGAACGACCTCGACGCACCGGTCACGATCACCGGGTCGGGCCAGGGCGGCGACAACCTCGCGCTGCAGGATCGCGAGCACCTCGCGCGCTCCCCGGCCGCGGACGAGGCTGCCGCCGAGGCCTACGAGGACGCCGGCATCGGCCCCGACGACGTCGGCGTCGCAGAGGTTCACGACTGCTTCACGATCGCGGAGGTGCTCGCGCTCGAATCGCTGGGCTTCTACGAGCCCGGCGAGGGCATAGGCGCCGCACGCCGGGGCGAAACGACCGCCACCGGCGACCGTCCGATCAATCTCTCGGGCGGTCTCAAGGCGAAGGGGCACCCGGTCGGGGCGACCGGGGCCGCCCAGATCGCAGAACTCGCGCAGCTCCTCCGAGGTGACCACGTCAACAGCGACGCCGTCGCCGACGTCGACGTCGGCGTCGCGCACAACGCGGGTGGCACCGTCGCGAGTGCGTTCGTCCACGTCGTGGAGGTGGACGCATGAGCGACGATGCGTCGCCAAGGATCCTGACCGATGGTGGCGAGGACGCCGCCGGCGACGAGGGGTACGACGAGTGGCTCGCCGCGGTTTCCGACGGCGAGGGCTACTACCTGGCCTGCGAGAACGGCCACGGCTCACTGCCGCCGCGTCGGCGCTGTCCCCACTGCGGCAGCGGCGAACTCGACGAGAAGCCGCTCCCGGCCAGCGGCACGGTCGAGACCTTCACCGAGACGCAGGTCCCGATCCCGAGCTTCGAGGAGGACGCTCCCTACGTCGTCGCGATCGCCTCCTTCGGCGACGTCCGGATCACCGGGCAGTACCGCGAGATCGACCCGGGTGAGGTGGCCGTCGGTCAGTCGGTCCGGGTGGACGTCAGCGAGCGGGAGACGACGGGCGAACCGCTGGTCGTGTTTCGTCCTGCCTGACCACGGGTCGATCCGGGCCGACTGCCGGACCGCTTCTCACGCGTTCGCAGGAACGAGCCCGAGTTCGAGCGCAGCGAGCGTCTCCGTCGGGTGCTCGAGGTGCGGGAGCCGTTTCGCGTAGTCGACCACGACGAGCCGCGCGTCCGTCGCCTCTGCCAGCGCGCGCCCCTCGGCCAGCGAGGGGTCGGTCGACTCGCGGCCCCAGAGCAAGGTCACGTCGGCGTCGACGTCCGCGAGTGCCGTCTCGAGGTCCATCGTCGGGTCGAGGTAGCCGCTCAGGTACGACGCCGGGGCGAATCTCGCGCCGGGCTGGTGGGCGCTCTGCCAGCAGTACTCGACGTACTCCTGGTCCGGACGACCGTAGTATCGGTCGCCGACGGCACCGTTCCGCAGGCCGGCGGTACTCGTCAGCCAGTTGTAGATCGCGGTGCCGAGCACGGGCGAGCGCACCAGTGCGCGCCGGGCGACGGATCGCCCGTCGGTGTCGGCGGCAGGCGTGACGAGGACGAGCCGTTCGACGTCGGCTCGCGGAGCGGCGAGCGCCGCGTAACTCGCCGTCAGTCCCGACGCGACGACTGCCGGCCGACCGGCGTCGTGATCGGGCACCTCGGCGAGGAAGTCGCCGACGAACGCCTCGTAGATGCTCGCGGAGTAGGTCAGCGGAGGACGGTCCGAGCGGCCGTAGCCCGGCAGATCCGGCGCGTAGACGCGGTGATCCTCGGCGAGGGCCTCGGCGACGCCCGCGAACTCCCTGCTCGTGCCCACGACGCCGACGTCGTGGAGTAATACCACCGGCGGGTCGTCCGGATCGCCGAGCGCGGCGTAGGCCACCTCCATCCCGCGCCAGCGATAGTAGTCCTGGTCGCCGGCGAGCGCAGGCGGGAGCGCACCACCGGCGCGCCCGAGCGCCCGGTTTCCGATCGCGGCGATTCCGGCACCAGCGGCGAGCGCGAAGGACCGGCCTCTCATACCCTGGATCTCAGCCGCACGGGACTTAGGCGTGCCGACGTTGGGCTCGACGAACGACGTCCTCCGAAACTCCGACGATCGAGCGGTCGTACCAGTTCCGACCGTCGCCGGAACTGCCAGCACCGTTTCCCGCTGTCCTCCAGCGTGGTTGCAATGGCTGGCTGGCGGCCTCGATTCCCCGTTCGCTGGAGGCACAGACGGCCGATTCCTGGTCGGTCCTGGAGCCTGTGCCGCCAACGCTTATCCGCCGACCAGCCGTAGTTCGGGTATGGCACTCGACGTGAGCACTCCCGCGCCGCCCGAACTGGAGCCGATCGACCCCGAGGAGTACGACGACGTCGAGGTCGTCTCGGACACGGACTACCGCAGAGAGGAGATCGGCGATTTCCTCGAGGACGGCGCCTGGGAGGAGTCGTTCGACACGTGGCGAGAGGACTCCGACATGGACGAGGACACCTTCGCCGTCGTCGAGGATCTCGGCCTCTTCGAGGACTTCGACTTCTTCTGGGACTCCTTCGCTGACCGCGTCGGCTACCACTCGCCCGGCGTCCCCGAGAACTGGAAGGAACGGGACATCCACCCCGAACTCGACACCTGGGAGCGGGCGTCGACGATCAACGCGGAACTCGCGGAGCTGGGCCAGATCGTCTGTGACGTGCTCAAGGCCGACTACATCGACTGGGAGAGCGAGTACGAGGCACCGGACGACCTGCCCGACTACTAACTCGTCGTTGCGCAGGAGCCTCACCGCTCGCCTGGCTCGTCTGCGCTTCTCGAATCGGGATCCAGAAGCTCGAACTGAGGTCCTCTTGTCCGAACTGAGGTCCTACTCCTCGTACGCGAGGTTCATGATCCACTGCGAGAAGGCGTCGCTCTGTGGATCGATCTCTTCCTCGCCGATGAAGGGTGAGAGCATGTCGCCGGCCATCAACAGCGAGAAGTCGAGGTCGCGGGCGACAGGTGCGATGAAGTAGGTGTTGTGTCCCTGGTAGACGGCCTCCTCGCGGTCGACGAGCCCTTTCTCGTCGAGGGACTCGACGATCCGGCTCCCCTTTCGCGAGGAGACGTCGAGTTCCTTCCAGAACTCGCTCTGGTGGATCCCGCCGGTCTCACGGACGAGTTCCAGTCCGGCGAGCTCGTCCTCCGAGAGCTCCGTCTCGGCGGCCGTCGCGCTCACGGCTCACCACCCGAGAAGTCGCGGTCGCTGAGCATACGTATGCACACAGACCGCCGCGGAGTTACTTAACCCCTCCTGTCGAGGTTACCCGCTGGCCTCGCGCAGTACCGCTGGCATCTCCACCGGCGCGTACGCCGTTTCACACGGTGGTCCGTCGGCGAAGTCGTAGGTCGTGGCGCCGTCGGCGCCGATCGTCACGAGCGACGACGATCGCGTGCCGAACCGATCGTGGTGGAGACACACCTCGTAGTCGTGGTCCCGGAGCCGCTCGGTCGCGGCGTCGAGCCACGTCGACGGTGACGACGCGTCCGCAACGCCTTCCGCCTCCGTAGCGTTTCCCGCCCCCGAAGCAACGGACGCGAGTTCCCCTCGGAGCCGCACCGCTCGCTCGTCTGCCTCGTTCTTTCCGGGGTTGACGATCACGTGGACGCCAGGGTCGAGTACCTGGACGCGGAGGTCGCCGTCCCACTCGAGGTAGCTCGCCTCCTCCCGATCGGCGACGAGGAGATTGAACCCCGCGTACTCGAACTCGGCGACCTGCTCCTGGACGAGCGCTACGGCTGCGGCGGCGTCGTCCGCGCGGAGGGCGTCCCGGACGAGCAGGCCGCGCGAGCGCTCACCGGCGAGGTCGGGGGCGCCGTCCTCGCGGTTCCAGCGGTTCGTGATCCCGACGAACAGCCCACGCTCGGAGACGCCGATCCAGGTGCCACCGGCCTCGGCGTCCTGTGGCGCAAGTACGGTCGGATCGCTCTCGAGTACGCGCGGGGGATGCGACTCGCGGTCCAGCGCCTCGTCGCGGTTCGCTGCGACGGCGATCGGCGCGTCGTCGAGCACCTGCCACGCGAACGCGATCGTACACACGCGCGCAAGTACGGGGGTGAATGGAATAAGGATGTGGTCGGGTCGGGCGTCGACGCGTGCGAATCGGGGTGTCGTCGGACGACTGGCGGCCGGAAGGAGCCGATTTAATCGAAGTCGTGGTCGGGATCGTCCTCGACCTGGCGCTTGAGGGACTCGCGGCGGGACTTGGCGTCGCGACCGGTGGCGGCCTCGAGGAAATCGTTCTTCAGAGAGACGGCCTCCTCGGCGGCCTCGAGTTCTTCGGGGCCGAGGTCCGCGACGTCGCGCTCGTGGAACTCGACGGCGATCTTGTCCTTCTTGGACCCGTACTCGGTCTTGCCGACGACGATGCGCTCGAACACGGGGTTGTCGGGTTCCTCGACGACGTTGAGGTCGTTCCCCTTGAAGGACTCCGTGGTGGTGATCGGTCCGAAGTACTCCTCGATCTCGCCCTCCAGGTCGGGCATCCGTTCGTCGAGGTACTCGCCGCGGCGCATCTTGTACTCCTTCATGGAAACACTGTCCTGCCCGAACTGGTATACCTGTTGCGCTCTCGGGGCCGTTGCCGTCGCCACAGTTCGCGGGGAGCCGTGGGGTAATCGAACCGATTCTCGCCGACGCACCGGCGAGTCTAAAGCAGCGCCTGGAGTTCAGAGAAGGGTGGAAACCACAGCGTCTCGTCGGCTTCGGGATCGCGAACCGCGGGCCGGAATCGACGGATCTCGGCGAGCAGCGGCGACGCGGGATCCCCGGTGCGACTCCCGTTGAGTACTGTTCCCCGTGCGAGGCGGTTGAACGCCGGGAGTGCGAACACCGACGCGTCGCCGTCGGGCGCCGGACCCTCCAGATAGCAGGCGTGACGTTGCCCCTCGATGACGATCGCCGGGTGTTCGTGACCGATCACGTAGCGGTCAGCGTCGAGGTCCGCCAGTTCGAGAGCACTCGGCTGCTCGTCGCCGTGGATCACGACGGTCCCGTTTCCGAGGTCGGCGGCCTCGACGACCCGACTCTCGGTGACCGATTCCAGCATCCCGTCGTGGTTGCCGGCGACGAGGAGGAGCTCCGCACCCGCGTCCGCCACCGCCTCCTCGACCGCAACGAGCGCGTCGGTGACGCCCTCCGGCACGCTGTCGAAGGCGTGGAGGACGTCGCCGGCGACGACGACCGTTCCAGGCTCGAAGCGGTCGAGCAAAGCACTGACGCGTTCGGGAATTCGGCTCGCCTCGCCCATCGGCAACTCGACGTTCGAGTTCGCGTCGCGGCCGAGGTGAAGGTCGGCACAGACCAGGGCGTCTGCGTCGGCGACGTACGCTGCTCTGTCGGCGAGTTCAGGGGTCGTCATCCTGCGATTCCCCGGCGGTCCCACCGTCAGGCTGGACGTCGTCAGTCCGGGTGCCGTGGACGCCGCCGGGACCACCGGAATCGTCGGCGCCGCCGAGACTGCCCGGGTCGTCGGCCCCGTCGGGATCCTCACTGCCGAGGGCACTCGAGTCGCCATCTCCCGATCGGGGCTGGCCGATCGCCTCGGCGAGGTCGTACTCGGTGTTCGTGATCACGAACAGGACCTCCTCGAGTGGGTCGACGACTTCTGGAACGACCCGCACCACGACGAGCGTGATGGCGACGAGTGCGACCACCGACAGCGACTGCGAGATCAGGTGGTGGGCGATGAAGAAGGACGTGTGCACGTCCCCGGCCATCGTCGTCGCGATGGTCTCGGAGACGCTCCCGTCGAACCAGCCGAAGGGCGCCGCGATGCCGACGAAGACGTTCCGGAAAATGTTGAGGACGTAGATGATCCCGGTGGCGGCGAGGAAGCCCTTCAGTTTCCGGCGTAGCGGGGCTCGAACGGCCGCGGTGAGCCCGCCGAAGATCGAGATCGAACCGATGCCGGTGCAGGCGAGGACGATGTACGTCGTGTAGCTGTCCTCCGGCCGACTCGCGAAGGTGAACCGGCCCTGGTAGCCGTTCGCACCTTCGGTGAGCGTCACGTCGTACCCGAGGAGCTCCATCCCCCAGGCAGACTGCTGGGCGACGGACTCGATGAGGAAGACCTTGACTGGCTCGATGGTCGCCACCGGGAGGTAGATGAGGCCCATAGCCGCGACTGCCCGCGAGACGACGAGGAGGGAATCGCGACCGCTGAGCAGGAGGTAGGCCGCGTACCAGGTCAGCGGGAGCGCCGCGAGACTGAGGACCCCTTCGAGTGGGCTCCCGAACTCGACGTAGAAGTAGTGGAACTTCGAGAGCCAGAAGACGCCGAAAGCGATCCAGCCGGCAGCGGCCACGCGCACCGCGAGCGCGCGGCGCTCGCTGACTTCGAGTATCGCCCCTGCGAAGAAGGCGACGATCGAGAGCCAGGCGAGTGGCCACGAGTACGTGGAGAGGGCTTCGAGCGCACCGACGACGGAGACCATCGTGTTGGCGATACTGTGCGAGCGCGGGACAAGAAGGTGACGACTCCGTGAGTGCGCCGCGCACGGGCGTCCGCCAGGACCGGTCTCTCGTCGGGGAGCACCTTGCATCGACCGACGGAGCCACGAATCGATGCCGCTGGAACTCGCAACGTCCCCCGTGCCCCGTGGCGACCGATCGTCGCCACCTGCTTCCCACGTAATTCCGGACAGCTCTATTCTGTTATACGTCTCCTTTCGGTTCCGTCCTCACAGGTGTTAAAGCGCTGCTTCTCGAATTCGGCGGGTACGTGTCCGAACGCCGGAAGCGACGTATCAGATGAAGATACATAGTGCCACGCCACAGTCACGGGTCGTGAGATACCGCTCCTCCGATCCGGGGTCCACCGACTCGTGCGATCGTCCTCCGAACGACCGGGTCCCTCGCGCGCTCCAGGCTCTGGCCGCCGATTCCACGGGGTGATCCCGCGATGGCACAGGAATCGGATTCGTCCCCGCCACCGCTGGCGTCTGACACCGACAATCCACTGAAGCGGTGGTTACTCATGACGGGCCGGCGGCTCTCCGTCACGCTGGCGCTCATGCTGGCCGTGTTCGTCACCATCCTCGCGCTCGCGCTACTGGACCCGGTCAAGGTGCACGACCTCTTCGACGAGAAGACTGCAGGCCAGCAACTGTTCACAGCGCTCCTCAGTGGTGCGATTCTCCTGGTGTCCATCGTCGTTTCGATCAACTCGGTGACCCTCTCGGAGGAGATCACCGATCTCGAGAATCAGGAGCAGCGCATCCAGGCGACGCTCGACTACCATCGCCGCATCGAGGAGTACATCGAGGCCGAGGTCACCCCGGCGCGACCTGCGGATTTCTTGACTGCGGTGCTCTACGGCCTCGACCAGCAGGCCGAGGTCCTCGAAGAGACCGTCGACGCCGGCGGCAACGAACGGCTCAAGGAAGACGTCGCGGCTCTCACGTCGGGGATATCCACCGACGTCTTGCAGGCGCGCCGGCGACTCGAGGCCGCAGAGTGGGGAACGTTCGACGTTCTGCTCGCGGGATTGAACTACGACTACTCGAGCCACCTTCACGCGGTTCGGGGGCTGCGACACGAGCACGGGGACGCGCTCTCCGACGAGGAGCGACAGGCGCTCGAGGGCGTCGTCGACGTGCTCACCCACATCGGCACCAGTCGCGAGTACTTCAAGTCCCTCTACTACAAGCGAGAACTCGCCCTCCTCTCCAGTCGACTGCTCTACGTCGGCCTCCCGGTCATCGTGTTCACGTCGTACGTGATCCTCGCGCTGGACGCACAGCTATTCCCGCAGGTGTCGATGTTCGGGCTCTCGCCGGTGTTGCTCAGCGTCGCCTTCGCCTTCACCGTCGCGCTGGCGCCGTACCTGGTGCTCACGTCGTACGTGCTGCGAGCGACGGCGGTCACGCTCCAGACGCTCGCCGCGGGGCCGTTCATCCTCCACGACGGCTCCAACATCGAGGGGCTCGACTGGGAAGTCTCTGGGGACGGTCGCGAGTGGACGGCCGTCGGCGGACACGAACAGCTCTCGGAGGAACTCGACGACGATTAGCCCGTCGCTGGCGGCGGGTGGCCCTGCAGCCCTTTCCGCGGGGCCAACGTCTTAATACGGGACCGGGCTACCGCCGTCCGTGTCGGTCCCCAACCCCCTCCGCTGGCTCCTGCTGGCGGTCGGCCGGCGGCTCGCCGCCCTCGACCTGGTCGATCGCGAGCGGATCGAGCGGGCGACGGACCTCTCCTGGCCCCGGATCGTCACCGGCCTCGCCAGGATGTCGAAGTCCGTGGCCGACGTCGCGATGGTCGGCATCGCGCTCGGGCCCGCTGCGATCGCCGGCGTCGGCTTCGGCGGGGCGTTCTGGGGGCTCGCCTTCGCGCTCGGCGGCGGCGTCGCCGGGGGGACGATCTCGCTGGTCTCCCAGCGCTACGGCGCTGAAGCCTACGACGAACTGAGCACCGTCGTCACCAGTTCCGCCGTCGCAGCCGTCCTGATTACGATGCCGATCGCCGTCCTCTTCGCAGCGATTCCGGAGACGCTCATCGGCCTCGTCGGCAGTGGCGCGGGCGACCAGTCCGTCGAATACGGCGCAACCTACCTTCGGATTCTCTCGATCGGCGTTCCACTCGCCGGCCTCAACCTCATCGGGTCCCGGGCGCTGGTCGGTGCCGACGACGCGTGGACGCCGATGCTCGTCCGCGGGGGCGGCGCCATCGTGAACATCGGGCTGAACGCGACCTTCATCTTCGGTCTGGGGCTGGGTGTCACCGGCGCTGCGCTGGGGACGGTGCTCGGAAACGTCCTCGTCGCCGGAACGTTCGCCGCGGGGCTGCTCCGTGGCAGCCTCCCGGTAATCGGCGAGTTCCCGGTGACGGTGTCACTTCGAGACGCACCGATCTTCGACCGGGGAATCCTCCGGGATCTCGGGCGGATTGCGAGCCCCCTCGTCCTCTCGAACACGGCCGGTAATGCCGCCCGATTCCCGCTCCTCTTCCTCGTCGGACAGTTTGGCGAGACGACGGTTGCGGCGTACGTCATCGGGCGGCAGGTCCGGAACCTGTTGAACACGCCGGGGTGGGGATTCAGCCTCGCGTCGTCGAGTCTCGTCGGTCAGGAACTCGGGGCCGGCGACGAGCAGGCGGCCGGCGCGTACGGTCGTGACATCCTCCGCTACGCTGTCACCGTCTACGCGATCGGCGCGATCGGCGCGGTGATCTTCGCGCGACCGATTGCGATGGCCTTCGTCAACGAGGCGTCGACGCTGCCACTCGCGACGACGTTCGTGCGGGTCGCGTCGCTGAGCGTCATTTTCTGGGGCGTCAGTGGCGCGGCGACGGGGCCGCTCCGGGCGAGTGGCGACACCCGATGGCCCTTCTACGCAAACTTGCTGGGTCGCTACGGGTTCGCCATCCCGCTCGCGATGGCCGGGGTCTGGACGCCGCTGGGACTCTGGGCGATCTACGCGTCGATCCTCGCGGAGACGGTCGTCCCCGCGGCGGTGAACTACCACCGCTTCGCAACCGGCAAGTGGAAAGCAGTCAGTCGGGAGTTCCGCCCGGACACCGTCCCGGCTGACGATTGATGAAGCCGCTGGTGCCGATCGTCGGACCGACCGGACGCGGATGCTACTGGACGCCGTCGAGGAGGTCTATCAGCACGGCTTCCAGTTCGGCGGCGTCGTGTACGACGGCGGTCGCTTCGTCCATCGCGTCGGCTGCCACCCCGATCTCGAACCGGATCACGGTCGCCCCCGCGGCAGCCGCGGCGCGCACCCCGTTGGTCGAGTCTTCGACGACGATCGTCTCGGCAGGGTCGAGGCCGAGTGCTGCGGCGGCGTACTCGTAGACGTCGGGCTCGGGTTTGCCGGGCCCCGGCGCGTCGAACGCACTCTGGCAGAGGTCGAGTGGGCCGAGGCCGAACCGGTCGACGACCGTCTCGATCCAGTCCGGCGGTGCGGAAGAGACGATGCCGACCGCGAGTCCGCGGTCGCGGACGACGTCGAAGAGGTCGTGGACCACCGGTGCGCCGTCCGCAGCCTCGGCATAGAGGTCGTCGGCCTGGCGCTCGACGAGGTCGACGTAGTGCTGTGGCTCCTTCGCGAGCGTGTAGTTCTCGTGGAGGTCCGGGATCGAGTCCGTGTAGCTCCGGCCAGTCACATCCTCGAGCGACGGCTCGCCGTCCGCGACGTCGGGGAAGACTTCGTTGCGCCAGAGGTCCTTCCAGTGGGGCTCGGTGTCGATGAGGACGCCGTCCATGTCGAAGAGGACGGCCCGGAATTCGGTCACGATCTCCGATTCCCACCCGCCGGGCAAGACGGTGACGATGCGGGGTCGGCGTGGTCGTTCGGGTCCGGCACGCGCGCTGCCTGCGGGTTTCCCTGCTGCTGCGAGCGGACCACAACACCCATCGGACCCGACTGCTCACCTCTCCGCATGGAACAGACGCGGCACTTCACTGCGACGACGTACGTCGTGGTCGAGGGTGCGGTCGCGTTGCACCGCCACGTTCGGATCGGAAAGTGGCTGCCGCCGGGTGGCCACGTCGACCGCGGCGAACTTCCCCACGAAGCCGCCCTGCGCGAGGTCGAGGAAGAAACCGGGCTCGACGCGACCATCGTCGCGGAACAGGACGACGTCGGCTCGCCCACCGTCGAACCGCTGCCACAGCCCCATCACCTCCAGCTCGCCGACGTGAATATCTACGGCGAGGCGGGCAGTGCCGACGCACAGGTCGGCCACCAGCACGTCGATCTGGTCTACTACGCCGCGGCGGACGAACGGACGATCGATCCAGCATCGGACGAGGAACCCGCAGACGCCTGGGAGTGGTTCGACGCCGACGACCTCGCCGAGGACGGTGCCCTCGATCCCGACGTCGCCGAGATCGGGCAGCGAGCGATCGCGACGGTCGGGGAGTGGCGCGACTCGCGCTGAGTGCGTCCGCGGTCTTCCCCGAGGCGTAGCGATCGATCCTACAGAGCGGCGTCGTTCCGGTACCCGCAACGGATTGCCGATTTACTACGAAGTGAATACGAGTGTTTATCCCCTGGCATGTGCATCACTGTCGCATGAAGGTCGTCGCAGTTCGCGAAGGGGAGCAAACGCCGACCGTGATGGAGAAGCCATGCCCGGAACCGAGCGAGGGAGAGGCGCTCGTCCGGACGCTCCGGGTCGGCGTCGACGGAACGGACCACGAAGTGCTGAGCGGTGGCCACGGCGGCTTCCCGGAGGGCGAGGACCACCTCGTGCTCGGCCACGAGGCCGTGGGCGTGGTCGAGGACCCCAACGGCACCGACTTCGAGGCGGGCGACGTCGTCGTGCCGACGATTCGACGGGCGCCCGAACGGGTCAGGAGCGACGGCGGCGCAAGCGCCGAGTCCGTCGCCGCCAACGAACCGAACGAGTACTTCGCACGCGGAGAGCCGGACATGGCGCCGGACGGCATGTATCACGAGCGGGGCATCGTCGGCGCCCACGGGTTCATGGCCGAGTACTTCACCAGTCCAGCGGAGTACCTGGTTTCGCTTCCGCCGGAACTCGCCGACGTCGGCTTTCTGGTCGAACCACTGTCGATCACGGAGAAGGCGCTGGAGCTCTCCTACGCTTCCCGCTCGACGTTCGAGTGGGACCCCGAGTCGGCGATCGTGCTGGGCAACGGCTGTCTCGGGCTGTTGACGCTGGGGATGTTCGAGCACACCGAGGGCATCGAGCGGAGCTACTGTCTGGGTCGTCGGGATCGGCCGGATCCCACGATCGACATCATCGAGGAACTCGGCGCGGAGTACGTCGACTCCAGGGAAACGCCGGTCGACGAACTGCCCGAGGCCGTCGAGCCGATGGACCTCGTCTACGAGGCGACCGGCTACGCCCCGCACGCGTTCCAGACGATCGACGCCCTCGCACCCAACGGCGTCGGTGCGCTACTGGGTATCCCCGGCTCCTGGGAGTTCGAGATCGACGGCGGCGCGCTTCACGAGGAGTTCGTCCTCCACAACAAGGCGCTGATCGGTTCGGTGAACTCCCACGTGCGGCACTTCGAGACCGCGATCGAAGATCTACAGGCGCTGCCGGACTGGCTGATCGACGCCGTCGTGACCGGGGTGTACGGCACGGACGATCTCGAGCAGGCGTTCGACGACAGCAACACGACTATAAAAACGGCCGTCGAACTCTCGACGAGATGAAGAACGTCGACGACCTCATCGACTCCGCCTCGGAGCTAGCCGAGCAGGGGCTCTCCAAGGGCGAGATCGCGGACGAACTGAACGTCTCCCGGGAGACCGCGAGCTGGCTGGTCGAACGCGGTGGCGGCAACGCGAGCACGGCGCCCGCCGTCAGCTCCTCCGCCGGCGACATTCACGTCGACTGGAGCGCCTTCGGCCGGGACAGCACTCGCCTGGAGCACCTCGGCGCGGCGATGGCCGACATGCTCCAGAGCGAGGCCGAGAACGTCGATCTCACCATCGGCATCGAGAAGGCCGGCGTCCC
Organism: Salinarchaeum sp. Harcht-Bsk1; assembly: GCF_000403645.1. Lineage (NCBI taxonomy): Archaea > Methanobacteriati > Methanobacteriota > Halobacteria > Halobacteriales > Natronoarchaeaceae > Salinarchaeum > Salinarchaeum sp. Harcht-Bsk1. The sequence goes on from NC_021313.1 coordinate 2,542,686, forward strand.
ACTCGCGACGAGCGTCGCCCGGATCCTCGACACCGACCTCGGCGCCTACGCCCCGCGGAAACACCAGTGGGACGAGGGCGACATCGAGGATCACGGCGGCACCTTCTCCCGGAACTTCGCCGGCATTCGCGGCCGGGAGTGCTACGTCGTCGACGACACAATCACCTCCGGGACGACGATGACCGAGACCGTCGAGGCGATCCGCAGCGAGGGCGGCGAGCCGGTCGCCTGCATGGTGCTCGTCGACAAGCGCGGCGTCGACGAAATCGAGGGCGTCCCCGTCCACTCGCTGCTCCAGGTCCTCTCCGTCGCCGGCGAGTAGCCGAGTGCGGAACCGGCAGATCGAGGAACGCCACGGGGTCCTCTGCGGTGATGACGTCGGCAGTCGACGTTCTCTACCTCTGCTGCCTTGCTCCCATCGCGCCTCACTTAGATCGTGCTTCGTCCCCATCGTATCTCGCTCAGATCGTGCTTCCTTCCCACCGTATCCCGCTCAGATCGTGCTTCGTTCTGATCGCACCCGTTACCCCGTTCTCGACCGCTCTGAAGGCCCCGTCCGTATCGTGGAATCGCGAATCGACAGTGCGACACCGGACCGGCGGGTTCGGGGCTCGCGACCGTTCACCAGGGCTTACCGCTTCACACGACGCGATTACCTGCGGCCGCTCTTTCACACGGCGAGGTTTTCCTCACGCTCGAACGCGCCCAGTTGGCTCGCGCCCGTCCGAACTGGACGCGACGGTTGTCGCTGCCGAGTTCGTGCGTCCTGGCCCGCGAGGTCGCCGGAACACCGCCTCATTGGTCACCGTGGGCACCGTCTCGTGCACGGAGTAAGCCGAGCCAATCGAGGGACTGTGCGACGTTCCGACGGCCTGCCCGCCGGTGCACGAACGTGCAGTTTGTGAACGAATGGCTCGCTACTGCTTGCTTTTTCCGAAGGTTTCTGGACCGCAACGAATGGTAGCCACTATAAGTTCCCGAGCCGTAGTATCGACCGACTGCTTACCCGCCGCAGCTTTCACCCAACCATGTCATCGGAACCCACAGCGAGCGTCTACCGGCTCCACTCCACACTCGAACTACCACTCGAGGACGTCCACGATCTCGTGGACGAGGCGAACTTTCCGGAGGGGGTAGCGGACGTCGACGTGACCCGACGAAACAACACGCTCATTCTCAGCGCGACGGCGGAGGACACCTCGATCAGCAAGTACACGCCCACGGCGCAGCTCAAGGCCAGCGTCGTCGAGAACCGCGTCTACGAGGAGGACCCCGAGGAGGTCCGCCGACGCCAGGGCGGTCCTTCCTGGGGCGAGGAGGAAGAAGAGGAGATCGAGTCCGAACTCGTCGAGTACGCCGCGTTCAAGGGCGACCGCGAGACCGTCCTCCAGAACACCCAGCTCCAGTACGAGATGTTCCAGGTACTCCGCGAGATCGCACTCATCTCCGAGAAGGGCACCCTCACCGCGATCACCTGCGAGGACGGCGAACTCGACTCCTGGCGCATCGTCGAGGGCGACGAGCGCCCCTCCAGCATCGAAGTGGTCGAGGGCCCCGCCGACGAGGACGCCGCACAGAGTGGCGTCAACTGGCGGGACAACAAGTTCATCTCGGACTGAGGCTACCTAGGTCTTATACACCTAGTTGGCCTTGAACCGCCAACATTGTTCGGTGATTGAGCTGAGATCATAGCCGTGCGCAATGCTTAACTGAGTCTCATCATCATACCAGGGCATGGCTATTTCGGGGGATTCTAACGGAGAGCTCGAACGGAAACTCTGGAACAATTGCAGAAGAGAAAATTAGCACTGAAACGGGAATACGGAGTTGCTGAGGAGGAGATAGTCGTTGAGGATCGCCTGCTGTAGCCGATATTGGGGTAAGCAATCTGGTGTTCGTTGCCTATTCTATACCAAGTGAAGGGGTTACAATCAGGACAGTGCGGTAATAGCAGAGGGGTGGGAGCGGACACTACTCAAGTCAGCTAAGGTCCAATGATGCAATTCGAGGTTCGAATTCATCTTGGAATGAATCCATAGCGTCCACCCCCCATTCGATCAGTTGCCCCTGTTGATCTCCATCTAACTCGGTGATCTTCCCATCAATTGATTTCGACCATTTGATCCGGCAGGCACGCTTTTCTGGCAACCGTTGCCACACTAAATCCGTGTCAAGGTTGGACTCGATCTCTGCTCTTTGCTCTTTCAGCGCCTCAAAGATAGCTAAATTCTGCTCGGCGTCTGCGGTCTGTATATATAGCTCAACGCAGTACTCTGGCCCTTGGTGAAAGACCCATCCGAAGCTAACTCCGGCGATCCCTGCGCTGAAGGTGAGATAATTTCGAGGACCAGGTTTTAGCTCCGACCAGCGTGGCCGTCGTTCTGAGTATGCTTCTACCAAGTCTGCGAAATACTCCCGATAGCTCCGTTCCGTTTCCGAAAGTGATTCATCTGTAATTTCGCGCTCCCAGTCATTAGGTTCCACGACAATTTCGAATTCGAAGCCACGCTCATCTGTGTCCGCAATACTGAGCACCCGCGGTTTTATCGCGAAGAACTTCACATCGTTGGGACCGCTTTCGTTGAGCCACTCGAGGACACTCCGATGTTCGGGTCTGAAGTGTTCAGCGAGCCATATTGAGAACCCGGCGTCCTTCCCAGAGGAATACGTTAACAATTTGCCGAGGTGGTCGTGATCGGTATTCCCGTACTGGTTCTCTATAACGACTGTTTCACCGGTGTTCATTTCTCGCGCCACAATGTCCGAAGAGAAGTCTCCCACGGTTTCTTCGGTACGAGCGTCTTCAATTTCGATCCCTAGCTCTGCCCCGAGCAACTCGATATTGTCCCCGAGCCAACGGGTGAAGCCGCGCTCCTCGTTTTCCCACACTGTTCGAAGCTGGTGTTCCTGAATCCGTGCAATGTGTTCGTCCATATGGATATGCTACGCTGGGAACGACATCAACAGAGGGGGTTTCGTAAGTGACCTAGCCCAAGCCCGTTGGGTGAGTTGAATTTGAATTCTGACAGAGGGGAGTGGGATCGCCAGTGGTAGCAGATGGGTGAATAGTTCATATGGTTAATCCACGAAGAAGTCGGTCAATCCAGGGATGCACCCCCAACTGCCTCTTGATGAATCTGGTCAGCGATTTCAGCAACTTGCTGATGCTCCTCAAAAGCTGTTGCAAGCGTCTCGAAGTAACTTCCCGGTAGACGCGACTGATTTACGTCGTAGGTCTTTGTGGTGTAATCCTGTTTGTTCCCCTTATTGGTGATGTCCCGCTTCCCAAGCATTGGCTTCAGTTGTTCCTGCCACCGATCGCTATTGAAACGGCGATGAAACTCCGAGCGGATGTCGTTATTGGTGGATGACCGAAGTTTCATCGTCAGTTCCCCGTCTCGGAAAGAGCTCTCATTCCGTATGAGATGGATCAAATGAAGGCGATGACCACCATCTTCCCGGGTATCAGACACTTCCGTAGTTGGATCGCCTTCTCCGTCTAGATACCAGCCATCACGGAATAGACAGCCATACTTGTCAGGCCGGGCGTGCCATTCCTCTGACCAGATATCCCGTTCCTCGGCGATCTCAAGGAAGGGTGGCGCCCACTCGCCGTTTCTGGCAAGAGAACTTCGGAGCGAATCAGCTGCACCGAATAGCTCGTCGATTTCGTCGCGATACTCGGCGAGTAGCTGGATCTTCTCTTTCTGTGTCTCCGTGAAATCGTCTGGTTCCATGTTTGTGACTCCACGTATTGTATTGAGGAAATCGGCCAACTGGTTTACACTCAGTTCTGGATACTGCCCTCGGTTTCTGTTCAACTCCGTCTGAAGGACGGTAGCGACGTCCTCCCAATACAGATCAGCAAAACCATCGGAGCCAGCGTGGTTCCCCCCACGGCGAGAGAGAAATACGTAGAAGTCCCCATCATCAGGATAATCCTCTTTCTCTTCACCGCCTATATTTGGGTCGTTGAGGTATCTCTGAAGCTGGTTCTGCCCCTCCGGTGCGTCTACCTTACATTCGATGCAGACGAACCACTTGTCTGGGACACGAATTACAATATCTGGCCGGTTGTTCTGCGGAGAGGAAACCTCACTATCGACACGAACCGTCTGAAGGTCCCGGTAGTAGTAATCGAGAGGCGCTACCGTGTGTTCGTCCACTAAATCCAAGAATTGCGTGAGCAAGGAGGCGTCGAAGCCATGCGGCTGGTCCGGATCGAGAAAATAGGTCAGGAGCGTGTTCCAGGACTGCTCAGACCGTGCAGAACCCAGCACTCGGAGCAGTGGCTGGGGTGGCTCTTCGACAGCTGGAATGGCCTCCAAACTCTCGCGCAACTCTCGAAGTTCGTTTTGAAGGTCAATACTCTCTGCCATCGGTATGTCTGAGACAAGCTACGTTCATTAGTAGGAGGGAAGTGATAACAGGCAGCACGAACAAGAGAAGAGTTCAGCTTACCATCCGGGTGTGGACAGAGCGAATGCGTAGATGAATAGAAGGTACCACATCACCTGGGACTAAATCCATCCCAGAACTCCGCTTCGGCCGAACAATCCACAATGCAGCCATATTAGTACTGAAGAAATACCTATTGCTATCGACATTCAAGATTGGCCTGATGATCTTCTCCGTTGATCAAGACACCGACGAGCTCCAATATCTATCGGGGCAAGATTTCGCACAGTTGGATATTCTCGAACGCGAGCATCTGGAGGAGTGGGCGATCGAGGAGCCTCGAATTCTGGGCGAAGAACTTCTGGTGATCGCTTCAGAGTATGCCAAGTTCCAAGACTTACGAGAACGCCTGGATATTCTAGCTCTCGATTTGGAGGGGAAGCTAGTCACGATCGAACTCAAGCGTGACAAGGCCGATCGTACCACCGATTTGCAGGCGATCAAATACGCCAGCTACTGTGCGACGCTTACGGCAGAGGATGTACAGAAGGATTATCGGAACTTCTGGAACGAGCGTAACGGTACTGATCTTACGCCAGAGGATGTTGGCGAAGAGTTCGTAGATTTCCTTCCGCAGGATGTGCTTGACGAGGTGTCATACACCGATGAGGGATGGGCGAATTTTGAGTTGGATGATAGGCCGAGGATCCTGCTTGTCGCTGGTAGTTTCGGACCGGAGATCACCTCGCCAGCAATGTGGCTCAGGGAGGAGTACAACATGGACATCACCTGTACGAGGATTGAGGCATACAAACATCGAGACAGAGTGATCCTCAATAGCCAGCAGGTGATCCCCATTCCCGAAGCAGAAGAGTATCTGACCAAGCGGCGTGAAAAAGAAGAGAAGCAGAAGAAAACCTCGGTGACGTATACCCTTCCAGCGCTTCTGGACCGGGGAGTATTGACGGAGGGCGATATCGTTGTGTTTCAAGAATCAAAGGTTCCTGCGGATTCGTCCAAAGAGTGGGATCCCGAGAGCGATTATTGGCGGGCCCGGATTACTGGAGAGACCGGTCAGCAAGACAACGTTGAGTGGCTAGAGAACGGAGAGATATACTCGTTTACGGGCTTGACGAGGGAGATTCTCAACCGTCTCGTCGATCGAGACAAGGACAAGCCATTGAACGGGTATTCCTACTGGATACATCCGGAATTCGGTGGGAGAACGTTGTTAGAATTACGTCAGGAGAACGTCAAGGGGGAAGACCGAGAAAGGTAGCTTATAACAATAAATATATTGAAATAATTGGGCATAGAGTCGCCAATTTGGTGTCTTATGAAACTGAATGTTATATGATACATAGGCACCTATCCAGCCGGAACAAGTTCATCAGCGACTGACGGACGCCGCGCAGTCACGTTCTCTGGACCGAATCCGTTCGTGAGCCTGGCCACGACGACCGCCGTTCCATCGACGACGTCTCACAGCTAACCGTCCGTCGGAGCCGCGCCGACCTCTTGCATGTATCCATCCAGCGTCTCCACGAGTAGCTGGGCGAATGCCTCGTCGTTGACGTGTGCATCTGCTTCGATGAGTTCGACGCCGTTCTCGGCCACCTCGGACCGCAACGTATCGAACAGCGCGCCGTCGGCTTCGGCGTCGTAGAAGTCCTCGCCAACCGCGTCGATAGCCGAGACGCCCTGGAGCGGCAGCACGAGCGCGGTCGGTCCAGTGGCGTCGTTCAGCTTCCCGGCGATGATCTCCCCGAGTTCGACGTTCTCCTCGACGGTCGTCCGCATAAGCGTGACTTGCGGGTTGTGAACGTGGAACTGCCGCTCCTCGAACTCCTCCGGAACCGAGTCGCGCGGCCCGAAGTTGACCATGTCGAGGGCGCCGGTCGAGACGACCTGCGGAATCCCCGCCTCGCCCGCCGCTTCGAGGCGCTCCTCGCCAGCGTTGAGGACGCCCCCGACCAGTTCGTCGGCCCACTCCGTCGTCGTCACGTCGAGCACGCCGTCGATGACGCCCTCCTCGATGAGCGACTCCATCGCACGCCCGCCGGTGCCGGTGGCGTGGAACACGATCGTCTCGTACCCTCGGTCTTCGAGCAGCCCCCGGGCCTGCTGCACGCAGGGCGTCGTCACGCCGAACATGGTGATCCCGATCGTCGGCCGCTCCTCGACCTCCACGTCGGGTTCGTTCGCGACCATCCCGACCATCGCGAGCGCGGCATTGGCGATGACCTGCCGGGAGAGCTGGTTGAGCCCCTCGATGTCGGCGACGGAGTACAGCATCGCAACGTCACGTGCACCCACGTAGGGCTCGGTGTCGCCGGAGGCCATCGTCGAGCACATCAGCTTCGGCACGCCGACCGGCAGACTGCGCATCGCGGTCGTCGCGATCGAGGTGTTCCCGGATCCGCCGAGGCCGAGCACGCCTTCGAGGACACCGTCGTCGTAGAGCTGCTGGCAGATGGCGGTCGCGCCCTCGCCCATCGCCTCCATCGCAGCCCCGCGATCCTCGTCCTCGCGGAGCTGTTCGAGCGTCGTCCCGGCGGCCGCAGCGACGTCGCTCGCAGGGGTATCCGGATCGATCTCCGGGTCGCCGAGCACGCCCACGTCGACGAGGTGGACGTCCAGCCCCTCGGCCTCGATCACGTCCCGGGCGAACGCGATCTCCTCGCCCTTCGTGTCGAGCGTGCCGACGATGACGACGCTCATTCGTCTCCCTCACTGGCGGCCGGATCGTTTCCGCCGTCCGACCGGCCGCGGTCAGTCGTCGGTATCTCGCCAGGCGGCACGATCTCGCACTCGGGGAGGTCCCCGAGGACCTCCTCGGGTCCGGGCGGCGCGTAGACGGCCAGCAGGAGCAGCGGCTCCCAGTCGGTGTTGACGGTCCCGTGTTCGACGCCCTCGGGGACGAACACCAGGTCGCCGGCCTCGACGTCGAACGTCTCGTCGGCGACCTCCTGCTCGCCCTCCCCGCGGACGACGTAGAGGATCTCGTCGCTGTCAGGGTGGGTGTGTCGCTCGTGGCCCCGTCCCGGTTCGAGTTTCACGATGCCGGCGCTGAAGCGCTCGCCGCCGGTCACTGCGGGCGTGCTCAGCCACTTCAGCACGCCCCAGTCGAAGACCTGGCTCTCGACGTCGTCGGGGCCGACGAGGTACTCGGGGTCGCTCATGTGACGTCGATCTCCTTGAAGGCGCGGGCCTGTTCCTCGATGGCCTGCTCCGTGGGGAGCCGCTCCAGGCTGGAGGCGCCGAAGAAGCCGAAGACGCCGTCGGTGTGCTCGAGCACGTACTGGGCGTCGTCTGGCCACGCGATCGGCCCGCCGTGACAGATCACGAGCACGTCGTCGTTCTCTGCCGTCGCCGCGTCGTGGTGTGCCTGGACGCGCTCGGCGGCGTCGTCGAGGTCGAGTGCCGTCTCGGCGCCGATGTCCCCGGAGGTCGTCAGCCCCATGTGCGAGACGATCACGTCGGCGCCGGCTGCCGCCATCGACCGGGCCTGTTCCTCGGAGAAGACGTACGGGCAGGTGAGCATCCCCCGGTCCGACGCCGCCTGGATCATCTCGACCTCCTTGTCGTAACCCATCCCGGTTTCCTCGAGGTTCTGCCGAAACTGGCTGTCCTCGTCGATGAGGCCGACGGTGGGGAAGTTCTGGACGCCGGAGAAGCCTCGTCGGTCGAGTTCCTCGAGGAAGACGTCCATCTGGCGGAACGGATCGGTCCCGTTGACGCCCGCGAGGACCGGCGTGTCCTCGACGACGGGCAGCACCTGTCGACCCATGTCGACGACGATCTCGTTCGCGTCGCCGTAGGGAAGCAGGCCGGCGAGGGATCCGCGGCCGTTCATCCGGTAGCGCCCGGAGTTGTAGATGATCAGCAGGTCGACGCCGCCGCGTTCCGCGAACTTCGCCGACATGCCGGTTCCGGCACCCGCGCCGATGATCGGTTCCTCGTTCGCGACGGTTTCGGTGAGTCGCTCGAGCGACTCGTCACGCGTAAATTGCATCGTCGGCTGCGCGCTACGGCAGCGGCGGAGTTCACTATGCGCAGGATACTGGGCTCTGTCCCGATTTCCTGCAGCGTCGCGGGTTACTCGCCCGCGTCGTCGAGCACAGTCCTGAGGGCGTCCAGTCCGATCGTCGCGACGAAACAGCAGATCCCCAGATAGAGCAGCACTCGCGACTCGAGCGGGTGAGAACCCCCGGGAGCGTCGCCGTACCAGATCAGCGAGCCGATGAACCCCAGCGTCGACGCGGTCCATCCGAGACCGGTGATGCCGGCCAGCTCGTGGAGAAACTGCTCGTCCGACAGGATCTCGGGCTTCAGTGGCATTCGTGGCTCGTCCTCGCGGTAATCCACCCATACCGGGGTGAATGTAAGAAGCTATTTTCGGGGTGGGTAGCAACCCACTACCACGTCGAACCGGTTGCTGGAGAATCGGTGACGATTGCTGTAGATTCGGATACGGTTGGTTACCGGGGGAGCAACCACGGCCCGGATCGCGGCCCAGGCCGCGCCGGCCAGTAGGGCCGGTCAGGGTTCCTGATGGTGGACGGGGAACGCGACCTCGAGCGTCGTCTTGAACTCCGTAATCTCGCCGTCCTCGACGGTCGCCGTGCGGTCTTCTACCTCCACCCCGTGGACGTCCTCGATGGTCTCGCTGGCCGTCGCGACTGCTTCCCGCGCGGCGTCGTCCCACGATTCCTCGGAGGTGCCGAGCAGTTTGATGATCTTGACTGTGGTCATGCAGGTCGGCTTCGTGGGGGCGCCGTTTAGCTAGGTGGCCCGTAGCCCAGAGGTGGGCGTTCCTACTGACCGAACCCGTCGAAGACGTGTTCTCGAACCGATCTCTGGGATCGTTTCAGCCCAGGAGCCAACCCGCCTCGCAGTTCTCGACGACGCGTGCGTGCCGCCAGATCGAACGCCGATCGATCACAGCGGTACGTGACGCTCCAGCTCGACGGTCGGGACGCCCGGCAGTTCCACGGACTCGACCGTCGTCGTCGGCCAGTCGCCGGTGATCGTCAATGGCTCGACGTCGTTCGCGGTCACCAGCTGGGTGTCCTCGCTCTTGGCGCCCTGGACCGTCGGATTCCAGGAGTAGGCCATCGGCGCGTGGACGGGGTCGGTGGCCTCGGGCGTAGCGATCCACTCTCTGCCGGCGAACCCGGCGGCGCCGCCCTGGTGGTGGAGCTCCCACTCGCCCTCGTAGCCGACGGCGGCGTAGGCCTCCTGGATCGCGCCGAACACGTCGCCGGCGGTGCCGGAGCCATCGGCGTTCCGGGGATACTCGCCCGTCGCAGCAGCCTGCGTCGCCGCGAGCGCAGTGGCCTCGACGCGTGCCGCTTTCCGGGTCCGCTCGGCGAGCCACGATGGCGGATCGAACGCGACCGTTCGCGTCGTCGAGGCGTAGAGCCCCTCGCGCTGGGCGGTGACGGAGACCAGCGCGTACTCGCCGAGTTCGTCCTCCCGTGCGGTGTAGTGGCGGTAGGCCTGCGCACGGCGAGCACCGCCCACGAGTGCGACCGGTGCCTCGATGCCCCGCCGGCGGAGTTCGGCGGTGAGGTCGGTCGCGCCGTCGGCCTCGACCGTCGTCGGTTCGAGCCTGCGACACACGGCCTCCACGGCCTCGGCGGTGTCTGCACAGAGCGCCCGGTAGCGCTCGACGTCGTCGTCGGTCAGTGGCTGGCGGAGTTCGCTGGCCTGGAGGGCCTCGAAGCCCGGGACGTCGAAGTCCGCGGCCGCCGGCGACGGCGAGCGGTCCGCGAGCGCCGCCCCGAGATCCGATTCGTACCAGGTAAAGCGCTCGACCTCGAACGCGTCGGGCACCTCCTCGTCTGCGATGCGCTGGGCCTCGATCGAGTCGGTGAGGACGCGGAACTCGCCGTCGTACCCCGCGGCGGCGACGCCGACGTCGCCGTCGCGATCGACGACGTTCGAGCCGCCAGTGAGCCATGCGAAGCCGTTCGGGCGTGCGAACCAGACCGCCTCGAGGTCCGCTGCGTCGAGATAGGCGTCGAGGCGATCCGCTCGGGCGTCGAGGTCGGGCATACCTGCGCGTTGCCCCGCGGGGACTTGAACCGCACGGGGCGCTCGCGAGGGAGAACGAGCGGTAACTCGGTCGGTCAGGCGGTGCCGACCACGGTCGCGTCCGCGGAGGTCCGACCGCGGTTGAACGAGTCGACGCGAGCGCAGACGACGGTTCCCTCGCTCGCGCTGCCGGGGACGTCACCGGCGAAGAGGACGAACCCCTCGACCTTGCCGACCGCGACCTGCTTGCCGGAGTGGTGGTCGGTGAACTCCGTGATCGCGAACTCGTAGGTCTCGCCGATCTCGACGGGCGGTTCGCGCTCCTGGGCCTGTTCGTGGGCACGTTTGGAGGCCGCCGCGCCCGACGATCGATGCCGCTTGAGCACGAGCAGGAAGAATCCGAGGAGTACGAGCAGGCCGGCCCCGCCCGCCGCGACGTAGAGCTGGTTCATAGAAGGCCCTGCTCACCAGGGGACTGTATACGTTGGCGGTTCGGATCGGATGGGGTGCTCGTGTACGTCTCCTGGGAGCCGGTGGGTACGTACCGGCACGACGCCGGATACCAGAAGCTTCATCGGTTCAGTATTTGATATTTGGTCTATGGATGCCCTCCAGACGAACTGGACGAAACCGACCCTCTCCGAATCGAGTGTCGTACTGGTCGGCCTGCTGTTTGCCGTGGTCGGTCTGACGTTCCAGGACTCGGTCGGCGTCAGTTCACTCCTGCTGGCGCTCGGCATCGGACTCGTCGTCGCTGGCACTGTCTACCTCACCGTCGAAGGATCTGCGGCCGTCCGTCTATCGCTGACATTTCTGGCTCTCGTTGCGCTGCCGTTGCTATTCTTCGGCGGCCTCGTGCGATTACTCGGCGTGCTCGGGATTGGGGCCGTCCTCGTCGGTGCCCTCTACAGTCGACGCTCGCACTAACCGATCGACGACCTCCTGATATCGGCCGCTCGGATGGATCGTTCGATAGCGTGAACGAGACGAGCTTCGAGGACACCGGACCGACGCTACGCTACTCGAACGCAGAGAGCTGGGACTGCACGCCCGCCACCAGTTCCGATTTCCGCCGTAGCTGATTCCAACCGACGGGCAGCTCGGAGGACACCCCTTTCACCGCATCGTGGAACGTCTCCGCCGTCGCGGGCCGGTCCATCACGCCGTCGCCGAAGGCGTTCCGGACGGCCTCCCGGACCTGCCAGACCCCGACGGGCGCCCAGTACTCGTCGGTGACCTCCCGGAGGACGAGCGCTTTCGCCTGCCGATCGCGCTCGACGAGTTCCTCGAGGACGCCCATCCGCGCGGCGTAGTACGCGCCTGCGGTCTCGTCGACGTAGCCGGTGCGCCCCTCGTAGCCCTCGCTGGCGGATGCGAGGAAGTACTCGGACTCGTCGGGGTTCCAGACGCTCCCCGGGCCCTTCATCTCGACGAGTTCGTACTCCCACTGGCCGGGCGCGAGGACGACCCAGTAGCGGTTGCCGACGTACTCGTTGTACCAGACCTCCACCTCGTCGATCGACTGGCTGTTCCGGATCTGGCCGCGCATGAACTGCCCGACCGTGTCGTCGACGGCGGTGATCGACCAGCGGGTCGGGACGAGTCGCCGGTTCTCCGAGCGACCGAGCGCGCCGGCCGAGAGGATGGTGTTGATCTCGTAGACGTCGAACCCGCGCTGCCAGAGGTAGTTCATCGCGCCCTGTGCCTGCCAGTCGTCGTCCTCGAGGGTCTTCTTGACCGGGCGGGGGACGTACGGGTTCTCCGTGAGATCGACGCGGTCGGCCTTCGCGTTCGGCCCGGTGGGCGTCGCGACGTCGTCGGTCGTCAGGTCGATCTCCGGGCGGTCGTCGAGACCGATCTCGACGCCGACCGGGCGATCGGCGATCGCGACCTCGCGTTGTGCGCCGACGAACCCGTCCCAGACGTCGTCGACCTGGACCTTGGTGCGGCGCTGGGAGTTGAGGAGGCCCGTCCGCTTCTGGAGGACGTCGCTGACGCCGAGGCCACTGTCGTACCACTGCCCGCTCGTCGCGTACGCTTCCGCGTCGTCCTCGTCGCCGACCGGCGAGAGCACGCCCGTCGAGATGTTCGGGTAGCCGGCGCGGCCGACGAAGATCTCCGGGGACGTGGAGCCGACGAGCGTGTCGTCGGAGAGCACGTCGTTGAATCGCGTCTCAACGTCTTCGAGGTGGTCCGTTATCGCGTAGGACTTCTCCTGGGCGAGGCGACGCTTCTCGGCGTCGAGGTCTCGATCGAAATCGTCCAGGAACTCGTCGAGCCGCATCTACAACCGAGGTGGTCGTGCAGTCGCTTGAATCCCCCGCTCGGAGCCGTCGTCGCCGGATCGCTTCGAAACGGGAAACGCGGCTGTGGGGGAGACGGCCGAGTGCACACCCGTGGTACTCACATCCGGAGCAACGTTGCCGGTGGCAACCCTTTTGCCCCGGACCCCCACCGTCAAACCATGGAGCAGTACGACCGCCTGTATCGACTCTACTCGGAGTTCGACACGGAGCGGCTCCGAGATCACCAGGCGTTCGTCGACCTCTTTCCGCCGCTGGACTCGCGGGTGGCTCTCCAGCACTGGCAAGAGGTCAGCGACGCGCTCGCCGAGCAGCGGGCCGAGATCGTCGAGGCGTTCACGACCGACGCCCCGCGCTCGCTCGCGACCCGACCGGACGTCGCCGCGATCACGGAGGAGGCCGGGCAGGTCTACGCCGACATCGCCGCGAAGGCCTCGCGGGATCAGGCGTTCACCGCGCTCGACCTGCTGCGAACGTACGAGCGTCCGGTCAACGTCCTCGTGCTCGACGTCGACGAGACGCTCAGATCCGCAGGCAGCACGGACAACGAGATTCCACGCGAGGTGCTCCACCTCCTGACCGAGTTCCACGAGGCCGGCGTCCCGATCGTCATCTGCACGGGCCAGACCCTCGAGAACGTCAAGGGATTCCTAATCCAGGGGCTGGGCAGCGAACTCGTCCACTCCGGCACCTGCTCGATCGTCTACGAGTCCGGCAACGGCGTGTTCACGCCCGGCCACGGCGCTGATTCGAAACAGCTCCTCTACGAGGACCTCGACGACACCGTCATCGCCATCTTCGAGGGCGTCCGCTCCCGGGTGTTCTCCGACGCCGCTCCCGAAACGCGGCGGGGCTGTCACCTCCAGGGCAACGAGTTCAACGTCACGATCAAGCCCAACGCGGCCACGGGCAGCGAGCGAGCCAGGGCGCTCATCGACGACGCGCTCGTCCACCAACTCGACGTGCTCGGCGCAGTCGCCGCCGACCAACTCGACGGCGACCTCGATCTCGATCCCGTCGTTGCCGGCGAGTGGGCCCGGGCGACCTACGCCGCCGCGGACCCCGAGATCCGGGGCGTCCTCGAATCTCGCGACGCGGTCCCGGATCGCGACCTCGGCAACGCGCCACCCGCGCTCGCTTCCCTCTTCGAACGCATCGACGTCGCCTACTACGAGGCAGACGCCGCCGAACTCACGAGTCGCGAGCTGACGAAACCCGACGGCGTCGACGCGGCCTACGACGTGCTCGGGATCGACGATCCGTTCGCGCTCGTCATGGGCGACTCGAAGACCGACCTCCGCGTGATGCAGTGGGCAGCGACGGAGGACGCAGGGATCGCCGCCGCGCCCGAGCACGCCTCGCCGGACGTCCTCGAACACGTCCGCTCGACGGACGAACTCGTCTTCGACCGCGGCCACGCGGCGGACACGCTCCGCGTCGCGTACGCGCTGAACCGGCTCGCTGAACTCGAAGCGGAGTGAGGAGAAAGCGTGTGGGGGAGCGGGGGAGGAGAAAGCGGGTGAGAATGCAGCGGGCGGGGAGAATGCGGGCGAGGATGGAGCGGGTGAAGCGGTTGGCGAGGTGGCTCGCGAGTCGGCGCTGCGGCCTCAGGTCCGGAGCCGTCGGCGATCCCCGGTGCCACCCGTCATCGCGCTCGCGACGGCGCCCTTGACGACGACGTCGTCGCCGAGCGTCGTCAGCGTGACGTCGGGGATGTTCGTGAACACCATGTCGTCGAGGCGCTCGCGGATCGGTTCGAGCGTGAGTTCGGGGTTGTTGATCGCGACGGCGCCGCCGACGTAGATGACGATCGGCGCGTACGCGTGGACGACGTTCGTCACGCCCATCGCGTTCCAGTGGGCGACCTGGTCGACGACGTGATCGGCGAACTCGTCGGAGCCGGCGTGTTCGAACACGTCGGCGGCGGAGAAGTCGGGGTCGTCGAGGGGAACGTCGGTCTCGATCGGATCGTCCTCGTGGAGGAACTTCGCGTACTTCGGGATGTTGTTGCCGGAGCAGTAGGCCTCCCAGTGGCCGTCGGAGCCACAGCCACAGGTGAGGTGGCCCATCGGGTCGAGCATCATGTGTCCCACCTCGCCGGCGTTCCCGTCCCAGCCGTCGAGGACGTTGCCGTCGACGCAGACGCCCGCGCCGATCCCCGAACTGATCGTCAGGTAGACCATGTCGTCGGGGTTCCGGTCGCTGAAGAAGCGCTCGCCGATGACGCCGGCGTTGGTGTCGTTGTGCAGGTGGACCTCGTCGCTGTCGATGAGGTTGCCGATCGGCCCCGTCAGCGGGATGGTGCCGATGTTGTCCGGGAGGTTCGCTGGGTCCTCGATCGTCCCCTCCGCGAGGTCGAGCGGCCCGATCGAGCCGATGCCGGCGGCGGCGATCGACTCGGGTGCCACGCCGGCCCGACCTGCCGCGGTCCGGAGCGCGTCGAGGATCTCCTCGGTCACCGCGATCCCGGTCGGCCCCCGTGGCGTCGGACGGACGTCCTCGCCGACGATCTCGCCCTCGTCGTCCGCGACGGCGACGTGCGTGTTCGTGGCGCCCAGATCGACGCCGGCGAAGTACATACTCATCACAGCGGCGCCCCACCACTTAAACAGCATTCTTCGCTCCCGAGTGAACGTTCGCCAGGTGGTGTTGGAGTTCGATACGGTGGCGAAATTCTTGGTGGCTGCTGTGGGTTTCCGTCCACTATCGCCTTCGAAAGCCCCCGAGCGCTCGACATACCGGGGCTCGCTGTGCTCCTCGCTCAGTCACTTCGCTCCTTCACTGCGGTGCTTGCTTCGCCCGGGAACGACCGACCGCCCGGCCCCTTTCGATGTCCCACCCACCGCATCCTCGGCCCTCCCCAGCCTCCTGCGTTGCTCGCTTCGCTCCGCTCGCTGCGCTACTCGTCCCTCGCACGCTACGCGGCTGTTGAAACAGCCGCGAAACGCGCGCCACCGCACCCGCCGGGATTTTGGCTAACTCGACTATCTCCCTGGGTGGGGCTCCGGAAGGGGCCGACCGCTCGTCGCAGGTAACGAAGTAAGGACCGCAGCCGAACGAGCGAAGCGAGTGAGGCGAGGACCACAGCGAGTTAGCTGCGTCGAGCGGGAGGGGGCTTCCGTAGGAGTTTGCGGTCGCGTTCAAGCCAACGACCCAAGCAACTCCCTTCCATAGCGAATCAGCACTTGAAAAGAGTTAATGCCGCTGCAGGGCTCGATTCCACCAAGCACTTTCTGAGGGTTCACGATGGCAGATACACCCACACCGGAGGGCGGCGACGAGCAGCTTCGCACCCCGATCGTCGCCGTGCTCGGGCACGTCGATCACGGCAAGACGAGCCTCCTCGACGAGATCCGGGGCTCGGCGGTCGCGGCCGGGGAGTCCGGCGCGATCACGCAGCACATCGGCGCGACGGCGGTCCCGCTGGACACGATCTCCGGGATCGCGGGCGCGCTGGTCGATCCGGACGACTTCGACCTGCCCGGGCTCCTCTTCATCGACACGCCGGGGCACCACTCCTTCTCGACGCTGCGCTCTCGCGGGGGCGCGCTCGCGGACATCGCCGTCCTGGTCGTCGACGTCAACGACGGCTTCCAGCCCCAGACCGAGGAGGCGGTCGACATCCTCCGCCGGACGGAGACGCCGTTCGTCGTCGCGGCGAACAAGGTCGACACGGTGCCCGGCTGGCGCCCCGAGGAGGGCGCACCGATTCAGCAGCGATACGAGGCCCAATCCGACCGCGTTCGTTCGATGCTCGACGAGGGCCTCTACGAGATCATCGGCCAGCTCTCGGACGCGGGCTTCTCCGCTGACATGTACTGGCGCGTGCAGGACTTCCAGGCGAACGTCGGCGTCGTTCCGGTCTCCGCTGAAACCGGCGAGGGCATCCCGGACCTGCTGGCGGTGATGATGGGGCTCTCCCAGCGCTACATGCGCGAGGCAATGGAGATCGACACGGAGGGTCCTGGCGTGGGCACCGTCCTCGAAGTGAAGGAGGAGAAGGGCTTCGGGACGACGATCGACGTCGTGCTCTACGACGGCCAGCTCCGGCCCGGGGACCGGATCGTCGTCGGCGGCGAGGACGAGCCGATCGTCACGGACGTCCGTGCGCTTCTGCAACCGAAACCGCTCGCCGAGATTCGCACCGAGAGCCGCTTCGAGCAGGTCGACTCCGTCTCCGCCGCGGCCGGGATCAAGGTCGCTGCGCCGGAACTCGAGAAGGCGATGGCGGGTGCGCCACTGCGGGCCGTCCGGGATCGTCCGGTCGAGGAGGTCATCGCCGAGGTTCAGGAGGAACTCGCGGAAGTCGCCGTCGCGACCGGCGAGGAGGGCGTCGTCGTCAAGGCCGACACGCTCGGCAGCCTCGAGGCGATCGCCAACGCCACGGAGGAGGCCGAGATCCCGATCGTCCGGGCGGAAGTCGGCGACGTCGCGCCGCGGGACGTCGCCGTCGCCGAGACCGCCGACGATCCCATGCACCGCGCGATCCTGGCGTTCAACGTCGACGTGCTCGACGACGCCGCGCGCGAGGCCGAGGACGCCGAGGTCCGAATCTTCGACGACGACGTCATCTATCAGCTCATCGAGGAGTACGAGGAGTTCGTCACCGCGCGCGAGGAGGCCCAGCAGGAGCAGATCCTCGACAACATCACCCGCCCCGCGCGCTTCCAGATCCTCCCCGATCACACCTTCCGGCAGTCCGATCCCGCCGTCGTCGGCGTCGAGGTCGTCGCGGGCACGCTCAAGAACAACTCCACCGTCGCCCGGTTCACCGGGAGCGAACCCGAGCGCATCGGCGAACTCTCCGGCATCCAGGAGCAGGGCGAAGACGTCTCGGAAGCCCGCCGCGGTGACCGGGTCTCCGTCGCGATCGACGGCCCGACGGTCGGCCGCCAGATCGACGAGGGCGACGAACTCTGGACGCTGATCCCCGAGAAGCACGCGAAGATCCTCGAGCAGGAACTCACCGACGACCTCCCTGGCGACGAGATCGAGGCGCTGAACATGTACCTCGAGAAGCACCGGAAGCGCGACCCGTTCTGGGGGAAGTAACGCGTTTTTCCCTCCCATCCGCCCCGTGCTAATCGCCCAGCCAAAGAGCCAGGGCGCTGGCTGCACTCCGTTCTCCCATGGAGCGAATCGACACGACGGCGCAGACCGGCTTCTTCGACGTCGTCGCCGGCACGGATCGCTCGCAGGCGGCGACGATGACGCTCGAACCGGGCCAATCGACGGGCGGTCCCTCGAACCGCCACGCCGAGAGCGACCAGTGGCTGTTTGTGGTCGAGGGAAGCGGCGAGGCGACGATCGACGGCGATACGCACGACCTGCAGGCGGGCACGCTCGTCCTCATCGAACCGGGCGAACCCCACGAGATCACTGCGACGGGCGACCAGCCCCTCGTCACGATCAACGTTTACGCGCCGCCGGAGTACTGAGGTCGCTGGCAGATTCGGAGGCTACAGCGGGTCGCGCGGGCCAGGACGCTGTAATAATATTTAATTAGCTCGCGACAGACAGTGGTCACGTGCAGCGTTCGGTCTCCCGCTACGACCTCCTGCTCGCGGTGATCGCCCTCCCCATCGCCCTCGCTGGCGTCCTCGGCGCAGTCTCGACGCTGGCGATGTCCACGGCGCTCGCGGTCGGCAGCGTGCCGGCGACCGGCGGCATCGGCTACGCGATTTTCGTGGAGCAGCCGACGCAGGGTAGCTGACTGGCCTCGGTTCCAGCTTGCGGATTTCATCGCAATGCATAAGCCGACCACTGACCGATTTTGAACTGCGCCACGGTGGCAGAGTCCGGCCGAACGCAGCGGCCTGCAGTTCTGTCGGACTCGCTGTCGCTCGCCCGACAGCGTCGCACCCTCGCTTCGCTCGCGTGCGACAGCCGCCCATCCCCTCGCGTGGTTTTCATCGCAACGCATAAGCCGGCCAGTCTCGGATTTGTACCTGCGCCACGGTGGCAGAGTCCGGCCGAACGCAGCGGCCTGCAGAGCCGCCCATCCCCGGTTCAAATCCGGGCCGTGGCTTGCTGCGACGAACGAACGTGAGGAGCGCAAGCCACCGCCGGATATGAACCCCGGAAGTCGCAGCGGCCGAGCGGAGCGAGGCCGACCGTCTTCCTCCGGTTCAAATCCGGGCCGTGGCTTTCCGTTCGATACCTCGGTGCGCGTCCTGAACGATGCCGCTTCATCGATATTTATCAGCGATACCTGAATAGATCCGAACGAAACGCGTGACACAGCACGATCAAGGCGACGAGCGACGCCGGAACGACGACGAATCGAACGCGGGTTCGGGTTTGTCCCGACGCGGTCTTCTCGGTGTTACTGGCTCCGCGATCCTCGGCACCTCGCTCGCCGATCCAGCATTCGCGAGGTCGACGCAGAGCGACGACGAAACCGACTCGATCTCCTACGGGACCGTCACCTGGGTCGAGGTCGACGAGGACGACCCCGAGGGCCTCCGGGGACACTACGAGTCCGTCTCGTTCCAGGGCGAGGCCGGCGACGTGGTCGAGATTCGGGTCTACCCACCGAGCACCGCAGCAGACTACGGTGTGACCCTGGTGCTCGAGGCGGAGTCGGTCGTCGGGAGCGAGCAGTTCACCGACGGCCAGGCCGAAGGCCGCCGGATTGGGCCGTACGAACTCCCCGAAACGAAAGCGTACCAGATCCTCGTGACGACGAGCGAACCAGCCGACACCGGGGCCTTCCAGCTGGAACTCGAGAAGGTCGGCAGCGGCGGTTCGACGCCGGCGGAGACGGCCCCACCCGACGCACCCTTCGCCGCGCGGCTCGTCGATTCCCGGGCGAACGCACTGGCTGGCGGCACGGTCCGCGTCTACCGCGACGAGGACGACGAGCAACTCGCCTCCAGTGAGGTGGGTGACGGTGGCTGGGTCACGCTCGACGCGGGCACGCTCGAATCGATCGGCGCAGCCGACAGGGTGCACGTCCTCGCACGCTCCGGCGACTGGTTCGACGGCTTCACGTTCGAGGGCGGATCGCTGGCTGAGAACCACGGCGAGGACCTGCCGCTCCGCCGAGAGCTACTCTACGGCCCGGAAATCGCCGACTCCGGCTCCGGGCCGCTGGGCGTCGTCTCCGTCTGGCGGCAGATCGGATTTCCCGATCCCGCCCTCCAGACGATCTGCGTCGAGGTGACGAACGCCGCCACCGCCGCGGAGCCCAGCAACGTCGGCACCCGAGCGTTCGACCTGACAGACGGGCTGATCAGCCTCTCCTACCCGGAAGACGACGTACTGGTCAGCTACGGCGCGTATACCGACGTCGAACACCCCCGCGAGATGGACGTCGCGTCGGTCGGCACGCCTCACGAGGGGTCGATGAGCCGTGACCGGGAGGAACGCCCACGCTTGCCCGTCGAGGTCTACCACCCCGCGAGGACTGGGGTTCCGATGGGTGGCACCTCGATCGTGTCCTACGAGCCGCTCGAAACCTCCGCGGCGGAAGAGCGGATCAACGAAGGTACCGGTCGGATCGTGAGCAGCCTCCCGTTCGTCGGAATGGCGCTGGGTATCGGCGACCTCCTCCACTGGGGCTTCGGCGACCCGGTCGAGCGTTCTGCCTCGCTGGGCGTCGAGGATCCGATGCCTGTGGATCCGAACCGCTGGGACACGGCGACGCTTCCCTGGACGAGCGACAGCGGCGTCTTCGAGGAGGCGAGCGTGCTGGGCGTTTTCCCCGTCCGCCTCGACACGGACGAGTCAACGACGATCGACGTGCGTGCCGAGTGGACGATGGAGTCGGTGCTCTTTGGCTTCGGGACCGGCAGCGGATCGTTCGCCAGGCAGTTCGAGATCGGGCCGTACTGATCGGTCGGCGTCGAAACTCGCCGACGAACCATCCGCTTCGGCTCAGATGTCCCGTCGCAGGAAGAAGATGTACGCCAACCCCAGCGGTACGATCGTCCACACGAGTTGCACCGCAACGAGGTACTCGATCGTGATGAACGCCGGGGGATCGACGTTGTACCCGAACGTCTCGGTGATGCCGAAGGCCAGTAGGACGGCCTGCTGGTGCATGTCCATCGGGCTCAACACGAGCGACCGCCAGAGCCAGTCCGGGAACGTGACCTCCGGGCCGAAGAAGTCCTCGATCGAACCGCCAGTCGAGAGGTGGATCCCGAGGACGATCGTCCCGTAGATCGTCGACCAGAAGAAGAGGAGGATACCCGAGGCGATCGAGGTCGAGCGGCGCTTGCAGTACGCGGAGAAGGAGATCGAGAGGGAGAGGTAGAGCAGGCCGAGCAGGATCGCGAGCAGGATGAACACGAGGTACGCCCCAGCGTTGGCCGTGCCCGCGACCGCGGCGATGACGACCCCGCCGGCACCGAAACCCGCGATCGTCGAGACGACGAGCACCGCGCTGAGGCCGAGGTACTTCCCGATCAGTACCTCGCCCTGAGAGACGGGATAGGAGAGCACGAGTCCCATCGCGCCGCTTTCGACCTCGCCGGAGATCGTCGCGTAGCCGAGCATGATGGCGATCAGTGGGATGAGCAGCGAGGAGAGGCTGATGAGCGTGACGACGGTGCCCTCCAGGCCGCCGAACACCTCGTTGCCGGCCGTCTGGCCGCCCGTGAGGTAGGAGGCAGCGATCGTGAGCACGACGAAGATGACGGTGACCGCGAGGATCCACCGGTTCCGGATCTGGTCCTCGAACTCCTTCCGTGCGACGGCGCGGATCGCGGCCACGTTGACGCTCACTCTCGATCCGCCTCCCGCCGTCCGTAGTCGTCGTGCTGCGTCGTCGTTGGACTCGGCTGCCCCTGATCCGCCGAGCCCGTGCCGATTCCACCGCGATTCGGCCCGCCAGTCCAGCCGTCATCGTCGCCCTCGGCAATCAGTTGTACGAAGGCCTCTTCGAGCGACGGTTCGAGCGTCCGGAAGTCTGCGACGGTGTAGCCCGCCTGTACCAGGCGAGCGACGACCGTTGCTCGGGTCCCCGGTGTGCTGGTGACGAGGAGCGTGTCGCCGTCCGCGCGGGCGGTTTCCACGCCGTCGAGCTTGTAGAGCACCTGCGGCATCTCGCCGTCGAGCCCCGGCACCGTTAGCTCGAGCTGGGGCGTGATCTCGAGGTGGTTGCCGACGGCGGCGACCGTGTCGACGACGAGGAGGCGACCGTCGTCGATGATCGCGACTCGGTCACAGAGGCGCTGGATCTCCGAGAGGATGTGCGAGGAGAGGAAGATCGTGGCACCCGCGTCCCGGAGCGCGAAGATCTTCTCACGGACGTTCCGGACCCACCGTGGGTCGAGTCCGGAGGCCGGCTCGTCGAGGACGTACGTCGACGGCGACCCGATCGTCGCCTGTGCGATCCCGAGGAGCTGGCGCATCCCCTTCGAGTACGTATCGACGGGGCGGTGCTTCGCGTGTTCGAGGCCGACCTCCGCGAGCGCGGCGTGCACGTCCGGGTCCGTCACGCCCCGGAGTTGCGCGAAGAACTCGAGCGTATCGACCGCGTTCAGGTTGTCGTAGAATCCCAGCGCTTCGGGGAGGTAGCCGACGTCGCGTTTGGCCGCTTTGCCGTCCGTCGCGACGTCGTGGTCGTTGAGTCGGACGGTACCGGTGTCCGGGTGGAGCAACCCCAGCATCGCCTTGATCGTCGTCGACTTGCCGGAGCCGTTCGGGCCGAGAAAGCCGAAGATCTCGCCGTCGCGCACCGAGAAGGAGACGTCGGCGACCGCCGTGACGTCGCCGTAGGTCTTCGTCAACCCGTCCACGACGATGGGGTCGGTGGTCGCGTCCGTTTCCGGGCCGCTGGCCCGGTCCGCCCGCTGGTCCATGGACGCTCTGCCCCGCCGACGCGGAAAGTAATAGCTCGATTACCCCGGACCGCTCGCGGTGCGAACCCGTTCGGTGAAGGGTTGGATCACGTTACTCCCGCGACGGCCGCTCCATCGCCTCGATCCGCTCGATCGCGTCCGTCTTCTCGACCTTGGCGTACTGGTCCGTCCACGTGTCGGGATCGAAGATGCCGTTCCGATCGAAGAACGCCCGGGCGTCGTCGGTCACGTAGTAGAACACGTAGGGTAGGTCCCGGGAGCGCTCGCCGACGGGGATCTCTGCTTTACCCACGATGCCGGCGTCCTCGAGTTTGTCGAGGTGCTCGCTGATCGCGCTCCGGTGGACGTCGGGGTTGACGTAGTCCAGTTCGGGGACGGAGGGCATTCCCTCCGGGTGGCCGACGACGTCGGCGACGATGCTCGCGCGGGTCTCCTGGGTGACTACCTGCATCGCTTTCCAGGTGTCGAACCCCTCCGAACCGTCGTCCGCGCCGGGATCGATCGCTGCCATACGTGAAGCAAGGGACCGCCGCGCAATAACTGTATGGGTGACGACCGAAACGATTGCGAACGGATCGATCTCGGCCGCTACGGTCTCGAGATGGCTCGACGATCGTCGAGTGAGACGCGGCGGAATTATTACCCACGCCTGCGCAGCACCGGAGTAGACCGATGGCCGACGACTCGGATCTCGCCGCCGTCTTCGAGCAGACCCGCAGTCTCTCCGAGAAGGAGACCCTCTCGCCCGAGGAGTACCAGGCCATCAAGCGCGCCGTCTTCGGCGAGGTATTTCAGGGAATCCTCCAGGCCGAGACGAGCTACTTCGTCCTCGGTCGTTACGACGGCGACGAGACGGAGGCCCGCCTCGAGGCCGTCACAGCTCGGCTGAACGACCGCGACGACGCGTTCGCCTATCTCATGAAGGACGTCCCGGAGGCCTGGGAGTTCTGGCCGACGAAGTTCCGGATCCTCGCCGAGCGCGCGGACCTGATCGTCCCGGTCCTCGAAGACACCGACGGCAGCCACGAGTGGGAGTTCGGCGTCGTCTCTGGCCCCGAATACCGGTCGAAGGTCCACGTGTTGAAGCGGGAGTACCCGACGGAAGCCGAGGAGCACGAGCACTTCGACGCGCTCCCCTCGCAGTTCGTGGACGTACTCGACCGCGACGGACGCGTGACGCGCTGGACGACGGAGGCGGAACTACTCGCAGCACTCGAGCACCTCCCCGAGGCGTAACCACCGGCGGGATCGGATCGAGACGCCGGAGTACCTGGCCCGATCGGTACCAGTGCGACGGGGATCAGAGCCACCGATGGGCGACGGCCTCGATCGGCCGCCGCTGGCCCGTCTTCCCACCGTTCGATCTCGATAGCGTGGAATAATCGGTAGACACGAAGCACCTAGATACCGTTGTTATGCCCCACTACTCGCTGGGTACTGCCGTGCAACGGAAGCTACTGACACTCGGTGCGGTGATCGTGCTCGTGACGATGGCTGGCTGCTCCGGGGGCATCCTCGGTGGCGGTGGTGGCTCCGGTACGCCGGACTGGTGTCACCAGAACGCGTTCCAGGAACTGTCCGCCAGCGGCGGCGAGATGAACGAGAACGTCTCCGCCAGCGTGCAGGGGATGACCGACCGCGAGGGGAACGACGTCTGCCAGGTCAGGTACGAGGCGCCGAGCGACAGCAACTCGATGTACCAGCGCGTCGACCTGTTCTACAACGAGGACCAGAGCTACGTGGTGATGGTTTACTACGACAGTCACGGCAACCAGGTCGGCGAAGTCGACCTCTCCGGCATGGTGGGCGGGACTGACAGCGGGGGCACGACCGACGACAGCACCGGTGGAACGACCGACGATGGCACCGATTCCACGACTGGCGACAGCACCGGTGGAACGACCGACGACAGCACCGGGGGCACCAGCGACGACGGCGATTCGACGACCGACAACTCGAACCCGTCGCCGGTCGTCGGCACGCTCTCCTACGGCCAGACCGTCAACGCTGAACTCACCGAAGACGACGGCGTCGCGGGCGAGTGGCGCGACGCCAACGCCGACGCCTACGAGTTCCAGGGCTCCGCCGGTGACTCGGTGGTCATCTCCATGACGTCCGATCCTGTCGACACGTACCTGATCCTCGAGGGCCCCAACGGGGAACGCGTCGCGGTGAACGACGACAACGGCTACTCGCTGGACAGCGAGATCAACTACACGCTCCAGCAGAGTGGCACCTACACCATCTGGGCGACGACATTCACGCTCGACAATTACGCGGGCGGTGAGGGCCCATACACCCTCACCCTGGAACAGCAGTAATCCCGCTGGAACGGGGAGTCGTTACAGTTCGATTCGCGAACGGAACTCCGGTACCCCGCTGACGCCGGGTTCGAAACGGAACAGTGAGCCCGCACCGTCGCCCTCCTCCTCGCGCGCGTTCCCGTCTTCTCCGAGCGCGGTCGTGACGTAGGCGTCCTCGTAGTCCTCGCCGCCGAATGTGATACTGGAGACTTTCTTCGCGGGGAACTCGACGACCTCGCGTTCGACGCCGTCCGGGGCGTATCGCCCGACGCGCCCGCCGTCCCAGAACGCGATCCAGACGTCGCCCTCGCCGTCGACGGTGAGTCCGTCCGGGACTTCGGGGCCATCGACCTCGATGAAGGGGTCGACCTCGTCGATGGCGCCGCTGTCGGCGTCGTAGTCGAACTGGTGGACGAGACGGGCTTCGGACTCGGCGAAGTACATCGTCTCGCGGTCGGGTGCGAAGCCCATCCCGTTCGGAACGTCGACGTCCTCGTAGACGCGCCCGATCGAGCCGTGGGTATCGAGGCGGTAGAGACTCCCGAGGTGGTCGTCGGTCGGCATCGTTCCCGCGAACACGCGCCCCTCGGGATCGGCGATCACGTCGTTGAACCGGGACTCTGCCTCGCCAGGAAGCGCCTCGATCACGACGGCGGCCTCGCCGTCGTCGAAGTGCTCGACGCGACCGCTGTCCTCGAACAGCAGGAGCGACCCGTCGGCCTGGATCGTGTAGCCGCCGATGGCGTCGGGGTCGTCGTAGACGAGCTCGTTCTCGCCAGCTTCGGGATCGTAGCGGAACAGTTCGCCGTCGGGGATGTCGACCCAGTAGAGCACCTGCTCGTCCGGGTGCCACATGGGTCCCTCGCCAGTGAGGCTGTGTGAATCGACGGCGCGCTCGGGTTCCATGCCGGTTCCTACCGTCCGTCCGACCATAGTTCGGTCGTCGCGGACCGACCTTCCCCAGGTCGCTACAGCACCCGAATCCGGTCGACGCGAGCGGTCGCGATCCACCCGGGTTTGGCGGGACTCACCCGACGACCGCCGAGCTGGAAGAGACGGTGCCAATGGGTGGGACGGTGCCGAGTGGACTATCGAGCCGTTCCTTGCGGCGTTAGTGACGTCCTGGCGTGCGCTATTCGGCTTCGAAGTCGAGCGCGACGGAGTTGATGCAGTAGCGCTTCCCCGTGGGCTCCGGGCCGTCGTCGAACACGTGACCGAGGTGACCGTCGCACGTCGCGCAGAGGACTTCGGTCCGGACCATCCCGTGGCTGGTGTCCTCCTCGTACTCGACGCGATCCTCCGCGGCGGGCTGGAAGAAACTCGGCCAGCCACAGCCGTGCTCGAACTTGGCGTCGCTGTCGAAGAGGACGACCCCACAGCCAGCACAGCGATACTGGCCGTCTTCCCAGTGGTCGTCGTACTCGCCGGAGCCGGCGGGCTCGGTCCCGGAATTGCGCAGCACGTGGTACTCGTCCTCGTCGAGACGCTCGCGCCACTCGGCGTCGGTCTCGGGGAGATCGTCGGTCGCGGTTTCGGACATGGGAACGCCTACGCGACGGGGGCGGAAAAACGCGCGGTCGGCAGCGATCGCGCGAGCAACTTTTCCGGACCGAGCACCTCCGGCGTGACAGATGCAGCACGGTCGCCTCGCAGTCGTCGATTCGGACGCCCTCGACGGGCTGGCGACCGCGCAGCTACGGGACGCGATAGCGGCCACCGATCCGCACGCACTCCTCGCGACCACCCCGAACACGAGAATTCGACTTCGGTCTGCGCTACCCGAGTTCGACCGGCCGGTCGTCGCGCCCGGATCCGACCAGGCCGGCGGCGAACTGTCGATCGGCGCGGTCGGCGACGTGCAGGTGGCCGTCGCCGGATCGACGGCGTCGGTCGCCGATCTCGCGGCGCTAGAAACCGCTGGCGAAATCGACGCCACGACGCACACCTACGTCCTCACGGACGCGCTCGATCTCTCGGTCCGCCCCACGGAGCTCCGAACTGTTCGCCAGGGCGTCGCGGCCTACCGCCGCGCGATCGCGACCGGCGAACGCGACGCCGACCACGCGCTCCGGGGGTCCTACACCCATCTCTCCACGAACCTCCCGACCGACTACTACGGCGAGTGGGGCGAACTGACCGTCCGCGGGGTCGCCCCGGGCTCGATCGACGGCGCTCCGTCCGGGGGCCCTGGCAGTACCGAGACGGCGATCGCGAGCCTGGAACTCGGCGTGGACGGCACCGTGTCGAGTGGCGACCTCCGAGCGGCCTCGCTCGGACTGCGAGCGATCGACGGCGTCGGCGAGCAGCGCGCCCGGACGCTCCGGGAGGCCGGGTACCCCGACCGCGAAGCGCTCGCGAAGGCGGACGTCGCGACCCTCGCGGATCTCGACGACCTCGCTCGCTCGACGGCAACGAGCATCGTCAACTGTGCGCGGGCGTTCGAAGCCGGACGGGTTCGCCGCAGGACCGACGAGCGACTCCCCGGCCCCGAACCGATCTTCGTCGACATAGAGACCGACGGCCTCTCACCGTCGACGGCGTGGCTGATCGGGGTGCTCGACAGGGAGGCCGATCAGCCGTATCGCTCGTTCCTGGCAGCCGATCCCGACCGGCCGGTCGAAGCGCTCGAATCGTTCTGCGCGTGGTACGCGGAGCGCGTCGATCAGGGTTCCCAGCGGCCACTCGTCGCGTACAACGGTCAGCCGTTCGACTTCCCCGTCCTCGCCGAACTGATCGAGATGCACTGCCCGGAGTACCGTACCGTCTGGGCCGACGCCTGGACGTTCGACCCCTACGCCTGGGCGATTCGAGACGGCAATGCGTCGTTCCCGGCGCGGACGAATCGGCTCGAGGACGTGGCCACGGCGCTGGGCTTCGACGACGGTGAAACGACGAAACACGCCAACGCACTGCCCCTGGACGGCGCGGAGGTCGCCAGAGTCTACCGAACGTGGCAGGCCGACCCCTCGCCGGAAACCGAGCCGGACTGGGAAGCGCTCGAAGCCTACTGCGAGGCAGACGTGCGGGCACTGGCGCACGTCTACGACGCGATCGACGCGGCGGATCGAACGGCAGGAGACTCCGGTGGAGCAGTTCGCGAACCGACGGCCGAGACGACCCAGGGGAGCCTGGGTGACTTCTGAGATGTACGAAACCGACGCCAGCGCGGCGCTGCTCGAACGCTGCCGACGCGACGAGATCGTGCATCCCGATTACGGGGGCTACTGCATCGAGGGCGTGCCGGGAACTGCTGCCGGCGTCCTCGGCGTCGACGTCGGTCAGCCCGATCCGAGCGGCGTCTCCGACGTCAGCGCGTCCCTCCCCGCCGAAACCCTCGGCGGTGCAGTGGGCGCGTCCTCACCTGCGGAAGCCCACTCCGACGTCTCCCACCCCGACCTCTCCCAGGTCGTCGTCCTCGTCATCGATGGGCTGGGCTGGCATCGGTTCCACCGGGACGCGTCCGATCGTCGATTCGTCGGCCGATTCCTCGAACGGGGATCCGTCACGCCGTTGACCTCGGTGTTGCCGTCCTCGACCGGCGCCGCGATCCCGACGCTCCACACCGGCGCTCCGCCAGCCGAGCACGGGGTCCTGGGATGGGACGTCCGGCTTCCCGAGCACGACGCGATCGTCGAGGCGTTCCCGCACGCCGTCCGCGACGGAGTCGAGGAGACGACGCCGCCGATTCCCCCGAGCGGGGTCGTTCGGTCGGAACCCATCTATCCGGCCCTGGAAGCTGCCGACGTCGAAACCAGGGTAGTGCAACCGGCTGGCACGCTGGGGACGGCCTACGCGAACGCCACGTTCCGCGGCGCGACCCAGGTCCCGTACGACGGGATCGAAGACGGTGCGGAGGTGCTCCGGTCGGTGCTCGAATCCAGCGCGGGGCCGTCGTACACCTACGTCTACGTCCCGGACGTCGACGCGGTGAGCCACACCAGCGGCTCGGATTCGGCCGCGTACCACGAGGTGCTCGAGACGGTCTGTTCGGCACTCGCCCGCGCACTCTACGACGACCTCGACGCTGCGACCGCCAGGGAGACGCTTCTGCTGGTCACCGCCGACCACGGCTTCGTCGATTTCGACCCCGGGCCCGAAGGCTGTCTCGACCCCACCACGATCCAGGCCGTCGCCGATGCCCTCGAGCGACGCCCGAACGGCGACCCCGTCCCGCCGTGGGGCGACTACCGCGTCAGTCACCTCGCGGTGCGCGACGGTGAGCGAGCGACGGTCCGGCGGACGCTCGAGGCACGCGGCGCGATCGTTTTCGACGACGAGACCGTAACCGACGTGGAACTCTTCGGGCCGGCTCCGTCGTCAGCATTCCAGCGCCGGTGCGGTGATCTCGTCTGTACGCATCCCGAGCGGAAGATCGTGCATCCGGCTGCAGAGCGGATCGTGCCCAAGATCGGGATGCACGGCGGGCCGACGGCGCGTGAGCTACTGGTTCCCTTCGCCGCGGCGAGGGTGTCCCGCCTTCGATGTGAGAACGAATGACCGAGTACGACGGCTCCGATGCCGACCGACGGAACGGTGGCTGGAGCGAACACGCGGAGATCCTCGACCCCGCGCACTTCGAGGCGCGCTTCCCGGACTACGACGACCAGATCGTCCACACCCGGACCCAGCCCGCCGAATCCGCCGAGACTGTTCCGGCCGCCGACGTTCTCCCGAGCGACCTCGCCGACCGACTCGGCCACGACCTCTACGCCCACCAGGCCGACGCGATCGAGCGACTCCGCGACGGCGAGAACGTCGCGGTCGCCACCCCGACGGCGTCGGGCAAAACGCTCGTCTACGCACTCTACGTCGCCCTCCGGAAGCGTGCGGATCCCGACGCTCGCGCGATCGTCTGCTACCCGACGAAGGCACTCGCTCGGGACCAGCGGGCCTCGATCGCCGACCTGTACCGACGACTCGGACTCGATTTCGAGGTCGCGGTCTACGACGGTGACACGCCCGGCCATCGTCGCCCGGAAATCCGCGAGAACGCCGACGTCGTCATGACGAACGCCGCTGGCCTCAACGTCTACCTCGCCCACCACACGCAGTGGCGGGAGTGCTTCGGGAACTGCGCGTTGCTCGTGATCGACGAGGCCCACGCCGCGTCCGGGATCCACGGCATGCACGTCGCGTGGGTCCTGCGCCGTCTCCGCCGCGTCCTCGATTTCTACGACGCCGACCCGCGGATCGTCTGCACGTCCGCGACGATCGGGAATCCCGCGGAACACGCGCTCCGATTGACCGGGGAGGAGCACGCGGTGGTCGACGCGGACGGCAGCCCACACGGTCGCCGGGAGATCGCGTTCTGGAAGCCGCCGCTGGAAGACGACCTCGGCGAGGACTACGGCATGGACGAGTACCTCGGTGCGGTCAAGCGTGCGGGCGCTGCAACCGGCGAGATCGTGGCCCACCTCGGGCTTCACGGCGTGCAGACGCTCGCGTTCTCTCGCTCCCGGCAGGGGACGGAACTGACGGCGAAGGGCGCGGAGCGAGCGGCCAGTGATCACCCTGCAGGTGGCGGATCCGGAGCCGGTAGCGGCTACCTCTCCGTCGCGCCCTACCACGCCGGCCACGGTAAGCAGACGCGCCGACAGATCGAGGAACGCCTCCAGTCCGGCGACCTCGACGCCGTGATCTCCACCAGCGCGCTCGAACTCGGGATCGACGTCGGGAGCGTGGACGCAACGGTCCTCTCGGGCTACCCAGGCTCCCGTCAGTCCTTCTGGCAGCGCCTCGGTCGCTCCGGCCGGGGCACCGAGGACGCGCTCTCGGTGCTCGTCGGCCGAGCGGACGCCATCGACCAGTACGTCCTCGACCATCCGGAGTTCCTCTTCGAGGACGACGTCGAGGACGCAGTGATCGACCTCGGCAACGACGCTGTCTACGCGCGGCACCTGTTGGCTGCCGCGAACGAACTGCCGATCGACCGCGACGACGAGCGGTGGTTCGGTGCGAGTGCCCTGCCGGCGGGTGAGGTTCAGGACGCCGACGACCGCCTCGACCGCGCCGTCTCGATGTGGCAGGAGGCCGGCGTGCTCGTCGGCGACCTCGACCGCGAGGTCCGCTACGACGGCCCGCCGCGTCCGGAGGCCGACGTCTCGATGTACGCGACGGACTCGGAGACGTTCCTCGTCGAGTGCGCGGATGGCGAAATCGACGTCGCGCCGATCGGGAAGGATCGCGCCTACCGGGAGTACCACCCGGGTGCGGTCGTGATCCACGACGGGACCGAGTACGAGGTCGTGGAGTTCGAGGAGGACCTGCCCCAGCCCCGCGTGACTCTCGCGGAGATCGAGGAGGACGTCTACACCAGGACCCACTCGACGAAGTCCGTCTCCGACGTCGAGGAGCGAACCAGCCGGGACCTCGGCGACGGCTGGCACCTGAAGTTCGGCGTCGGCACGGTCAGCGTCCACTACGCGCACTACGAGCGCCGCGACGTCCAGAGCGGCGACCTCGTTGGTCCGATCCAGGAGACCGGCCTCGGGCCAATCGAGTTGCGAACCCAGCTGACGTGGGTCGAGGCGCCGAAATCGCTGCGAGAGACGGCGCTGGAGGACGTGCCGCCCGAGGACCTCCTCGCCGAACCCGCCCAGTACGGACGGGGCCAGCGTCAGTACACCTTCCTCGGCGGTCTCCACGGCGCCGAGCACGCGATGATCGAACTCGCGCCGCTGGAACTCCGGCTCGACAGCTCCGAGATCGGCGGGCTGAGCATCGATCCCCACCCGGAAACCGGCGTGCCGACCTGGTTCATCCACGACGGCGTCGACGGCGGGATCGGGTACGCGCGGGGGATCTACGAGCACGCCGATTCGCTGGTGGCCCGGACTCGCGAGCACGTCGACACCTGTGGCTGTGACGGGGTTCGGGGCTGTCCGGCCTGCCTGATGGACGTCCAGTGTGGCAACCGCAACGAACCGTTGCATCGTCCGGCGACGATTGCGATCCTGTCCGAACTCGAGGAGCGACTCGATTAGCGAAGACCACGCTTGCCGCGAAACCCGACCGCGAACCGCTTGGAAGCCCCTCCCGCTCGACCGTCCGTCGCAGGTTCGGCGGGGACGACAAGCGTTTTTGCGAGGTGTCTCCACCGATCGAGCATGGACACGGTTACCGATGGCGAGGGAGAGACGCTCTACGTCGCCACCGACGAGGGCGACCGGGGCTCTCGCGGTCCGTTCTACGTCGCCTACCGGGATCCGGAGCGAGCGCGGCGCTACGGCTGGGTCTGTGGTGCCTGCGGGAGCCTCGACGCGATGATGGACACGATGGGCCGGATCGAGTGTGACAATTGCGGCAATCAGCGAAAGCCCACCGAGTGGGACGCCGCCCACGAGTGAGGAACTGGCTACGCGTCGCGCCCGAGCGGTTTCAGCGTGCGTATCACCGAACTTCCCGCACATTCTTTCGACGACCGTCGTACGCGAAGTTTTAGGGTGGTGCGTGCCGACAAGTAACACGAATGGAGAGTGTTACCGCGTCTCTCGCGACCAGAGCGCGATCGATTTTCGACGATCTGGGGTACACCGTCGTGGGTGAGGGGTCGGAGTTCCGTGCGGAACGTGACTGGAAAGTCGTCCGCGTGACCGCCACCGACGGCGAGGCCAATCCCGACGACGAGGGCTTGCACTGTTACGTGACGCCGAGCGAGCAGGTCGGCACGCTCCGTCGTCGGCTGGCAGGTGGGGACTCGGAGGAGTGGGCGATTATCGCGATCGACGGCGAGGACTACGAGGTCGTTCGCGCGCCGCCTGGTCCGGCGACGCCGACCTGAGCGAGCGACTGGTTTCTGGCCCGACGGACGGTCGTGGGCGGCGCTCCGTACCGATTCGAGTGGGTGATCTGGGGTATCCGAAAGCGCAGGCAGGAGCGGTGACGATGACCCAACACCTAAATGCCGTGCCGAATATTCCCGAAGCAATGCCCTCCACTGGCCTGTCTCGCCGTTCCCTCCTGACGGCGGCGAGCGGTGGCGCGGCCGCCGCGACCGCAGGCTGTTTCTCTCGCCTCCGGTCTCAGATCACCTACGATGCCGCCGATCCCATCTCGCTCAGCGTCAAGACCGTCCCGGCGGATCGGGATCCAAGCGCCGTGTTGCTCGGCAGGGAGCTCGCCGACCACCTCGAAACGGTCGGGATCGACGTCTCCCACGATCTGATCGACGAGGTCCAGTTGTTGCGGGACGCCTTCTTCAACCACGACTACGACCTGTTCGTCACCGAGATACCCGGTCATCGCGATCCCGACGAACTGCGCGCGCTCCTCCACTCGCAGTTCGCGCCGGAACTGGGGATGCAGAACCCCTTCGGCTACGCCTCGCCACGGACCGACGACCTCCTCGAAGCTCAGCGACGCCCGGCGACGGGCACCGACGATCCTGCATCCGACAATCCCGCATCCGACAATCTCGCGACCGACGATCGAGCGATGCTCGTCGAGCGGCTGCAACGACAACTCCTGGAACAACAGCCGTTTCTGACGGTCGTCTCCAGGCCGCACACGACCGCCGTCGCCTCCGACCTCACGTTCAGCGGCGGCGTCAGCTTCGCGTCGTCCCTCGCCTACCTCACGGTCGACCGCCCCGAGGGGGACCTCGACACGCTGACTGTCGGCCTCCAGCGCCCCAACGTCACGAGGAACCGGAACGTCCTCGCCGTCGAGTACCGTCTGCACGACCGGCTCACCGATCTCCTCTACGATCCGATCGTCCAGCGCGTAGGCGACCAGTACGTGCCGTGGCTCGCCGCGGAGTACTCCGTACACGGCCAGTCGAACACCATCACGGTCGATCTCCGCCCGAACCTGAGCTGGCACGACGGGACGCCGCTCACCGCGTCGGACGTGGCCTTCACCTACAGGTTCTGCAAGGACACGGCGCTCGGCGGGACCGACTCGCCCGTACCTGCACCGCGATTTCGCCAGCAGACGAGCCTCGTGCGCAGCGTGAGCGACGTGGACCAGACGACGGTCGAGATCGAACTCCACCCGACGCGGGTGGGGCTCGCCCCCACGGCGCTGACGGTTCCGGTGCTCCCCGAACACGTCTGGAACAGCCGCTCCTCGCTCCAGCACGAGTACTTCACCAGGGCCATCACTGCCTCTGTGTCCTCTCCCGTCGGCAGTGGCCCGCTTCGGTTCGACAGCGCGGAGGAGGGACAGTCACTCACGCTCCAGCGGTTCGACGACCACTTCCTCCGGACCACGTCCGATCTCCCGAACGCCCTCCAGCCGTTCGCGGGCGGTCCAGCCTACGAGACGCTCTCTGCGGAGAGCGCGCCGAACATCGGCGTCGTCCTCGACGACATCGCCGAGGGTCGCGTCCAGGTGCTCGACGGAACAGTCCCCGTGGATGACGTGCCCGACGCACGGGATCGAAGCGACGTCCGCGTCCTCGAATCGCCCACGCCCTCTTACTACCTGATCGGCATCAACACCCGTCGCCATCCGCTCTCGAACTACGCGTTCCGGTCGGCGCTCGGCCGACTGATCGACCGCGATCACGTCGTCGAGGCCGTCTTCGACGGCATCGCCATGGCGACGGAGACACCGCTCCACGACACGGCGTACGTCTCCGAGGAGCTACGGTGGGACGGGGAGAGCGTCACCGGTGGCTTCCCGGGCGAGGACGGCCAACTCGACCGAGACGCAGCTCGCCAGCTATTCCGGGACGCGGGCTTTCGCTACCAAGAAGGATCGCTTCGGGGCCGCTGACCGCACAGGCCGGAGGACGCACCGCGCCGGCGCGAGCTTTTATTTGCCCGCCTGCCGACGTATCAGGTCCATGGTGTTCAAGAAAATCACCCTGATCGGTACCAGCCCCGAGAGCTTCGACGCCGCGGCCGACGACGCGCTCGACCGCGCCGAAGACACCCTCGACAACATTCACTGGGCCGAGGTCGACGAACTCGGCGTGGAGGTCGCCTCCGTCGCGGACCGCGAGTACCAGGCAGAGGTCACCGTCGCTTTCGAACTCGACCAGTAACCGTCGACGGCGCGGAGTCGCCGCCGCAGTTTTCTCCGCCGATTTCGCGGTCGATCCGTGATCGTCGACTCCGTCGATCGGTCTCGAGCGTCGATTTCCTCGATCGATCCCTACGATTCGATCCCCTCGATCGCACGGAGGCGCCGCCGCACCGCCCCCGGTGTAGCGCCGCGCCCGTCGTCGACGCGATGATCGGGTAACACGAGCGGGATCGGATTTGCCGACAGCGCCGACTGCACGGTGGCCGCGGCGTCGTCGCCATCCGGATCGAGTCCCGGCGTCCGTCGGACCAGCGACTCGACGGTGGTGGTCTCACCGTAGGGAACCGTCCGGAGCGTCTGGAGGACGGCGCGCTGGTCGCTCGGAATCGTCAGTGCGATCTCGACGTCGCGGAAGTCGTCCTCGGTCTCCTGTTCGGCGTAGGCCTCGATCCGGTCGAGCAGTTCGTGTTCGGATTCGGCGTTCGCCTCGGGCGTCGCCGGGAACGAACACTGGATGAGCTTCCCGCTCGCGACGCCGAGCTGGACCGTGGCGTCGAGGCTGGGCACGGAGCGCGCGTAAATTCCGCCGAGTTCGTCCATGTCCGCACTCGAACGCGTGGATGGAAAACAGTCCCGCAGGACGATGGCTGATCGCCACGGGGAGTTCGCGGCACCGTCGTGTTCAGGACGATCGTTCCACACAGTTGCAGCGACTGCAACACTGCTGCACTTCTTAGGGGGCAGGCGGTACGACCGGGGCGTATGGCTCCGACCAGACGCCGTGTATTGCAGGCACTGGGCGCTGCCAGCGCTGCCGCGATCGCGGGCTGTTCGAGCGACGGTGGTGGCGGCTCGGGCGACGACGGGAACGACTCCACCGGCGGCTCCACCGACGCCCCTGCAGCGGACGACGGCGACGCGACCGGGGACGGCAGTGCGCAGGACGAACCGCAGTCGCCGGAGGCTGCCGCCCGACAGCTCGTCGACCACCTCTTCGCTGGCGAGTACGAGGCCGGTCAGGCGCTGTTCGTGGAGGCGTACCAGTCGCGGGCGACGCCGGCGATCCTCGAGCGGCTCCGCCTCGGGTTCAACGCCGCAGGTGGCGCGTTCCAGGAGATTACGGGCGTCGAGACGAGCGTCCGCTCGGGGCTCGATGCGGTCGACCTGACGCTCCAGCTCGAACGGACGACCGCGCCGTTCCGGGTCACGGTCACGCAGGACGTCCAGATCCGGTCCGCCATCATCGCTGGGGAGTACGAGCGCGCCAGCTACGCCGATGCCGGGCGCTTCGACGCGACGGAGCACACGCTCGAACCCGGCGGGTGTCAGCTTGGCGCGACGGTCACGACACCAGCTGACGCAGAGCAGGCGCCAGGGGTCGTCCTCGTTCACGGGAGCGGCCCGAGCGATCGCGACCTGACGGTGGGCGCGAACAAACCCTACCGCGACCTCGCGGAGGGGCTGGCGAGCCGCGGCGTCGCCGTCCTGCGCTACGAGAAACGCACCTTCGCCTGCAACGTGGCGGCTGCGGAGCACACCGTCGATCACGTGACCGTCGACGACGCGCTTCACGCCCTCTCGTGGTTCCGCAACCGCGACGACGTCCTCGCCGACGACGTGGCGGTCGTCGGGCACAGCCTCGGTGCGATGATGGCGCCGGAGATTGCACGCCGGGACGGTCGGGTCGCCGGGGCGGTGGGCCTCGCCGCGCCGACGCGTCCGCTCGCGGACGTCTTCCTCGACCAGGTCGACCACCTCGCGTCCGTCGGCGAACACACGCCCTCGGGAATCGAACAACAGCGCAACCAGTGGCAGCGCGCAGCCGAGCAGATTCGCACCGGCAACTTCGAGGACGACGAGTCGCTGCTGGGCTATCCCGGGGCGCTCTGGCGGAGTCTCGACGGCTACGATCCGGTCGCGACGGCCGAAGGCCTCGACGTCCCCCAGCACTACCTCCAGGGCGGTCGCGACTACCAGGTCACCGTCGAAGACGACTTCGCGGCGTGGCAATCTGCCTTCGGCGACGCGGACGACGTCGCGCTCTCCGCCTACGACCCGCTCAACCACGCGTTTCTCCCCGGCCAGGGCCCGTCGGTCCCGCAGGCATACGCCGTCCCCAACCAGGTCTCCGAGTCGGTCGTCGCCGACCTCGCGGCCTGGCTGCAGCGTTGAGCGCTGTGCTGTGAGTCCCGCTGACGCGCTCGCCCTCCACTCGTGCGACGTTCGGCCCCCTCCGCCCGTTGACGTTCGGGCCCTCCCGCCCGCTTCCTACTTCGGTATACCTTCCGATCCTGCGCGCTTCCTGGGCTCCCCTGCACGCGTCTGTGGGCCGGTCCCCTCTTGCACCGTCGAACACCCCGTCGACCCCGTCCCACTTGCAGCGTCCCCGCAACGTCTTGTGTCCGGCCCTCCTCGCCCGGCGTATGCAGACCGTGCGTACCCTGCTCGTCGACGCGTTCACGGACGAACCGCTCTCGGGGAACGCCGCCGGCGTGGTGCCCGACGCCGCGGGTCTCTCCGAACCCCAGCGGCAGGCGATCGCCCGCGAACTGTCCGTCAGCGAGACTGCGTTCCTGGCGAACGGCGACGGCGCGGACTACCGGATTCAGTACTTCACGCCGACGCAGCCAGTGGACCTCTGTGGCCACGCGACCATCGGCACGTTCGCGGGCCTCGCCGCCACCGACGCGATCGGTGCTGGAACGGTCGAGGTGGAGACGCCCGTCGGCGTCCTCGAGGTGACTGTCGAGGACGACGGCTCCGTCTGGATGACGCAGGACGACCCGACGATCCGGCGGGTCGACCTCGACCGCGAACGGCTCGCGGCGGCGCTCGGTCTCCGGCCCTCCGCGGTCACGGACCTCGAATCCGAACTGCCGCTCGCGGTCTCCTCGACCGGGCTTCCCTGGCTGCTCGTCCCGGTCGCCTTCCTCTCACAGCTCGGTGATGCCGATCCGGACCTCGACGCCGTCGCCGAGATCGCCGACGAGGTCGACGCCGTCGGCATCTATCCGTTCACCTTCGACACGCTGGAGCGCGAGGCGCACGTCCACGCCCGGGCCTTCGCGCCGGGTGCTGGCGTCCCGGAAGACCCCGTGACGGGAACGGCCAGTGGCGCAACCGGCGCGTTCCTCCGCCACGTCGGCGCGTTCGACGGCGACCTCCCCGAGGAACTCCTGATCGAACAGGGTCACTACGTCGAGCGGCCCGGCACGGTGCGGGTTCGCGCCGGCGAGAAAATCCGCGTCGGCGGGAACGGGGCGCTGGCGCTCGACGGCGAGTTGCGCGTCCCCGAGATGGAGTCCGACGACATCCTGGAAGCCTGATCGGGCTGCGACTGGTGGCGTGAGCGAGTCGTCTCAGGAGTTCCGGTAGTACTCGCCGTCATCGGTATCGCCCTCCCACTCGAAGCCGTCGTCGGGTTCGTCGTCGGCTTCGGACTCGTCGTCGCTCGTCGGTTCCTCCACACCGTCCGACGGTCCGTCCTCGCCAGCCTCGGAACCGGCCTCCGTCTCCGCAGGATCGTCGGATCCGGCAGCTGCTGATCCGGTTCCTGCAGCCTGCGCGTCGTCGCCCGTATCGTCAGCGGTATGGCTCTCGACCGCCTCCTCGCTCGTCGCATCAGTCCCGATCGCATCCGGTCCGGACTCGTCCACGGTGCTGTCGACGGACGCAGCGCCACCAGCCGCGGCAGCACTGGCGGGTTCTGCGCCGCCAGCGGCGCTCCCGTCGTCGCTCCCGAACTCGTCGCTGCCCAGTTCGTCGCCACGGACCTGCTGTTCGAGCCGCGTCGTCTTGCGGTTCACCTGCTGGACGTCCGCCTCGACGTCGGCGATTCGATCGTCGACCTTGCTCGCGGCGGTACTCGCGATCCGCTCCTCGTCGACGAGTTCGTCGATCTGGTTCTCGATCGCCTTTCGCATGGTGTGGTGGCGCACCGCCGAGCGACCCAGCTGCCAGACGATGAGCCCGAGGACGAATCCGCCGGCGATCATCGGGATACTCGCGGGCTGGCCGGCGTCGGAGGGATCGCCAAAGGCGATTTCGCTCAGAAAGGCGCCCGCTCCGAGCCAGACGCCAGCGGCGACGATTCCGATGCCGAGAAGGAAGGGAAGCAGGGCCAGCGCGCGGTCGTAGAGGCTCCACCGGAGTGCCGACTTGAGTTGCATGCACACGGGTAGGGGTCGGGATTGGCTTAAACCCAATCCCCGATCGGGCCCCGGTCGGAATCCGGATTCGTCGTCTCCGGGGCCGAACCTGATCGGCAGGCTCGTGCACCTGTCCGGTCAGCGCCGTACGTCGAATCCCGAGAGTCCCTCGGGCGGTTCGCGCTCGACCTCCACAGCTTCGACCGACGCCGCTGGGCTGCCCTCGTGGCAGAACTCGACCATCTCCGTCACCTGCTCGTCGGTCCCCTCGAAGACCGCCTCGACCCGGCCGTCCTCGAGGTTGCGAACCCAGCCGTCGACGCCCACCGCTTCGGCTCGATCCCGCGTCGTCGCCCGGAAGAAGACGCCCTGGACGCGGCCGGTCACGAACACGTGTGCGCGACGACGATCCTCGGTCTGCTCACTCATGCCTGCCCGTTCGGGGGCTCGGCAAAAAACGGTGTCCACGGAAGGTGTCCGCCTACTCCGCGAGCCTGAGGACGGCGTAGTGGAATGCTCCGTCGCCGACCGGCCGGGTCTCGGTCTTCCCGACCTCGAACGGGACCGGCGCGTCGAAGATGGGACCGTCGTAGACGAAGGTGTGGAAGCTGCCGTGCTGGCCGCACGGTTCGACGCCCTCGGAGAGCGCCGCGAGCCTCGCTGGCTGCTCGTCGCTGCCAATCGTCGGTGGGGACGGCGGCAGCGGTGGACTCTCCTACGGCGACACCGTCGAGGACGAGATCGTCGCCGACGGTCCGCGCGATCCGATCTACAACGATCTCGCGACGCCCCACGAGTTCAGCGGCTCCTCGGGCGATCGCATCCGGGCAACGCAGGACTCCCAGGCGTTCGACTGCTGGCTGCTCGTGGTCGACGGCAACGACAACCTCGTCGTGGAGAACGACGACCGCAGCATGTCGACGCTCAACAGCGGCTTCGAGACCACGCTGCCCGCTGACGGTACCTACACGCTCTGGCCCGGTTCGTTGTCCGGTCAGGCGACCGGTGGGTACACGCTATCCCTCGAGAAGCTGTAGTTCCACGTGGCGTCGCCGTCGGATCGAGGAGCGGAGCAAGCTCAACGGACGCCGCTGGCGGTGGCGTCGCAGACTCGTTTCCTTCGGGGCGCTAGACGTCTTCGGGGCCGACGCGGAGCCAGTGAAATACGTAGGTCTGAACGTACCCAGCGTACTCGCCGCCGAAACGCTCTCGGATCGCCCGAGAGGTCTCCGCGTAGTTTCCGCGGTCGCACTCCGGGTAGTACTCCGCGATCGCGGTCTGGATCCACGTGTCGAGCGGGACGGCCTCCAGGTAGCCGAGCGAGAACAGGAGGATGCAGTCCGCGACCTTGTCGCCGACGCCGACGAACCCGGTCAGTAGCTCTCGGGCGTCCTCGTAGGACTCGCCGAGGGCGTCCGTCGGTTCGAGTTCCCCGCTGGCGACGAGTTCGGCGGTTTCCTGGACGTAGGGGGCTCGATACCCGAGACCGAGGTCCCGTAGCTCCGCCTCTGTCGCGTCGGCCAGCGCGGCTGGTTCCGGAAACGCGTGGTAGGTGCGACCGTCGAACGCGACGGACTCGCCGTACGCCTGGGCCAGTGCGGTGACCATCCCGTGGATCCGCGCGACCCGCATCTGCGTCGAGCAGATGAACGCGATCAACGTCTCGAAGGGCGGATCCCGGACGAGGCGCATCCCGGGCGCGTACTCGATGGCGGAAGCGAGCAGCGGATCGTCCGGTGCACTCTCGAGGATCGCGGGGAGGTCGTCGTCGAGGCGGAGCAGCCGTCGGAGGTCCGCCTCCAGGTCCGCGCTGCCCTCCCACTCGAGCGTCCCGTCGGTGACGCCACCGCGCTGTCGCACCCGGAGCACGTCGCCGTCGACGACCCGAACGTACCACGGAGAGTCCGATCGCGCGTCGGTGCTTGCGTCCTCGGACGCCGTCGCCGGTTCGCGCCAGCGTGGCGGACCGTCGCCCTCGTAGCAGCGGCCGTCCTCTCGGATCCATCCGTAGGACTGCCCACTCTCGAGCGTCGCGTAGAGGTCCAGACCGCCGGGGAGCGTCGCCAGGTCGATCGACCCGCGTTCCATCTGGTGGCTGCTCCGCGCCCACGGCGTATGGGGATTTCGTCTCCACGGGACGGGACTGCTCGGCGCTCGTTCGTCGCAGTCCGCCTGCTCGCGAGCCGTTAAGTGGATTCGTCACGGACGCCCAGCCATGGCGACAGCGACGGAAATCGATCGACTGGTGGACCTCCGGCGAGACCTCCACCGCCACCCGGAGCCGGCGTGGCGCGAATTCTACACGACTGCGCGGATCGTGGAAGCGTGCCGCGAGATCGGCGTGGACGACCTCCACGTCGGCCCCGACGCGCTCGCGAGCGATGCGCGGATGGCGGTGCCCGACGACGAAACGCTCTCGGAGTGGTCCGACCGAGCGCTAGAGGCGGGCGCCGACGAGGCGATCGTCTCCCAGCTCGAGGGCGGCCACACCGGTCTGATCGCGGAACTCCACCGCGGCGAGGGCCCGACGGTCGCGCTCCGCGTCGACATCGACGGCCTCCCGCGGGCCGAGTCCGACGACCCCGAACACGTCCCCGCCGCCGAGGGCTTCCGCTCGGAGAACGAGGGCGCGATGCACGCTTGCGGTCACGACGGCCACGCAGCCATCGGCGTCGGCGTGCTCCGGGCGATCGCCGAGAGCGACGACTTCGCGGGCACGCTCAAGGTAATTTTCCAGCCCGCCGAGGAGCAGGTTGGCGGCGCCAAGGCCGTCGCCGAGTCCGGGCACCTCGACGACGTGGACGCCCTGCTCGCGATCCACCTCGGGCTCGACCACCCCACCGGCGAGATCGTCGCGGGCGTCGAGGGCTTCCTCGCCGTCGCGCAGGTCGAGGCGGAGTTCGAGGGCGAACCAGCCCACGCGGGCGGCCGCCCTGAGCAGGGGCGGAACGCCAATCAGGCGATGGCCGCGGCGATCCAGAACCTCTACGCGATTCCCCGGCACTCGGACGGCCCCACGCGGGTCAACGCCGGGATCGCGGAGGGTGGCACCGCATCGAACGTCATCCCAGAGTACGCGCGTCTCGTCGTCGAGGTCCGCGGCGAGACGACGCCGTTGATGGAGTACGTGGACGACCGCGCGCGCTCGGTGCTCGAGGGCGCCGCGACGATGCACGAGTGCGACCTCACGATCTCCGAGGACGGCCGTGCGCCCTCCGCCACGAGCGACGACGAACTCCGCGACGTCGTCGGCGCGGTCGCGAAGGGCCACGCGGACGTCGAGCGCGTCCTCGATCGCGACGACCTCGCCGGCAGCGAGGACGCGACCTACCTCATGCAGGCCGTGCAGGACAACGGCGGCCTCGCTGCCTACGTCGGTGTCGGCACCGACCACCCAGGCGGGCACCACACCGCGACGTTCGACGTCGACGAGGACTCGATCGGCATCGGCGTGGACGTGCTGAGCGAGTCGATCGAGCGGATCGCTGCGGATTTGCCCTAATCGCACGATGGCGTCCCAGGACGACCCCCGAATCGAGTTCCGGATCGACGGTCGCGAACTGGAGGGCCCACACGTGCGTCCCTTCGGCTGTCACCCCGAGGCGTCGATCGTCAGGCAGATCGGCGATCGACCGCTCTACCTCGGCAACTGTCACGCCGCGGATCCGGCGTACTGCGACCGGGCGTTCGACGCGGTCCTGACCGTCGCCAAGGATCCGGCACCGGCGACCACCCATCACAGGCCGATGCCCGACAGCAGGGAGGCCACCTGGGAGCAGTTCCGATCGGCCGCGGACGCGGCCTGCGAGTGCTACCGCGAGGAGGGGGATCTCCTCGTCCACTGCAAGGCCGGCATCTCCCGCAGCACTGCCGTCGTCGCCGCGACCGTCGCGGTGGAGGAACGTCGTCACCTCTCTGAAGCGTACGACGTCGTGCGAGCCCACCGTCCGTACGCCGTCTCCCACCCGCAGATTAGGAAGCTGGCCGCCTACTACGTCGCTGCGTACGGTAACTGACGGTAGTCCGACCGTCCGTGATCGTCGAATCGATCTATCAACGCTCCAACCACCTAGTCGTCTGTTATCCGGAGAAGTGCAGCCGGTGATCCGCGTGGGGTCGCGATGGCGGCCAAATAGGTCGCTGGTTCTGGATCGAACCGGTCGTTGATGAGCTCGATGACTTCCTCGAACCCCCATTCGTGGGTCTGTCCTGGACCGAGATCGGCGAAGCCGTCGCCGACCCACGTTTGCTCCAGCGCGCGCCACTCGCCGGATTGCTCTAGCCAGATCGACCAACTTGCTGGATTGAACCGCATCGACGTCTCCGACTCGTTCGTGAGGTGCAAGCGGACCTCGCTCGGGTTCGGGCTTTGCTCGACGGACGGTTCGAGGACGAGTTCCCGGTCGTCGGCATCTGCCGTGTGCGAACACCACAGTTCGCGACCCTCGGCGTCGATGCCCTCAGGGGGACAGGTATAGCTCGAAAACGGCTCGTCACTCACCGAATCGGACTGGCCACCGAGGTCCAGACAGCCCGCCGTTCCTGCTATCAGGCCAGCCATCCCGGCGAGGTAGGTTCGGCGCTCCACGGCCGGTTCTTCCGCCGTTTGCGTGGTAAAAACTGGGATGACTCAAACGATCACTGGCGTCTTCGGTCGACGGGCTGGCGCATTTTCCCATCGGCGAGGCTGCCCGGCCGCTACTCGTAGTGCTTGAACAGCAACGCCCGGACGTCGTCCTGCGTGCCCGCGCTCTCCGTCGAGCCATCGGGGAGTTCGACCTCGTAGCCGGTGTCGCCCGACGCCTCCTCCCACTTGTCGTCGTGGGTGTCCATCAGCGCCATCATCGCCGAGAGCATCCCGTCGTCGTCGCCGCCAGCAGCCGCGGCCATCGGCGGGGAGCTGGTCGTGCCGCCGGAGTCCTCCTCGTCCGCGTCGGCGTCGTCTTCAGCATCGTCGTCGGCCTCGGCTCCGTCCTCCGCTGTTTCCTCCGCGTCCTCGCTCTCGTCCGCATCCGCTTCCTCCTCCGGTTCGTCGTCGGCTTCCGCATCGTCTTCGGCGTCGTCCTCGCTGCTCTCTTCCACGGGGTCCGCCGCCGGCGCGTTTTCCGCAGAGACCTCCGGACCGGCGGAGGGGGCGGTCACCGTCGCGTTGATCTCGCCTTCGTGGTTGTCGATGAGGTACTGGACCGCGTCGACCATCCGGACGTGGGCGTACTTCCCCACGACGTCCTGCTGGATGTCCTCCCGGAGGGCCTCTAGGTACTCGTGCTGGTCCTCCGTGATCTCGATCTCGGGCATGGCCGGATCCGACGGCCCCGGGGCTAATAAGCGTGCGTCTGACGCCAGGGAACTTCGTCTCAAGTGACCGAAGCACTGCCCGGACAGCGAACCGCTTGGAAGCCCCCGAGCGCTGGCTGCAGCTACCTCGTTGCGCTCCTCGCTCACTCCGTTCGCTGCGGTGCTTACTTCGGTACCAGCCGCCAGCGCTCGGCCCCTTCCATTCCCACCCGGCGAGTAATGTCGGGTGCGCGAAATGCGTTGGATTTCCCACCAGCTACGGAGACGGGATTGACCGCCAGTCACAGCTTGCTCGTCGATCCACCGGGGCGACGACCTGTTCACATTTCACAGGGTGGGACTGGAAGGGGCCGACCGCTCGATCCGGCCCCGGCGAAGTAAGGACCGCAGGCGAAGGAGCGTAGCGACTGAGCCGAGGACCGAAGCGAGCCGCGGCCGGTCGAGCGGGAGGGGGCTTCCTACTGCTTTGCTGTAGCGGTCGAGCAGTTCTTCACGGCCAGCGCTGCAGCTATCGAATCCAAATAAAACGAGGATGTAGTCGGAACTGCGTTCGAAACGGAGTTCAGCCGAAGAGGTCGCCGAGGCCCTCGCCGCTGGCCTCCTCTTCCTCGTCGTCGTCCGTCGTGTCGGGGAGGTCCTCGTCGGCCTCCTCCACCTCTTCG
The DNA here is from genome assembly GCF_000403645.1 of Salinarchaeum sp. Harcht-Bsk1. NCBI lineage: Archaea > Methanobacteriati > Methanobacteriota > Halobacteria > Halobacteriales > Natronoarchaeaceae > Salinarchaeum > Salinarchaeum sp. Harcht-Bsk1. The sequence goes on from NC_021313.1 coordinate 2,587,615, forward strand.
TCCTCCTCGTCCTCGGCCTCGTCGGCCGAGCCCTCGGCGGCGCCACCTGCGGCGGCTCCGCCGGCGGGGACTGCGGCCGCCTCCGCGACGGCCTCGTCGATGTCGACGTCCTCGAGGGCGGCCACGAGGGCCTTGACGCGGGACTCCTCGACGTCCACGCCCGCTGCCTCCAGCACGTCCGTCAGGTTACTCTCGTTGATCTCTTCGCCGGTCTCGTTGAGGATGAGTGCTGCGTATACGTACTCCATTTGTAATCACCCGAACATGTCGCCGAGGCCTTCCGCTGCTGCGTCGCCGTCGTCGTCACCGTCGTCTTCGTCGTCGGCCTCCGCGTCCGCTTGGTCGTCTGCCTGTTCGTCGTCTGCCTCGTCGTCGCCCGCCTCGTCAGCCTCGGCGGCCTCCTCGGCTGCCGGCTGTGCGGGGGCTTCGACGTCCTGGAGGTCCTCCGGGAGCGCCTCGGGGTCGTCGACCTGTGCGACGAGCGCGCGGACCTGCGCGTCCGCCTTGCTCACGAGGTCGTCGGCCAGCGAGGGGCTCTCGATGGAGGCCTGGAGACCGAGGCTCTTGGCCTCACCCTGCGCCTTCGCGATGAGGGTCCCTGCGGTCGTCGCCGTCGGATACGTCGCGTTGACCGAGAGGTTGCGAGCGCGCGCCGCGGCGGTCGCGACGTCGTCGCGGTACTCGTCCACGTCGATCTCGAGTTCCTCGGGCTCGAACAGGACGCCGTCTGCGACGACGCCGCGGAGATCGAGACCGACCTCCTTGGGTTCGAGGCCGAGTTCGCCGAGGACGTTCGCGAGGTCGTCGGAGACCTCGTCGCCGGCCTCTGCGACGGTGCTGTCCTCGGTGACGTGGATCGAGCCCTCCATGATCCGCGCGGCCGCGCCGACGGTCTGGAGGTCACCGACGAACGGACCGGGGTCGATCCCCGTGTCCTGCTCCTCGATCACGATGTCGTTGGGAGCCACCTCGCCGGCGCCGATGGGCGCAGGCGTCTTGGACTCCTCCAGCTGCTGGTAGAGTCCGAAGGGGTTCTCGTTGGTCGTGATGAGCCCGACCTGACCGGTCACGAACTCCGTGAGCTGGTCGAGTCCGCGATCGGACTCCTCCAGCGCGCGACGGAGCAGCGTGTTCCGGCTGACGCGGAGCGCGGCGGTGCCGTGGAGGCCACGGCGCATGTCCTGGAGCTGCTTGCTCGGAATGCCGGTGATGTCGACCACGCCGACGCTGTCGTACTGGTCGAGCATGTCGACGATCGCGTCGACCTCCTCGCGCTTCCACTCCGGGATCGTCTCGGTGCGGTGTTCGGCGCTCATCTACACTACCTCCTCGGCGGGACCCATCGTCGTCTTCACGAAGACCGTGTCGACGTTCTGGGGGCCCTTCTCCAGGTCCGCGTAGAGACGCCGGAGGATCACGTCGATGTTGTCGGCGATCTCCTCGGCGGACATCTCTTCGGCGCCGACCAGCGCGTGGAACGTGCGCCGGTCGCCGCTGCGGAGCTGGACGGTGTTCTTCATCCGTTCGACGACTTCGACGACGTCGTCGTCTGGAGAGAGCGGGGTCGGCATCTTGCCGCGTGGCCCCAGGATCGTCCCGAGGTAGCGCCCGACGTCCTGCATGAGCGCCTCCTCTGCGACGAAGAAGTCGGTGTCGCCAGCGAGGTCCTTCGCCGCATCGTCGTCGTCGCCGAGGTCTGCGAGGTCGTCGCCGGAGAGGACGTCGTCGGCTACCTCTTCGGCTCGGACGCCGGTTTCACCTTCAGCAATGACGACGATCTTCGTCTCCTGGCCGGTGCCGGCAGGAAGGACGATGCTCTCGTCGACACGATTCGACGGGTCGTTCAAGTCTAGGTCGCGCAGATTGATCGCGAGGTCGACGGACTCGGTAAAGTTCCGGTCCGGCGACTCCTCGAGTGCGCGAGAAACTGCCAGTTCGATCTCCTGATCTGCCATTGTTCACCTCCGTAGTGCGCCTTAGGCTCCTACGGATCAGTGAAACAGGCGAAGCCTGTCTCGTCGGAAACGATGGTTATGGGCTATAAAAAGTCGTCGAAGCCGTCCCCCGTTCCTCGGGCCGCCCCACGTCGGGGACTCGACGGCGAAAGCGCTTGGCTCTCTGAAGTAGCCGCCTCAGTGCTCGTGACCAGCCATCTCCTCGAAGGTCATGCCGAACCGATCCTCGAAGAGTTCGTCGAGGTCCTCGTTGGCCTGCTGGATCTGCTCGGAGGGCGCCTGCTCGGAGTGGAAGACGTTGGCGTGGAGCTGCTGGGCCAGGCCGAGCATCACGAGGTCACCGGCCATCACGGTCGGCGAATCGTCGTCCTGTGCCAGTGCGTCGATCGCACCCTGGGGGACCTCGACGGTCTCGTCCTCGTGCTCGGAATCCGACTCGATGGTGAGCGTGTACGTATCGGCCATGAGCGATCCTGCCCGTCCAGTCCCTTCAACCCTCCCTTTCGGAGTCGCGTACAGAGGTCATATCTCGCGTTCAGCCGTCGTCTCGTTCGCAGAAAGGCGTCGTAGCTCGCGTTCAACCGCGTCGTTCAGCCCTCGTCGTTCGGCCGTCGGAACGAGAGCGTCACTCGGGCGCCGTCGGCCGCTTCGTCGAAGGTTACCGTGCCGCCGCTGGCGGCGGTCGCGTGGGCGACGAGCCAGAGGCCGAGCCCGCTTCCATGCTGGAGCGGCGTAATTTCTCCGTCCTCGAGGACGTTCCGCTCTGCCTCGGGAATGCCGGGGCCGTCGTCGGCGACGGTCAGCTCCGCACCGTCGTCGTCACAGGTGAGCGTCAGCCGGATGGTCGGAGCCGTTCCCCCGTGCTGGAGTGCGTTTCCGAGGAGTTCTTCGATAGCGCGTTCGATCGCTCCCGATCCGAGGATCGGGCACTCCGGGGGCAGGTCGGCCTCGATCGTCGCGTCGGTGTTGAGATGCCTGAATTGCTCGACGACAGAGCGGGTGATCGCCGCCGCGTCGAGCTCTCCGAGTCTGTCGGTCTCGGCGTCGATGACTCGGCTGATTCGCTTGGCCTTCTGACTCATGGTGAGGAGGTCCTGCGCGGTCTCGTCGAGGGTCGCGAGTAGTTCGGCTTCCTGCTCGTCGTCGATTTCTCCCGAGTCGTCCTGCCGGGCTGCTTCGAGCTGGTCGATTCCCGCGAGGAGGACGTTGACCTCGTTGCGAACGTTGTGTCTGAGGAGCCGTTGGAGCACCTCGAGGTGACGCTCCCGCTCCTTCTGCTCGGTGATGTCCGTGTAGATGCCGAAGCCGTGCATTCGACCATCGGGCGCCTCGTACGGGACGCCCCGGAAGAGGAACTCGCGGAGTCCGTACTGCGTCTCCCGCTCGACCTCCGCCTGGTTGACCTTCCCCGCTGCCGACCGCTCGTCGAGCTCGCGGGCCTGATCGAGGTTCTCCTCGGGGACGATCACGTCGTTGAGCGTTTCCCCTGCGATTTCAGATTCTTCGTAGCCGAACGTCTCCTCGAACGCCGTGTTGACCGATCCGACCGTCGCCTCGTCATCGAGGTAGCCCTCGACGACGGGGTCGGGGATGTTCTCGAAGAGGTACTCGAAGCGATCCTGCTGCGAGTCGAGCCGTTCCCGGACGGCCAGCAGGTCGCTGATGTCTCGAACCGAGCCGACGACGCCGCGGTACTCCTCGCCCGGGAGGAGACTGATGTCCAGCTCGACGGGGACCTCCTCGCCGTCGCTGGTCGAGAGATCGAGTCGCTGGGTCTTCGTCGCCCCCGGCGGTTCGCCGATCAGCTCCTGAATCAGGTTGACGCCCTCGGCCTCCGCTTCTTTGTCGATGAGCGTCCCGACGTTCTCGCCGATCAACTCGTCGCGGTCGTACCCCAGCCTGTCGGCCAGGACGGGGGTGCAGTGGAGCAGGTAGCCGTCCTCGTCGTGGACGTACACCATGTCGTTGACCGTGTCGAAGACTGTCTCGAGCCGTTCGAGTTCGTGGGTTCGCTCGACTCGATCGAGCGCTCTTGCGGTATTCGTCGCGAGCAAGCGTGCGACTTGCACGTCGGACTCGTCGAACGGTTCGTCCCCAGGCGTAGCGACGAGGATCGTCCCGTGGGACTCGATGGGAACGTGGAGTCTACTCGTGAACGGCAAATCGGCACCGCCGTCTATCCCGCCCGACGATCCAGCACTATCTCTACGAACGACGACGCCGGACTGGAACGCTTCCATCGCACCGTCACCCGGGGAAGGGGATGGGATATCGCCGTCCGTCAAGGCGTCCGTCTCCGCCGTCCAGGCGACGGGCTGGAGCCGCTCCGTCTCCTCGTCGTGCATGAAGCACGTGACGAACCGGTAGCCGAGGATCGACCGCGCCGCATCGACTGCGTAATCAGCGACCTCGTCGGGACTGCGTGCGTCGAGCATCTCGCGCATCACGCCGTGGATTGTCTCGATGCGCTCGACGCGTTCGATACGGTCGAGTGCGCTGCGGGCGTTCGCTGCGAGGAGTTCGCCCGCCCTACGGTCGCCCTCGCCGAAGGCGTCCTCGTCCGTCGACCCAAACCCGAGGACGCCGTGGCTCCCGAGCGGAAAGAGTACTGCACCGCCGAGCGACTCGATGGTTTGCTCCGCGAGCGCCTCGGCATCGAGTTCGACCGTCCGCTCGTTCTCCAGCGTGGCCCGAAGGAGACTCTCTTCGAGTGGCTTTGTCTCCACGCCCTCGAGGAGTTCGTCCGCTCGGGCGGACTTCGCGGCCAGTCTGGTGGTTTCGCCGTCTTCGTCCTGCAGAAAGACTCCGACGATGCCGTATCCGAGCGCTCGCTCTGCCGTCTCGACCGCGGTCTCGGCGACGGCGTCGGCCGAACTGGCAGCCATGAAGTCCTGAGCGCCTTCGAGGAGCGCCCCGATCCTGTGGTCGTGGATTCCGTCGTACTGACCGGGGGTGTCGCGGCCGGTCGCCGACCGTCTCTGTCCCGTTGGAAGCGACCCGTTTGACCGCTCCGGGGACTCGACGAGGCCGGTCAGCCGTCGTGAAATCCGGTCACCGTCGCGATCGCCGTTCAGTAGTACTCTGTCGTCCGCGCCAGCCGCGAGTGCGGCGCCGGCAGCACCCGCAGCCTCCGCATCGACCGCGTACAGTATCGGCAGGTTCGGCACGGTATCGCTGAGGATCTCGATCGCGTCCAGGTCCCAGTCGCAGACGCTAACGAGCGCGCAGTCCACCTCCTCGACGCGCTCCGTGACTGCTCCCCGCAGGTCGGATCCGCCGTTTGCAGGGTCGACCAGCAGTTGCTCGTCGACGCCCTCGACCGTGTAGCCGCCGTCGGCAAGCGTCGCGGTCGCAGTCTCCGAAATCGACCCCACGAGGAGTATCGCTGGCATCCGCTCTATCGCGAGGATGGGCCCGCAATTGAAGACCATTGTGGCCAGCTACACAGTGGACGCCGTAGGCTGTGTTCAGCCGACGGTCGACCTCACACGACGCTCCCTGGAGAGCGGCACGGACCGGGACTGGAACCCCGTCGTCGCTTAGAAGGAGGGCATCACGTCGTCGGCGACGAACTCCGCGAAGGCCTCCTGGTCGGGAGAGTGGCTCTGGTAGACGATGTGCTCGAACCCACAGTCGACGTAGGTCTCGGTGACGTCGATGACGTCCTGGGGGTCGTCGGTGACCACGTAGGCGTCGGTGAGTTCCTCCTCGCTGACTTCCTCCTCGCCGGCCTCCTGGATGACGCGGGGGTCGGCCACGTCGTCGGTGTAGAACCGCTCGACGAGGGTGCCCCGCCAGGGGAGCGCTGGCTTCAGAGCGGCCTCGTAGTCCTCGTCCAGCGAGACGTGGATGTGGATCGTCTTCTCGACGTCGTCGAAGTGCTCGTTGCGCTCGGACTTCTCCACGCCGTTGCGGACCTGCGCGAAAATCGTGTCGTGGATGAATTCTGGGTCCTCGTAGACGGTGATCAGGCCGTCGCCGAGGTCGCCAGCCATCCGTGCCGCGGTCGGGCCGCTCGCGGCGATGTGGATCGGCGGCGCCTCGTCGGGACCGGTGTAGAGTTTCGCCTCGTCGGTCTGGTAGAAGTTGCCGTCGAAGGTGACGAACTCCTCCTCGAACATGCGGCGGATCAGTCGGATCGCCTCCGCCGTGCGCTTGGCTCGCTCGCCGTAGTCGGGCAGCGGATTACCGAGCGGTGACTCGTTGAGTGCCTCGCCGGTGCCGACGCCGAGGAAGACGCGGCCCGGATACAGTTCTTCGAGCGTCGCGAGACGGTGGGCGACGTTCGCGGGGTGGTAGCGCCGGAGCAGCGCGCTGACGCCGGTCCCGATCTCCATGTCCTCGGTGCGGTCGAGCGCGATCGGCATCCAGGACCAGCAGTTCCCGCAGTTGGCCTCCTCGCCGTCCGCGCCCGTGTGGAACCACGGGTGGAAGTGGTCGTTGACCGTGATCGAGTCGAAGTCGTTCGCGTACGCGATGTCGACCTGATCGAGGCACTCCTGCGGGGAGAACTCCTCGAGCGAGGCGAACCAGCCGAACTTCGTCATACCGTCGCTTTCCGGTCGCTGCGGATAACTCTTGAGACACCGGTCCGACCGGCCGCTGTCCGTGACTCCGGCAAGGATGCCCACAGGAGTCGATCCTGCCAGCCGCAGGGACGGAGTGCACGTCGACGACCTCGCGACGTGAGCTTTCACACCCCACCGGGGCGTCGTGGGCCTCGACGATCCACCATGGCTTGACTCCATTTGTCAAGCCACCGTGGGTGGGACTGGAAGGGGCCGACCGCTCGACGAAGGCCGGCGTAGTAAGCACCACAGCCGAGGGAGCGAAGCGACTGAGGCGAGGAGCGCAACGAGCCGCCCGAGTCGAGCGGGAGGGGGCTTCCAAGCGGTTCGATGTCTAGCCATCAGCAGCAATCACTACAGCACATATTCACGCATCGAAGGACACACAGATTCGCAATTTCGACGCGAGATTTATCACATCGGCCCGCCCGATTTGACCTGTGTCGCGAACGACGATTCGGGATCTCCAGACCCGCTACGAGTCCGGAGAGCCCATCACGATGCTGACGGCCTACGACGCGCCGATCGCCCGCCAGGTCGATCGTGGCGGCGTCGACGCCATCCTCGTCGGTGACAGCGCCGGGGACAACCACATGGGGTACGACGACACCCTGCCGGTGACCCTCGAGGAAGCGCTCTCGAACACGGCCGCGGTCGACCGGGCCGTCGACGATGCGCTCGTGATCGGCGACATGCCGTTCCTCTCCTACGGCACCTCGATCGCCGAGTCCGTCGAGAACGCTGGCCGGTTTATGAAGGAGGCTGGCGCCGACGCGGTGAAACTCGAGACCGCTCCCTACGGCGAGACGACGATCGAGATCGTCGATCGCTGCACGGAACTCGGGATCCCGGTCCAGGGCCACATCGGCTACACGCCCCAGCGCAACAACGAGATCGGAGGGGCGTTCGTCCAGGGCAAGGACCGGGACGTCTCGGCGGGCATGCAAGCGCTCGTCGATACTGCAGAGGAGCTGGTAGCTGCTGGCGCGTTCTCGATCGTCCTGGAAACGGTGAGCGAGGCTGCGGCAAAAGCCGTCACCGAAGCCGTCGACGTCCCGACGATCGGCATCGGCGCCGGGCGGTACGTCGACGGGCAGGTGCTCGTCACGAACGACGTCATCGGCCTGAGCGGCGAGTCGTTCAAACTCTCGAAGCAGTACGCGGACCTCGATTCGAAGATCCGTTCGGCCGTCGAAGCCTACGTTGCCGACGTCGAGTCGGGCGAATTCCCGACTGGGGAGCACGCCTTCGAACCGATCGACGAGGAGTAAACCGATTGGTGCGCAAGGTGGACCGAGCGTCTCGCGTTCGATCCGAACTCTTTTGCCTGAAAGATTCCACAGTAGCAGCCAATGGTTGAGGCCTTCGCCGTCGCGAGCGGGAAAGGCGGGACCGGCAAGACCACGTCTGTGCTCGCGCTCGGGATGGCGCTTGCCGAGGAATACGACGTCACCGTCGTCGACGCGGATACCGGGATGGCGAACCTCCTCTTCCACGCAGGACTCGCCGACGTCGACACGACGCTACACGATCTCCTCGTGGAGGACCCGGAGTTGCCCGTAGAGGACGCCGTCTACGAGCGTCACGGACTGTCGGTCGTCCCCTGTGGCACGAGCCTCGCCGGCTTCAGCGCGGCGCATCCCGAGCGCCTTCGGGACGTCGTGGCCGAGCTCGCCGACGACACGGACGTCATTCTGCTCGACTCGCCGGCTGCGCTCGGCTCGAAGAGCGCAGTGTTGCCGATCGTCCTCGCGGACCGAACGATCACCGTGCTCCAGCCGACGGTGCCCGCCCTGAGCGACGGCCTGAAAGTCAGGGAGTACGCTCGCTCCTACGGCACCGAAGGCGCGGGCGTGCTGTTCAATCGGGTGACAGACGACCGTGCTGTCGAGCGCGTATCGGCGTCGAGCGATCGGTACTTCGACGGGCCGGTGCTCGGCGTGGTGCCCGAGTCCGAGGCGGTTCGTGCTGCGCGTGAGGCTGGCAAACCTCTCCTCGCGCACGCGCCCGATTCGTCCGCAGCATCGGCCTACAGGGAAGCGGCACGGACGCTGACGGTCGAGGCTGGCGACCCGGGTGCTGTCGCGGATCGCTTCGCCAGCGCCGTGGTACCGGATCCGCCATGACTGCACATGGCGGGCAGCTGCTCCAGTCGAAGGTGGTCTCCGACCTCGGCGACGTCCTCGAGCGTGCCCTCGACGGCTCGATCACCGGCTACGCCACGGTCGAACCCCAGGATGTCCTCCTGCTCGATGCGGAGGGCGTCGGCGTGCTTGCCTTCGAGGCTGGCGTTCCCGTCGCGGCCCGACACTCTGGGACCGGCAGGGTCGGCCGGGAGGCGCTCGCGGAGCTGTCGGTCCCCGGGCCCTGCCGCGTCGAACTCTACGAGCGCCATCGTCCGGTGCCGTTCGTCGAGGAGCCAGCCAATCGCATTCCGCCGGGCCTTCCCGCTGATCGGCTGGTGCGAGACGCGGACCTCGCGAACCGGACGCGATCGGCTGCCGCCGATCGGGGCATCGGCGAGCGAACCGACGCGGACGCTCTTCAGGCGTTTCTCACCGACGAGGAACGCGTCGACGCGATTCGTCGCGAGGCTCGTGAGGAGGCGCGAGCACGTGCGGAGCAGTGGGGACTCGAAGACGCACTGGTCGACTCGTCACCGGATGGCGATTCGCCCCACTGAGACGTCCCGAAACGGTCGATGCTGGCCGCCAGAGCGATTTCGTCGGCGTGAGAATCCCGTTATTGTGGGTGAAAACGGCGGTCCAAGCGCCTGGGACGCGGCAATAACTTATTTGAGTCGTTTCCGGTTAGTAGTTCGATATGGATCCGGTGGAGCTGTTGAGCACGCTCGGGAACAAGTACAATCCCGAGATTCTGCAGACGACTTACGAGCCCAAGTCGGCCCAGGAGCTCAGCGAGGAACTCGACATTCCGATCGCTACGAGCTACCGGCGGGTCGAGCAGCTCCAGGAGCTGGGACTGCTAGAGCAGGAGGGGAAGGAGTTCTCCGACGAAGGCCGCCAGCGAAAGGTGTACCGCCGGAACGTCGACGAGATCGTCGTCGAACTGGGCAACGACGATCTCGACGTCGACACCACCGAGCGCACGGAGGCCAAGAACGCGCTCAATGACGTTTGGAGCGACCTTCGCGGCTGAGACGCTCCCGTCGATCTGGCGGCTATCACAGCAGAGAATTCCCGCCGTGGATTTATGGTGGTCTCCTTCCCAGGTCGTGTCAGTCCCGCAGACGCGGGTGTCACGATGAAATCCATCGAACTCCTCTATCTGGCGTTCAGCGGTACCCTGGCTGTGGCGGGTCTCACCATGGTCGGCATGGCGATCCGCGCATACGCCGAGACGCAACGCCGCCACATGGTCCACCTGTCGATCGGCTTCACGCTCATCGTCGGTGCAGCTGTGGCGACCACGATCAGTGCCTTCATCAACGACTTCCAGAACCCCCAGTCGCTGTTGACGGTCAACTACTTCGTGACGACCCTCGGCTTCGTCTTCATCGTCTTCAGCCTCGTCGCCGAATAACGTCAAGTCGGTAGCCGTTTTTCGATATTGAGAACGACAGAGATGGTATTCTCTCCTGTGAGACCACGATCTATCTCATTTATCTGATCAGAGATTTACTCGGTATCGTGCGCGTAGTGCCGCTCAGAGACGAATATACTCGCGAAATTCGCCTCCATCTACTCGATATGGCCAATAGCCTTAACATACTGATTCCTGGATCGGTCTTCCGGGTTATCAACAGAGAAAATATCGCCACTGGATTTATACACTGTCGTCCATCCGGTTGCAGGTACGCCCTCGCAACAGGGCTGGTCAACCAATGAAACTGATTCCAAACGAAGATGACCGCGGTCAGGTGGGGATCGGCACCCTCATCGTGTTCATCGCGATGGTGCTGGTCGCCGCGATCGCCGCGGGCGTACTGATCAACACGGCAGGCTTCCTGCAGGACCAGGCAGAAAATACAGGGACCGAATCGACCGCGCAGGTCGCGAACAATCTGCAGGTTCAGACCCAGACGGGGATCGTGAACAACGCCGGAACCGGAGACAACATCTCCGAAATTCACGTGGGCGTCCAGCCAGCTGCCGGGGCCGAGGCGATAAACCTCGAGGAGCTGACGATCCAGTACAACAACGAGAACAGTACGAACTTCATCCACAACGACTCAACGAACGACGGCGTCAGTAACACGTTCACGACGACCGCCGTCTCTGCGGAGGACGGCAGCGACAACGTGATGAGTCAGTCCGGTGACTTCTACGAGATCGTGCTCGATCTCTCGGCGACGAACAGCACGGCGAACCTCGAACCCAGTGAGGAGGCCGAGGTGACGATTACGACGCCACAGGGGTCCCAGACTGTGGTCACGCTCAGAGCTCCGGACTCGCTCGCCACCGCCGACCCGGGAGAGACCGTCGAACTACGATAGCGCGTAGCTGATCACAGCGGTGATCGCGGGCAACCCTGCCCGTCTTCTTCGGCACTTCGTTTTTGCACCGTGGCGTCGAGATCCTTAATCGAGCAGCGGCGCGCAACGTGACGTGGCGTGTCGGCGGTGCTCCGGTTAGCGACTCTCGGCCGATCGGCTTGCGGGCGTGAGTGTGAACGAGTGCCTGGGGGTGCGCGTGAGAGTGCGGGAGCAACGACGCGTCGTCGTCGCGCGGGTTACAGCGACTGGATGCCAGGGATCGCGCTTCCGCTGGCCCCGCCCGCAAACCTATATGTGCCGACTGAATATCTCGACTATGGCACCCGACGGGGACCCCACCGACGAGGAGGGGAAGGTTCTCTCGCCCCAGGAGCTCGAACTCGCCGACAAGGACGGGGTCGAACAGCTCGGGGAAGGGCGATTCGTGGTCTCGCCCGACGGGACCGATCCGAACGTTCCGACCGAACTGTCCGTCGACGATGCCGACGTCGAAGCGTCGGCTCGCGAGGAGTCAGTAGCGGCGACGACCGGTGAGGCACCGACCGCATCCCCCGAGTCGCCTTCGTTGGACCGGACCGCGATTCAGGACTGGCACGAGCGCCAGCTTCGAGAGTCTCCCTCCGCGTACGGCTACCACCTCTCGCTCAAGGCCGGGACGGCGATCGATCACCACACCCTCCACTCCGACGACGTGACGATGGCGTTCAACAACCTCCTGCTGTGGTACGCCCGGACCGTCGACGCGGACCTGCCGCCCGGTGCCGTGCTCGGCATCCTCCTCTCCGACGCGAGCGTTCCCGTCCAGTACCCCGTCAAGACGCTCGAGCAGTTCGTGATGAACCAGGGACTCTCGACGGACGACTCGATCGGGGACCTCCTCGAAGCGGCTCGGGACGACGGTGGCGTCGTGTTCCCGCCGCGAACCGAGTAACGCTGCCGTTACAACCGCAGTCAGACTGTTGCTTCGTCGTGCACTCGCCGTTTCCGTCGGTCTCGCCAGTTTTCGAGTGCGTCGATCGCACCCACAGACCACTCGGGAGCCGTGTTTCCCGCTGGGCCCGGGATCGAGGGGTCACTTGAGGCTTACGACAAAATTATCTTCGAAGATAATTGGGGGTACCATCTGTCTTCTGTAGGTCGCTGGGCCGCTGGCTTACCGTTCGCGCATACACGGCAATAAGACCTTTAAGAACTCCCGGTGTACGAAGTTCCACGACTCTACGTGGACGGTATCCACGAGGAACCAACGCGGACGTTGCGAACACGCGAACATTACAATGCACGATAATCGGGGGTGGTAGAAATGGGCGACGAGGACTCGAACGGCGTCGTCGGCCGCGTTGCCGACGTGCTGGCACGCCTCGGTGGCGATCCACGCGGCGCACGACCAGCGTCGAGTACCGAGCGATCGGACCAGCCGGCGTTCGAACGGGCCACCTCGCGCGCCGACCCGGCGATCGGATCCGAGGAAGCCCGCCCAGTCACCGATGGCGGTGCCGACGGCGTGCCACCGGGTGAGAGCCCCTGGCCGGACGACGATCCGATCGTCTTCGGATCGGACGCCGAGAGCGAACGCGGCACCGCGATCCTGGACGCGGTCGTCGATTCCGAGGCCGAGGACGCGCCGCCGTTTTCCGCCGCCGACCAGGAGGACTCCGACGCCGCAGCAGGCGGCGCCGACCCCCGGGACGCGGACGGGTCACCTCCGAATGCAGGTATCGACCCCGATCACCTCGACGAACTCGAGGCCCGCATCGAGGCACTCGAGTCCGATCACCTCCACCTGGAATCGAGCATCGCCGACGTGGCACGGAGTCTGGACGACCTCAAAGGCGAGGTCGCTGGCGTCGGTGCCGACGTGCAGTCGCTCGTCGCGGTGCTCGGGGGTATCGCGATCGCTCGCGACGGTGCTGCTTCCGGCGACGACGGGGCGAACGTCGAAGCGATCCTGGAACGTGCCGCCGTCGAAGCCGCAGACGTCGAGACCGCGGACACGGAAACCCGCGCCGGGTCCGACGCCGAGCGCTCCGCTGAATCTGAACGCTCCCCCGAATCCGAGCCTTCACTGTCCGAGGACGAGTGCTCGGCCTCGAACGAGCGCTCGTCCGAAACCGAGCACCCTTCCGAAACCGAGCACCCTTCCGAAACCGAGCACCCTTCCGAAGCAGCGAACGCACCCGAATCGGATCGCTCACCCGGCGCCGTGAAGTCACCTGACGCCGAACCCTCACTCGACCCCGGGGCCTCGACCGGAGGTGGTGACGCCGCGGACGGCTCCACCGTCGATGGAAACGGATCCACCTCCGACGCGCAGGAATCCACCTCCGACGCCAAGGGTTCGTCGTTCGACCCGGACGAACCCCCGTCGGGAATCCATCGCGGTGCTGGCGATCCCCGCCGACCTCCTGAAGGCGGAGACTCGACGGTCGCACCGTCGCCGTCGGCCGACCACGACCCGGCGCGAGAACTCGTCGATCCACGGACCGACGCCGTCGGGGCACGGCTCCGCCAGTTCCGCGATGGCTTCGTGGACGACCCGACGGCGGACCTGCCGACCGGCAACGGGGCAGACGAGTTCCGCTTCGAGAAGGTCCTCCTTCCGACCGACGGTGCGGCCGCTCCCGACCTCTCGAACGCCGAACTCGCGAAGCCGTACCTCGAAGCGCTTCCAGACGGCTACGCTGGCGACGCCGTCGTCCTCGAGTGGCTGGACTGGCTGGTCTCGGCGGCCGACGGCGCGACCGCCGCTCACGCGATCCGGTACTACGAGTCGATCGAGTGGCTCACTGCGGACGTCAGGGACGACCTCCTCGGCTACCTGGAGGGCCTCGGGGAGCAGCACCAGGAAGGCGAGACCGCTCCGGCCGGGACGCCGCCGGCAGCGCTCGACCTGCAGGACCACCTCCGCAGTCTCCAGTACGTGACCGAACTCGCATCCGGGGAGGTGGGTTCGGATGGGGTTTAGCGTCAGCGGCGCGACTGCCGTGATCCTCATCGGCGGCCTGATCGCGTTCAGTTTCGCCTTCAGCGCGGTGAACAACGGGTACGAGCGCGTCTCGGAGGCCCAGGAGGATCGCGAGGACCGCCAGTTGATGCAGGCGAACTCCGACGTCGGAATCGCGAACGCGACCTACGATAGCGGTACCTCGACGCTGACGGTCAACGCCACGAACACCGGCTCCTCCGAGCTCGTCGTCGGTCGCGTGTCCTTGCTGGTGGACGGCGCCTATCGATCGAACGTGACCACGGCGATCGACGGCGACGCGACGACAGACGTGTTCCTGCCCGGCGAGGTGCTCACGATGACGGTGAACCAGTCCGTCCGGCCCGACCGGGTCAAGGTGATTACAGGGACCGGCGTTGCAGCCATCTCGACGGAGGTGAACGCCAGTGCGTGATCCATTCCACGCGCTGACAGTCTGCCCGAGCGCTCGTCGCCGGGCGATCGGGGTGATCCGGCATGGCTAGCGTCTCGATCTCGCACCTCGTGATCTTCATCGCGAGTCTGCTCGTGGCGGCGACGGTCGCCGGCGCACTCGTCACCGGGGTCGATCGCATCAGCGGCTCCGTCACGGATCGGAGCCTGGACACCAGCGAGGAGGTACGGACCGACCTGACGATCATCTCCGACGCCGGCAGCGACGCGGTGTACAACGAGTCCGGCGGCAACGGAACCGTGACAGTGCTCGTGAAGAACACGGGATCGTTGAATCTGGACGCGACAGCCGACCAGGTCGACGTGCTCGTCGACGGCGCCTACGTCGGCAACGGTGACGTCACTGTGACGTCGCTGGAGGGCGAGCCGCTCGACTGGCGAACCGGCTCCGTCGTCCGGATCGAGATCGCGACGACGCTCGATGCCGGTGACCACCGGGTGCAGGTGACGGCAAACGGCGACGAGGAGGTGTTGCGATTCCGCGTATGAGTGGACGAAACCTCGTACCGCTCGGTCTCGACGACCGAGACCGACTCAACGCGGAGCTGGGCGGCGGGATTCCCCGTGGGAGCATCGCCATCATGGAGGGCCAGTACGGCGCCGGAAAATCCGCGCTCACCCAGCGGTTCACGTACGGCATCTGCGAGGAGGGCCACACGGTCACCTTCCTCTCGACGGAACTCACCGTCAAGGGGTTCATCGACCAGATGCACTCGCTGGACTACGGCGTCGAGGATCACCTGCTCGACGAGCGCCTCCTCTTTCTCCACGGCGACATCGACTCTTCGAGCGCGCTCCGTGGGGACGAGGAGGATGAGGGCGAGCGGATGCAGCTACTGAAGCGGCTGATGGACGCCGAGACGATGTGGGAATCGGACGTGATCATCCTCGACACGTTCGACGCCATCCTCCGGAACGACCCCAAGTTCGAACACCTCGTCCGGCAGGGCGACGAGCGACAGGCGGCCCTCGAGATCATCTCCTTCTTCCGGGAAATCGTCGCGAAGGGCAAGATCGTCATCCTTACCGTCGACCCGACTGCCGTCGACGAGGAGGCGATGGGACCGTTCCGGTCGATCGCCGACGTCTATCTGGAACTCCAGATGATCGAGGTCGGCAACGACGTCCGTCGGAACATCGCGGTGAAGCGATTCACTGGCATGGGCGAACAGGTCGGTGACTCGGTCGGGTACTCCGTCCGGTCGGGCATCGGAATCGTCATCGAGAGCAGGAGTGTGGCCTGACATGGCAGATCACGGAACCAAACAGATCACGCCGGAGCTTCGGAAGGTCGCGGGGCGACGCCCGCACCTGGCCCAGCACCTCAAGGAGTTCAAACGCATCACGGGCGAGTTCCCGGAGCTGATCGAGGAACCGACTGGCGAGTACGAGACCCACCGGCCGAACGTGCTCTATCCCGTCGGTGGTCCGATTTACTGTCACGTCTACGGTGACCTCGGTCGCGACACGAAGTACTACGCGATCGAGCCGACGCTCGACGACACCGAACTCGGGCTCTACAACGACGTCCGTCGTCGGCTACTCGAACGCTCGGCGACGAAACCCGCTCCCGAGACCGAGGAGGAGTACGACCAGCGGATCGACCAGCTGCTCTCCGAGACGGTCGCGATCGAGGGTCGAGAGGTCGGTACGATCGACCAGCTCGTCGACCGGATCAGCGGCGGGCCGAAGACGGTCGACCGCAAGACCTACGAGAATATCCGGTACCAGCTGACGCGGGACATCGTCGGGTTCGGGCCGCTCGAACCGGTCATGCGCGACCCCGCGAACGAGGACATTCACGTCATCGGGCCCCAGCAGTGCTTCGTCGATCACGACACGTTCGGCATGCTCGAGACGACCGTCGAGTGGGGCTCGAACGAGGAGTTCGACAACTGGCTGCGGAACATGGGCGAGCGAATCGGCGATCCACTCAGTGACTCCGACCCGATCGTCGACTCGACGCTGCCCGACGGCTCGCGTATCAACATCATCTACTCCGACGACGTCTCGATACAGGGCTCCTCGCTGACGATCCGCCAGGGCGAAGAGGTCCCGCTGTCGGTCCTCCAGATCACGAAGTGGGGCACACTCTCCCCGGAACTCGCCGCGTACCTCTGGCTCTGCCTCGAGAACGAGCAGACGGTCTTCGTCGTCGGGGAGACGGCGTCCGGGAAGA